>NZ_JBHXDC010000001.1:175368-735067 GCF_042725135.1 Streptomyces sp. NPDC060366 | reverse complement strand
CCCGGGCGCCGCACGGGCCCCAACCGCGGCCCGTCCGGCGACCGAGTACGAACAGACCTAGGTCGTGTCTTCGAAGTAGCGCCGTCCGCCCGCAGGGCGGGGCCCGCGGCGGCTGGTGCGGTGCATCGCGAGGCGGAGGATCGGCCTTGTGGATGGACCAGCCGTACTTGGCCGACTCCGACAACGCGGCGAGGCGCCGTGCCAGGCGCCGCGGGCCAGGCGGGACTTAGAAGACACGGCCTAGCGCCATGGTCCCGTGATCGCGAACGTCTTGCCCGGCGTGTAGGAGTTCACGTACATAGTGTCGCCGTCCGGCGCGAACGTGACCCCCGCGAACTCACCCCACTCCGGCTCCTCGGGCGTCCCGATGTTCTCCGCCGCGCGCGCCATCTCGTACAGCTCGCCGTGCCGCGTCAGCCCGTACACGTGCTGCACGCCACCGCCGTCCTCGCACACCATCAGGCCGCCGCTGGGCGCGAGGCAGATGTTGTCGGGGGACTCGCCGGGCAGCTGGATGTCGGTGTCCGGGCCGAAGGCGATCACCAGCGTGAGCCGGCGCCGCTGCGGCTCGTACTTCCACACCTGCCCGTAGTGGTCGGCGGCCGAGCCCTCCGCGCTCTTCGCGAAGCTCGACACGAAGTAGACGGAACGGTCGCCCCAGTAGCAGCCCTCCAGCTTCTGGGCGTGCGTGATGCCCTTCTTGCCGAAGTCCTGGAGCCGGATGGGCGTCTCCTTCGCCTGCGAGTCGGGCACGGGCACCCACTCGACGCGGTCGAAGCTCGCGCCCGGCTCCTGGATGACCGACAGATCGGGTACGCCGGGGACGCGCATGGCCTCCAGCGTGCCGCCCGCGCGCAGCGACCCCAGGCCGCCCAGCGGCTTCTCGGGCAGGAAGCGGTAGAAAAGCCCGAAGGGCTTGTCGAACGCGTCCTCCGTCTCGTACACGACACCCGTACGCGGGTCGATGGCGATCGCCTCGTGCTGGAAGCGGCCCATCGCCTTCAGCGGTACGGCGCCGGTGCGGTGCGGATCGGCGCCGTCGACCTCGAAGATGAAGCCGTGGTCCTTGGTGTAGCCGTTGGTGCCGGCCTTGTCCTCGGTCTCCTCGCAGGTGAGCCAGGTGCCCCAAGGGGACGGCCCGCCCGCGCAGTTGACCGCGGTGCCGGCGATGGCGACACGCTCGCCGAGTACGTTGCCCTGCCCGTCGAGTTCGAGCGACGTACAGCCGCCCTTGCCCATCGGGTCGTAGGTCAGACCTTCGACGGTCGGGACGCCGATCTTGCCGTCGGCCCGGTTCTCGTGGTTGCGGACCAGATGGACGCGTCCGCGGCGGCCGGCGAAGGCCGCCATGCCGTCGGGATTGCTGGGGACTTCGCCCTCGCCCGAACGGAGCTCGTCGCCCGTTCTGGACAGGACGCGGTAACGGAAACCTTTCGGCAGGTCGAGCAAGCCGTCCGGATCGGGTACGAGCGGGCCGTAGCCGCTGCGCCCCACTTCCTGTGCGACAGCGGTGCCGGCGAAAAGCTCCGACACCGCTCCGGTGAACGCGATTCCGGCGACCGATGCTCCGGTGGCCAGGACCTGACGTCGTGTTGCGGACATGAGGCAACTCCCTGTTGGCGGACAGGAGACGTGACCCGCACGTGTGTATCACGGGTGTTGTGCACACGTGAACTGTGCGGGCCACTGAGCCTGATGTGTCCTGAGAGATCAGCGGTTCAGCGGATCAGTGATTCGGCGGATCCGTAGGTCCGCGATCCGCAGTCCCCAATCCGCAATCCGCAATCCGCAATCCGCAGTCGCGGTCCGCGGTTCAGGCAAGCGAGGCGGTGAGCGTGATGCTCGTGCCCGCGAGCGCCTGGCTGACCGGGCAGTTCGCCTTCGCGTCCTCGGCGGCCTTGACGAACGCCGCCTCGTCCAGGCCCTCGACCTCGCCCTGAACGGTGATGTGGACGCCGGTGATACCGGTGCCGGGCACCAGTGTGACCTCGGCCTGGGTGGTCAGCTTGGTCGGCGGGGTGCCGGCCTTGGCGAGACCGTTGGACAGGGCCATCGAGAAGCAGCTGGAGTGAGCGGCGGCGATCAGCTCCTCCGGGCTGGTCTTGCCGTTCGCCTGCTCGGCGCGGGAGGCCCAGGAAACCGGCTGCTCGGCGATGCCGGAGGAGTCGAAGGTGACGACGCCACTGCCCTTGAGGAGGTCGCCTTCCCAGACGGTGTGTGCCTGGCGCGTGGTAGCCATGGTGATGGGAACCCTTCTGTATCGGGCACGCGGGAGCTGATCGACCGCACCTCGCGCGCCGCACATCGTTACGGCACCGAACTTACTCGGCGAGCAGGCCCTTTGCGTCGCGTGCCAGGGCGGTGAGACGTGAGATCGCACGGAAGTACTTCTTCCGGTAGCCGCCGTTCAGCATCTCTTCGCCGAACAGCCGGTCGAAGGGCAGCCCGGAGGCGAGGACCGGTATCTCCCGGTCGTACAGCCGGTCGGCGAGTACGACCAGCCGCAGCGCCGTCGACTGGTCGGGCACGGGGCCCACGTCCGTGAAGCAGGCGGCCCGCAGACCCTCCGTCAGCGCGCCGTACCGGCTGGGGTGGACGGTGGCGAGATGGGCGAGAAGAGAGGGGAAGTCGTCCAGGCTGGCGGCCTCGGTCGCGTGCGCGGCGCGCGTCACCTGCTCGGTGGTGAGCGGGGCGGGGGCCTCGGGCAGCCCCCGGTGCCGGTAGTCCTCGCCGTCGATACGCAGTGGGCGAAAGCGCGCGGAGAGCCCCTGGATCTCGCGCATGAAGTCGGCGGAGGCGAAGCGGCCCTCGCCGAGCTTGCCGGGCAGCGTGTTCGAGGTCGCGGCGAGCGCCACGCCCGCCTCCACGAGCCGGCTCAGCAGGCTCGATACGAGGACGGTGTCGCCCGGGTCGTCCAGTTCGAACTCGTCGATGCAGAGCAGCCGGTGGCCGCCGAGGGTCTTCACGGTCTGCTGGAAACCGAGCGCGCCGACGAGGTTCGTCAGCTCCACGAAGGTGCCGAAGGCCTTCTCCTCCGCGGCGGCGGGAGTGGCGTGCCAGAGGGAGGCCAGCAGGTGGGTCTTGCCGACGCCGTAACCGCCGTCGAGGTACACGCCACGGGGGCCGGCGGCGGCGGTGTCGGCGGGCTTCCGGCCGAACCAGTGTCGCTTGCCCCGCTTGGTGTCGGCCGCGCCGTCGAGCCCGGCGGCGAATGTGCTCAGTACGGTGACGGCCTCGGCCTGGCTGGGCTGCCTCGGGTCGGGGACGTAGGTGTCGAAGCGCACGGAGTCGAAGCGCGGCGGCGGCACCATCTCGCCGACCAGCCGCTCGGCGGCGACGCGGGGGGTGCGTGCGCAGAGGGATACGGGGCGGGGGCTTGCGGCGGGGGAGACGGGCACGGTGCTCAACTGTAGAGCGTGTGGCGAGGTCCGGGTGCCTGCGGGCGGCTCTGTCCTCAAGCGCCGGACGGGCTGGTGGGCGGCGGGGCCGGGCTCGGGCCCGACTGCCCGTCGTGGGGGTGTCCTCAAGCGCCGGACGGGCTTGAGAGGCGGGCCTGGGCGGGCTTGCGATCCGGATGCCGTTGGGGAAGGGCCCGCCTGCCGACCGGTTCGTCCTCAAGCGCCGGACGGGCTTGGAACGTCTGCCTGGGCGGGGTTGAGAGGCGGGCCTGGGCGGGCTTGCGATCCGGATGCCGTTGGGGAAGGGCCCGCCCGCCGGCCGGTTCGTCCTCATGCGCCGGACGGGCTTGAAAGGCCCGCCGGGCTGGTTTGAGAAGGCGCGCCTGGTCCTCAGGCTTGTCGCCCTGGGTCGGGCACAATCAGCCCGTCCGGCGATTGAGGACACACCCCCGTCCGGGAGAACGTTCGCGTCCCGGCTCGGCCAACCTCCAGCCCGTCCGGCGCTTGAGGACAGAGCCGCCCGCAGGGCACCCCCGGCCCACCCAGCCGGAGGCCACCGCGCGTGTCAGACTGCGCGCATGCGACGCCTGTTCCCCGTGCCCTCCGAGCCGCCGACGCCAGACCACGAGTGGGCCCTGGACGACCTCGCCGACGCGTACGCGTACCCCGAGCCCCGCGAAGACCGGTCCTGGCTGCGCGCCAACATGGTTTCCACGCTCGACGGCGCCGCCCACCACAATGGCCGTTCGCAGGCCATCTCGTCCGACGCCGACATGCGGATCTTCGGCACCTTGCGCGCGCTCGCGGATGTCGTCCTCGTCGGTGCTGAAACGGTTCGCCTGGAGGGCTACCGGCCCGCCCGCGCCCGTGACGCCTTCGCAGAGCGGCGGGCCGCCGCCGGGCAGGCGCCCGCCCCCGTGATCGCCGTCGTGAGCGCGAGCCTGAACCTGGACTTCTCGCTTCCGCTTTTCGTCTCGCCCCTCGTCCAGACCCTGATCCTGACCGGCGCCGCCGCGTCCCCCGACCGGATCCGCGCCGCCGAGAAGGCGGGCGCGCGGGTGCTCGTCGCCGGGGACGGGCCGGGCGTCGAGCCGCCCCGCGCGGTCGCGGCCCTGGCGGAGATGGGCCTCAAGCGCCAGCTCACCGAGGGCGGCCCCCGCCTGCTCGGCCAGTTCGTGGCGGCCGACGTACTGGACGAACTCTGCCTGACCGTCTCCCCGCTCCTCGCGGTCGGCAACGCGCAGCGCATCACGGGTGGACCGGACCTCGCGGACCCCGAGCGCTTCGCCTTGGCGGCCGTACTGGAAGAGGGCGGGTTCCTTTTCGCTCGATACCGCCGGATCTGACATTGGGCGGAATATCTCGTTCCGGTTAGCTTCCGCTGGGCACACTTACTCACGCAGACCCCGTGCGGACACGGGGAAGGATGGTTTCCGCAGCGGGCCTCACGGGCCCCTGAACGATGAAGGGCGCCTGTCGTGTTCACAAGCGTATTGATGATCGAGAAGCCCCTGTCGTCCGTGGACGTCGACTTCGTGACCACGCTCCACGGCGAGGAGAACGTCACCTTCATCGTGCTCATGCAGCCCCGCGGCGACCAGGCGGACGCCCTGCTGCGCGCCATCGACGACGTCGCGTTCGGCGAGCTGCGAGAGGCCGGCCGCGAGGGGGAGGAGCCCGAGGGCGCCGCCGCCCGCGGCCCCGCCGAGCTGGCCCTCGCCCACTCGCTGGCCGCGCTGAAGGCGGCGGGCCGGGAGGCCACCGGCCTGGTGGTCGAGAACCACCCGTTGGACCACCTCAAGTCCGTCGTCGAGCAGTCGGCCGCCGACGAGGTGATCGTGCTCACCGAACCGCACTACGTGGAGGAGTTCTTCCACCGGGACTGGGCCTCGCGCGCCCGCCACAAGGTCGGCGTACCCGTGCTCAAGCTCTTCGCGCACGGCGCGGAGGACGACAACGCCGAAGGGCGGACCAGGGGGGCGGGCTGAGCCGGCCGAAGCGAATAGGCTGGGGGATCGCTGACGGCGTGCGTACGGCCGACGGCCCCGCACCGAACGCACGGAACGCACCGCACCGACAGCCCCGCACCGACCGCACCACCCTGGGAGAACACGTATGGCACCCGGTATCCCCACCGCCATGGAACGGCCGCACTTCATCGGCATCGGCGGCGCCGGAATGTCTGGTATCGCCAAGATCCTCACCCAGCGGGGCGCCAAGGTCGCGGGCAGCGACGCCAAGGAGTCCGGCACCGCCGAGGCCCTGCGCGCCCTCGGTGCCACGGTCCACATCGGCCACGCGGCGGAGCACCTCGCGGACGACGCCTCGTGCGTGGTCGTCTCCAGCGCGATCCGGGCGGACAATCCGGAGCTGGTACGGGCCGCCGAGCTGTCCGTCCCGGTCGTCCACCGCTCCGACGCGCTCGCCGCCCTGATGGGCGGTGGCCTGCGGTCCATCGCCGTCGCGGGCACGCACGGCAAGACGACGACGACCTCCATGCTGGCCGTCGCGCTCACGGAGCTGGGCCTCGACCCGTCGTACGCGATCGGCGGCGACCTGGACGGGCCCGGCACCAACGCCCGCCACGGCGACGGGGAGATCTTCGTCGCCGAGGCGGATGAAAGCGACCGGA
This sequence comes from Streptomyces sp. NPDC060366, assembly GCF_042725135.1. Taxonomy (NCBI): domain Bacteria; kingdom Bacillati; phylum Actinomycetota; class Actinomycetes; order Kitasatosporales; family Streptomycetaceae; genus Streptomyces; species Streptomyces sp. NPDC060366. Next base: position 729,037 of record NZ_JBHXDC010000001.1, on the reverse strand, counting down.
GCTTCCAGAAGTACGACCCCGAGGTCGCGATCGTCCTCAACGTCGAACTGGACCACCACGCCAACTACGCCTCCATGGACGAGATCTACGAGTCCTTCGAGACGTTCGTCGGCAAGATCGTCCCCGGCGGCACGCTGGTGATCGCCGCCGACCAGCCCGGCGCGGTCGAGCTGACCGCGAAGGTCCGCGACCTGTCGACGATCAAGGTCGTGACGTACGGCGAGGCGGCGGACGCCGACGTACGCGTCCACAAGGTCACCGCACGCGGTCTGACCAGCGAGGTCACGGTCGTCCTGGCCGGCCGCTTCCTCACCTTCACGGTCTCCGTCCCCGGCCGCCACTACGCCCACAACGCGGTGGCCGCCCTCGCGGCGGGCGTCGCGCTCGGCATCCCGGCGCACAACCTCGCCTCCGCGCTCGGCAAGTACACCGGCGTCAAGCGCCGCCTCCAGCTCAAGGGCGAGGCGAACGGCGTGCAGGTCATCGACTCCTACGCGCACCACCCCACCGAGATGACCGCCGACCTGGAGGCGATGCGCGCCGCCGCCGCTCCCGGCTCCCGGCTCCTCGTCGTCTTCCAGCCGCACCTCTTCTCGCGCACGCAGGAGCTGGGTACGGAGATGGGCCAGGCCCTCGCCCTGGCCGACGGCTCGGTCGTGCTGGACATCTATCCGGCTCGCGAGGACCCGATCCCCGGCATCACCAGCGCGCTGATCATCGAGGCGGCCAAGACGGCGGGCGCGGACGTACACGCCGTTTCCGACAAGGGCGCGGTGGCCGATGCCGTGGCGGGAATGGCGAAGCCCGGTGATCTCGTTCTCACCATGGGGGCGGGCGACGTCACGGACCTCGGTCCGGAGATCCTCGCCCGGCTGTCCCACTGAGGCGCATCACCCCGAGGCGCGAGAGAGGAAGTCATGGCGTACGACATCGACAAGCCCGACGAGCAGTGGCGCGAGGAGCTGTCCCCGGCCGAGTACGCGGTGCTGCGCCAGGCCGGTACCGAGCCCGCCTTCGTCGGTGAGTACACGGACACCAAGACGGCCGGCGTCTACTCCTGTCGCGCGTGCGGCGCGGAGCTGTTCCGCTCCGACACGAAGTTCGAGTCGCACTGCGGCTGGCCGTCTTTCTACGACCCGAAGGACAGCGACGCGGTCGAGCTGATCGAGGACCGCACGATGGGCATGGTCCGCATCGAGGTCCGCTGCTCGCGCTGCGGCTCGCACCTGGGCCACGTCTTCGAGGGCGAGGGCTACCCCACGCCGACCGACCAGCGCTACTGCATCAACTCGATCTCACTGCGCCTGACCGCCGACGAGACCTGAGCCCTCCGCGGTACCGACGGCGGCCACCTGGCGTGATCACTCGCCTCCGGTGGCCGCCGCTGCCTCCGCCTCGGAGCGCAGCAGCGGATGGATCACACCGGGGAGCACCCGCACCCGCACGACTTCCTCCGCCGACCCGCCGACCACGACGGTTTCGGCGACGCCCCAGGGGCGCCCGGCCAGGTGCACGGTGAGGGTGTACGAGGAAGAGCAGCCGGTGCACTCGTACCGATCGGCCCAGGTCTCGATCTCGGTGGTGCTGCCCGGGTAGCGCTTCACATGGCGGTGCCGCGCGTGGCAGTGATCGCAGGTCTCACCCGGCTCACAGGTCTCACCGCACGGGCAGGGCACATCAAAGCTCTCGGCGGGCAGCCAACGCTGCACGAGGGCGGCATCGCGGGTGGCGCCCATGTCCTTCATGGCCTTGAGATTGCGGGCGGCGACGTTGTACGACTCGCCGGTAGCGTTCATCCGGTCACGGATGACGTCTTTGCGTCCTCGGTTGGTCGTCATGGGCTTCCTTCACCTCTGTCTTCGGGTGTCACGCAGCCCGCAGGGAGGTGCACGAGATTGATAACCCCTACGGTACCCGGCAGCCCCGGGCCCGCGCCCCGCGACGGTTCTCTTCCCGCCCGAGGCGGGCGGATCATCTTCTTGAACGGGACGTCGAGTTCGGGGAAGTCCAGCATCGCAAAGGAACTGCTGCACCGCTTGGACGAGCCGTACCGGGGTTTCCACCGGGCAGTCGCCGGAATGGCCGCAGCGGGCAACAGCGTGGTGGTGGACCACGTACTGAGCGAGGAGTGGCGGTTGCGGGACTGTCTCGCCTTCTTCCCTGCCAGGGATGTGGTCCTGGTGGGGGTGCGTTGCTCGCTGGAGGAACTGGAACGGCGGGAGCGGGAGCGCGGCGATCACCCGGTGGGACGGGCTGTACGACGTCGAGTGCGATACGTCCATGGCCAGTGCGGTGGACTGTGCCCTGAAGATTCAGCGCTCCGGGCCGGGCAGGTCCAGGGCGCGTGCGAGCGCGGCGGTGACGGGGGTGGCGTGCGGTAGGTGGCGGGTGGCCCAGAGGGAGGCTGTTGCGAGAAAGGCGGTCAGGTCGCGCTCGACGCTGGCCAGCAGCCGGCCCAGCTCGGTGACGGGAAGCTCGATCACCGGGCCGTCGTCGCGGTCGGCGTCGACGGTCAACCGGACGGTGTCGCCGAGGCGTTCGGCGCGCGGGGCGGGGTCGTGCCCGAACTCCGCCGCGCCGTCTCCCTCCCCGTCCACCACCCCCAGCCAGCCTCGCCACTCCTCAAGTCCGGTGCAGCATCCCGGCACCAGGACCGTGCCGGAGGCGGTGTCCGTGAACCTCAGGCCGCCGGACGCGTAGAGATCGTCCATGGTGAGCAGCCCGTGCAGGAAGCCCGCGAGGGGGTCGGCGGGTCTGGGCGGGCGGTCCTCGTCGTGCTCGGGGTCGATGTCGTTGCACTGGGCGATGCGCCTGACCGCCGTGCCGATCTCGATGGGCTGGAGCGCGCCGGTGAGGGGCATGAGGCCGTACGAGTCCGACTCGGCGACCGCCCAGAGCGCGAAGCCGTCGGAGCCGTAGACCTGCAGAACGGGCTCCGCCACGACGGTCGTTGGGCGGTGCTTCCGTCTTCCCATCGGCGGTCGGGCCCTTCGTGCTCCCGGGCAGTGACACTTTCTGTCCGCCCTCCGTGATCGTACGCCGACGCGGGGGCGGAACTGGACCTTCCGCACTCAAGGGACGGTCCGCTCCGGTGGCCTTGTGCGGGGTTGGCCTGTCCATGACGATGAAGCGCCGGTTCATCGCTTCGGAAGGGATATTCCATGCCCGAGCAGTCCGCTGGAACGCCACGCAGACCGCGTAGAAGGACCGTACTCACCTCGGCCGCCGTGACCGCCGCCGCCGGCGTTCCCCTGGTCGCCTCCGCCGGGCAGGCCGTCGCCGCGTCCGGTGGTGGACGTGAGAGCGGCGGCGGGGCCGCCACCACCCAGGCGCCCGACCGGGAGTTGCGCAAGCTGCTCAAGGAGATCGACGCGGACCGTATCGAGGCGACCGTACGGCGGCTCGCCGACTTCGGGACCCGGCACACGCTGTCGGTCCAGGACGACCCCGAGCGTGGAATCGGCGCCGCTCGTGACTGGATCCTGGCCGAGATGAAGAAGTACGCGGCGGTTTCCGGCGGCCGGATGACCGCAGAGCTCCAGTCGTACGTCCAGGAGCCCGCCTCGCGGATCCCGGTGGCGACGCGGATCACCAACGTCGTTGCCACGCTTCGCGGTTCGGTCACCCCCGACCGCGTGTACGTCGTCGCCGGGCACTACGACTCGCGCGTCACCGACGTCATGGACGCGACCAGCGACGCGCCCGGCGCCGATGACGACGCGTCAGGTGTCGCGCTGGTCATGGAACTCGCTCGGGTGATGGCGAAGCGGCGCCCGGCGGCGACGATCGTGTTCACCGCGGTCGCCGGTGAGGAGCAGGGCCTGTACGGATCTCGTTACGCCGCAACGCAGTTCAAGGCGGCGGGTGTTGACGTCCAGGGCATGTTCACCAACGACATCATCGGCAGCTCGCGCGCCGACGACGGCACCCGCGACCCGTACACGGTGCGGCTCTTCGCGGAGGGCGTGCCGACGTCCGAGACCCCGGCGCAGGCCAACACCCGCCGATCGGTGGGCGGCGAGAACGACTCGGCGACCCGGCAGCTCGCCCGCTTCGTCAGCGACGTGGGCGACAACGACGCGACCGGCATGAACGTCCGCGTGGTCTACCGGCGCGACCGCTATCTGCGCGGCGGCGACCACATCCCGTTCCTCGAACAGGGCTATCCGGCGGCCCGGTTCACCGAACCGGCCGAGGACTTCGCGCATCAGCACCAGGACGTACGGGTGGAGGACGGCAAGCAGTACGGCGACCTGCCCGAGTTCTGCGACTTCGACTACATCGCGCGCGTGACGCGCGTGAACGGCGCGGTGCTGTGGACCCTGGCGCAGGCACCGGGCACACCGCGCGAGGCGCGGATCGTCACCAGCAACCTCACCAATGACACCGAGCTGAAGTGGGCGCCCGGCACGGAGCCGGACCTGGCGGGCTACGAGGTGGTGTGGCGCGAGACCACGGAGCCGGAGTGGACGCATGTGATCAAGGTCGGCCTCGCGACCACGCACACCGTGGACCTGTCCAAGGACAACGTCTTCTTCGGCGTACGCGCGGTCAACCGTGACGGGAGGCGGAGCCCGGTGGCTTTCCCGATGCCGGGGAACTGACGCGCCCACCATCCGGGCGGTGGCGCGCCCGGATGGTCGGTGAGATGTTGCCGCGCCGAACGCCCACCGTGACGCTGAGCGAAACGTCACCCGGTCTCAGCGAGCGTGGGCGCCAACCGCGCCGGTCGTGGTGGGCGGAAGGAGCGAGTGCCATGCGGGTCATGTTGAGAGCGCGGTTCGACACCCAGGTCGCCAACAAGGCGATCAAGAACGGCGCACTGCAGAAGATCATGCAGTCGATGACGGAACAGCTCAAGCCCGAGGCGACCTACTTCGGCCCCAGCGAAGGCGAGCGTTCCTGCACTTTTGTCTTCGACATGAAGGACAGCTCGCAGCTCGTGGTCATCTCCGAGCCGCTCCTCGAAGAGCTGGGCGCGAAGATCGAGATCCAGCCCGTGATGAACGCGGACGACCTCCAGAAGGGGCTTGCCGCGGCGCGGTAGCCCTACGGGGCGGCCGGCTGGAGGAGGTCCCAGCGGTTGCCGTACAGGTCCTCGAAGACCGCGACGGAGCCGTACGGCTCGTGCCGGGGCTCCTCCAGGAAGCGGACGCCCGCGGCCGTCATCCGGGCGTGGTCGCGCGCGAAGTCGTCCGTGTGGAGGAAGAAGCCGACCCGGCCGCCGGTCTGCGCGCCGACGCTCGCCCGCTGGGCGTCATCGGCCGCGCGCGCCAGCAGGAGCGCGCCTCCGCTGCCGCGCGGGCGCACGACCACCCAGCGGGAGCCGTCGCCCCGGTCGGTGTCCTCGACCAGCTCGAAGTCGAGGGGGCCGGTGTAGAAGGCGATGGCCTCGTCGTAGTCGCGGACGACGAGGGTGACGAGGGCGATGTGTGGCATGCGGGCACGTTATACGTATGACCGGGTGGTAGGCAAGATAGGTCCGGGCCCGCCCGGTTGCCGGTCCGTCCTCAATCGCCGGACGGGCTGGATGGTGCCGGTCCGTCCGGCGCCCGGCGGGCTCGGTAGCGCCGGCGTCGGACCAGCTTGATTCTTGCCGGACAGGGGGAAATCAAGCCCGTCCGGCGATTGAGGACATACTCCGGGCCGGGGGACCGGCCACCTCCGCGGGCCTGGGTGGGAGAATGCCCCGCATGGACGCGCGGCAGTTCGACGTACTCGCCCGCCGTGCCCGGCAGCTCGCCGCCCCCGGGCAACGGCGGATCCTCGGCATCGCGGGCGCGCCCGGCGCGGGGAAGTCCACCCTCGCCGCCGACCTCGTCGCGGCGCTCGGCGGCAGCGCCGTACTCGTTCCCATGGACGGCTTCCACCTCGCCCAGGCCGAGCTGCGCAGACTCGGCCGCGCCGACCGCAAGGGCGCGCCCGACACCTTCGACGCCGTCGGGTACGCCGCGCTGCTCGCCCGGCTGCGAACACCCGCGCCGGGGGTCGTCGTCTACGCGCCCGCGTTCGACCGGTCGCTGGAGGAGGCCGTCGCCGGCAGCATCCCGGTGGGCCCCGACGTCCCGCTGGTCGTCACCGAGGGCAACTACCTGCTGCACGACGGCGGCGACTGGGCGCAGGTCCGCGCGCTCGTCGACGAGGCGTGGTTCCTTGAGATCGACCCCGTCGTGCGCGTGCGGCGCCTGGTCGACCGGCATGTGCGCTTCGGTAAGGAACGGCCCCACGCGGAGCGCTGGGTCAGGGACTCCGACGAGGCCAACGCGCGACTGGTGGCACAGGGCCGGCACCGCGCGGACCTGGTGGTTCCGGTCACCGTCGGACCCGGCCGGCCGGCACCGTAAGCCCCCTACCGGACATCAGCCGCCATCCAGGGCCTACCATCTAACGTTCGACGCACATCGACGATCACAGCGGTAGCGGGGAAACGGGGACGGGGACCGACGGGGACCCGGACCAGGGGCCGGGGCACGAAACCGAGCGCGATCATGGGGAGGCGGACGACGTGGGGTTGTTCAGACGTGGGCCGAAACGGCACGGGCGCGAGATGCCACGCGATCCCGAATTCTCCTTCTTCTCGACCGGCGAGGCAGCCCTCTTCCGCAGTCAGGTCCGTGAGGCGTTCGCCGAGCGGGGCCTGGAAGTCACCGTCTACTCCGACCTGGTGACCGACAGCGCGGGCCGCCAGTTCGGGCTCGCCAACCTCGCCGCCGTCTGTCACAACGACGACCGGGGCGCCCGCGTCTGGGGCGAACTCGTCCGGCAGCACGCCGGGATGGTGCTGCGGACCATGGACGGTCCGTCGGCGCTCGACACCCTCTCGCCCACGCAGATCCGCGCCCAGCTCTACCCACGGGTGATCAGCGGCGACAGCCTCGACGCGCAGTCCTTCGCGTACGCGCGCTCCGTCGCTCCCGGACTGTACGAGATCCTCGCCCTCGACCTCCCGGAGAGCGTCATGATGCTCACCGACGAGGCGCTGGAACCGCTCGGCCCGCTGCCCGAGCTGCGGGCGCAGGCGCTCGGCAATCTGCGTCAACTGCCCGTCGAGGGGCGGGAGACGGTCAAGGACGCGGAGGGGATGCGGTTCGAGGTCGTCATGGGCGACTCGTTCTACACCGCGAGCCGCGTCCTGGCGCTGGACAGTCTCGTACAGCAGGTCACCGGTCGGCGCCTCGGTACGGACGGGGCGCTGGTGGCGTTCCCGTTCCGCCACCAGGTCGCGTTCCATGTCATACGCGACGCCACCGTCATCCCGTCGCTGAACGCGATGGCGTCGTTCGCCGCGTCCGGCTTCGAGGACACTCCGGGTGCGATCAGCCCGTACGTCTACTGGTGGCGCGACGGCACGCTGACCCAGCTCAGCGACAAGGACGAGGGGAACGTCGAGGCGGGCGGGCTGCGCATCGTGGTCGGTGAGGACTTCCAGGAACTGCTGGAACGCCTGGTGGCGCCGTCGGGGCCCGCTGACGAGGCCTGACCGTTCAAGCACCCGGCGGCGGCCCGTAGTTGCCGGCAGTTGCCGGCACACGGATGCGGTGTGCGCACGGTGCGCGTGGGTTCCGCCGGACGGCAGAACGATGGGCGAGGAGATCTCTCTCCTCGCCCTTCTCAACGTATAGCGCACCGGGGGGCTTGCGGCAAGACCCGGGTGGTGGCGCAAAATCGTCGGCCGAGACCACAATCCGCGGGAATTTGGGGGCACGACGTGCGTGTGTTGTCGACGTATGGGGGACGCCGTTCGGGGCGCCGGGACACGGCCGGCCCGGAGGTGTCGCGATGACCGAGCGGGACGTATTGGATCTTCAAGAGGTTGACGAGACGCAGGTCTCGGTCGTCGGCGGCAAGGGCGCGAACCTGGGCGGGCTGTCGCGGATCGAAGACATCCGCGTGCCGGTTGGCTTCTGTGTGACGACGGACGCCTTCCGGCGGATCATGGCGGAAGCGCCGTCTATCGGCGATCGGCTCGATGAGCTGTCGTGTCTGGACCCGGACGACCGGGAGGGGATCCGAACGCTCAGTGCGCAGATCCGCCGGAGCATCGAGGACATCGCCGTCCCGGCCGATCTCGCGGCGGCGATCACCCGCTCGCTCGCCCGGCTCGGCGAACACGCCGCCTGCGCCGTCCGGTCCAGCGCGACGGCGGAGGACCTGCCGACGGCGTCCTTCGCCGGCCAGCAGGACACGTACCTGAACGTCATGGGTCCGGAGGAGGTCCTCCGGCACGTCAGCCGGTGCTGGGCCTCGCTGTTCACCGAGCGGGCCGTGACGTACCGCCGCCGGAACGGCATCGACCACCGTACGGTCCACATGGCCGTGGTCGTACAGCGCATGGTCTTCCCGGAGGCCGCCGGCATCCTGTTCACGGCCGATCCCGTCACGGGCAACCGCAAGGTCGCCACCGTGGACGCCGGCTTCGGCCTCGGCGAGGCGCTGGTTTCCGGCCTGGTGAACCCGGACGTCTTCAAGGTGCGGGACGGCGAGGTCGTCGGCAGGACGATCGCCGCCAAACAGCGTGCCGTACAAGCACTGCCCGACGGAGGTACGCGGGAAGTGGCGATCGACTCGCGGCGGCAGGAGCTGCCGGCGCTGACGGACACTCAGGTGGTGCGGCTCGTGGGGCTCGGGCGGCGGATCGAGGCGCACTTCGGCCGACCGCAGGACATCGAATGGTGTCTGGGCGACGACGGCTTCCAGATCGTCCAGAGCCGGCCGATCACGACGCTGTTCCCCGTCCCCGAGGTCGGTGACGAGGAGAATCACGTCTATCTCTCCGTCGGTCATCAGCAGATGATGACCGACCCCATGAGGCCCCTGGGACTCTCCGTCTGGCAGCTGACGGCCATGGCGCCGATGCTCACGGCCGGCGGGAGGCTGTTCGTCGACGCCACCCGGCGCCTGGCCTCGCCCGCGAGCCGCGCCGGCTTCCTGGACGTCGTGGGGAGGGGCGATCCGCTGATCAGGGATGCGCTGGAGACCGTACTCGGCCGTGACGGTTTCGTCCCGTCGCTCCCGGACGCGGGTCCCGGCGGGCCGCCGGCCGGTGCGTCCGTCCCGATCGAGACCGATCCGGCCGTCGTCACCGAGCTGATCGAGCGCAGCCAGACGTCCGTCGCCGCCCTGAGGCGCGATATCCGGACGAAGACCGGACCGGCGCTTTTCGACTTCCTGCTGGAGGCCTTCGAGGAGCACAAACGAGTCCTCGGCGACCCGCTGAGCCTTCAGGTGATCATGGCGGGGATGGAGGCCACGTGGTGGCTCAACGACAAGCTGTGGGAGTGGCTGGACGAGAAGAACGCGGCTGACACGCTCACGCTGTCCGCCCCCGACAACGTCACGTCGGAGATGGGCCTGGCGCTGCTCGACGTCGCGGACGTGATCCGCCCTCGGCCGGAGGTGGTGGCGTTCCTGCGGGGCGTCGAGGACGAGGGTTTCCTGGACGAGCTGGCGAAGATCCCGGGCGGTACCGAAGCGCGCGACGCCATCGTGGCCTACCTCGACCGGTACGGCATGCGCTGCGTCGGCGAGATCGACATCACGAGGCCGCGTTGGCGCGAGCGCCCCACCACGCTCGTGCCCGCGATCCTCGACAACGTCAGGAACTTCGAGCCGGGCGCGGCCGGGCGGCGCTTCGAGGAGGGCCGGCAGAAGGCGCGGAAGAAGGAACAGGACGTGCTGTCACGCTTGCGGGCCCTGCCGGACGGGGACCGGAAGGCCGACGAGGCCAAGCGGATGATCGACCGGGTCCGAACCTTCATCGGATACCGGGAGTACCCCAAGTACGGCATCATCAGCCGCTCCTTCGTCTACAAGCAGGCTCTGCTGGAGGAGGCCGAGCGCCTGGTGCGGGCGGACGTGCTTGCCGAGAAGGAGGACGTCTACTACCTCACCTTCCCGGAGTTCCACGACGTCGTGCGCTCGCGGCAGGTGGATGACGGGCTCATCCAGCGGCGCAAGGACGCGTTCCGGTCGTACCAGGCGCTCACACCGCCCCGGGTCCTCACATCGGACGGCGAGGCCGTCAACGGCGCGTACCGGCGCGACGACGCGCCGGCCGGTGCCCTGATCGGCCTCCCGGTCTCCGCGGGGACCGTCGAGGGCAGGGCCCGCGTCATCCTCGACATCGCGCAGGCCGATCTTGAGCCGGGCGACATCCTGGTCACGGCCTACACGGACCCCAGCTGGTCGCCGCTGTTCGTCGGAATCGCGGGCCTGGTGACGGAGGTGGGCGGCTTGATGACCCATGGCGCGGTGATCGCCCGCGAGTACGGCCTGCCGGCCGTCGTGGGCGTGGAGGGGGCCACGCGGCTGATCCGGGACGGCGAGCGGATCCGCGTGCACGGAACGGACGGGTACGTCGAGATCCTGCCCTGACGCTGTCCTTCACCCGGGACGAGCCACTGGGGAGGGTCCTGGGGCGTGTCCGCGAAGTAGCGCCGTCCGCCCGCAGGGCGGGGCACACAGCGACTGGTGCGGTGCGTCGCGAGGCGGAGGATCGGTCCTGTACCGGACGTACTTGGCCGACTCCGACTCCGACTCCGACTCCGACAACGCGGCAAGGTGCCGTGCCAGGCGTCGCGGGCCGGGCGGGACTTTGCGGACACGTCCTAGAGCGTCCGCAGCCAGGCGGTTCCCCGAGGGGAGAGCGTGTAGCCGGTGTCGAGGCTGAGCGTGAGGCCGAGGGTCTTCAGCTTGCGGATGTCGCGCTTCAGTGTGTCCTTCTCGACGCCGAGGGTCCCCGCGAGGTCCACGGCCCGCGTGCCCCGGTTGTCTTCGATCAGCCGCAGCGTCTCGCGTGTCCACGCGCCCCGCGTACTGCGGGCGTCGAGCCGGTCCAGCGCCCCCGCGATGCGCGCGACGTCGTCGGGCGTGAGCGCGGCGTCGGCCGCGATCGCGTCGCGGGGGTCCGGGCCGCCGTACGACAGGGCGATCCGGAAGACCGGATCGCCCGCGGCGCCGCGCAGCGTCGCCAGGATGTCTCCGACACCGCCGGCGCCGGCCGCGTGGGCGTCCTCGGGGGTGATCGTCACCGGATCGATCCGCTCGACGGTCTCGACGACGATCACCCCCGCGACGGAGAGGAACGTGCCGCCGGGGGAGACGCGGCTGGTCGCCCAGCGGCGGAACGCGAGCGTGACGTCGCCCCTGGCGACACCTTCGGCGACGGCCCGCGTGAGCATCATGACGGCGCGCCGTTCCGGTCGGTCGTGGCCGTCGGCGGGGCGGTCATCGTCGTACTCCCGGGGGCCGGCGGGCAGGTTGGGACCCATCCTGCCCCAGGCCCACGACATCCGCGCCGTGGCCCTGGACCGGCCTCCGGCCTCCGGCCTCAGACGAAGCGCGACAGCACGTTGTACGGATACGGCAGCGGCCGTGCGCTCGCCTCGTCCAGACGGGCCGTCTGAGCCTCCGTCAGCTCCCAGCCCACCGCGCCCAGATTGTCCGTCAACTGGTCGTGCGTGCGCGCGCCGATGATGGGGGCGGTGACTCCCGGCCGGTCCAGCAGCCAGCGCAGGGCCACCTGCGAAGGGGTGTGCTCCGTCTCGTCGGCGATCGCCTGGACGGTCTCGACGACGCGCCAGGTCTCTTCGTTGTCCCGGCCGCGCCAGCTCTCGCCGTCCCCGTGCGACTCGCGGCTGCCGGGCGGGACCGATGTCATGCCGCGCCGGTACTTGCCGGTGAGCCAGCCGCCCTGGAGGGGGCTGTACGGGATGACGCCGACGCCCGCCGCCTCGCTCTGCGGCAGCAGTTCCCACTCCACCTCGCGCGCCAGGAGGTTGTAGATCGGCTGGAGGCAGACGTACGGTGCCCAGCCCCGCCGGTCGGCCACGTCCAGCGCCCGCTGGAGCTGGCCGGGCGAGACGTTGCTCGCGCCCAGATAGCGGACCTTGCCCGACTTCACGAGGGTGTCGAGCGTGCCGAGGGTCTCCTCGATCGGTGTTTTGAAGTCCCAGACATGTGTCTGGTAGAGGTCGATGTAGTCGGTGCCGAGTCGCCGCAGGCTCGCCTCCACCGACGCGATGATGTGTTTGCGGCTCAGGCCCGCGTCGTTGGGACCCCCACCCATCGGGAGGGCCACCTTCGTCGCGACGACGAGTCCGTCACGGTCGCGTCCCTTCAGCCAGCCGCCGAGTACTTCCTCCGAGACGCCCTGGCCGTACGCGTCCGCCGTGTCCAGGAAGGTGCCGCCGGCCTCCGTGAAGGTGTCGAGGATGCGGTGCGCGCCCGCCTCGTCGCCCTTCACGAAGGTCATCGTGCCGAGACAGAGTTCGCTGACACGGAGTCCTGTCCTACCGAGAGTTCGCTGCTTCATGGCGTAGACGCTAGATGTTCGAGCGCACACCAGGGCAGTCGATTTCCCTCGCGGCAGAATCCCGTTCCGGCGCCGGGAGTTCACCCGCCGCCGGTTCGCCCGCCCCCGGTTCAGCCGCCCCCGGTTCCCCCTCTCCCGGTTCAGCCGCCCGACAGCACCGCGCAGGACTCCGGCGGCAGCCGCAGCACGCCGTCGGGGCCGGGCGGCTCCACGGGGTCCCAGGTCACCAGTACCTGGCCACTCCGGCCGCCCAGGGGGATCTCGACCGGCTCTGCGGACAGGTTCAGGGCGACGCGCAGATCGCCGCGCCGGTACGCGAGCCAGCGCGCGCCCTCGTCGTACGCCACCTTCACGGTCGCCAGGTCCGGATCCGAGAGGTCCGGGTGGCTGTGGCGAAGGGCGATCAGGTCGCGGTGCCAGGTCAGCAGCCGCGTGTGCGGCTCGCGGGTCGGCTCCGTCCGGTCCAGGCACGAGCGGTCGCGCGTGGCCGGGTCCTGCGGGTCGGGAATGGACTCGGCCGCCCAGCCGTGCGCCGCGAACTCCCGCCGCCTGCCGTTGCGTACGGCCTCCGCCAGCTCCGGGTCCTGGTGGTCGGTGAAGAACTGCCACGGCGTACGGGCGCCCCACTCCTCGCCCATGAAGAGCATCGGTGTGAACGGGCCTGTCAGGACGAGCGCGGCGGCGCACGCCAGCAGACCGGGGGAGAGGGTCGCCGACAGCCGGTCGCCGAGCGCGCGGTTGCCGATCTGGTCGTGGGTCTGCGCGTAACCGAGGAAGCGATGGGAGGAGGTCCTGGCGGGGTCGACGCGGCGGCCGTGCGTCCGGCCCCGGAAACTCGAATACGTACCGTCGTGGAAGAAGGCGTGGGTCAGGGTCTTGGCCACCGCGGCGATCGGCTCGGCCGCGAAGTCGGCGTAGTAGCCCTGCGATTCGCCGGTGAGCGCGGCGTGCAGCGCGTGGTGGAAGTCGTCGTTCCACTGGGCGTGCAGTCCGAGTCCGCCCTGTCGGCGCGGCGTGGTCGTCCGCGGATCGCCCAGATCGGACTCGGCGATCAGGAACAGCGGACGGGCCAGCTCGGCCGAGAGCGCGTCGACGGCGGTCGACAGTTCTTCGAGGAAGGTCAGCGCGCGTGAGTCGGCGAGGGCGTGTACCGCGTCGAGCCGCAGCCCGTCGAAGCGGTAGTCACGCAGCCAGGCGAGCGCGCTCTCCAGCAGATACTCGCGGACCTCGTCCGAGCCGGGGGCGTCGAGGTTGACGGCGGAGCCCCAGGGCGTGTGGTGCGTGTCCGTGAAGTACGGGCCGAACATGGGCAGGTAGTTGCCGGACGGGCCCAGGTGGTTGTGCACGACGTCGAGTACGACGCCCAGGCCCAGCCCGTGCGCCGTGTCGACAAAACGCTTCAGCGCCTCGGGCCCGCCGTAGGGCTCGTGGACCGCCCACAGCGACACACCCTCGTACCCCCAGCCGTGCGTCCCCGGAAAGGGGCACACCGGCATCAGCTCGACGTGCGTGATGCCGAGCGCTGCCAGCGGGGCCAGATTGGCCGCGGCGGCGTCCAGCGTGCCCTCGTCGGTGAACGTGCCGATGTGCAGCTCGTACAGGACCGCGCCCGGCAGCGGACGGCCGCGCCAGGGATCGGCCCACTCGTACGCGCTCTGGTCGACGACCGCGCTGAGCCCGTCCGGTCCGTCCGGCTGGCGGCGCGAACGGGGATCGGGCAGAACAGGGCCGTCGTCCAGCGCGAAGCCGTAACGGGCGCCGTCGGACGCGGGTACGTCGGCGGTCCACCAGCCCTCGCGGAGCGGATCGCGGGTCATGGTGTGGTCGGCGGCGTCCCCCAGACGGAGCGTCACCCGGTCCTGCGCTTTCGGTGCCCAGACCTCGAACTGCACGGATGGTCCCCCTCGATCGCCTCTGCCGTCGGCACTCTTGTCACCATATGGTGACAAGAGTGCAGGCCGGAGGCTCGATGATCGTGCCGTTTCGCCGGACACGACCGGAACCGGTCAGACCAGATTGATCCGTTCCTGGACCACCGGGTAGCCCGCGCGCGTGAAATGTGCGGCCATCGGGAAGTTGCCCTGGTCCGTCCCGCCCGCGATGAACGTCGCCCCGTTCTCCGCCAGCACGTTCGTGCACTCGACCAGCAGGTCGTACGCGTACCCGTGGCCGCGCTGCTCCGGTACGACCCCGATGAACCCGACGCACGGCCCGGACGGGTTGTGCGCGGGTACGTGGATGCCGACGAGCTCACCGGCCGCGTCGTACGCCAGCTGCCACCACTCGCGCGGCGACGGGCACCAGCGGAAGAAGTCCAGCTCCTCCTGGGCGGCCCGGTCCAGACCCTCCTCGTCGCTCGCACGCGACGCGTGCGCGTCGAGCGTCGCGGAGTGGACGCGGCGCAGCACGTCGAAGATCACGTCGTCGTCGGGCTCGGGGCGGAACTCCAGCCGGCCCGGCCGCTCCGGCAGCCCGAGATCGGGCGTCCACCGGTACTGGAAGCGCTCCACCAGTGGCTTCATCCCGGCCGCCCGTGCGGCGTCCGTCCGGCACTCGACGGCTTTACGGACTGCGGGGTCGTCGCGCCAGCCGGCGGGCGCGATCAGTTCGAACTCGATGTTCCACGGTGCGCGGCGCAGCAGTTCGGCGCCCGCCTCGTCCTCGCCGTCCGCGATGTCGAACCAGTTGAGGAGCAGCGGCTCCCGGTCGTCGGGCCCGCCCCACCAGGCGGCGCGTGCCACGACGACGCCGTCGCGCAGCGCGACCCAGCTCCACTCGGGGCGGTAGTCGCCGCCCTCGGCGACGGTGCGGTACTCGACTCCGGTGATCGCGCGGCCGACGAGGCCCGCGTCGGGCAACGAACGGAAGAGGGGGGCCTCGGAGTCGGTGAGCTGACGGAAGACCGGGGCGGACGGGTCCGCCGGGGTGGGCTGGTCGGACGGGTTGGACGGGACGGACGGTTCGGTCATGAAAGAAGTGCCTCCAGAAAGGGGCGCTCACCGTAAACGACCAGCCCGTGGCCGGGCGAACGTTTTTTCGCCGACGGATTAGGTCCTTCTGGACACGTCACGAACTCGGCCCGACAATCAGTCATGTGACGTCCTCGTTCGAGTTCCACACGTATCCCGCGCGGCTCTCCGACGCCGAGCGCGACCGTGTGCTCGCGGTCCTCAGAGAAGGGGCGGCACAGGGCAAACTGTCGCACGACACCTTCATACGCCGGATGGACCTCGCGCTGGCCGCGCGCAGGTCCGAAGAGCTGGCGGTGCTCACCGCCGACCTGGACACCGACGGCCGCTGGGCACGGCGGCTGTTCGGCGCGGTGGGCCGGGCGTCGGCGTTCTCGGCACGGCTGCGCCGGGCCTGGCAGATCGAGCGGCTGCCGAAGCTGCTGCTGCCCGATCCGGGCCCGGCTCCGCTGCGTATCGGCCGTGATCCGATGAACGGGCTGCGGCTGAGCGACGACACCGTCTCCCGGCTCCACGCCGAGCTGATGATGCAGGGTGGGCGGTGGATCCTGCGGGATCTGGGATCGACGAACGGCACGACGGTCAATGGTCGTCGGGTGACGGGGACCGTGGTGGTGCGGGACGGGGACATGGTGAGCTTCGGCCAGCTGAGCTTTCGCCTGGCGGCGCACTGAAGTGTGGCGGGCGGGGGTGCGGGGTGTTGTCCTCAATCGCCGGACGGGCTGATTTTCTGCGCGGGCGCCTTGCCCGTGCGGCCGGGTGGGCGGTGTCCTCAAACGCCGGACGGGCTTGAATTACCCGCGGACCGGCTCGCGCCTGCGACCGGTCGGGTGGGTGTCCTCAAACGCCGGACGGGCTGGTTGGTGCGGCCCGACGATGGGTGTCCTCAATCGCCGGACGGGCTGATTTGCGCGGCCCGGTGGTGGTGTCCTCAAGCGCCGGACGGCTTGATTTTCCGCTGCCCCGGCTGAAAATGGCCGTCCGGGCTGCGCGGGCAAGCATGCCCGCGCGCAAATCAAGCCCGTCCGGCGATTGAGGACACCACCGGCCGGCGGGTGAGAACCAAGCCCGTCCGGCGATTGAGGACAGAGCGCGCAGCCTGTCCGGCGATTGAGGACAACCTCCGGCCGGCCCAGCTACTCGCGGCGCGACAGGAGTGCCACCGGGCTTGTTGAGAGGAGTTCCGTCAGGGAGATCGGGCCGCCCGGGAACTCGCGGTCCGGGGACAGCGCGTCCGTCCAGCGGCCCGCCGGCAGCTCCAGCACCGTGCCCGACCAGCCGCCCGACGCCGTCAGGCGCAGGGACAGGCGTGTGATCACCGAGATGACCTCGCCCGAGCGGGAGAACGCCGTGCAGTGGTCCGTCGCGGGCCCCGTCGCCGTCAGTGGGGTGTACGTGGCCGACTCCGCGAAGGCGTGCGGGCGTTCACGGCGCAGGCCCAGCGCCGCCACCGTGAGCACCGTCTTCTCGTCCGGCGGGCCCGTACGGAAACGTTCGCGGTTGTCCGGGTCGACCAGGGCCAGATACTCCCGCTCCGTCCGCTGGTAGATGTCCGGCACACCCGGCATCGTCAGATGCACCAGCGCCGCCCCGAGCGCGTTCGCCCGTACGTGCGGGGCGAGTTCGCGGGCCAGGCGGGCCACCGCCTCGCGTGGCCGGCCCGCCGGGCCCGCCGCCACGAAGTCCCGTACCGCCTGTTCGTACACCGGGTCCTGCTCCGTCCAGCTGGTGTGCAGCCCCGCCTCCCGCACCGACTTGAGCAGCGCCGGCTCCATCCGGGTGCCGTCCGGCGGCGCCTCCACCGGGGTGAAGCCGATGGCCGTCTGCCAGGCCTGCCAGGCCAGTTGGGCGTCCGGCGCGGCCACCCCCGCCAACTGGCGCAGCAGCGCGTCCCACCGTTCGGGGCACTCCGACAGGACGGCGATCCTGGCCCGTACGTCCGCGCTGCGCTTGGTGTCGTGCGTGGTCAGTACGGTGCCCGTGGCCGGCCAGTCGCGGGCCAGCCGCGCGCAGTAGTCGTGGAAGCGCTCAGGGCTCACCGCGGGCCGCCCCGGATCGCCCCCGACCTCGTTCGCGGACAGCAGCGGCACATGGCGGTAGAACGCCGTGTCCTCCACGGCCTTGGCGCGCAGCGCGGACGACGTCTGGGCGAAGCGCGCGCAGAACGCCGTCCGGTCGGGGCCGCCGCCGAGCCTGCCGAGCGCCAGCTCCCGTACGACGTCGACGGCCGTCGCCTCCTCCGGCACGGCGAAGGCCGCCTTCGCCTGCCGCGCGGCCTCCTCCGACACCGCGACCTCGTCGGACTTGCGGCACGGCCCGCCCGCGACCGTGTACGGCCGGTAGACAGGCACCCGTACCAGCAGTTCCCGGATCGCCGTCCGCAGCGCCCACGGCGCGTGGTCGCGCAGCGCGACGTCCGCCGCGCAGATCCGTTCCGCGATTCGGGTCAGCGCGTTGGTCTCGGCGGCCAGTTCGTCGATGACGACCTTGTACATCGCGCGCCGCACGGTCGCTTCCCAGTAGCCGCCCCGGTCGCCCGCCGGTCCGGCGAAGTCCCGGAAGCGGTGCGCCAGTTCGACGGCGCCGGCCGGGTCGGTGAACAGCCCGTCGATGTGGTGCAGCGCGTCGTAGCCCGTCGTCCCGGCCACCGGCCAGCTCGCGGGCAGCGGTTCGTCACCGGTGAGGATCTTCTCCACGACCGTCCAACAGGCCCCGCCCGTGGCGTCGTTGAGTCGTCGCAGATACTCCTCGGGGTCGGCCAGACCGTCCGGGTGGTCGACACGCAGACCGTCGACGACGCCGTCCCGCACCAGTTCGAGGATCTTGGCATGGGTCGCGGTGAAGACCTCGGGGTCCTCAACCCGCACCCCGATCAGCTCCGAAATGGTGAAGAAGCGGCGGTAGTTGAGTTCGGTGCGGCCCAGCCGCCACCAGGCGGGCCGGTAGTGCTGGGCGTCCAGGAGCGCGGGCAGCGGCAGCTCCTGCGTGCCGGCGGCGAGCGGGAATCGCTGTTCGCCGTGGTGCAGCATGCCGTCCTCGACGCGGAGTCCGGCGAGTTCACCGCCCACCGGACCCGGCAGCACGGGCAGCAGCAGCTTCCCGCCGCCCGCCTCCCAGTCGATGTCGAACCAGCGCGCGTACGGGGACACGGGCCCCTCCCGCAGAACCTCCCACAGGGCCCTGTTGTGCCGGGGCGCGGTCGCCATGTGGTTGGGGACGATGTCGAGGACGATCCCGAGCCCGTACTCGCGCGCCCGGTGGGCGAGCTGCCGCAGCCCCTCCTCGCCGCCCAGTTCGGCGCGTACGCGCGTGTGGTCGACGACGTCGTAGCCGTGGGTCGAGCCCGGCACGGCCTCCAGCACCGGTGACAGATGCAGATGCGATACCCCGAGCGCGGCGACGTACGGCACGGCCTTGGCGGCGGCGGCGAACGGGAAGTCCGGCTGGAGCTGGAGTCGGTAGGTGGCAGAGGGGGTCATGCGAACGTACGTACCCCGCTGAGCGGCATGTGTGTCATCCGCTCATGCATTCGGCAGCCCACACGCGATCAAGCGCCACCACACACCACGACACGTCACCACACACCACGACACGCGACGACAGGACCAGCCGGGACCCGTCAGGACCGACCGGGGCGGAGGCACGTGTCCCGCACCCCCGCCCCGGCCGTTCCCGCACCGCTCCCGCGCCTACACCGACCGCATCAGCACCGTCAGGCTGCGGCCGATCATCGTGATCCGCTCGGCCGCGTCCACCTTCGGGCCGTCGCCCGGCGGTACGCCCTCCGGGCGGGACGTGTCCACGACGATCCGCCACTGGCTGCCGTGATTCACGGGCACGGCGAATTCCAGCGTCTCCGCGCTCGCGTTGAACATCAGCAGGAACGAGTCGTCGGCGATCCGCTCGCCGCGCGGTCCCGGCTCCGAGATGGCCTGCCCGTTCAGGAAGACCGTCATGGCCTTCGCGTCGGTCGCCTGCCAGTCGCCCTGGATCATCTCTTCACCCTCAGGGGTGAACCAGGAGATGTCCGACAGCTCGTCGTGCGTCCCCTCCACCGGACGGCCGTGGAAGAACCGCCGCCGCCGGAACACCGGATGGTCGCGCCGCAGCCAGACCATGGTCTGGGTGAAGGCCAGCAGGCCCTTGTTCTTCTCGTCGCCCTTCTCGGGCCAGTGCACCCAGGCGACCTCGTTGTCCTGGCAGTAGGCGTTGTTGTTACCGCCCTGCGTACGGCCGAACTCGTCGCCGTGGCTGAGCATCGGCACGCCCTGGGACAGCATCAGCGTCGCGATGAAGTTGCGCACCTGACGGTCGCGCAGCTCCAGCACCTCGGGATCGTCGGTCTCTCCCTCCACGCCGCAGTTCCACGAACGGTTGTGGCTCTCGCCGTCCCTGTTGCCCTCGCCGTTCGCCTCGTTGTGCTTGTCGTTGTAGGCGACCAGGTCGTGCAGGGTGAAGCCGTCGTGGCAGGTGGTGAAGTTGATGGACGCCAGCGGACGCCGCCCGTCGTCCTGGTACAGATCGGACGACCCGGTGAGCCGGGAGGCGAACTCCGCCAGGGTGCGCGGCTCGCCCCGCCACAGGTCGCGGACGGTGTCGCGGTACTTGCCGTTCCACTCGGTCCACAGCGGCGGGAAGTTCCCCACCTGGTAGCCGCCCTCGCCCACGTCCCACGGCTCGGCGATCAGCTTCACCTGACTGACCACCGGGTCCTGCTGGACCAGGTCGAAGAACGACGACAGCCGGTCAACCTCGTGGAACTGGCGTGCCAGTGTCGCGGCCAGGTCGAAGCGGAAGCCGTCGACATGCATCTCCTCCACCCAGTACCGCAGCGAGTCCATGATCAGCTGGAGTACGTGCGGACTGCGCATCAGGAGCGAGTTCCCGGTGCCGGTGGTGTCCGTGTAGTAGCGGGGGTTGTCGGCGCCGAGACGGTAGTAGGAGGCGTTGTCGAGGCCCCTGAAGGAGAGCGTCGGGCCCAGATGATTGCCCTCGGCCGTGTGGTTGTAGACGACGTCGAGGATCACCTCGATGCCCGCCTCGTGCAGCGCCTTCACCGCCTGCTTGAACTCCAGCACCTGCTCGCCCCGGTCTCCCCAGGAGGCGTAGGTGTTGTGCGGGGCGAAGAAGCCGATGGTGTTGTAGCCCCAGTAGTTGTTGAGGCCGGCGTCCACCAGCCGGTGGTCGTTGACGAACTGGTGCACCGGCATTATTTCCAGCGCGGTCACGCCCAGCTCGGTCAGATGCTCGATGACCGCCGGATGGGCGAGCCCCGCGTACGTACCGCGCAGTTCCTCCGGCAGATCCGGGTGCAGCATCGTCAGGCCCTTCACATGGGCCTCGTAGATGACGGTGCGGTGGTAGTCGGTACGCGGACGGCGGTCGTCGCCCCAGTCGAAGTACGGGTTGACCACCACGGCCGTCATCGTGTGCGGGGCCGAGTCCATGTCGTTGCGCGAGTCCGGCTTGCCGAAGTGGTACCCGTACACCGACTCGTTCCAGTCGATGCTGCCGCTGATCGCGCGGGCGTACGGGTCCAGGAGCAGCTTCGCCGAATTGCAGCGCTGCCCGCTCGATGGCTCGTACGGCCCGTGGACCCGGAAGCCGTACCGCTGGCCGGGCATGATGCCCGGCAGGTAGGCATGCCGGACGAATGCGTCCGCCTCGCGGAGCTCCACCGCCGTTTCTGAACCGTCGTCGTGCAGAAGGCACAACTCGATCCGGTGCGCGGCCTCTGAGTAGACCGCGAAGTTGGTACCGGCGCCGTCGTACGTGGCGCCGAGGGGATACGTCTGTCCCGGCCAGACCTGCATAGATTGACTCTTCCACTTCTGATCCGGGTGCTGGGGCTTTTCCTCGACCAGATACTCCCCGAAAGAGGCGCAACCTCCTAGGAGGCCCGTGCGAAAGCCGGGCCGGAAGCGGTCGGTCGGGCAGTGCGGGTCAACTTCGGGTTCTCAGCGCGTCACCCCGTTGCCGGACCGTGTCCCACGTCGCATATGGCCGGATTCAGACCATACGCCGCCCCTTGGCCGACCATCCGTCACCAGGCCCAATCCCTATGAATCATCCCACTCCGGCCGAGATCGGCACACAGAACGCCCGCACGCATCAGGGGAGTTGAGAAACCAGCCTGTGCATCCGGCTGCACCCGCTCCCCATTGCGCAGTACCCTTCCTTGATCGTTGAAAGGGGAGGGAAGGCGGTGCGCGGGTGAGCTCGGGAGGGCTGGAGCTACCCCCAGGTGACCCTGGTCACGAGGGGGTTTCCGGCGACATCCCGCCCGGAGCGGTCTCCCTCGCACGGCCGATGGAGATCGGGGCGGAGCTGGACTGGGGTCCGGAGGCCTGGACCGAGGTGCGTACGCGCGCCCAGCGGGCCGGCCGGGCCTATATCTGGCTGAATCTTGTCGAACAACGGCTCCGTGCCGTCGTCTCGGCGATCCTCAAACCCATCTACGAGCCGGTGCACGGCGACGACTGGGTGGTGGCCGCCGCCGGACCGGCGGGCCAGGAGTGGGTCCAGCGCGCCGTCGCCGTCCGCGAGGTCTCCCGCCGCAAGGGCTATCTGCTCGACCCGGCGGACGACAACGTCCTGAGCTTCCTGACGCTGCCGCAACTGCGGGAGCTGATGGTCCAGCACTGGCCGGGCTTCCAGCCGTACTTCGACGACCGCCGCGACGTCGAGCTGGCCCTGGACGAGCTGGAGGTGGCCCGTAACGTCGTCTCCCGCAACCGGGCGCTGTCCGAGGCCGTCCTCGCGCAGGCCGAGCGGGCCTCCGCGCGGCTGCTGGAGATCCTGGGCAGCGGAACGGCCGTGCCGTCCGCCGACCGGCTCAGGGTGGACGCCGTGGAGGACCTGGTCGGCGACCGGTACGCGGACGTGGTCTCCGTCCACCCCGACCGGGTGCGGCTCCAGCGGCAGATCCCCGCCGAGGACCTCTTCGGCGGCGCCCGGCGCCTCGACGCGGTCGGGATAGGCCTGAACCTCCTCGTACAGAACTTCTCCGGCCGGCGCCTCGTACGGCTCGCCGAGTCCGGCTGCCGGATACGGCTGCTCTTCCTGAACCCGGCCAGCAGCTCGGTCAAGCGCCGCGAACGCGAACTGGGTCTCAAGAAGGGCGAGCTGAGCCGCTCCGTGGAGATGAACATCCTCCATATGCGCCGGGTCCGCTCCCGTCTCCGCGACCCGGGCGCCTTCGAGATCCACGTCTTCGACGAGACCCCCCGCTTCACCGCGTATCTGGTCGACGGGGACGGCGCGGACGGGCTCGCGGTCGTGCAGTCCTATCTGCGGCGGGCGCGCGGCATGGAGGCACCGGTGCTGGTGCTGCGGGGCGCGGGGCGCGATGTGGTGCGGGTCGGCCAGGACACGGAACACGGTCTGTTCCAGACCTACCGGGAGGAGTTCGAGTCGGTGTGGACCGACTCGCGCCCCGTCTCCTGACGGTGTGGGAGCGCACTGACGTGCTGAAGGCGCGTCAAGGCTCCACCCGGCGTTGTCAGTGCCGCGTGCGAAGGTGAATGTCGAACGGGGAGAAGCGTGAGGGAGGACCGGGATGGGCTGGCACGGGGAGCCGTTGGTCGGATTCGATCTGGAGACGACCGGTACGGAGCCGCTGGAGGCGCGCATCGTGACGGCCGCGGTGATCGCGGTGCGGGACGGTGCGGTGGAGGAGCGGCGGGACTGGCTGGCCGATCCGGGCATCCGGATCCCGGAGCAGGCGTCGGCGATCCACGGGGTCACCAGCGAGCGTGCGTCGGCGGAGGGCCGGCCCGCGCGTGAGGTCGCCGACGAGATCGCGACGACGCTGGCCGAGTACTGGACGCGGGGCGTGCCGGTCGTGGCGTACAACGCGTCGTTCGATCTGACGCTGCTCGCGGCGGAGTTGGCGCGGCACCGACTGCCGTCGCTGAACGACCGGGTGGGCGGCGGGCCGATCGGCCCGGTGATCGATCCGTACACGATCGATCGCGCCGTCGACAAGTACCGGCGGGGCAAGCGGAATCTGGAGGCGGTCTGCACCGAGTACGGGGTGGTGCTGGACAGCGCGCACAACGCGGGCGCGGACGCGCTGGCGGCCGTGCGGGTGGCGACGGCGATAGCGGGCCGCCACCGCCAGGTCGGCGCTCTCACGGCTGCGGCGCTGCACGAGCGGCAGATCGCCTGGTACGCGGAGTGGGCGGCGGACTTCCAGAGCTTCCTGCGCCGCAAGGGCAACACGGACGCGGTGGTCGACGCGGACTGGCCCATGCGCGAACTGGTCCCGGCGGCGGGCTGAATTCGAGCCCGTCCGGCCGATCGAGGGGCGAACCCCGGTCGCCGGTCGGGCTGTCAGAACGGGTACCAGCGGACCTCGGGGTCACCGTCGCGCAGCGACGCGACGCGGCGGCGGAATTCCGTGAGCGCCTTCGGATTCGTCGGGGCGTGCTGCGCCACCCACGCGCAGCTCGCCGTCTCGCGGGCCCCGCGCAGCACGGCGCAGCCGGACCAGTCACGTACGTCCCAGCCGTACGCGGCCGTGAAGGTGTCGTACGCCTCCGGGGGCATGCCGTACCGGTCGCGGGACAGCGCCATCACCACCAGGTCGTGCTCGCGCAGATCGGTGGAGAAGGTCTCCAGGTCGACCAGGACCGGTCCGTCCGGGCCGACATGGACGTTGCGGGGGAGCGCGTCGCCGTGGATCGGGCCGGGTGCGAGGTGCCCGGTGAGCGCCGCCGCGGCGGTGGCGAAGCCGTCCCTGCGCTCGCGCAGATAGTCGGCGTCGGCCGGGTCGATCGCGTCACCGGCGATCCGCAGCCACCGCTCCACACCGCCGAGCAGTTCCCTGCGGGGTAGCTCGAACGGCGGCGCGGGCAGCGCGTGGACGAGCCGGAGGAGGGCGGCCAGATCGGCCGGGCCCGCGGGGCGTACGGCATCGGGCAGCCGCCGCCAGAGCGTCACCGGGTGGCCGTCGACCGTACGGGCCTTGGGCTCGGCCGCCCGGACCGCCGGGACGCCGCTCTCCGAGAGCCAGTCGGCGACGGCCAGTTCACGCTCGGCGCGCTCCAGCAGCTCCGGCGCTTCGGCGAGGCTCCGGCCGACCTTGACGACCAGGTTGCCCGTCGCGAACACCGCGTTCTCGCCCAGCGCCAGCAGCTCGGCGCCGTGCGACGGCCCGTGCGGGGCCCCGTGTGCCGGCCCTGTCGCGTCGAGTACGGCGCGCGCCCGTGCCTCGTCCATCGAACTCTCCCTCAATCCCGCCGCTCGTCGTCGGTCACCTGAACCGGCCACCGGGCGGACCCGGGTGAACCGGCCCGGTCACGGCCCCAAGTCTCGCATCCGTGCAGGTTGGCTTGACGAACCCGTCGCTCGTCAGCACGATGACGGAGGCCGCCGGGGCGGCCATCCCCACAAAGCCGCCCGAAGGAGCCGAATCCGTGACACTGGCGACCGCGAAGACGCGGTCCGGCAAGAAGCCGCGGTCCGGCAAGAGCGCGCCAGGGGGTGGACCGCGTCGGGAGAGGGTGATCGACGGCGGCGCCTGGTTCCTGGTGCTGCCGGCCCTGATACCGATCCTGGTACTCAGCGTCGGCCCCCTGCTCTACGGGATCGTCCTCGCGTTCACCGACGCGCAGTCCGGCCGCACCGAGCCCACCGAGTGGATCGGGACGCTGAACTTCCAGGACCTGTACCACGACACACTCTTCTGGGAGTCCTTCCGGATCGGCCTGCTGTGGGCGGTCGGTGTGACCGTCCCGCAGTTCGTGCTCGCCCTCGGTCTCGCCCTGCTGTTGAACCAGCGGCTCCGTTTCCGCTGGCTCGCGCGGGCCCTCGCGATCATCCCCTGGGCCATGCCCGAGGTGGTCGTCGGCATCATGTGGCGCCTCGTCTACAACGCCGACGCCGGAATCCTCAACGAGACGATCCGCGACTTCGGCCTCGGTGACGGCCGTGACTGGCTCACCGGCCTGGCCACCGCCCTGCCCGCCGTGATCGTCGTGGGGATCTGGGCGGGCATGCCGCAGACCACGGTCGCGCTGCTCGCCGGTCTCCAGAACACCCCGGAGGAGCTGCACGAGGCGGCGGCGCTGGACGGCGCGGGCGCCTGGCGCCGGTTCCGTACCGTCACCTGGCCCGCGCTCAAGCCGGTCGCGCTCGCCATCACGGCGCTCAATTTCATCTGGAACTTCAACTCCTTCGCCCTGGTCTACGTGCTGACCAACGGCGGCCCCGGCGGCCGGACCCGGCTGCCGATGCTCTTCGCCTACGAAGAGGCCTTCCGCTACGGGCAGTTCGGCTACGCCGCCGCCATGGGCTGCGTCATGGTCGCCGTGATCTCGGTCTTCCTCGCCTTCTATCTGGTGGGACGTCTCAAGTCGGGGGAGGAGAAATGAGTCTCCGCACCAGCAGGCCTGCGCGCGCCGGGCAGTACCTCGCGCTCCTCTGCTATCTGGTCTTTCTCGCCTTCCCGTTCCTGTGGCTGATCTCCACCGCCTTCAAACCGGCGCGTGAGCTGGGCAGTCTGCACCCCACCTGGATACCCGACAGCCCGACCCTGGAGAACTTCCGGCAGGCGTTCGACGAGCAGCCACTGCTCAGGGCCGCCGGCAACAGCCTCACCGTCGCGCTCTCCGCCTCCCTCATCGCCGTCGTCATCGCGACACCGATGGCCTATGTGATGGCCCGGCAGCGGAGCAGGCTCACGACGGCGGCGACCGGATGGGTCGTGGTCAGCCAGGCGTTCCCGTTCGTCCTGGTGATCATCCCGCTCTTCCTGGTGCTGAAGAACCTCCACCTGATCAACTCCCTGTTCGGGCTGATCATGGTGTACGTGGTGTGGTCCCTGCCGTTCGCGCTCTGGATGCTGGTCGGTTACGTCCGCGCCGTGCCCGCGGAGCTGGAGGAGGCGGCGGCCGTCGACGGCGCCGGCCGGCTCCGTACGCTCGTCTCGGTCACCGCCCCGCTGCTGGCGCCGGGCATCGTCGCCACCACGATGTTCGCCTTCATCACGGCGTGGAACGAGTTCTTCTTCGCGCTCGTCCTGCTCAAATCCCCGGAGAAGCAGACCCTGCCGGTGATCCTCACCCACTTCCTCGGCGCCGAGGGCGTCGCCGACCTGGGGCCGCTCGCGGCGGCGGCTTTCCTCGCGACGATCCCCTCGCTCGTCATCTTCGCGATCATCCAACGACGGATCACGGGCGGCATGCTCGCCGGGGCGGTGAAGACCTGATGCGTACGAGAAGCCTGACGGGTACGGGTACGGGAACACGGCTCGTGGCCGCTGCCGCCGCCCTCGGACTGCTGCTCACCGGCTGCTCGGGCGGCGACGGCGAGTCGTCGGACGGGCGGATCACCCTGCGCTTCCAGTCGCTGGCCTGGCAGGACGAGTCGGTCCAGGTCAACAAGGAGCTGGTGAAGGAGTGGAACGCCGCCCATCCCGACGTCCGCGTCGAGTACGTGCAGGGAAGCTGGGACAGCGTCCACGACCAACTGCTCACCTCCTTCGAAGGCGGTGAGGCGCCCGACATCATCCATGACGCCTCCGACGACCTCGCCGACTTCGCGTACGGGGGTTATCTCGCCGACCTCGACGGGCTGCTGCCCGACCGGCTGGAGCGGGACATCCCGGAACGCAGCTGGGAGACCACGGAGTTCGGGGACGGGGTGTACGGCGTGCCGTTCCTCCAGGAACCGCGCGTGCTGATCGCCAACAAGAAGATCCTGGAAGCCTCCGACGTACGGATCCCGACCGTCGAGAAGCCGTGGACCTGGGCCGAGTTCAGGGCCGCCGCCAAGGAACTCACGGCGGGAGAAGGACGGAAGCCGGGGGCCGGGCAGGCGGAGTACGGGGTGGCCTGGCCGCTGAAGGACCCGGTCTCCGCGACGCTCAACCTCAGCCGGTCCACCGGCGGGCAGCTCTTTCACCGGGGCGCGGACGACAAGGTGACGATCAAGTACACGGAGGCCGACGCCGAGGTCCCCGCCGTCATCCACGACCAGGTCAACAGCGACGGCAGCGCGTCGGGCGCCACGCTCGGCATGGGCGGTTCGGACACCCTGCCGGGCTTCTTCGGGGGCAAGTACGCGATGGTGCCGCTCGGCTTCTCCTACCGGCAGCAGATCATCCAGCAGGCGCCCAAGGGCTTCGAGTGGACGGTGCTGCCTGCCCCCGCCGGGGCCGACGGCGCGACGCAGGGCGTCAGCCCGCAGACCCTGTCGGTCTCCGAGGACACGTCTCACAAGAAGGAGGCGGTGGCCTTCATCGACTTCCTGCTCCAGCCGGAGAACATGGTCCGCCTCGCCCAGGGCGACTGGATGCTGCCGACCGGTACGGCGGCGCTCGCCGACCCGTCCCTGCACACCGGGAAGCACGGCTGGGGGACCGGCGCCGCGCTCGCCCGCGAACTGCTGCCGGCGCCCGCGCAGACGGTGCGCGGCTACCCGGAGTGGAAGGACAAGGTCGCGACGCCGGCGCTCCAGGAGTACTACAGCGGCGCGATCGACCGCGCCGAGCTGGAGAAGCGGCTGGTGAAGGACGGCAATCTGGTGCTGGCCCGCTACCAGCGCTGAGGTCGTACGGTGCGGAGCCGGTCAGGGACCGTCGCTCAGGCCCTACCGGCGACGCCGACGACATTGCCCTCGGGGTCGGCGAAGTGCCCGACCACCAGGGCACCGGGCTCGGGCCGCGCCGGCTCTGGGCCCATCCGGCGCGTCCCGCCGAGGGCCTCGGCCTGCCGGAGCGCGGCCTCCACGTCGGGTACGCCGACGTAGAAGAGGACCTGTGGCCGGAAACCCGTCCCGCCGGCCACTCCGCCGTTGATCCCGGGCACGCTCCCGCTCGCGCCGTCGCCCGGCACGGGATTCGCGGCGCCGTGCACGAAGCCGTACTCGCCCGGCCGCGACACCACCGGCGTGCTCGCGTCGCCCAGGTCGAAGTCCCACCCGAACAGCTCTCCGTAGAAGGCGCGCAACTTCGCGGGGTCGGCGCCGACGATCTCGAAGTGCACCACCGGCAGTCCCATGACCACTCCTCTGCTCGTACCTCGTACGTCCCTGGTGGACCTCTCAAGGCGAGTTCGCGGCCCCCGCGGACCGATCTCCGGGGCCTCCGCATCCGGCGGCGGAGGAAATCTCGGTTGTGGGAGATGAGCCGGCCCGCCTAGCGTCCGGGTCATGGGTAGCAACTTCACGGCGATCGTAAACCCCCGTTCCGCCCGGGGCTCCGTCGCCGCCTTTTCCCGGCTGCGGCGTGCCTCCGGCGCCCTGACCGGTCCGGGGACCTTCGACCGCTGACTCTCGGCGTCCCCCCGCGCGCACCGATCCGCGATCCTTCGCGATCTCTCATGATCTTCCGGGATCCGTGATCCGTGCGCCGCTTCACCCTGCTCCGGTCAGGGCCTTCGTCTGCCCACGAAGCCCCTTTCAGGAGACAGGACGCAGGCCATGGCCCGCAGCCCGCAGCACCGCCGATCCCGCACGCTCTCGCAGAACTTCCTCACCGACCGCGCCACCGCGGCCCGCTTCGTACGCGCCGCCCGCCCCGACCCCGCCGGGCTACTGCTCGAAGTCGGCCCCGGGAAAGGCGCGTTGACCACCGCGCTCGCACCGCACTGCCGCGAGCTGCGCGCGTACGAGATCGACTCCGAGCTCGTCCCGGAACTCCGCTCCACCCTCGCCGCCACACCCCATGTGCGGGTGTACGAGCGGGACTTCGGCACCGTACGGCCGCCGGGCGAACCCTTCGCCGTCGTCGGCAACGTGCCCTTCTCGCGTACCGCCGACATCGTCGACTGGTGCCTGCGCGCGCCCGCGCTGACCGAAGCCACGCTCATCACCCAGCTCGAATACGCCCGCAAGCGCACCGGGGACTTCGGACGCTGGTCGCTGCGGACGGTGCAGACCTGGCCGCGTGTCGAGTGGCGGCTGCTCGGCCGGATCGGACGGCGGGAGTTCCGTCCGGTGCCGCGCGTGGACGCGGGGATCCTGCGCGTCGAGCGGCGCCCGCGCCCGCTGCTGCCCGCCGCCCAACTCGCCGACTACCGGCGGCTGGTCGAGGTGGGCTTCGCCGGGGTCGGCGGATCGCTGTACGCGTCGCTGCACCGGGCCGGCCACCCACGCCGGCGGCTCGACGCGGCGTTCGACGCGGCGCGTGTCGACCGCGCCGAGATCGTCGCGTTCGTGCCGCCGGGGGCGTGGCTGACCCTGCACGCGGTGCTGCGCCGCACCTGAGCCCCGCCCGGCGGTCCTGGCATCGAACGAGATCAGACGAGACGTCTCGTCTCGTTTGATGTTAGGCTTCGGACATGACCTCACGAGAGCGCGCCCATATCGCCATGTTCTCCATCGCCGCCCACGGGCACGTGAACCCGAGCCTCGAAGTCATCAGGGAGCTCGTCGCCCGAGGGCACCGCGTCAGCTACGCCATCCCGGCCTCCTTCGCCGAGAAGGTGGCAGCCACCGGCGCCGAGCCGGTGATCTACACCTCCACCCTGCCGATGGACGACGACCCCGACGCGTGGGGCACCGAGCTGGTCGACAATCTGGAGCCGTTCCTCACCGACGGGACGCAGGCGCTGCCCCAACTGGCCGAGGCGTTCGAGGACGACCGCCCCGACCTCGTCATCAGCGACATCACGTCGTACCCGGCGCCGGTCCTGGCCCACCGGTGGGGCGTCCCGTACCTCCAGCTCTCACCGAACATGGTCGCCTGGGAGGGCTACGACGAGGAAGTCGCCGCTCCCCAGAACGCCCAGCTCGCCGAGTCCGAGCGCGGCCGGGCCTACCGTGCCCGCTTCCAGGCGTGGCTCGACGAGAACGGCATGGACCTTCCCCTGGACCGGTTCGTCGTCCATCCCGATCGCGCGATCGTGCTGATCCCGAAGGCGCTTCAGCTGTTCGCCGACCGGGTGGACGAGTCCGTCTACACCTTCGTCGGCGCGTGCCAGGGGGAGCGGGCGGACCAGGGGGAGTGGGAGCGGCCGGCCGGGGCCGGGAAAGTACTGCTGGTCTCCCTCGGCTCGGCCAACACCAAGCAGCCCGACTTCTACCGCGCCTGCGTCGAGGCGTTCGGCGGCCTGCCCGGCTGGCATGTCGTGCTCCAGATCGGCAAGTTCGTCGATCCGTCCGAACTGGGCGAGATCCCCGGCAACGTTGAGGTGCACCCCTGGGTGCCTCAGCTCGCCATCCTCAAGGAGGCCGACGCGTTCATCACCCACGCGGGCGCCGGTGGCAGTCAGGAAGGGCTCGCGACCGGTACGCCGATGGTCGCCGTACCACTGCTCGCCGACCAGTTCGGCAACGCCGACACGCTCGTCTCGCTCGGTGTCGCCCGGCGCCTGTCCATGGAGGAGGCGACGGCCGAGAGGCTCCGGGAGGCGGTCACCGGGCTCGTGGCGGACCCCGAAGTCGCCCGCAGGGGCGCGGAGATCAAGCGGGACATGGCCGAGGAGGGCGGCACGCGCCAGGCGGCCGACATCATCGAGGCCGCGCTGCCGGTGCGTGGCGCCTGACGCCTGACGCCTGACGCCTGACGCCTGACGCCGGGTGTCGGGCGCCGGGCGCTGGGAGCCGGGAGCCGGATGCGCCGCACGCCCGGCCGGTGGAGGCCGGTCGGGCGTGCGGCGCGTGCGGCGTACGGGGGAAGTGGGCGCCTCAGATCCGTACGGGATCGGGCTGTTCGCCCGTCTTCCCGTACGCGTCGACCGTCGGCGCACCGTCGCCGCCGCCCGATTCCGCCTCCGTCTGCGCGGCGACCGACTCGTCGTGCGTCAGGTCGGGCAGCCACCGCAGCCAGGAGGGGAAGTACCAGTTGCGCTCGTCGAGCAGCGCCATGACCGCCGGGAGCAGTACGCCCCGGATGATCGTCGCGTCGATCAGCACCGCCGCCGCCAGGCCGACGCCCATCTGCTTCATCGACTGCATCGACAGCGTCCCGAAGATGGCGAACACGGCGACCATGATCACTGCCGCGCTCGTCACCACGCCCGCCGTGGTCACCACTCCGTGGGTGATGGCTTCGCGAGTGGTGAGACCCCGCATCCGCGCCTCACGGATCCGCGACACCACGAAGACGTGGTAGTCCATCGACAGTCCGAAGAGGATCACGAAGAGGAACAGCGGCAGCCAGGAGATGATCGCCCCGACGCCTTCGGCGCCGACCAGCGACGCGCCCCAGCCGTGCTGGAAGACGGCGGTCAGGATGCCGTAGGCGGCACCGACCGACAGCAGGTTCAGCACTATCGACGTCACCGCGATCGTCAGCGACCTGAAGCAGAGCAGCATCAGTACGAAGGCGAAGATCACCACGAAGGCGAAGACGGGTGCGACGGCCCCGACGAGCTGGTCGTTGAAGTCCTTCGACCCGGCGACCTGGCCGGAGATCGGCGCCTCGACACCGTCGACCGCGCCGAGCGTGGCGGGCCGTACGGTGTCCCGCAGCAGCTCCAGACTCTTCTCCGCCCGGTTCTGGTCCGAGCCGCCGACCAGCGGCACCTCGATGATCGCGACGTTCCGCTCGTCGTGCGTGACGATCTCGACGGGCCCCTCCGAGGCGCCCGAACTCACCGCCTGTGCCCGGAAGTCGGCGAGTGCCTGCCGCACGGGCGCGGCGTTGATGTCGTCCGCCCGCACCACGACCTCGGCCGGTTCCGCTCCTCCCGGGAAGGCCTCGTTGACCCGCTCGTACGTCTGGACGATGGGCAGCGAATCTCCGAACTCCTGGTCCAGTGTGAAGTTCTGCGTCTGCATGCCGACGGCCGGCAGGGCGATCGCGACGAGCGCGCCCGCGGCGACCGCCAGCGCCATCTTCGGCCGGTGCAGTACCCGACCGAGCACGGCACGCCAGAACCGGCTCTCGCCACTCCCGCCAGCGCTACCCGCACCACCGGCTCCGGCGGCCGCGCGCTGCTTCTTCGACTGCTTGAGGCGGTTCAGGAAGGGCACCCGGCCCCGCTCCACGCGCTCACCGAGCAGCGACAGCAGCGCGGGCAGCACGGTCACCGAACCGACCATCGCCACCGCGACCACCATCAGCGACGCCAGCCCCATCGCCTTGAACTCGGCCAGCCCCGTGAAGAGCATGCCCGCCATGGCGACACAGACGGTGACACCGGAGACGATGACGGCCCGGCCGCTCGTCGCCGCGGCGATCCGCAGGGCGGTCTCGGCGTCACGGCCGGCCTCGCGCTCCTCGCGCTCACGCCGCAGGTAGAACAGGCAGTAGTCGACGCCGACCGCCAGACCCACCAGCAGCATCACCGAGTTGGCCGTGTCGCTCATCGGCATGACATGGCTGACCACGGCCATGAGTCCCATCGTCGCCATGATGGCGGTCAGGGCGAGAACGACCGGCAGCAGCGCGGCGACCAGCGCGCCGAAGGCGATCAGCAGAATGCCCAGGGCCACCGGCACGGCGGAGATCTCCGCCTGCTTGAAGTCGTCTCCGAACGCCTCGTCGAAGGTCTTGTTCATGCTGGCGCCACCGATCTCCGCGATCCGCAGCGTCTCCTTGTGCTCCTCCTGTACGCCCTCGACGGCCTTGAGCACCGTCTCCACGCGCTCGCTCGAAGTCTCCGGATCGCCGCGCATGTTGAACTGCACCAGCGCGCTGCGACCGTCCTTGGAGATGGTCTTCGTGTCGTACGGCGAGGTCACGTCGGCGACTTCGCCCGTACTCTCCACGGCCGTCAGGACCGCCGCGACCCCGGCGCGGAACTCCTTGTCCGTGGCGGACGTCGACGGGTCGACACCCTGGATGAGAACCGACTCGCCCACCGGCTCCTTCAGACCCGCGTCCTCGATGATCCGCTCGGCCTGGCTGACCTCGCCGGACATCTGCTCGCTGTCCTTGACGTCGACCTGGCCCGCCGCCGAGCCAAGTCCCATGGCGAGTACGACGAACAGCACCCAGGCGGTGACCGCCGTCCACCGGTGCCGCGCGCTCCAGACCCCGGCCCGCGCCGCGATTCCGCGCGGCGCGGGCGCAGCCCCCGGGCCCCGCCCCGGCGGTGTCGCGCGTCCCCGTCCCCGGCCCTGTCCCCGTTGCCGTCTCTCTGTCGCCACCATCGCCGGTCCGTCCCCTCGGGCCTGAGAGCGGCCGTGTGCCGCGGTCTCCGACTCGAATTTATGGTCGGATTCAGGCCTTCTCCTCCTGCTCCCCGGTGACCTGAAGAGGGCCGGCTCTCCTTCTCACGGGGTGGTGACATCCCTGACAAGAGGGATGGAAGCCCCTTACAACTAACGCGCCGGGGCGGGAGATCACGGTCGTGGTCCGAGTTGGGCACACATGGCCGATTTCGTATTAAGCAATGTTGTTTTCTAAGTCACAGCAGCCTGAAGGTCTTGATCTGAGCGCGACAATCAGCCAGGGTTTCGAATCAGTCCGCCGGAAGTTCTTCGTCCGACGGGCCATCCCCCCACAAATGCTCACGAGGAGAACCCTCTTCATGACAACTCATAAGCGCGCCACCCGGATGAGACTGACCGCGGCGATAACCGCGGTGGCAGCCGTCGCCGGTATCACCGCCTTCGCCCCCACGGCGGGCGCGGCCACCCCCCTCGGCACGGTGTACGGGGCCGATGCCAAGGGCGCGGTCGCGGGCAGCTACATCGTGATGCTGGACCAGAAGACCAACAAGAAGGACCTCGCCGCGGAGTACGGCGGGAAGCTGAACCGCACCTACACCGCCGCCATCAACGGCTTCTCGGCCAGCGGCCTTTCGGCCACCGAGGCCAAGCGGCTCGCCGCCGACCCGGCCGTCTCCAAGGTCGTCCAGAACAAGAAGTTCTCGATCGACGCCACCCAGGACAACCCGCCGTCCTGGGGTCTCGACCGGATCGACCAGACCGCGACCGCCGGTGACAACGCCTACACCTACCCGGACGCCGCGGGCGAGGGCGTCACGGCGTACATCATCGACACCGGAGTCCGCGTCACCCACGCCGACTTCGAGGGACGCGCGTCCTCCGGCTTCGACGCGATCGACAACGACGACAACGCCGACGACGGCAACGGCCACGGCACGCACGTCGCCGGCACCGTCGCGGGCGCCTCGCACGGTGTCGCCAAGAAGGCGAAGATCGTCGCGGTCCGGGTCCTCGACGACACGGGCAACGGCACCACCGAGCAGGTCGTCGCCGGCATCGACTGGGTCACCGCCAACCACAGCGGCCCGTCCGTCGCCAACATGAGCCTCGGAGGGGGCGCCGACCCCGTCCTCGACGAGGCCGTCAGCAAGGCGATCGCCTCCGGCGTCACCTTCGGCGTCGCGGCGGGCAACGACAGCAGTGACGCGGGCACGACCTCCCCGGCCCGCGTCGAGGAGGCCATCACGGTCGCCTCGTCCACCGTGGACGACCAGCAGTCGTCCTTCTCCAACTACGGCCCGATCGTGGACATCTACGCCCCGGGCAGCGACATCACATCGACGTGGAACGACAGCGACACCGGCACCAACACCATCTCCGGCACGTCGATGGCGACCCCCCACGTCGTCGGCGCCGCGGCGGTGTACCTCGGCGGGCACCCCGACGCCGCGCCGGCCGATGTCGCCACGGCCCTGACCGACGGGGCCACGCCCGACGCCATCAGCGACGCCGACCCCGGCACCGCGAACAAGTTGCTGAAGGTCGTCGAGTGACCGGGACGGCCTGACGTCTCAAGACAGCCCAGGACCGGCGGTCGTCGTGCTCTCCCCCACGGGGCGCGGCGACCGTCTTCCGCATGCCGGAGCGGTCCCGACCTATCGTGGACCCATGACGACGACCAGGTACGCGGCGCTGCTGCGCGGAATCAATGTCGGCGGCAGCCGGAAGGTCCCGATGGCCACTCTGCGCGACGTGCTCGCCGGCCTCGGCCACGGCGACGTCGCGACGTACCTTCAGAGCGGCAACGCCGTCTTCACCGACACCACCGGCGCCGACGAGTCCACGCTCGCCGCCGCGCTCGGGGACGCCATCCAGGAGGAGTTCGGCTTCGCCGTCGACTGTCTGGTGCGCGACGCCGCCTATTTGAAGGCCGTCGCCGACGCCTGCCCCTTCCCCGCCGCCTCGCTCCAGGGCAAGCAGCTCCATGTCACCTACTTCTCCGAGCCGGTGGGCCCCGAACGCTTCGCCGCCATCGACCAGGAGTCGTACCTGCCCGAGGAGTTCCGGCTCGGCGACCGGGCGCTGTATCTGTACGCCCCCGACGGCCTCGGCCGCTCCAAACTCGCCGAGGCGCTCTCCAGGCCCCGTCTGTACCCCGGCACCGTCGCCACCAGCCGCAACTGGAACACCGTCGTGAAACTGGTGGAGCTGACCCGTGGCTGAGTCACCCGCGGTCGTCGCCGCCATCGAGGCCGAGCTGCGCCTACTCGACCCGGCCGTCCGCTCGTCGGCTGAGCTGATCGGGGAGCTTCTTCACCCGGAGTTCACCGAGTTCGGTTCGTCCGGCCGGCGCTGGGACCGCCGGTCGATCATCGCGGCCCTCACCGCGCACGACGCGCCCGCCGCCCGGCCCATCACCACATCCGAGATGCGGGGCGTCGAACTCGCGCCGCATCTGGTGCTGCTGACGTTCGACACCGAACACAAGGGGCTCCTCGCGCACCGGAGTTCTCTGTGGATGCTGACCGGCGACCTCTGGCTCCTCTACTTCCACCAGGGCACCGTCTTCACGCCGTAGGGCCTACCGGCCGTCCCTGCCATCCCCGGGCGCCGACGACCATTCGGGTGGGATCCGTACCGCCGCGCCCGAAATGCGGCTCACGCACCGCTATAAAGGGGCCCGTCACGTTGATCAACTGATGGGTGCTCACCATGCTGAAGGCCGCTCTGCGGGTCCTCGCCACCGCCACACTCGCCACCACCGCGCTCGCCCCGACCGCCGCGTCCGCGTCCACCACGGCCCCGATCCCGGCCCCGGCGTCCGCCCCGGCCCTCGCGCCCGCCCTCGACACGGGACCCTGCGGTCCGGTCACCGAGTACCGCTCCTGGGACTGGTGGCGTACGACCACCAACCCGCTCATCGCGGACTCCGTCAGGGAGAATTCGGTGTCGGAGCGCTGGCAGTGGCGCAACGACGACAACACGCTGTGGCGGGGCGACACCCGCGAGAACGTGGAAGACCTGTTCGACGAGGGCTTCACCCCGCGCGGGGACACGATGGTTCCGCTGGCCGAGTACATCGTCAAGGGCGGCGGACAGAACAGCGCGCACGTCAGCACCACCTGTGAGGAGTGGGTGGCGCAGAAGTTCGCCACCTACGGCGCCGCCAAGACCGGCTGGGTGTACGAGATCGACGCCCCCGGCGGTATCGACGTCAACGCCACGGCCGCCGTCAATCGCTACGAGTCGCCGTACCTGTGGAACAAGGAGATCGACTTCCCGGGCGGTATCGAGGGCCGCTACATCAAGAAGGCGTGCAAGTACCACCTGACCAAGACCGACCCGAAGACGAAGGTCAACACCTACGACAACCTCGGCTGCAAGACGAACAAGGGCTTCCGGCCCCTGACCGCCGAGCAGCCTGCGGCGGCGCTCGCCGCCGAGTAGGACCCCGCCCCGACCGCCGGACGGACCTCGTCGGCCCGTCCGGCATTGTCGTGGACGGGGGTGCGGAGTTACCGTGACGGCATGTACTCCCGGCGTCATATCGACCTGCTGCGCGTCGCCGGCGCGCTGTGTCCGGCGTACGGCGACGCCGCCACGCGGCACACGGCCCCACCGCGCACCGCTCTCTGACGCCCCACCCCCGAGGCTCTTTCCGGGGGTGACCGCTGTCCGGCGCGCGTGTCCATTCCGCCGAGTTCGTTGACTCCTGGACAGCAGGAAGCGGTATATCTCCATGCCCCTGTCCCCTCCGCACCTCCATCTCGCCGTCGCCCTCGACGGCGCGGGCTGGCACCCGGCCGCCTGGCGGGAGCCCGCCGCCCGCCCCGCCGAACTGTTCACCGCCCGGTACTGGACCGATCTGGTGACCGAGGCCGAGCGCGGTCTGCTGGACTTCGTCACCATCGAGGACTCCCTCAGCCTCCAGTCCTCGCGCCCCGACGCACCGGACGGCCGCACCGACCGAATACGCGGCCGGCTCGACGCCGTACTGATCGCCGCCCGGGTGGCACCGAGGACGCGGCACATCGGGCTCGTACCGACCGCGATCGTCACGCACACCGAGCCGTTCCATCTGTCGAAGGCGATCGCCACGCTCGACCATGTGAGCGGGGGACGGGCCGGGATACGGGTCCGGGTCTCCGGCCGCGCCGACGAGTTCGCGCACGTCGGACGGCGCACGGCTCCCACGGCCCCCACCGCGACCGGGGCTCCCTCCGCGACCGGGGCCACCGCGTCCGCCGCGCCGCTCACGACCGCCGCCGTCGAGAAGCTGTTCGCCGAGGCGCGCGACTACGTCGAGGTGCTGAGCCGGCTCTGGGACAGCTGGGAGGACGACGCGGAGATCCGGGACGTGGCCACCGGCCGCTTCATCGACCGCGCCAAACTCCACTACATCGACTTCGAGGGCGCCGAGTTCAGCGTCAAGGGCCCCTCCATCACACCGCGTTCGCCGCAGGGCCGGCCGCCGGTCGCAGCCCTGGCGCACGACACCGTGCCGTACGAACTGGTCGCCACCTCCGCCGACATAGGCTTCGTCACCCCGCGCGACACCGACGACGCCCGCGCGATCGTCGCCCGGATCCGCGACGCGCGAGCGGCGGCGGGCCGCGCCGACGACACCGTGCACATCTTCGGCGATCTGCTCGTGTACCTGGACGACGAACCGGGCGCCGCCGCCGACCGCCGGGCCCGCCTGGACGAACGGGCGGGCGCCGCCCACACGAGTGACGCCCCCGTCTTCACCGGCACCCCCGCCGAACTGGCCGACCTCCTCCAGGAGGGACAGCGGGCCGGACTCACCGGCTTCCGGCTGCGGCCCGCCGCCCTGCCGCACGACCTGGAGCGGATCACCCGCGCACTGGTGCCCGAACTGCACCGACGCGGCGCCTTCCGTACGGCCTACCGGGCGGACACCCTGCGCGGTCTCCTCGGCCTGCCGCGCCCGGCGAGCCGATACGCCGCGGCCTGAGCGCACCCGCCGCAGCCCGCCGGACCCCCTGACCCGTACGAGTCGAAGGACACCTCTGTCATGAGCAAGCCCGCCAAGCCCCTCAAGCGGATCCACCTCGCCGCCCACTTCCCCGGCGTCAACAACAGCACCGTGTGGAGCGATCCGGCCGCCGGCAGCCAGATCGACTTCAGCTCCTTCATCCACTTCGCCAGGACCGCCGAGCGTGCCAAGTTCGACTTCCTCTTCCTGGCCGAGGGGCTGCGGCTGCGCGAGCAGAACGGGGAGATATACGACCTGGACGTCGTCGGGCGCCCCGACACCTTCACCGTCCTCAGCGCGCTGGCCGCGGTCACCGAGAAGCTGGGCCTCGCGGGCACCGTCAACTCCACCTTCAACGAACCGTACGAAGTGGCACGGCAGTTCGCCTCGCTCGACCATCTCTCGGCGGGGCGGGCCGCGTGGAACGTCGTCACCTCCTGGGACGAGTTCACCGGCCAGAACTTCCGGCGCGGCGGATACCTCGCGCAGGAGGACCGCTACGAGCGCGCCAAGCAATTCCTCGCGGCGGCCTGGGAGCTGTTCGACTCCTGGCACGGGGACGAGATCGTCGCCGACAAGGAGTCCGGCCTCTTCCTCGCCCATCCGGACCCGGGCGGATTCGACCACCACGTGAAGCAGTTCGACATCAGCGGCAACTTCAACGTGCCGCGCGGACCGCAGGGCCGGCCGGTCATCTTCCAGGCGGGCGACTCCGACGAGGGACGGGAGTTCGCGGCGTCCGCCGCCGACGCGATCTTCACCCGGCACGGCACCTTCGAGTCCGGACAGGCCTTCTACGCCGACGTCAAGGGCCGCCTCGCCCGCTACGGCCGCGCCCACGACGAGCTGAAGATCCTGCCCGGCGTCACCTTCGCCCTCGGCGACACCGACGCCGACGCGAAGGAGAAGGCTGCCGTGATCCGGCGCCAGCAGGTGAGCGGACAGACCGCGATCCGCCTCCTCGAACAGCTGTGGAACCGCGACCTCAGCTCCTACGACCCCGACGGGCCGCTGCCCGCCGTCGATCCGCTCCCCGGCGAGAACACCGTCGCCCGGGGCCGGGCGAGCGTACGGATGCACCGCGACCCGCTCGCCACCGCCGCGCGCTGGCGCGCCCTGGCCGAGGAGAAGGACCTCTCGATCCGGGACCTGATCATCGAAGTGACGGGGCGTCAGACGTTCATCGGCTCCCCGGCGACGATTGCCGCCGCGCTGGATCACTTCGTACAGGCCGACGCCTGCGACGGATTCATCCTGACGCCCCATCTGACACCCGGCGGACTGGACGAGTTCGCCGACACGGTCGTGCCGCTGCTCCAGGAAAGGGGCGTGTTCCGCACCGAGTACGAGGGCGACACGCTGCGCGACCACCTCGGGCTCCGCACACCCGTGCCCGTCGCCCAGTCCGCCGCCCACTGACAAGGAGCACGACCGTGTCCATCCCCGTACGCACCCCGCTCGCCGTCCTGGACCTCGTGCCGGTCTCGTCCGGATCCGACCCCGGCCAGGCCCTGCGTAACAGCATCGACCTGGCCCAGCAGGCCGAACGGTTCGGCTACACCCGCCACTGGTTCGCCGAGCACCACCTCAACCCCGGCGTCGCGGGCACCTCCCCGGCGGTCGTTCTCGCCCTCACCGCCGCGGCCACCTCCACCATCCGGCTCGGCTCCGGAGCCGTACAACTCGGCCACCGCACCGCCCTGTCCACCGTGGAGGAGTTCGGGCTGCTCGACGCGCTGCACCCCGGCCGGTTCGACCTCGGACTCGGCCGGTCCGGCGGCAAGGCGGAAGCGGCGACGCCCGCGCCGGCGCCGGAGAACGTGACCCCCGTCGTAGACGGCCGCACATCGAACGGGCTGCGCATACCGGCAAAGTTCTCCGTCGCGGGCCTGCTGCGCTCCCCGCGCTTCGCCCTGCACCGGAAGCTGCTCCAGCAGCCGGGAGCCGAATCGCAGCCGTACGACGAGCAGATCGCCGACATCCTCGCGCTGCTGGCGGGCACCTACGCCACCGAGGACGGTGTCGAGGCGCACATCGTGCCGGGGGAGGGCGCCGATCTCCAGGTGTGGATCCTGGGCAGCAGCGCCGGGATCAGTGCGCAGGTCGGGGGCGCCAGCGGGCTCCGGTTCGCGGCGAATTACCACGTGAGTCCGGCGACCGTGCTGGAGGCGGCCGAGGGGTACCGGGCCGCGTTCAAGCCGTCCGCCGAGCTGGACCGCCCGTATGTCAGCGTGTCGGCGGACGTCGTCGTCGCCGACGACGAGGCCACCGCGCGTGAACTGGCCACCGGCTACGGCCTGTGGGTGCGCAGCATCCGCAGCGGCGAGGGCGCGATCCCGTTCCCCACGCCCGACGAGGCTCGCGCGCACCGCTGGAGCGCGGCGGACCGGGAGCTGGTCGCGGACAGGACACAGACGCAGTTCGTCGGCTCACCCGCGAGCGTCGCGGACCAGTTGGAGGTCCTGCGGGACGCCACGGGGGCCGACGAACTGCTGATCACCACGATCACCCACGACCACGCGGACCGGGTCCGCAGCTACGAACTGCTGGCCGAGGAGTGGGCACGACGGTGACCGACCGACCT
Source organism: Streptomyces sp. NPDC060366 (assembly GCF_042725135.1). Taxonomy (NCBI): domain Bacteria; kingdom Bacillati; phylum Actinomycetota; class Actinomycetes; order Kitasatosporales; family Streptomycetaceae; genus Streptomyces; species Streptomyces sp. NPDC060366. The sequence continues at coordinate 688,109 of NZ_JBHXDC010000001.1, read as the reverse complement.
CACGTGCCGGACAGGATCTAGGTCCTGTCCGGCGGACAGGACCTAGGCGTTCTGGCCCGTGAGGTCGACGCCCAGTTCCTCCAGCAGCCGCTCGCGCAGCGCCGCGTACTCGGCGCTGCTGTGACCGCGCGGCGCCGGCAGCTCGACGGGGATGTCGGCGCCGATTCGGCCCTCGGCGAGAACGACCACCCGGTCGGCGAGGACGATCGCCTCGTCCACGTCGTGCGTCACGAGCAGGACCGTCGGCCGGTGCTTGGCGCAGAGCCGGCGCAGCAGTACGTGCATCCGGATGCGGGTCAGCGCGTCCAGCGCGCCGAACGGCTCGTCGGCGAGCAGGAGTCCGGGCTCGCGTACGAGCGAACGGGCCAGTGAGACGCGCTGCTGCTCACCGCCGGACAGCTCCACGGGCCATGCCTTCTCCCGTCCCGCCAGGCCGACTTCCGCGAGCGCGGCCCGGCCGCGCCCGACCGCGTCGGGGCCGTCGAGACCGAGGACGACATTGTCGAGCACACGCTTCCAGGGCAGCAGACGCGCGTCCTGGAACACGACGGAGACCGGCTCGGGGGAGCTGAGTTCGCCGGAGCCCGTCACGTCGTGGTCGAGACCGGCGAGCGCGCGCAGGAGTGTGCTCTTGCCGGAGCCGCTGCGGCCGAGCAGCGCGACGAACTCCCCGGCGCCCACGCTGAGATCGAGGCCGTCGAGGACGTTCCGGTCGCCGAAGGAGCGGACCAGATTCGTGATCTGTACGGTGCCGGGGCCGGTGTCGGCCGGGTGTTCGGCGGTCAGCCCGCCAGTGTGCGTCGCCATGACAGCGTCCTCCGTTCGACGAGACGTACCAGCGCGTCCGAGAGCAGGCCCAGGAGCCCGTACACGACCAGGCCGACGATGATGACGTCGGTCTGCCCGTACGTCCTCGCCAGCTCCATCATGTAACCGATACCGCTGGTGGCGTTGACCTGCTCGACCACGACCAGGGCCAGCCAGGCACCGGTCACGGCGAACCGCATGCCCAGCAGGAATCCGGGCAGCGCGCCGGGCAGGACGACATGGCGCAGGAAGGCCGTACGGCTCAGCCGTACCGTCTCGGCCAGCTCCACATAGCGGTTGTCGATGGTGCGCAGTCCGTTGTGCGTGTGGATGTAGACGGGCACGAAGACGCCCAGGGCGATCGTGATGACCTTCATGGACTCGCCGATGCCGAACCACAGGATCAGCAGCGGGATCAGGGCGAGGGACGGGATGGCCCGCTTGATCTGCACGGGGCCGTCGATCACCCCTTCGGCGATCCGGCTGAGCCCCGAGACGAGCGCCAGCAGCAGACCTCCCACGACACCGAACAGCAGCCCGAGCGCGGCGCGTTGGGCGGAGGTGGCCAGGTTGGACTGGAGCCGGCCGTTCTCGATCAGATCGCCCGCCGTCGTGACCACGGTCCACGGCGCCGAGAGGTTACGGGCGTCGATGAGGCCGGTCGCGGAGCCCGCCGCCCAGACGGCGAGCAGCAGCAGGGGGCCCAGCGCCCAGCCGTAAGGGACGGGGCGCCCGAGACCGAGCCGGCGGCGCGGCCCGAGCCGCCGGGCGGGGGAGGCTTCCGTCCGGACGGATTCCGCGGTCCGCGAGGCGGACGCCGTTCCGGTCTCCGCGGTGCCCTTCGGGCCGCTGTCCGTCAACTCGGCCTTGGTGAGCGTGACTTCTTCGGCCGCTTCGGTGCTCATGATCCGGCTCCCGTCTTGGCTCCGGTGTCGGCTCCGGTGCCCGCGACCGCTTCGGCGCCGACCTTCTCGTAGCGCCGGTCGAAGAGGATCTCCGAGTCGAACGGCTTCTGGTCCGTCTCCTTCGCCAGCAGGTCCACCGTCTTCTGCTGATCGGCGATGGCCTCCGTCCAGTCGTCCGGGATCGCGGGGTGACCGCCGGCCTTGACCAGATACTCGCCGTCCTCGCGCGACAGCCCCTGGTCCTTCACGTAGTAACCCTCGATCCACTCCTCGGGGTGCGTGTCGATCCAGACCCTCGCCTTGGCCCAGTACGTGACGAACTCCCTGATGGCTGCGGCCTTCTGAGGGTCACTCACCGACGCTGTCGGCACCCAGAGGTGCCCCGGGTCGTCCCGCAGCCCGTGCGGGATCGTCTTGCCGCCGTCCTTGCCGTACTTCGCCGGATAGCGCTTGATGTTGACCCCGCCCAGCGGCGCGGCGTCGACCTGCCCGCCGCCGAGCGCGGTGGGGTAGACGTCACCGGTGCTCGGCAGCTCGACCAGTTCCACATCGCTCTTGGCGAGCCCGGCCTTGGCGAGGATGCGCAGCACGAGCGCGCCCTGCGCCTGCCCGGGGCTGTACGCGATCTTCTTGCCCCGCAGGTCCGCGAGGCTGTCGATGTCGGCGCCCGGCGCGATGCCGAGCTCGTATATCGGGTTCTTGACGGGGTCGGTGCGGAACGCCGCGGCCACCAGCTTGGTGTCGAGCCCGGTCCAGTGGGCGTGGATCGACGGGATCTCGGCCGCCGAGCACACGTCCAGGGAATTGGCACGGAAGGCCTCGGAGCACTGCGGACCGCCGCTGAGATTCGCCCACTTCACCTTGAAGGGGAGCTTGTCGATCTGTCCGGACAGCTTGAGCGCCACCTGGATCTCCGGACTGCCGATCGTGATCTGGGTGTCCGGATCGACCGTCTTCGGGATCTCGACGTCGGAGAGATCCTTCGAGGACGCGGTGGTGGTGGCGGTGTTGTCGGCGCAGCCGGTGAGCACGGCCGAGCTGATCAGGACGGTGGCGAGCAGGGCAGCACGGAGTGCTCTGGACATGTGTGTTCCCGGTTCTCTGAATTGCTGGGGGCGTCGCGGAATGGGGCGGTGCGGTCAGCTACAGAGGGCGGTGGCGACGCGCATCAGATCGACGGCGCGTCGTTTGCTCAGCCGCTGGGACATGGACATGCCCGCGAAGCTAGCGGCGGTTCCAAGCCATGGGCAAGGGGCCCGGTCCGAATATGCGATACGGCAACAAGGGCTTCGTACCGCCGCTATACGCCCGACATGAACCTGCGACAAAGGGGTCAGCCCACCGTGACAGGAACCCTGATCACCGCGTCGAAGAGATACCCCTGCGTGTTCGGCACCGAGTGCTCGGGCTGGGTGTTGCCCGCCGTGTCCGTGGCGCGCGCCAGGAGGTGCGTCTGCCCGGTCGTGTGCGGTCGCCAAGGCGCGTACCAGCGCACCCAGTTGTTACGGCGGGGCGTGTCCCGCAGCTGCGCCCGCTGCCAGCTGCCCCCGCCGTCGGTGCTGAACTCGACGTGGCGCACCGGCGCGTGGGCCGACCACGCGCGGCCGGTGAGCCGGTGGGTGCGCCCGGCGGCCAGCACGGTGTCCGGCGCGAGCTCGAAGCCGGACTTGATGGTCTGCCGAGTGAGCGGAGCACTGCCCCCGGGCGGATAGGACGGGCCGAACAGCCGGTAGAAGTCCGTGTTCCACGGCGAGCTCAGCGGCTCGGCGCTCACCTCGATGTCGCCGAGCCACTTGATGGAGGCGATCCCCACCCAGGACGGCACGACGACCCGGACCGGATATCCGTGGTCGTACGGCAGCGGCTCGCCGTTCATCTCGTACGCGAGGATCACGTCGTCCAGCGCCTTCGCCACCGGCAGCGGGCGGCGCACCCGGCCCAGGTTCACGCCCTCGGTGACGTACTCGGCGTCGAGTCCCCGGGGCATCACGTCGACCGCGTGCGCGCCGACCCCGGCGCGCCGCAGCACGTCGGAGAGGCGCACGCCGCGCCAGCGCGCGACGCCGATCGCGCCGAGCGTCCAGGCCGTGCCGGAGGCGGCGTCGCCCTGCTGGGAGGTGTAGAAGCTGCGGCCGTTGCCCGCGCACTCGACGGCCACGTCACGGGTGACGGATGGAAGCCGGCGCAGCTGGTCGTACGTGAAGCGGACCGGGCCGCCGCGCAGACCACTGCCCCACACCGTCAGGCTCCAGGAAGCCGCGTCCAGCACGGGGGTCGCGGTGTGGTTGCGGACGAAGAAGCGCTCCACGGGGGTGTGCGGGCCGGTGTCGCGCAGGGCGGCGAAGTTGGCCTCGGCGTTGGTGCCGCGAACGGTGAACAGCTCGGGCGGCAGCGGCTTGACGATGCCGGGGGCGGCGCTCGGGGCGGGCGCGGCCCTCGGAGCGGCCAGGGCGGGCGTGGCCGTGGAGACCTGAGCGGCCACCGGGGCGGCGGCGAGCAGCTTCAGCACGGAACGGCGAGCAGGGGTCATCGCAAGACTCCTCGGAGGAGGGGAGGACGGGGAGACCGGACAGGAACGGCCGGGAACGGCGCGAGAACGCGGGAGAAAGCGAAAGAACGGTGCGAGAAACGCGGAAAGACAGGCGTCAGCGACAACAACAGCGGCGCGGCGAAAGGCGCGACATGACAGCCATGCGGGAATCCTAGGACACCAACTGGCGCCACGTCTGCCGGTGTTCGCCCTGTCGGACGGACCGGGCAGCACGCGGGCGCCACCGGACCGGCGATCGGGCGGCGGCGCGGCGGGGCTCAGTCGGTCTGCCGGGCGGTGGACCGCCGGAGGGTGACCATGGCGATGTCGTCGTCGAGGAGGGCGTGCCGCCGCAGGTCGCTCTGGATGGCGTCGAGCAGCGCGGCCGGGGGGCGGGTGGCCCAGTGGCCGACGCGTTCGGCGAGCGGGTAGAACTCGCCGGCCGCGTTCCGGGCCTCGACGAGGCCGTCGGTGTAGAGCAGCAGGGTGTCGCCCGGTTCCATACGGTGACTCTCGACGTGCACGGGGTCGGTGCCGAGACCGAGAAGTCCGATCGGCAGCGCGGGTTTCGGGGAGGCCAGTTCCCGCGCCGTCCCCTCGTGCAGAAGCAGCGGCGCCGGGTGGCCGCAGTTGACCATCCTCACCTCTTCGCCGTCCCCGACGATCTCGGCCACGACGGCGGTCACGAAGGACTCGCGCATCCGGCGCCCCATCTCGGGTTCCTGCGTGAAGTCGCCACTCTCGTGTGCCATGTCCCTGGCGAGTGACAGTTCGCGGCGCACCGCGTCGTCGAGGAAGCCCGGCAGATCGGGCAGGGCGACACCTTGCCAGGCGGCCCGGCGGAAGGCGTTCAGCATGAACAGCACCACTTCCAGGGTGGACAGACCCTTGCCCTGGACGTCCCCCACGATCACCCGCGGACGCCCGTCGACCATCGCGCAGGCGTACAGGTCGCCGCCGATCGTGGACTCCGCGTCGGACGCCAGATACGACGACGAGATCTCCATCGGGCCCAGCCGGGGTGGCAGCGGACGCAGCAGCGTCTGCTGCGTCTGGGCGGTCACCCGGCGTGACTGTGCGAGCTGGCGCGCCCGTCTCTCCCGCACCGCGGCCGCGCCCACCGCCGCCGCGCTGATGACCACGCCCGTCGCGATGGCGACCGGCGCGTCCTCCCAGGTCAGGCGATGGTTCTCGGCGAGGGTCACGACATAGGCGGGCATCATCGCCCCGGAGATCACCGCCACCGCCCAGGGGCCGGTGAACACCGCCGCCAGAGCGGGCAGGGCCAGCATGATGCCGCCCAGCCGGATCCTGTACCCGCCGAGCACATCCGCGGCCAGGACCAGTGCAAGGATGACGACCGCCAGGGCCACGACGGCCCACGGCCCCCGCCACAGCTCCTCTGACTCGCGCCTCTGCGCGTCGACGGACGGCATGTTTTCACGGTACAGCGACCAGCGGATCCTGCCCTGTGGGCAGCGCGGGCCGACCAGCCGGAGCGCCCTGCCGGGCGGGATCTATGCTCGGCACGAATCGAACCCGCGGTCGAACGGAACGGAGTCGGGATGCGCTACATCATCATCGGGGCGGGCGCCGTCGGCGGCAGTATCGGCGGCCGGCTCGCCGAGTCGGGCCACGACGTCGTCCTCGTCGCTCGCGGCGCGCACCACCGGGCTCTGCGCGATCACGGTCTGCGACTGACAACCCCCGACGGCACCCGCGTGCACCGGCTGCCCGTCGTCGAACGGCCCGACGAGCTGGACCTGCGCCCGGACGACGTCCTGCTGCTGTCGGTGAAGACCCAGGACAGCACGGCGGCCCTGGACGCCTGGGCCGCGCGGCCGGTCGCCGGCGGCGGGACCGCCGGAGGCATGCTTCCGCTGGTCTGCGCGCAGAACGGGGTGGAGAGCGAACGGCTCGCCCTGCGCCGCTTCCGGCACGTGTACGCCATGTGCGTCTGGCTGCCCGCCACCCATGTCGAGCCGGGCGTCGTCTCCGCCGGGGGCACCCCGTACACCGGCACCCTGCACCTCGGCCGCTACCCGTCCGGCACCGACGAGACCGCCGTCCGGATCGCCACCGACCTGGAGAAGTCCCGGATCCTGGCCCCGGTCGTACCGGACGCGATGCGCTGGAAGTACGGCAAGCTGATCGCCAACCTCGCCAACGCGGTGGAGGCGGTCACCGGCCGCATCCTCGGCGACGAGGCCCGTGACCTCGCCGCCCGCACGCTCGCCGAGGGCCGCGTCGTACTGGCCGCCGCGGGTGTCGAGTACGTGAGCGCCGAGGAGCAGGAAAAGGTCCGGAGCCGGATGAGCTTCGACCCGTACTCCGTACCGGAGGGTGGCGGCGGCTCGTCCTGGCAGAGTCTCAGCCGGGGCACCGGCACGATCGAGTCGGACTACCTCAACGGCGAGATAGCCCTGCTGGGGCGGTCGCACGGCGTGCCGACGCCGATCAACGAGACCCTTCAGCGCGTCGCCAACACCTTCGCCCGCGAGCGCAGGCCGGCCGGCTCCCTGCCCGTCGGCGAACTGCTGAGGATCATCGACGCCGGTGCGTGAGATGGCTCGTGGTGCCGCCGCCGTTCTCCGGAATGTCCCGCACACGTGTGTATCCGAGCCGGGCGAGCAGTGACAGCGAGGGCGCGTTCCCCGCGTCGACGGTGGCGTGGACCTCGGCAAGACCGAGGGTGTCGTGCCCGTACGCGGTGAGCGCCACGGCCAGTTCACGGCCGAGCCCCCGGCCCTGGACGGCCGGGGCCGGCGCGTGGATCAGCTCGTGGCCGTCCAGCCAGGGCTCCGGGGACGGCTTGATCTCGGCGTGGCCCGCGTCCAGCGGGAGACCCGGGTGACCGACTTGCGACCTGTCGCCTTTCTTCAAGACCGGTGACCGGTGGCGTTCCTACCGTGGGCTCCATGAACAGCGACACAAGCAGTGACACCGGCGGCGGTACGAGCGGGGACACGAGCGGCCCGGTCGACACCGTGTACCCCGCGATGCGGGAGTGCGCCGCCGAGGCGGCCCGGATCGCGGACCACGTGCCCGCCGGCCGGCTCCCGGACCGCACCCCCAGCGCGGACTGGGACGTCCGGACCCTGGCCAACCACCTGGTGCTTTACACCTCGCACGGGCTCGAACACCGGGCCCGGCGCACCGAGATGCCCGGAACACTCACCGCGCGCGACTTCACGTCCGACGCCGACTGGCCCGAGCGGTACCGGGTCGCACTCGACCGCGCGGTCGCCGCCTGGGCCGATCCTGCCGTGTGGGAGGGCGAGATCGGCGAGGGCCCCGGAGCGACTCCGGCGGTCTCCGTCGGCACCCTCATGACCCTTGAAATGGCGCTGCACGGCTGGGAGTTGGCGCGGGCCACCGGACAGGAGTTCCGCATCTCCGAGGAGACCGCCGCGTTCGTGCTCGGCGTCGTCGACGAGTACGCGGAGATGTACCGGAAGTACGACGGCTTCGCCGATCCCGTGCCGCTCCCCGCGACGGCCGGGACGTTCGACCGGGCACTCGCGGCGAGCGGCCGCGACCCGGGGTGGACGGCCACACCCGGCCCGTCCGGCGATTGAGGACAGCGCTCACAGGCCGCCGCGCCGCGCCGAAGTGGCCCACCCGATCGCCGTACGAATGGCCCGCAGGGCGGGGCCACCGTCCGGCTAGCCTCGGTGGTATGAACGATCAGGAACACCGCACCACCGTCGACTTCTACTTCGATCCCGCCTGCCCCTTCGCGTGGATCGCCTCGCGCTGGATGCTGGAGGTCGAACGGGAGCGTCCGCTCGATCTGCGCTTCCATGTGATGAGCCTCTACCTGCACAACGCCGGCAACGAACTGCCCGGCTGGTACCGCGATCTGGTGGACCGCTCCATCGGGCCCGTCCGGGTCGCCGTGGCCGCCGCCCAGCAGCGCGGTGACGGCATCCTGCGCGACCTCTACACCGCGCTCGGCACCCGGATCCACGAGCGGAAGAACAAGGACTTCGACGCGGTCGTCGCCGAGGCGCTGGCCGAGCTGGGGCTGCCCGCCGACCTCGCCGACGCGGCCCACGACCCGGCGTACGACGACGCCGTACGCCGCAGCCACGACGCGGGCAAGGACCCGGTCGCCGAGGCGTACGTCGGCACGCCGACGATCCATGTGGACGGAACGGTCTGGTTCGGCCCGGTCCTGCGGGCGATCCCGCGCGGCGAGGAGGCCGGGCGGTTCTTCGACAGCTTCCGGGTGCTCGCCAACCACCCCGACTTCTTCGAGCTGAAGCGCACCCGCACCGGCGGCCTCGACTTCGGCTGAGCCCGCCCGGAGGCCGGAGCGCCCGAGCCGTCAGGCCGACAGCGCGGCGACCTCCCTGACGGCCCTCGCCGCCTCGTACCGCCGTACCAGCAGCCGCGCCAACTCCGGCGCCGGGCCCAGCACATCGGCCAGTACGTCCGCCCCCGAAGCGTGCGCGCCCCGCGCGATGCGGTCGGGCAGGCGGCCGGGGGCGATCACGTACGGGGCCACGGCCACCCGCCGTACGCCATCCGCCCGCAACTCGCGCACCGCGTCCTCGGTGCGCGGCAGTGAGGCGGAGGCGAACGCGGGCCGCACGGCACACCAGCCGGTGCGCCGCCACTCCCGCGCGACATGAGCGATCACCGCGATCGCCTCCGGGTCGGAGGAGCCCGCCGAGGCCAGCACGACCCCGGTCGAGCCCTTGTCGCCGGGCCGGAGCCCGGCCTCGTACAGCCGGCGCTCCAGCGCCTCCGTCAGCAGCGACGACGGGCCGAGTACATCGGCCTGCCGCACGGAGAGCCGGGGCAGCCGGACCCGCGCCTCGTGCAGCACGGCCGGGATGTCGGACTTGGCGTGGAAGGCGCGGGTAAGCAGCAGCGGGAGCGCCACCGCGTCCCGTACGCCCTCGGCGTCCAGCCGCTCCAGCACGCGCGGGACCGACGGGGTGTTGAAGTCCAGGAAGCCCGCCTCGACCCGCAGCCCCGGCCGCAGCGCGCGCACCCGGCGCAGCAGCGCGTGCACGGTCGCGGCGTGCCGGGGGTCTCGGCTGCCGTGCGCGACGACGACGAGCACCGGTCGGCCGGGCGCCGGTCCGGCGGGCGTACGGAACATGGGATCAGCTCCTGACCAGGAGACCGCGGCTGCGCAGGACGCGGCGCTCCAGGGGCGAGAAGAACAGCAGGTCGATGCCGATGCCGACGATCAGGATGAGGATGATCGTGGCCAGCACACCGGACATGTCGCTGTAGGTGCGGAAGTTCTCCATGAGCTGGCCGAGTCCCGTACCGAGGTCGGGCGAGCTGGCGATCAGCTCGGCGGCCATCAGCGAACGCCAGGAGAACGCCCAGCCCTGCTTCAAGCCTGCCAGATAGCCGGGCAGCGCCGCGGGCAGCAGGACGTGCCTGATGCCGTTGACGCCGGTGGCGCCGATGGTCCGGCCGGCCCGCAGATACAGCGGCGGGATCTGGTCGACACCCGCCACCAGACCGTTGGCGATGGACGGTACGGCGCCCAGCAGCACCACCGCGTAGATGGTGGCGTCGGTCAGGCCGAACCAGATGATCGCCGCGGGGACCCAGGCCACGGACGGCAGGGACTGGAGGCCGGACAGGATGGGTCCGATCGCGGCCCGTACCACCTTGACCCGTGCGACCAGCAGCCCCAGCGGGGTACCGATGGCGACGGAGACGGCGAATCCCAGCGCGCCCCGCGAGACACTGGTCCAGATGTAGCCGAGCAGCGTGCCGTCCAGCCACATCTTCTCGATGGAGCGCCAGACGTCGAGCGGCCCCGGCAGTACGTAGTCGGGCTTGAGGTCGGAGGTGGCGGCGAGCTGCCAGACCGTGATCACCAGGACGACCGCCACGAGCGGCGGGACGATCTTGGAGAGCAGGACGCTGCCCAGCGACACCCGCTCGGCGGTCCTGGTCTCCAGGGCGTCCAGGCCGGCCTCCAGGCCCGCCAGGTCCTCCTTGGACACCTTCCGGCCCTTCGGCTGACTCTTCGACGACTTCGGGTCGGACGCGTTGCCCCCGGAAGGCCCGGCGGCGTCGGAGGCTTCCGGCGCCCCGGAGGCTCCGGAAACCCCGGTCTCAGTGCTGGCCATGTCGGCGGATCTCCCCCCGCAGTTCTTCGGTGATCTCCACGGACAGGTCGGCCACCGCGGCGTCCTCGATCCGGCGCGGCTGCGGGATGTCGATACGCCACTCCCGCGCGATCCGCCCCGGCCTGGACGACATCAGCACCACGCGCTGCGCGAGCCGCACCGCCTCGCGGACGTTGTGCGTGACGAACAGGACCGACACGTTCGTCTCGGCCCAGATCCGGGTCAGCTCCTCGTGGAGCACATCCCGGGTGATGGCGTCGAGCGCGGCGAACGGCTCGTCCATCAGCAGCAGTTGGCTGTCCTGCGCCAGCGCGCGGGACAGCGCGACCCGCTGGCGCATACCGCCGGACAGCTCGTGCACCCGCTTGCCGTACGCGCCATTGAGCCGTACCAGCTCAAGCAGCCGCTCGGCCTCGCCGCGCCGCTCGGACTTGGGCATGCCCCGCATCTTCAGGGCGAGTTCGATGTTCTTGCCCGCGGTCAGCCACGGGAACAGCGCGTGCTCCTGGAACATCAGCGCGGGCCGGCCGCCGGGGACGTCGATGGACCCCGCCGACGGCAGGTCGAGCCCGGCGACCAGGTTGAGCAGGGTGGATTTTCCGCAGCCGGACGCCCCCAGCAGGGTCACGAACTCGCCGGGCGCCACATCGATGCTGACGTCGTCCAGCACGAGCTGACGGCCGCCGGGCCGGCCGAACGACTTGGACACATGGTCGAGACGGGTGGCGTACGGCTGTGTGTCGACCGTTGCGGCCGGCTTGACGAGTGCGGTGGCCATGAGTCACACCTCCTGGGGGCGATCCGGTTGCGGGACGGGTCGGACGAGGGTCGGCCGCTCGGCTACTTGGCGCCGAGACCGGCGTCGTCGATCGCGGGCTTGCCGTCCGCCTTCAGCACCTTGTTGAGCAGCGACAGGTCGTAGATGCCGTCGAGCAGCGGGTCTTCGAGGAGGCCCGCCTTCACCGCGTGCTCGGAGGACACGCTCAGCGTGGAGGCCAGCGGGTCGTCGGTGATGTCGACGTTCTTCCACGCCGGGTCGATCACCTCGGGCGGCAGCGCCGCCCCCGAGTCCGCCTTGAGCTTGGCGTTGGCCGCCGCCTTCGCGTCGTCCGGGTTCTCGTTGATCCAGGCGTTCGTCTTCACCGAGCCGCGCAGCACCGCCTCGACGACGTCCGGGTGCTCCTTGAGGAACTTCTGGGAGACGATCACGTTCGTGATGACGAACTTGCCGTCCTTCCACAGCTTCTTCTCGTCCAGCAGCACCGAACCGCCGCCCGCGACCAGCTTCGACGCGGTCGGCTCGGGCACCCACGCGCCGTCCAGCGAACCGGCCTCGAAGGACGCGGGGATCTGCTTGTTGTCCTGGCGGATGACGGTGACGTCGCCCTTACCGGTGTTGGTGTCGACCTTCAGGCCCTTTTCCGACAGGTAGTTGAGCAGCGCCACGTCCTGCGTGTTGCCGAGCTGCGGCGTCGCGATGCGCTTGCCCTTGAGGTCGTCGAGGGACTTGATCTTCTTCGGGTTGACGACGAGCGAGACGCCGCCGGAGGCCGAGCCCGAGATGATCCGGAGGTTCTGGCCCTTCGACTTCGTGAAGCCGTTGATCGAGGGGGAGGGACCGATCCAGCCGATGTCGATCGCGCCCGCGTTGAGCGCCTCGATCTCCGAGGGGCCGGCGTTGAAGACCTGCGGCTTGATCTTGGTGCCGCCCAACTCCTTCTGGATCAGGCCCTCCTGGAGCCCGACCAGCGCGGTGGCGTGCGTGATGTTGGCGAAGTAGCCGATCTTCACCTCGTCGAGGCCGCCTATCTTCTCGCCCTCGGCGGCGGGGGCGACCTTCTCGTCCTTCTCGCCCTCGGAGCCGTAGCCACAGGCACCGAGTACCACGGCGAGGAGGGGCAGGGCCGCTACGGCGGCGATGGTACGTCGGCGGCGCTGGGTGGAGCGGGTGGCTGGCACGGGAGGTGTTCCTCTCGTCGGCCCGTGCTCACGTCCCTCGGTGACGAGGCGGCGTGGCCGGGAGGTCGGCAGGTCTTCGGCGGAACAGATGCGGCGGGCGTGACACGGCGGTCTCGCGGGTGCTCTGGGCGCGCGTGCGGTGCGCGTACGTCAGCGCGCACATCGCGCCACCCCGCCGGTCCCCGCGCCGAGGGCGCCGCTGCCGACCCGGCCGCCCTCCTTCGCGAACGTCGCGAACACATCCACCATCTCGACGGGCATCAGAAGTCCCAGCCCTCGTCGTCGCCGGTGTCCGCCACCGGGGCGGGCGGCGGTTCGGCGGCGAACGAGTCGCCCGCCATGCCGGCCGACAGCGTGGTGCCGTCGGCCGGGTCGATCAGGATGAAGGAGCCGGTACGGCGAGAGTCGCGGTAGGCGTCGAGCGCCAGCGGTTCGGCCGTACGGACCGTGACCCGGCCGATGTCGTTGGCGACGAGCTGCCCCGGCGCGGGGTGCTGCGACAGGTCGTCCAGGGTGAGCCGGGACGGGATGTCCTTCACGATCGCCTTCACCGTGCGGGTCGTGTGCTTCAGCAGCACCCGCTGGCCGACGGTCAGCGGCCGGTCCGCGACATGGCAGACGGTCGCCTCGATGTCCTGCGTGCTCGCGGGGACTCCGGAGCTGGGCGCGATCAGATCGCCGCGCGAGACGTCCACGTCGTCGGCGAGCCGGATCGTCACCGACTGCGGCGCCCACGCGATGTCGACGCTCTCGCCGAGCGCGTCGATGCCCTCGATGGTGCTGGTACGGCCGGACGGCAGCACGGTCACGGCCTCGCCGACGCGCAGCACGCCGGAGGCGATCTGGCCCGCGTAGCCGCGGTAGTCGGGGTGCTCGGCGCTCTGCGGCCGGATCACGTACTGGACGGGGAAGCGCGCCGGGCAGCCGGACAGGTCGTGGCTGACCGCGACGGTCTCCAAGTGCTCCAGGACGGTCGGCCCGCCGTACCAGTCCATGTGTCCCGAGGGCTCCACCACGTTGTCCCCGGCCAGCGCCGAGATCGGGATCGCGGTGACCTCGGGGACGCCCAGCGAGGCGGCGTACGCGGTGAACTCCTCGGCGATCGCGGCGAACACGGGCTCCGCGTACTCCACGAGGTCCATCTTGTTCACGGCCAGCACCACGTGCGGGACCCGCAGCAGGGCGGCGACCGCCGCGTGCCGGCGGGTCTGCTCGACCACCCCGTTGCGCGCGTCGACCAGCACGACGGCCAGCTCGGCGGTGGAGGCGCCGGTCACCATGTTCCGGGTGTACTGCACATGCCCGGGGGTGTCGGCGAGGATGAACCGGCGCCGGGGCGTGGCGAAGTAGCGGTAGGCGACATCGATGGTGATGCCCTGCTCGCGCTCGGCGCGCAGCCCGTCGGTGAGCAGCGCCAGGTCGGGGGTGTCCTGGCCGCGGCCGAGCGAGGCGCGCTCGACGGCCTCCAACTGGTCGGTGAGCACGGACTTCGAGTCGTGCAGCAGCCGCCCCACCAGCGTCGACTTGCCGTCGTCCACGGAACCGGCGGTGGCGAAGCGCAGCAGGGTGGTGGCCGACAGCTGCTCGGTCAGCTGGTCGGCGGACGGGTGCCCGGTGGTCGTCATGGTTAGAAGTACCCTTCGCGCTTGCGGTCTTCCATGGCGGCCTCGGACATTTTGTCGTCGGCGCGGGAGGCGCCGCGCTCGGTGAGGCGGGAGGCGGTGATCTCCGTGATGACGGCGTCCAGCGTGGTGGCCTCGGAGTCGACGGCTCCCGTGCAGGACATGTCGCCGACGGTGCGGTAGCGCACGAGGCGGGTCTCGGTGGGCTCGCCGTCCTTGGGGCCGCCCCAGTCGCCCGCCGTCAGCCACATGCCGTGGCGGTTGAAGACCTCACGCTCGTGCGCGAAGTAGATCTCCGGCAGCTCGATGCCCTCGCGTGCGATGTACTGCCACACGTCCAGCTCGGTCCAGTTGGAGAGCGGGAAGACCCGGACGTGCTCGCCCGGCGCGTGCCGTCCGTTGTAGAGCTGCCACAGCTCGGGGCGCTGGCGCCGCGGGTCCCACTGCGAGAACTCGTCGCGCAGCGAGAACACCCGCTCCTTCGCCCGCGCCTTCTCCTCGTCGCGGCGGCCACCGCCGAAGACCGCGTCGAACCGCTCGGCCTGGATCTTCTCCGTCAGCGGCAGGGTCTGGAGCGGGTTACGGGTGCCGTCCGGGCGCTCGCGCAGCGTCCCCGCGTCGATGTACTCCTGCACGGACGCCACGTGCAGGCGCAGCCCGTGCTCGGCCACCGTACGGTCGCGGTAGGCCAGCACCTCGGGGAAGTTGTGACCGGTGTCGACGTGCAGCAGCGTGAAGGGCACCGGCGCGGGCGCGAACGCCTTCAGCGCCAGATGCAGCATGACGATGGAGTCCTTGCCGCCGGAGAAGAGGATCACCGGCCGCTCGAACTCGCCCGCCACCTCACGGAAGATGTGCACACCCTCCGACTCCAGGGCGTCCAGATGACTCAGGGCGTACGGCGCCTCACCGCCGGCGCCCTCGGTCCCCTCGTCGCGGTCGCTGCCATCGGTTCCGCCGGTGACGGATGCGACGGTGGTCGTCATCGGGCCAGACCCCTCTCGGTGAGCAGCGCGTGGAGCGCCGCCGCGGACTCCTGCACGGACTGCGTGTGCGACTCGATCCGCAGATCGGGCTCCTCGGGGGCCTCGTAGGGGTCGTCGACGCCGGTGAGACCGCTGATCTCGCCGGCCGCCTGCTTCGCGTACAGGCCCTTCACGTCCCGTACGGAGCACACCTCGACCGGAGTCGCGACATGCACCTCCAGATACGCGGTGCCCTCGCTCTGGTGACGCTTGCGTACGGCCTCGCGGCTGTCGGTGTACGGGGCGATCACCGGCACCAGCGCCTTGACGCCGTTCGACGCCAGCAGTTCGGCGACGAATCCGATGCGCTGGACGTTGGTGTGCCGGTCCTCGCGGCTGAAGCCGAGGCCCGCGGAGAGGAATTCGCGGATCTCGTCGCCGTCCAGGACCTCCACGCGGTGGCCCTCGGCGCGCAGCCGGGCGGCCAGTTCGACGGCGATGGTGGTCTTGCCCGCGCTGGGCAGACCGGTGAGCCAGATCGTCGCGCCCTGCTCGGTACGGCTCATCAGTGAAGCCCGCATTCGGTCTTGGAGTTGCCCGCCCAGCGGCCGGCGCGGGCGTCCTCGCCCTCCAGCACGCGGCGGGTGCAGGGAGCGCAGCCCACGGAGGCGTAACCGTCCGTCAGCAGCGGGTTGGTGAGGACGCCGTGTTCGGCGACGTACGCCTCCACGTCCTCCTGGGTCCAGCGGGCGATCGGCGAGACCTTGACCTTGCGGCGCTTGTCGTCCCAGCCGACGACCGGGGTGTTCGCGCGGGTCGGCGACTCGTCGCGGCGCAGGCCGGTCGCCCAGGCGTCGTACGCGGTCAGGCCCTCTTCGAGGGGCTTGACCTTGCGCAGGGCGCAGCACAGGTCGGGGTCGCGGTCGTGCAGTTTCGGGCCGTGCTCGGCGTCCTGTTCGGCCACCGTCCGCCGGGGGGTGAGCGTGATGACGTTGACGTCCATCACGGCGGCGACGGCGTCACGGGTGCCGATCGTCTCGGGGAAGTGGTAGCCGGTGTCGAGGAAGACCACGTCGACGCCCGGCAGGGCGCGGGAGGCGAGATGGGCGACCACCGCGTCCTCCATGGAGGAGGTGACGCAGAAGCGCGCGCCGAAGGTGGTGGTGGCCCAGGTGAGGATCTCAAGGGCGGAGGCGTCTTCGAGTTCGCGGCCCGCGCGTTCGGCGAGATCCTTGAGTTCGGCGGCCTTCTTGTCGTCGGCCGTCTGTGCGTCGGTCCCGGTGAGAGTGGTCATATCCGTTCCCCTCCGTCGTCCGTCGTCAGGCCACGAGTCAGCAGCCCGAGGAACTTCAGTTGGAAGGCCCGGTTGCAGGCCCCGCATTCCCAGGCGCCGTGGCCCTCCTCGTTCGGGCGCAGGTCCTCGTCGCCGCAGTAGGGGCAGTAGAACGGGGCGGCGCGCTCGCTCACGACAGCGCCTCCTCGGACGCGCGGGCCGCCCAGGTGGCGAAGCGCTCGTCGCTCTCGCGCTCCTTCTGAAAGCGCGTCAGGACACGCTCGACGTAGTCGGGGAGCTCGACGGCGGTGACCTTCAGACCGCGGACCTTGCGGCCGAACGCGGGCTCAAGACCGAGCGCGCCGCCGAGGTGCACCTGGTAGCCCTCGACCTGGTTGCCGTCGCCGTCCAGCATCAACTGGCCCTTGAGACCGATGTCCGCGACCTGGATCCGGGCGCAGGCGTTGGGGCAGCCGTTGACGTTGATGGTGATCGGCTGGTCGAAGTCGGGGATACGGCCCTCGAGTTCGTCGATCAGCGAGGCGCCGCGCGCCTTGGTCTCGACGATCGCCAGCTTGCAGAACTCGATACCGGTGCAGGCCATCGTGCCGCGCCGGAACGGCGACGGCTTGACCCGCAGATCGAGCGATTCCAGGCCCGCGACCAGCGACTCGATCCGGTCCTCGGCCACGTCGAGCACGATCATCTTCTGCTCGACGGTGGTCCGTACCCGGCCGGAGCCGTGCTCCTCGGCGAGGTCCGCGATGTTCTTCAGGGTCGGCCCGTCCACCCGGCCGACACGCGGCGCGAAGCCGACGTAGAAGCGGCCGTCCTTCTGGCGGTGCACCCCGACGTGGTCGCGCCACTCCTCCACGGGCCGCGCGGGCGCGGGGCCGTCGATGAGCGTCCGCTTCAGATACTCGTCCTGAAGGATCTGCCGGAACTTCTCCGTGCCCCAGTCGGCGAGGAGGAACTTCAGCCGGGCGCGGGTGCGCAGCCTGCGGTAGCCGTAGTCGCGGAAGATCCCGATGACACCGGCCCAGACGTCGGCCACCTCCTCCAGCGGGACCCAGGCGCCGAGCCGCTGGCCGATCTTGGGGTTGGTCGACAGTCCGCCGCCGACCCACAGGTCGAAGCCGGGGCCGTGGTCGGGGTGCTCGACTCCGACGAAGGCGATGTCGTTGATCTCGTGCGCGACGTCGAGCAGCGGCGATCCTGAGACGGCCGTCTTGAATTTGCGCGGGAGGTTCGAGAACTCCTTGGTGCCGATGAACCGTTCGTTGATCTCGTCGATCGCCGGGGTGCCGTCGATGATCTCGTTCTCGGCCACGCCCGCGACCGGTGAGCCGAGGATCACGCGGGGCGTGTCGCCGCAGGCCTCGGTGGTCGACAGACCGACGTCCTCCAGCCGCCGCCAGATCTCGGGGACGTCCTCGATCCGGATCCAGTGCAGCTGGATGTTCTGCCGGTCGGTGATGTCGGCGGTGTCCCGGCCGAACTCGTGCGAGATCTGGCCGATGACCCGCAGCTGCTCGGTGGTCAGCCGGCCGCCGTCGATCCGGACCCGCAGCATGAAGTACTTGTCGTCCAGCTCCTCCGGCTCCAGGATCGCGGTCTTGCCGCCGTCGATGCCGGGCTTGCGCTGGGTGTACAGCCCCCACCAGCGCATCCGTCCCCGCAGGTCGGCGGGGTCGATGGAGTCGAATCCGGCCTTCGAGTAGATCGTCTCAATGCGTGTCCGCACATTGAGACCGTCGTCGTCCTTCTTGGCCTGCTCGTTGGCGTTGAGGGGAGTGAAGTGACCCACGGCCCACTGGCCCTCGCCGCGGTGACGGCTCACCTTGCGGCGGGGCGTGGCGGCAGCGGGCTTCTCAGGGGTGGCGGCCATGGCTGGATACGTCCTTCGGGACTACGGAGGGCGGCTCTGACCTGCACACGGGGCTGGCGGCGCAGCGGTGCGCAGAGGGAGGATCGAGCGGGGGCGAGCGAGGGGGAGCGACAGGAGCTGTGCTGGTCAGCTCGCCCGACAGATGGCGCTGGACATGCGGCAGAGATCGACGTGCCGCCGACTCACCAAGGCAATTCCAGCTGTAGACATGGGGGAAGCCTGGCACGCGGATCTGAGGGCAGTCCACCACGATCCACGATGTGGACGGGAGTGTCCCACTATTCGAGATGGGGTGTCGGATGGGCACCGGCCCACGGCCCCGGCGCCGTCACGTCGGGCTCCTCGGCCACCTTCGTGTCGAAGAGGGTGAAGCCACGGCGCAGATAGTTGTCCATCGCGTGCTCCCCGTCCTTGGAGCAGGTGTGCAGCCAGACCCGCTTCGTCGGTGTCCGCTCCGGCCTGCGCTCCGCCATGTCCCAGGCGCGCGCCACACCGTACGACAGCAGATGCCCGCCGATCCGGCGGCCCCGGAAGGCCGGGATGAGCCCGAAGTACACGATCTCGACCGTGCCGTCGTCCTGCGCCTCCAGCTCCACGTAACCGGCCGGGGTGCCCTTCTCGTACGCCACCCACGTCTCGACGCCCGGCCGGGAGACGGCCTCGTGCCACTCCTCGTACGACAGGGAGAGCCGGTCGGTCCAGCGGATGTCACCGCCGACGGCGGTGTAGAGGAACCGGCTGAACTCCGCCGAGGGGACTTCGGACCGGACGATCCGCACGTCCCCGTCGGGCGCGGTGGTCGGCCGCAGATCGGCCGGTGAGGTCTGTTCCAGGGACCAGGTGGTCACAGTGATGCTCATGGGCGTCAGGGAATCACGCGGCCTTCTTCCGGCCAAACCGGCCGCGGTGGGTCATTTGCAGACCGTCCGGCGATCGAGGACGGCTACGGCCCGGGAGCCGGACTCCGTCACCGGACCTGTTCAATGCGCGACCCGCCCGTCCGTCACCGCCGGGGCCGTCGAGTGGGGGAGCAGATCCGCCGGGTGGTCCGGCCGTACGACCGTCACCTCCACCTCCTCCTTGAAGCGGTACGGCCGGTGGGCCAGCACCCCCGCCAGATGACGGCGCACCCGCGACATCTCGGCCCGCACCGTCACCGTGCGCGTCGGGTCCCCGAAGACATCGGCCGCCAGCTCCGCCGCGCTCCGGCCCTCCCGGTGCACGGCCAGCACGTACAGCAGCTCCGCGTGGCGCGGGGTCAGCTCCTGCGCCCAGCTGCCCGCCGCCCCCGAGACCGTCACGGACCAGCGCCGGGAGCGGCTCAGGTCCAGCACGACCTTGCTGGGCGCGTCCGGCGGCGGCTCCTCCTCCACGGTCAGCAGCCAGCCGCCGGGCAGCGGCTCGACGGTGCACATGCCGAGCGACGGCAGCCAGAGCCGACCCGGTCGAACCGACTTGGGCAGCGGCAGCCGGTCGACCGGCGCCATGCCCGTCACGGCGGCCGTCCAGCCGTGTGTGTCGACGGCCGCGGCCCGCCCGCCCACCCGGCACAGGATCGGCGCCGCCACCGAGCGCAGCCGTTCCACGGCCCGCAGATGCCGCTCCCGCAGCTCGCCCTCGGCGAGCCTGGCGACGGCGGTCACCAGCGCCAGCGTCGTCGGATGGAAACTCGTCGCCGGGCCGCTCACGTCGACGACACCCAGCAGCCGGCCGTCGCGCGGATCGTGCACCGGCGCCGCCGCACAGGTCCACCGCGTCAGGTTGCGCACGAAGTGCTCGGCCGAGTGGACCTGCACCGGGACCCTGGCGGCCAGCGCCGTACCGATGGCGTTGGTCCCGGTGGCCTGCTCGGCCCAGGACGCGCCCTCCTCAAGGCTGATGCCGTCGGCCCGCCGCTTCACCCTGGTGTTGCCCTCGCGCCACAGGACCCGGCCCTGCTCGTCGGAGACCACCAGGATCTGGAGCGACGAGTCGACGAAGCCGCCGAGCTCGTCGCAGACTCCGCGAATCACCTCGCCGAGTGCCGTTGTACGACGCCGGTGTTCGAGCTCCTCCGGCGGCATCACCACCGAACCGGTCTCCCCGTGGGGGCTCACGCCCAGGCGCCGCATCCGCTGCCACGACGCCTCGATGACGGGGCGGGGTGCCATCGGCGGCCTGTCACCGGCCAGCGACGCCTCCCGGATCTCCTGGAGCAGCCGTGTCGCGTTGCCGCCGTTCATCCTGGCGAGGCGGGACAGGCTGAGCGGTGTGTCCTTCATCGGGCCCCCCGCCGCGTACGGCGAATTATCGATTCCGCGTTATGCGGAGCTGATCGCTCCGCTCGCTCCATCGTGCCGCTCCGGCCCGTACACGGACGGTGGTTCGCAGATTCTGCAACCACTTGCAACCCTGGCGAACAGCCGCTCCCATGCGTGAAGGTGACCTCAAGTCGTGGGTGGTGCCGTGTCGGCGCAGCACCACCCTCGGCCCCCAACGCGAGAAGGCACGACGGCACGAGCCGTCGTCGAGCGGCCCGACTCAGCCGACCGCCCGCGCCCGCGTCACCACCGACTCCAGGTCCAGGCTGTGCGGCAGCGTGCCGAACGCCGTACCCCAGTCCCCGCCGAGCCGTGACGCGCAGAACGCGTCCGCGACAGCCGGCGGCGCCCACCGCACCAGCAGCGACCCCTGGAGCACCAGCGCCATCCGCTCCACCAGCCGTCGCGCGCGGGCCTCGATACCGTTCAGATCGGCGAGTTCGGTCAGCAGGTCCTTGATCGCCCCGTCCAGTCGGTGGTCCGCGCCGCGCGCCTTGCCCACCTCCTGGAGGAACGCGTTGAGCGCCTCGGGCTCGCGCTGGAGCGCGCGCAGCACGTCGAGCGCCTGCACATTCCCCGAGCCCTCCCAGATCGAGTTGAGCGGCGACTCGCGCAACAGCCGCGGCATCCCCGACTCCTCGACGTAACCGTTGCCGCCCAGACACTCCAGCGCCTCGGCCGCGACCGGCGTACACCGCTTCGTCACCCAGTACTTGGCCGTCGGCACCGCGAGCCGCAGGAACGCCCGCTCCGCCTCCGAGCCGGTGCTCTGCACGGCGTCCTGCGCCGCCGCCAGCCGCAGCGCCAGCGTCGTCGCCGCCTCCGACTCCAGCGCCAGATCGGCCAGTACGTTGCGCATCAGCGGCTTGTCGATCAACTCACCGCCGAACGCGCTGCGGTACGCGGCGTGATGGACCGCCTGCGCGACCGACTGCCGCATCAGCGCCGCCGATCCGAGCACACAGTCCACCCGTGTCGCCGCCACCATCTCGATGATGGTGCGCACCCCACGCCCCTCCTCGCCGACCCGGCGGGCCCACGTGCCGTCGAACTCCACCTCGCTCGACGCGTTCGACCGGTTGCCCAGCTTGTCCTTCAGCCGCTGGATCAGGAACACGTTGCGCGTACCGTCCGGCAGCACCCGTGGAACGAGGAAGCACGTCAGCCCGGCCGGAGCCTGCGCCAGCACCAGGAACCCGTCGCACATCGGCGCGGAACAGAACCACTTGTGCCCGGTGAGCAGATACTCGCCGTCGGCGCCCAGCGGCTTGGCCGCCGTCGTGTTGGCCCGTACGTCGCTGCCGCCCTGCTTCTCGGTCATGCCCATCCCGAACAGCGCGCCGGCCTTCTCGGCGGCGGGCCGCAGACCGGGTTCGTACCGGTGCGAGGTGAGCCGCGGCTCCCACTCGGCGGCGAGCTCCGGCTCCGTCCGCAGCGCGGGCACCGCCGCGTGCGTCATGGACAGCGGACAGCCGTTCCCGGCCTCAGCCTGCGTCCACACGTAGAAGCCGGCGGCCCGGCGCAGATGCCCGTCCGGCCTGCCCCACGCGTCCGTCAGCCCCGCCGACACCGCCCGGTCCAGGAGTTGGTGCCAGTCCGGATGGAACTCGACCTCGTCGATCCGGTTGCCGTACCGGTCGTGGGTACGCAGCTTCGGCGGGTTCTCGTTGGCCCGGGTCCCCCACTCCTGGGCCCGCGCCGAACCGGCTTCCAGACCGAGCGCGGACAGCTCCGACCGTGCCTCGTCGAGGACTTCGGGGGAGGCGTGCCGCTCCAGCCCTTCCGCGAGGACCCGGTCGCCGGTGAAGACGTCGTATCCCACCAGGGGCGGAACCTGGTTGGTCACTGTGTGAGTGCTGGCAGTCATGCCGCTACGGTAAGGAGGTGCAGGCAGCAAACGAAACACCCGAGCGGCCATCGGGCCGACTCCGGCGGGTCCGTGCCCTCTACCGCAACGTCTCCAAGCGGAGGATGACCTGGCTGCTGCTGAAAGACACGGTCAACTCGTGCATCGAGTACCGGATCCTCGGTCTCGCCGCGGAGGCGGCGTTCTTCACGCTGCTCTCCCTGCCGCCGCTGATGATGGGTCTCCTCGGCCTGCTCGGGTACATAGACGACTGGACCAACACCACCACCGTCGCCTCGATCGAGGAGAACATCCTCACCGCGGTCGGCACGGTCCTCTCGGACCGCGGCGTCGACCAGATCGCGAGACCGCTGCTGTCGGACGTCACGCACGGCGGACGCCCCGACCTCATCTCCATCGGTTTCGCCATCGCGCTCTGGTCGGGCTCCCGGGCGGTGAACGTCTTCATCGACACGATCACCGTGATGTACGGACTCGACGGCCGCCGCGGCATCGTCGCCACCCGGCTGCTCGCCTTCCTCCTCTACATCGTGGCGCTGCTCATCGGCGCCGTGGTGCTGCCCCTCGCGGTGGTGGGGCCCGACAGGGTCGTCGACATCATCCCCTGGGGCACGGAGGTCGCCAGCGTCCTGTACTGGCCGGTGGTGATCCTGCTCTCCGTCGCGTTCCTGACCACGCTCTACCACGTGTCCGTGCCCGCGCGGTCGCCGTGGATAGAGGACGTGCCGGGCGCGCTCGTCGCCCTCGCCATGTGGGTCTTCGGCAGCTTCCTGCTGAGGATCTATCTCACGAGTACGGTCGAGGGCCCCACCATCTACGGATCGCTCGCCGCCCCCATCGCGGTCCTCCTGTGGATCGGGATCTCCGCCTTCGCCGTCCTGGTCGGCGCGGCGGTCAACGCCGCCATCGACCGGGTCTGGCCGTCCGTCGCCACGGCGGCGGCCCGCGCGGCCAACGAGCGCCTGCGCGCGGCGCACGCGGCGGAGCTGGTGGCGAGGAACGAGGCGCTGTCGGGGGACACGGACGACGGCGAGTACGGCCCGGACCCGGACATGCCCTCCGAATTCCCCGAGCGGTGGTCCCGCTTCCTGCCTCCGGACGACCTGAAGTCGCGTTTCCACGCGGGCCGCGACAAGGAGCAGCGGCCGTGATCGCCGCCCCGGCGCCACGGGGCGGCGCCGGTAACCTGGAGGTGTGTACAGGGAACGGGCGTCGCACGCCGAGGGCGTCGTCGTATGGACGCGGACAGCGCCCGAGCGGGACGACGGCCCTCTCTACCCCGTCCTGCCGGACGGCTGCATGGATCTGCTCTGGACCGGCGGCCGGCTGAGCGTCGCCGGACCCGACACACACGCCTTCGCCCCGAAGCTGTCGAACGGCGGCGGTGGCTTCGCCGAGGTCGTCGGGGTCCGCTTCGCGCCCGGTGTCGCGCCCGCGCTCCTGGGCGTACCGGCGCACGAGCTGCGCAACCGGCGCGTGGAACTCTCCGACCTGTGGCCGGGCCCCGAGGCGCGTGAGATCGCCGAGCGCGTCGCCGCCGCCACCGACCCGGCCGCCGCCCTGGAGACGGTGGCACTGCGCCGCATCGCCGTCACCGGACCGCCCGACCCGCTGCTGCGCGCCGTCGTCGACGAGCTCGACGCGGGGCACACGGTCGCCTCCGTAGCCGACACCGTCGGCCTCGGTACCCGCGCGCTGCACCGCCGTTCCCTGGACGCCTTCGGCTACGGCCCCAAGACCCTGGCCCGTGTCCTGCGGCTCCAGCGCGCGCTCGCGCTCGTACGGGCGTCGGTGCCGTACGCGGAGGCCGCCGTCGCCGCCGGCTGCGCCGATCAGGCGCACCTCGCCAGGGAGACGCGCGATCTGACCGGTCTGACGCTCGGTGCCTACGAGGCGTTGGCGAAGAACGAGACGCCGCAGCCGTCCGGGTCGAGCACGACCGCGTAGCGCTGGCCCCACTCCGCGTTCCACGGCTTGAGGTGCCCGCGGTACCCGGCGCCGGTCAGCTCCGCGTAGACCGCGTCGACGTCGGCGGGGCTGTCGCAGAGGAAGTTGAGGCCCAGCCGGTCGCCGGTCGACGGCGGGGTCCACTCGGGGTCGAAGGAGCGCACGACGTCCTCCGTGTCCCACGCCAGCCGCATCCCGCCCGGAAGGGCGGCCTCCACATGGGGAGCGGTGTCCGCGTCGGTGGGGATGTCCAGGCCGAGCCTGCGGTAGAAGGCGAGCGAGGCCGCCATGTCGGAGGTGACGATGCCGATCAGATCGAGTCGTGGAGTCATGCGCCCAAGGTAGGCGCGGGCCGTCGCGACGGTCTTGAACGAATCGGACAGGGTGGCGGCGCCCGCTCCACCGGCCCCGTCCGGGGCGCGGCCGTTCGATAGCCTCGAACGGTGCGTTGGTGGGGTGGGACGAGCGAAACGGCCCGGACGGGCGATACGGGCGCGAGCAGCGATACGCGGGGCTGGACGGCGGTGGGTCCGGCCGTGCGCGACACCGCCCTGTGGCTCGCCCTGGCCGGGGTCGCGCTGGTCTGGTTCGTGGGCCACCCCGAATCCTCCGTCGCGCTGGAACTGGTGCTGCCGCTGGCCGTCCTCGCCGTCGCGATCCCGGGAGGTCGCCGGTGGCCGGTCGCCGCCGTTTTCGCCGTCAACGCGCTGTGCGCCATCGGCCTCGCACACCCCGTCACGCCCGCGAACGCGTACGTCGTGGCGCTGGCCGTATCGGCGTATCTCCTGGGCACCGGACCCACCACCACCCGCTCCGCGCTGTCGGCGTTCGGCGGCTGTCTGGCGCTCGACCTGGCGCTCTGCGCCGTGCTGGGCGGGGGAGCGGTCTGGTGGTACTACACGTTGACGGCGTTCCCCCTGGCGCTGCTGGTGCCCTGGCTCTTCGGCCGTTACTGGCAGGCGCAGCTCGCTTTCGTACGCGGCGGCTGGCAGCGGGCGCAACTCCTGGAGCGCCAGCAGCGGCTCGTCGCCGAACAGGCCCGGCTGCGGGAACGGACCCGGATCGCCGCCGACATGCACGACTCGCTCGGGCACGAGCTGAGCCTCATCGCCCTCCGGGCCGGCGCCCTGGAACTCTCACCCACGCTGACCGGCCAGGACCGGGCGGATCTGGGCGAGTTGAGGGCCGCCGTGTCGGACGCCGTCGGGCATCTGCGGGACACCGTGGGGGTGTTGCGCGACGACGAGGGTGACCGGGCCGCGGCGCCGGCGGCCGAGTCCGTCGAGGAACTGGTGGACCGGGCGCGGGACTCCGGCGTCACGGTGGACCTGCGGCGCGACGGCGCCCCTGCGTCTCCCGGCCTCTCTCCGCTCGTCGACCGCGCCGTCTACCGGGTGGTGCGGGAGTCGCTCACCAACGCGGCCAAGCACGCTCCCGGGGGCGCGGTACGCGTGCGGATCACGCACGAGGGCGGGCGCACGGACGTACGGGTGACCAACTTGGCCGGGGACGCGGGGAAGTCGCTCTCGCCGTCGGGCCCGGTATCGGGAGGGCACGGTCTGACGGGGCTGCGGGAGCGGGTGGGGGTGGTCGGGGGGACGCTGCGGGCCGCGCCGTACGGGAGCGGGTTCGAGGTCGTCGCGACGATGCCGGACCGGGTGGGTCAGGACCGGGTGGGCCGGCACCGGCCGAGGAGCGCGGGGCAGGAGCCGGTACGGGAGTCCGGGGCCGCGACCGACTCCGAGTCCGACGTGAACCCGGACCCGGACCTGCACCCGGACCTGCACCCGGAGTCGGCGTCGGAGTCGGTACGACAGCTCACCACCGCCCGGCGAAGGGCCAGGCTGCGGTTCGCCGCCGCGTTCGTGGTGCCCGGCGGATTCGGGCTCATCACCCTGGGCTCCGCCGCCTACGCCGCGTTCCAGCTCGCGACCTGCGTGCTGCGGCCCGCCGACTACGCCCAGCTCCAAGTCGGCCAGGACCGCGCCGAGTTCGCGCACGTCCTCCCGGCGCGGCAGTTCCCCTACGTCTCCGACTCCGTCAAGGCCCGCCCCCGCCCCGCCGGGGCGACGTGCGCGTACTACCGCTCCAGCGGCAGCCTGCTCGACCAGGTGGACGTCTACCGCCTCTGCTACACCGGCTCCCGGCTGGTCTCCAAGGACGTCGTGCCCGGGTCGGGCAGCGGGTGACGACGTCGCGCCGCCACCGGACAGGACCTACGCGTCACGCCGCCGCAGCACCTGACGCCCGATCAGATGACCGACGGCCGCCCACCCCGCCACGATCAGGAAGCCCGCCACCCGTGGATACGGCGCGTCGTCGGCCAGCATGGCGTGCGTGCCCGCGCCGTGCGGCAGATGGTCGTTGACGGCTCGCAGCACCTCGCCGCCCAGCCCCGCCAGCACGGTCGGCACGCCGTAGAGCAGCAGGAAGAGCACCGTCAGTACCCCGGCCGGTGCCCGCAGGGCGAAAGAGACCCCCACCGTCAGTACCGCCACCAGCGCCAAGTAGCCGCCCAGAAGCAGCACTTGACCGAGCACCGTGGTGGCGTCGAAGGTCGCCCGGCCCTCGAACGACGCCCACGCCACGGCCGTGCCCAGCACCCCGAACAGCACACCGGCCACGAACGCCACCGCCGCGGTGACCACCCCCTTGGCCAGCTCGACCCGGTGTCTGACCGGCACCCACAGCAGCGTCGCGCGCACCCCGCCCGTCGCGTACTCGCTCGTCACCGTGGTCATCGCCAGGACGACCACCACGAACTGCACCAGCACCGCCGCGGCCACCGGCGCGTTGCCGACCGGCTGGACGGGATGGTCGTTGATGCGGGCGATGGCGCCGTAGTAGAAGGTGAACACCCCCATCAGCAGCGCGCCCGCGACCAGGCACACGTACGCGGCCCGCACCGTCCACAGCTTGGTCCACTCGGAGGCCACCGCCCCCGCGAACCCGCCCCCGCCCGCCATGCCCTCGCCCCTCATGCCCTCGCCCGTCATGCCCCCGACCCCCATGTCCCGGCCCCCGCCCCGTACTCCACGCTCTGAGCCGTCAGTTCCATGTATGCCTGCTCCAACGAGGCGCAGACCGAGCGCAGTTCATGCAGTCGCACGCCCAACCCGTGTGCCGCGTCCCCCACTTCTTCTGCGGTGCGGCCCGTCACGATCAGCTCCGTCTCACCGGCCGGCGCCACGTCCGCGCCCTCCCGGACCAGCCGCTCCACCAGCGCGCGCCGGTCGTCGGCGCCGGGGACACCGACCCGCACGGAGGCTTGTGAGCCGTCGGCCAGGAAATCCGCCATCGCCATGTCCGCCAGGAGCTTTCCCCGGCCGATGACGACGAGTTGATCGGCCGTCAGCTGCATCTCGCTCATGAGATGGCTGGAGAGGAAGACCGTGCGCCCCTCGGCGGCCAGCGAGCGCATCAGCTCGCGCACCCAGCGCACCCCGTCCGGGTCGAGACCGTTGACGGGCTCGTCGAAGACGAGGACGCGCGGATCGCCGAGCAGGGCGCCCGCGATGCCGAGCCGCTGGTACATGCCGAGCGAGAACGCCCCGGCGCGTTTGCGGGCCACCGACGCCAGCCCCACCAGCTCCAGGACCTCGTCCACCCGGCCGACCGCGATGCCGTTGCTGCGGGCCTGCGCCGTCAGATGCCCGCGCGCGGAGCGTGCGGGGTGCAGGGCCTTCGCGTCCAGCAGCGCGCCGACCTCGCGTACGGGATGACGCAGCGCCGCGTACGGCCTGCCGTCGATGAGAGCCGTGCCGCCGTTCGGACGGTCCAGCCCGAGGATCACGCGCATGGTGGTCGACTTGCCGGCCCCGTTCGGGCCGAGGAAGCCGGTCACCCGGCCTTCCGCTATGTCCAGCGTCAGACCGTCCACGGCGACGGTGTCGCCGTAGCGTTTGGTCAGCCCTCTCAGGGTGATCACGTGTGTGCTCGTCCTTCCGGTGCCGTCCGTTCCTGTCCTTCGGACGGTACGAATCACCGGTGCGGTACACATCGGACATTCGTCAGCGATCACACCCCCGACTTTCGTCGGGGACCCTCCCGTGACCCGGCTCGGTACACTCCGCCCGTGGTCAGAGTGCTGGTGGCGGACGACGAGGCGCTGGTCCGCGCCGGAGTGCGCGCGATCCTCGCGAGGGATCCGGGGATCGAGGTCGTCGCTGAGGCGGCGGACGGCCGGGAGGCCGTCGACGCCGTACGCGAACACCGCCCGGACGTCGCCCTGTTGGACATCCAGATGCCGGGGCTCGACGGGATCAGCGCCGCGGAACGGATCCATCGCGAGCTGCCCGGTACGGCGGTGGTCATGCTGACGACCTTCGGCGAGGACGATTTCATCGCCCGTGCGCTGAGCGGCGGGGCCGACGGGTTCCTGCTCAAGGCGGACGACCCAAGGGAGTTGCTGGCGGGCGTGCACGCGGTGGCGGGGGGCGGCGCGTACCTCTCACCGAAGGTCGCGGCCCGTGTCGTCGCGGGGCTGCGGGCCGGCGGGGCGGGCGCGGCGGCCGTGAGACCGCTGGCCGAGCGGCTGACCGGGCGGGAGCACGATGTCCTGGCGCTGGTCGGCTCCGGGCTGTCCAACGCCGAGATCGGCGGACGCCTGCATCTGGTCGAGGGCACGGTGAAGGCCCATGTCAGCGCGATCCTGGCCAAGTTGGGCGTACGCAACCGGGTGGAGGCGGCGATCGCCGCGTACGAGGCGGGTCTGGTCGGCCGGGAGTAGCGGGCGCCCGGACACACGACGGCGGGCCGCGCCTGGGGCGCGGCCCGCCGGGGACAGCTCGTCCCTGCGTCGTTCAGGGCTTCAGGGGATCGTCATCCCCCGGGGGCCCGGACGCCTCGGATGTTCAGATGATCGAGACGCCGTAGACGCTGAGGGCCTCGGTGACCGGCTGGTAGAACGTGGTGCCGCCGGAGGAGCAGTTGCCGCTGCCGCCGGAGGTCAGGCCGTGCGCCGTGGTGCCGGAGAAGAGCGCGCCGCCGCTGTCGCCGGGCTCGGCGCAGACGTTGGTCTGGATCATGCCGGTGACGATGCCGTCGGCGCCGTAGTTCACCGACGCGTTGAGGCCCGTGACGGTGCCGCTGTGGACACCCGTCGTGCTGCCGCTGCGGGTGACACCCTGACCGACGGACGGGTCGGCCGCGCCGTTGATCTCCTGGTAGCCGCCGTTGTACAGGTAGACCCTGCCGTCGGCCGCACCCGGGTTGGAGTGCTGGATGATCCCGTAGTCATTGCCCGGGAAGCTGGTACCGGCGGTCGTGCCGATGGACCAGCTGCTGCCGATGTTGGTGCAGTGACCGGCGGTCAGCGCGTAGTTGGCGCTGCCGTTGGTGACGTTGAAGCCGAGGGAGCAGCGGGCGCCGCCGGTGGTGATGGCCTCGCCGCCGGCGATCAGCTTGCTGAAGGTGCCGGGGGTGCGCTTGATCGTCACGCCGGCGTCGGTGCCGGCGACGGCCGACTTGACCTCGGCCAGCTCGGCCGCCGAGACGGTGCTGTCGGCGGTGACGACGATCTTGCCGGTGGCCTTGTCCGTGTACCAGGCGGTGCCGGCCACGTCGGCGCCGCGAACCGCGGAGCTGGCGTCGGCGAGCTGAGCCGCCGTCACCTTGGCCTCGGGGGCCGGTGCGGCCACCGCTGACGGGACGGCGAGCGCGACGGCGGCCACGAGACCGGTGGAAACGGCCAGGGCACGAGCGCGTCTGGACACGCCGTTACGGGGGGAGAAGCGCTTGAAGGTCACGAAATCCTCCATCGGTGGGGGGAAAGCACGGCCCCGTGGGGTGTGGGCCGTTGTTCGTGCGCCGGTCCGTGGCCGGTCTTATCCGGTCGTGGACCTGTCGAGCCGCACGGATGGAATCGTTGACGGGCTGCGCCTCGTACACAAGGCCGACTTCCGGACCCCGGCCACGCGCGCCACCGTCCGGCCTGGACAACGCTTCTGATGGTGCGTCACTTTTTCTTTGCACGCGCATGGGCTGTGGTTTGCTGCAAATTGAACCGGCGAGGTGAACCAGTTGCGCGATACGGGCGGAAACTCCCGGCGAGGCAGCGGATTTGAGCCTGTATGCCGGGGGCTGCGACGGGTCACTTCACGAACACGCAGGGTTTGCGGGGTGGTTCGGTGCCCGATATCAGCGGTGTGTACAACCGCGAGAGGGTCCGGTCCGGCGGGCTCCGCCGAACGCCTCCCTTGTTGCCGGTGAAGCCTTATGTGTCGTACGTGCGAATTGCGCGCACCCGATCGATGGCTGAAAATGCTCGCCCTGGCCCGAGTTGGGGATAAAGAGCCTGTCCGGAATCGGCCAAGGTCGCGCCCTTGCCGGGCGGCGCCCACCTGTGCATTGACCATGAAGTGCCGCCGGAAGCCGTCCGCATGGACGGCCCCGGCCGGGAAACCCGGAACGCATGACGGACGACACGAGAAGACCGGACGGGACAGGGCCCAGGGGCCGGGACGAGTCGCCGGAGGAGCGGGCCGACCGGCGCTGGGCCGAACTGCTTCAGGAGGTGCGCGTCGCGCAGACCGGGGTGCAGATCCTGTTCGGATTCCTGCTCACCGTGGTCTTCCAGCCGCGCTTCGGCGATCTGTCCGACACCGACACCAACATCTACCTCGCGACGGTGGTGCTCGGAGCCGTCGCCACCGGCGCGCTCATCGCGCCCGTCTCCTTCCACCGGATGGTCACGGGGCGTCGGCTCAAGCCCGAGATGGTCGAGTGGGCGTCGCGGCTCACCGTCGTCGGGCTGGTCTTCCTGCTGTGCACCATGGCGTCGGCCCTGCTGCTGATCCTGCGCGTGGCGCTGCACAACGCCACCGCGCTCTGGATAGTCGCGGGCCTGGTCCTGTGGTTCGTGCTCTGCTGGTTCGTCCTGCCGGCCTGGGCCCGCCGCGACAACGCCAGGAGCGCCACCGATTGACCGGTGCCGCGCCTACCCACGCCGAACGGTCAGGCCGGGCGGTCCTGGAGCACGGAGAGGGTGTTGCCCGCCGGATCGGTGAACCACGCGATGTACGGGCCGCCGAGCCGGAAGATCCCCTTCTCGTCCGTCTCCATGCCGGGATAGCTCTCGAAGCGCACGCCCCGCCTGACCAGTTCGTCCACGGCCGTCTCGATGTCGTCCACGGGGAAGTTGAGGATCGTGTACGTGGCGGGGACATGGTCCGGCTTCGGATACACGAGCACCTCCGCCCCGCCCGCGAGGCGCAGCCGCAGCATGCCGTTCGCCTCGGTGACGTCCAGGCCGAGCGTCTCGCCGTAGAAGAGGCGTGCCCTCGGGATGTCGTCCACGGCGAAACCGCTGAACGCCTTGCTTCTGCCGAGCATGGCTGCTTCCTCTCGTCCGGCCGGTTCCCCTCGTTTCCGACCGTACAAGCAGGGTCGGGACCCGGCAGCCCGACCGGCCCCCGGCGGGTCCCGCAGCGCGGGCCGCCGTACCGGATGCGTAATACTCGGAGTATGACCCCGCGTATTACCGGTATCCGCCGTCCGGCGGACAGCACCGCGGCCGACATGTCCGTCCGGCGGGCCACGGCGCGTGACGCCAGGCGGCTGACCAGGCTCGTCCGGTCGTCCAGCGCCTACGAAGGCCCGTACGCGCCCATGATCGCCGGCTACCGCGTGGGGCCCGACTACATCGAGACCCACCGGGTCTTCCTCGCCACCGCCCCGGACGGCCGGCTGCTCGGCTTCTACGCCTTGCTGCTCGCCCCGCCCGAACTGGACCTGATGTTCGTCGCCGACGCCGCGCAGGGCCTCGGAGTCGGACGGCGGCTGATCAACCATATGAAGGGGGAGGCGCGCGCGGCCGGTGCCGGTTCCGTACGCGTCGTGTCGCATCCGCCCGCCGAGGGTTTCTACCGCGGCGTCGGCGCGGAACGCGTCGGTACGGTGCCGGCGAACCCGCCCGCGGTCATGTGGGACCGTCCCGAGCTGGTCATCCGGGTCGATCCCGCCGATGACGCTCCGACTCGAACGGTCGAACAAGCCACCCACACGGGTAGTTGAAGCGCGGGCACCCCCCGATCCGCGTCGGGATGTGGTCCGATGAGATGCGGTCGGACCCATTGACCGCGTTCCACCAAGACGTAACGCTGTCGCACATGACTGAACGCCGGACATTCATGTGAATGCGCGTTCAGTGGTCCCGCGCCATCGTGCGTCATCGAGAAGTCACTGCTGAATCACTCCCTGATCCCCCACATCTCAGGAAGGCAGGCAACGGCTCATGAAGGACTCACAGGAAACGGCCCAGGAGCCCACGGACGGCACGATCAACTGGCAGACCCCCGACTTCGTGGTCGTCGAGACCGCGCTGGAGGTCACCGCCTACGCCCTCACCGACCGGTAGACCCCGCCGCCATGCTGCTGCAGGTGCTCGGCGCCGCGGCGGGCGGCGGGCTGCCCCAGTGGAACTGCGCGTGTCCCGGCTGTGCCGGGGCACGCGCGCACCCGCACCGGCGCCGCCGCCATGCCTCACTCGCCCTGCGCGCCGACGAGGACCGCTGGTATCTCGTCAACGCGACCCCCGACATCGGCGACCAGATCGAGGACAGCCCCGCCCTGCACCCGGGGCCCGGAGCGCGTGACACACCCGTGGCCGGAGTGATCCTCACCGACGCCGAACTCGACCACACCCTGGGCATCGCCCGGCTCCGCGAGGCGCGGGGATTCGACGTCCTCGCCACCCGGTCCGTCCACGGGGCCCTGACCGGCCTGATGAGACTGGACGACATCCTCGCCCCCTACACCCACGTCGAATGGCGGGAGCTGGGCGCCGAGCCCGAGCCACTCATCAAGGGCGGCGCCGTCGAGATCGACGCCGTACCCGTCTCGCCCAAACGCCCGCGCTACGCCGCCACCGCGGACGGAGCGAACGGACCGGACGGGGCGGCCGCCGTGGACGGGGCCGACGGAGCGGACGGGGCCGACGACGAC
Organism: Streptomyces sp. NPDC060366; assembly: GCF_042725135.1. Classification (NCBI taxonomy): domain Bacteria; kingdom Bacillati; phylum Actinomycetota; class Actinomycetes; order Kitasatosporales; family Streptomycetaceae; genus Streptomyces; species Streptomyces sp. NPDC060366. The sequence continues at coordinate 654,996 of NZ_JBHXDC010000001.1, read as the reverse complement.
GCCAACTGGGTGGTCGCGCTGCGGCTGCGCGAGACCGCCACCGGCCGCAGTCTCGTCTACGCCCCCGCCCTCGCCCGCTGGACCGACACCTTCCAGGACGCCGTCGAGGCCGCCGACTGCGTGATCCTCGACGGCACCTTCTGGGACGACGACGAACCCGTACGGACCGGCATCTCGGACCGGACCGCCACCGGCATGGGACATCTGCCGATCGCCGGACCGGGCGGCACCGCGCGCCGGCTCTCCGGGCTGCGCGCCCGCTGCCTCTACACGCATCTCAACAACACGAACCCCCTCGGCGACCCGGACGCCCCGCAGCACACGCTGCTCGGGGAGTGGGGCCTGGAGGTCGCCGCCGACCGAATGGTGATCGAGCTGTGAGCACAGCCGCCCCGACAGCGACGCGGACCGACGGGCCCTGGAGCCCCGAGGAGTTCACGGACCGGCTGCGCGCCGTACCCGCCGAGCGCTATCACGACCGCCACCCGTTCAACGTACGGATGCACGAAGGCACCCTGAAACCCGACGAGTTGCGCCGCTGGATCATCAACCGCTTCCACTACCAGCGGCACATCCCCGTCAAGGACGCCCTGATCCTCGCCAAGTTCGACGACTCCTCGCTGCGCCGCTCCTGGCTCCGCCGCATCCAGGACCACGACGGCCCGGTGGAGGGGGAGGGCGGTATCGAGCGCTGGCTGCGGCTCGGCGAGGCCGCCGGGATCGACCGGTCGCGGCTCCGCTCGGGCGCGGAGGTCCTGCCGGGCGTACGGCTCGCGGTCGACGGATACGTCAACTTCTGCCGGCTGGGCTCCCCGCTCGAAGCCGTCGCCGCCTCCCTCACCGAACTGGCGGCCCCCGGCATCATGCGCACCCGCATCGACGCGTTCGAACTCCACTACCGGTGGATCGAGCCCGACGGGCTGATCTACTTCCGCGACCGCATCGGACAGGGCGGGCGGGACAGCGAGGAAGCCCTCGCCCTGGTCCTCGGCTGGGCAGGGACCCGGCGGGAACAGGAAGCGGCGGTCGCCGCGCTCCGCTTCAAGTGCGACGTGCTCTGGTCCCTGCTCGACGCGGTCGACCACGGGCAGCCGGGGGAGCGGCCATGACCGGACGGCCGGACACCGACTCCGACTCCGACTGGAAACCGGTGCTCTCCCGGTCGGTGGTCCTCCGGCACGACCGCGTGCGTGACACGGACCTGATCGTCCTGCCCGAGCGCGTCGTCGTGCTCCAGGGCGACGCCGGATCCGTCCTGCGCCTCTGCGACGGCGCGAACGACGTCGGGACGATCGTCGCCACCCTCGCCGAACAGCACCCCGGCGCCCCCGTGGCCGACGAAGTGCCGGTCTTCCTGGGGCGGTTACGCGCGGAAGGCTGGCTCAAGTGAGTGGACGGACCGGCCCGGCCCCGCCGTGGGCGCTGCTCGCCGAGCTGAGCCACGGCTGCCCGCTGCGCTGTACGTACTGCTCCAACCCCCTCGAACTCATCAGCCGGAAAGATGAACTGACGACCGATCAGTGGGACGGGGTCTTCCGACAGGCCGCCGATCTCGGAGTCGTACAGACCCATCTCTCCGGCGGTGAGCCGCTGCTGCGCCGGGATCTGACCGAGATCGTCGCCGCCGCCGACGGAGCCGGAATCCACACCCAGCTCGTCACCAGCGGCGTCGGCCTGCACGAGAAGCGGCTGGCCGCACTGATGGCCGCCGGGCTGCGCAGCGTGCAGCTCTCGGTGCAGCACGCCGACCCCGCCGCGTCCGAACTCATCGCGGGCGCACGCTCGTTCGCCGCCAAGGAACGCGCGGCCGCGCTCGTGCGCGCCGGGGACCTGCCGCTCGGCCTCAACGTCGTCCTGCACCGCTCCAACCTCGACGCGCTGGACGATCTCGTCGAACTCGCCCTCGCCTGGGGCGCGGAGCGCATCGAACTGGCCAACACCCAGTTCTACGGCTGGGCGTTGCGCAACCGCGACGCGCTCCTGCCCGATCGGGCCCGGATCTCCCGGGCCAGGGAGTCCGTCGAGCGGTGGCGGGAGCGCCTGGCCGGACGGCTGGATTTGGTGTGGGTCGTGCCGGACTACGTGGACGGGACGGCCAAGCCCTGCATGGGCGGCTGGGGCGCCGTCTCGATGACGGTCGCGCCGGACGGCACCGTCTACCCCTGCCCGGCCGCCGCAGCCCTGCCGGGGCTGGACGCGCCCAACGTCAAGGACCACTCCCTGGAGTGGATCTGGCGCGAGTCGAGAGCCTTCAACCTCTACCGGGGCGAGGAGTGGATGAGCGCCCCGTGCCGTAGCTGTGAGCTGCGCACCAAGGACTTCGGGGGCTGCCGCTGCCAGGCCCACGCCCTCACGGGTGACGCCGCGCGGACGGACCCGGCCTGCCACCTGTCACCGGACCACGCGCTCGTACGTGACCTGGTGGACGCCCCGACGGCCCCCGAACCCCTGCCGGTCGGTGCGGCACCGGCCACGCCCGCGTACGTGTATCGGGACCACCCGGACGACCACGGAACCGCACGCGGTCACCCCTAGAACTTCCTTTCGCGCGGCCCCCCATGGCCGCACCGCACACAGCACCGCTCCCGCACCGCGCACAGCACCTCCCACCCCCACTTCATCCGGAGGAAACCATGCACGGCAGCAAGCCGAGGAAGACCCTCGTCAGGACGGCGGCGGCCACCGTCGCCGCCGCGGCGCTCGTCGCCGGACTCGTCCAGACCGCCGGCGCGAACGAGTCCGGCGCCACCGCCGCGGCCGGCGTACCGACCGGCATCACCACCATCTCCACCGGCTACTCGATCCCCTGGGGCATGCACTGGCTGCCCGACAACTCCTCCGCGCTGGTCACCGAGCGCAACTCCTTCAAGGTCTTCAAGGTGACCCCGGCCGGGCAGCGGACCGAGATCGGCTCCGTCCCCGAGTCCCAGACCACCGGCGGTGAGGGCGGTCTGATGGGCGTCGCCGTCGACCCGGACTGGGAGAGCAATCACTTCGTGTACTTCATGCACACCGCGTCCGAGGGCAACCGGATCGCGCGCATGACCTACGACGGCACCGGACTCAGCGGCTACACGGCCCTGTTGAAGGGAATCGCGAAGAACAGGTACCACAACGGCGGCCGGCTCGCCTTCGGCCCGGACGGCCATCTCTACGCCTCGACCGGCGACGCGCAGAACACCGCCCTAGCCCAGGACAAGAACTCCCTCAACGGCAAGATCCTGCGGATGACGACGGACGGCGCCCCGGCGCCCGGCAACCCGTTCGGCAACCACGTCTACAGCCTGGGCCACCGCAACCCGCAGGGCATCGCCTTCGACCCGCAGGGCCGGCTCTGGGAAGCGGAACTCGGCGAGAACGCGCGCGACGAACTCAACCTCGTCAAGGCGGGCAACAACTACGGCTGGCCCATCTGCGAAGGCAACTGCTCCCAGGCCGGGATGACCAACCCCAAGGCCACCTGGACCACCGCCGAGGCGTCACCCAGCGGTATCGCCGTCGTCGACGGCGCCGTCTACATGGCGTCGCTGCGCGGCGAACGGCTCTGGCGGATCCCGGTCAACGCCGCCGACGAGAACGTCGGCACGCCGCAGGCGCACTACGTCGGCACGTACGGGCGGCTGCGCGGCGTCACCAAGGTGCCGGGCGCCGACGCGCTGTGGCTCTCCACGACGAACGTGGACAGCAACGGCGGTGAGCCGGCCGGGTCGGACAAGATCTTCCGGGTGACGATCGGCTGATCCGGCGCGCACGACGCACGACCGGCCGCGCTCGACCGGCGCGCGCCCCCCGACGGCCGCTGTCCGGCGCGGAACTCCCCTTCCGCGCCGGGCAGTCGGCCCGCCACCCCACGCCCCGCCCCCGCTCAGCCCACCAGCGGTTTCAGCAGCATCGGCAGCGCGTGACGCAACTCCCGCTCCCAGTAGGCCGGGGAGTGCGTGCCCGGATAGAAGTGCGTCGTCACCCGCGCGCCGGCTTCCCGCAGCCGGTCCGCCAGCGCCCGCGACTCCCGCTCCATCAGCGTCTCGGACGGCGAGATCACGTCGTCGCCGAAGGGATCGGCGGGATCCTCCAGCCCCGGGATCTCCTCGTCCGGCTCGACGTCCGGCGGATCCAGCACACCCGCCGTCCCGTCACCGGCGGACAGCCGCACGGGCATGCCCCGCAGCCGCTCGGCCAGGTAATACGGGTCGTGCGCAACCCAGTTGGCGCGCTGCTCGACCGGATCGCCCCAGATCGCCTTCCAGTCGAGCCCCAGATGGTCCATGCCCGCCTTGACGGCGTGCGGGTGCTGGAGCGGATGCACGTACCCGCTGAAGCTCGCGGCCGCGCGGAACATCCCCGGCCGCCGCGCGGAGTACGAGATGGCCCCGAACCCGCCCTGCGACTCGCCCGCCACCGTGCGCCGCGTACCGGCGCCGTACTCCCGCTCCAGGAGCGGCCGTACCTCGTCCAGATGGAAACGCTCCACACCGGGCGGCCCTCCGGCGCCCCCGTTCCACCAGTTCGTGTAGAAGCCGAACAGCGGCATCTCGGGCATCACCACCAGCACGTTCCGCAGCTCGGGCAGATCCTGCACCCCGTAGTCGCGGGTCCAGCTCAGATGGTCGCCGTCCCCGCCCGGAAGCAGGTAGAGCACCGGCCAGCGGTCGCCGGGGCGGCGTTCGTCCCAGCCGTCCGGCGTGGCCAGCCGCACCGCCGCCCGGCGGCCCAACGCCGGTGATTCGACGGTCAGATCGACCAGGCCCGACGTGCCTGCCCGCTCGCTCACGACCCGCGCCACGGGCGCCCGGTCGGCCGACGACGCCGGTCCCGCGGGAGGCAGCAGGGCCGCCACAGCGGCGAGAACGACCACCGCCCGCGCGCGTCGAATCCCGACTCTCATGGGAGTCCTCCTTGTCCGGCCGGAGGCGTTCCTCCGGTACCGACGACGCTACGGAGCGGCCCGTTCCCGGACATCCGGCAGCGGGAGTCGGCCGCTACTCCCGCCGGCGTACAACCACCGCGCGCCCGCCGACGGACGCCCAGCGGGCGCTCACGGCGTACGACCACGGCGCTCACGGCGTACGACACCGCGCGCCCACGGCGTGAGTTGTCCCCCTGTGGGGGTCTTCGCCGGAACGCTGCGCGCACGGCCCGTCGCTGTGTGTACTGTGCGGTTCTGCCTTCCGGGTTCACAAGGCCCGTCAGATTCCCCCGATCCTCCCGAGGTCCGTCCGATGATCGAGCAAACGGTTCTGGCCGCAGGCGGCCTGGCCGCCGGGACCCTGCTGGCGCTCGCTTTCGGAGGCGGGCTGCTCCGCTGCCGCCGCGACCGGTCCCGACTCCGTGAGGAGATCGACGGCCTGCGGGACCAGCTGGACGACGCGCGGTCCAAGGCCGATCGCGTGTCCGCCGAACTCACCTCCGAGATCGCGCACCTCACCAACAGGCGCGTCCCCGCCGTGGCGATCCGCGCCGCGCACCCTCACGTCCAGGTGCCCGGCCCGCTCAGCCCCGGCTTCGCCCGCACCGGACCGGGCGCCGGTCTGGACGGGGTGCTCCACGCCTTGTCGAGCGCCATGACGCAGGAGCGCAAACGGGTCGACGCCGCCGCGCGCGCCGGTATGCGCGGCACCACCCGCGAGATTCAGGCCGGGCTCTACCGGCTCCAGGACGTACTGCGAGGGCTCCAACAGCAGTACGACGATCCCGAATTGGCCCAGACCCTCTTCGAACTCGACCACGAGAACGAGCAGTCGCTGCGGCGCGCACAGGTCGCCGCCGTGGTCTGCGGTGCCTGGGTTGGCCTGGCCCGCCAGGAGTCGCACCTGGTGGACGCGGTGACCGGCGGCCAGTCACGGATCGTCGGCTACCACCGCGTCCGCGTCAACAACCATCTGGAGCCGGGCACCGCCCTCGTCTCCCACGCCGTCGAACCGGTCGCGATCATCGTCGCCGAACTCCTCGACAACGCCCTGCGGCACTCCTCGCGCGACACCGACGTCACGGTGAGCCTCGAACGCGCCCACCACGGGGTCGCCGTCACCATCGACGACGCCGGTGTCGGCATGTCCGCCGACGAACGCGCCTACGCCCAGCGGATGGTGGCGAGCAGCGAGCCGATCCTGCTCTCCGACCTCGGCGACCCGCCCCGCATGGGACTGGCCGCGATCGGCCAGCTCACCCGGCAGTTCGACCTGTCCGTCGATCTGTCGACCCCCTCGCCGTACGGGGGCGCACGCGCGGTGCTGCTCGTCAACAGCCATCTGCTCAGCCATGTCGACCCGGTCGTCAGGCCCCCGGCCGCCGCCGCACCGCGCTCCACCCGCCCCGCCGGGACGGAGCAGCCGGCCATGGCGGAGACGATCGGCAAACTGCCCATCAGAACCAGCGCGTCCTCACGGGCCGTACGGGCGACCGCCCGGCCGGCGCGCCCCGTCGTCCCCGACCTCCGCATGCCGGACCGGGCCCCCGCCACCGCGGCCGACGACCCGCGGGTCCCCGCCGCCGCCCACGGCCACGACGACGGACCCGGAGACGACACCGGCCCCGCCGACGACGTCCTGCCCCAGCGCAGACGGCGCCGTCCCCGCCCCGACACCGGGGCGGCGGTCCCGGCCGCCCGCCCCGTCCCCGAGCAGGCCCAACCGCCCGCCCGTACCCCCGAAGACTCCGCCGCGGCGCTCGGCGCGCTCCAGTCCGGCACCGCAGCGGCACGATCCACAGCCGACCCCGAAGGGAACGACCCGCGATGAAAAGCCGCGACGCCGGCGAAACGGCGTGGGTGCTCGATCCGATCCTGGAAATCCCGCATGTGCGGGCAGCCGTCCTGCTCACCAGAGACGGCCTCGTCTCCGGTTACACGGACGCGCTGACCCAGGCGGCCGCCGAACGCACGGCGGCGATCACCAGCACCGTGCAGGGCGCGTGCCGTACGGCCGCCGCCGCCTTCGCCGATCACGACGACGCCGAGATCCGCCAGGTCGTCATCGAGTCCGACCACGGCTACATCCTGGTCGCGCCCACCTCGCACGGCACTTGTGTCGCCGCGTACGGGGGACCCGAGGTACGGCTCGACCTGCTCGCCCACCGGGTGCACTCGCAGGTGGCCAGACTCGGCGAGAAAACGATGACCGCCGCACCCCGCGGGGGTCAGGGCGGCACTCCGGTATGACCGGCCGCAGAAGCGGCCGTCCACTGGTTCCCGCCTATCTGTCCACCGGCGGTGTGGCTCGGCCGAGCCACACCGACCTGGAGCGGCTCTCGCTGCTCACCGGCCAGGCGGGGCCCGCCCCCGACGGACTCCCCGCCGCCCGGCACGCGCTCTTCGAGGTGCTCGACGGCGGAACGCTCACCCTCGTGGAGGCCGCAGCCCTGCTGGAGCTGCCGGTCTCCGCCGTACGCGTGCTCGCCGCCGAACTGGTGGACCAGGGGCTGGTGAGCCTACGCGCGCCGGTACCCGCAGCAGCCCTGCCCGCACCCGACCTGTTGAAGAGAGTGGCCGATGGCCTCCGCGCCCTTAAGCTCTAGCACCGGTGGCACCGGCGACGGCGGGCTGCACCTGCCCGACACCACCCGCGAGCTGGTGAAGATCCTGGTGGCGGGCCCGTTCGGCGTGGGCAAGACCACACTGATCGACTCGGTGTCCGAGATCCGCCCGCTGCACACCGAGGAGCACCTCTCCGAGGCGTCCGTGGCCGTGGACGACCTCGCCGGCGTACGGGACAAGACCACCACGACCGTCGCCATCGACTTCGGGCGGATCAGCCTGGAAGCCGGCATCGTCCTCTATCTGTTCGGCACCCCCGGCCAGGAGCGGTTCCGCTCGCTGTGGGCGGACATCTCCCACGGCGCGCTCGGCGCCCTCGTACTCATCGACAGCCGCCGCATCGACGACTCCTTCGACGTGCTCGGTCTGGTCGAGGAGTCGGGACTGCCGTACGCCGTCGCCCTCAACACCTTCCCCGACGCGCGCACCTACACGGAGGAGCAGTTGCGCCGCTCGCTGGACCTGGAACCCGGCACGGCCATGGTGGTCTGCGACGCCCGGGACACCAACTCCTCCATCGACGCGCTGCTCGCACTGGTGCAGCAATTGATAGCGGGCCACGCCGCCACGGCGGCGGCCGTCGGCCCCGCCGCCGCCACCGGCAGCGGCACCGGCCCCATCCCGGAGACCTGGTGATCTCGTGACTTCCTACCCCGCACCCGCTGCGGCCTTCTCCCTCTCGGCGCCGGTCAGGCTCTGGGACGAGGGCTTCGCCGCCGACCCGCACGGCCGCTACGAGGCGCTCAGGGCGCAGGGGCCCGTCGGCTGGGGCGAACTCGCCCCCGGCGAGCCCGCGTACATCGTCACGGACCGCCGGGCCGCGCTCGACGTCCTGCACGACCCCGGCACCTGGTCGCACGACTCCAGGGAGTGGGAGGCCACCGCCGCCCCCGACTCGCCGATCCTCGGCATGCTGAAGTGGCGCCCCAATCCGCTGTTCACCGACGGCGCCGCGCACATGCGCTACCGCACCGCGCTGGTCGACGGCTTCGACCTCGTCGAGCCGCACGACCTGCGCGAGCGCGTGCACCGCGTCGTGGACCTCCTGGTCGGCCGGTTCGGCCCGGCGGGCAGCGCCGACCTCGTCGACGACTTCGCCCGCCCCCTGATGACGCTGATCTTCAACAACCTCTTCGGCCTGCCCGACAGTGAGAGCGCCCGCCTCAACAACTCGCTCGGACGGCTGATGGAGGGCGGCGACGAGGCCGCCGCCGGAGAGGTGGAGTACGGCGAGTACGTCACCGAACTCGTCACCGCCAAGACCCTCGAACGCGGTGACGACCTGACCAGCCGGCTGATCGACCACCCGGCGGACCTCACGTACGAGGAGGTCGTCTGCCAGGTCTTCCTCACCATGGGCGCGGGCCACGAGCCCACCGCGAACCTCGTCGCCAACGCCCTGTCCCGGATGCTCGGCAACCCCGCCTACTACTCCACCCTCACCAGCGGCTCCCGCCCCGTGATGGACGCGGTCCTCGAAGTCCTGCGCCACGAGACGCCGTTGGCGAACTACGGCATCCTCTACGCCCGCGAGCCGCTGAGCTTCCACGGCGTCTGGGTGCGCACGGGGGTGCCCGTCGTCGTCTCGTACGGAGCGCTCGGCTACCTCTCCGAGCAGGACAGCGCCGACGAACCGCACCACCCGCACGACGCCTCCCACCTGTCCTGGGGCGCGGGAGCGCACAAATGCCCCGTCAAACAGCACGCCCTGCTCATCGCCACCGAGGCCATCGAGCGGATCACCCAGTGGCTCCCCGACCTGGAACCCGTTACTCCGCGCGACCAACTCACCTGGCGGCCGGGCCCGTTCGTCCGGTCCCTGAAGTCGCTGCCCGTCCAATTCACCCCTCGTACGCCGGACACCACCGTTGTCACCCCGTGATCCACCCGAAGCGGTACCGTCCCTCGTAGCGTCCGGCCGGCAGGAGATACCGGCACCGGCGCACGGGAACCGACGGGAGCTCGGGGAGCGGTGTGATCGACGGCCTGACCCACGGACTCGGCGGCGGAGCGCTCGCGCTCCTCGCCGTCGTGGTCGGTGTCGCCGCGTTCGTCCAGGGCACGAGCGGCCTCGGCTTCGCCCTCATCGTGGCGCCGGTCGTCGGCCTGGTCGATCCGGGTCTGCTGCCGGTGTTCCTGCTGGCCTCGATGATCCCGCTGAATCTGTACGTGGCGTGGCGGGAGCGCGCCGGCATCGACGTACGGGGCGCCCGCTGGATCTCGGCGGCCCGGCTGGCGGCCACGCCCGGGGGACTGGCGCTGCTGTGGGCGGTCCCCGCACGCCACCTCGGGGTGGTCGTCGGGGCCGCGACGGTACTGGCAGCCGTGGCGAGCCTGGTGACGCCCGCGTTCACTCCGGGCCGGGCGGCGTACGTCGGCGCCGGTGCGGTCACCGCTCTCACCGAGACGGCGACCGGTGTCGGGGGCCCACCGCTGGCGCTGGTCTACCAGCACCGGCCCCCGGCCGAACTGCGCTCGACGGTCGCCGTCTGCTTCCTCGTCGGTGAAGTCGCCTCCCTGGCACTGCTGTTCGCCACCGGGCAGGGCCGGCCGGGCCAGGTGTGGCCCGCCCTGCTGCTCCTGCCCGTCCTGGCGCTCGGCGTGTGGCTCAGCCGTCTCGTGCACCACCGCGTCGACGCGGCGAAGCTGCGGATCACGGTCCTGGTGTTCGCGGCGGTGTCGGGGACGGTGCTGATCGTCGGGGTCTGAGGGCTGTCCCGAGTCGCTCCGGCCGGGCTACCTGAGATACGCGAGACCCGGGTGGACGTCCACGTAGCCCGCCACCAGCCGCCGTGCCACCGTCACCGAGTCCACGAGCGGATGCAGCGCGAACGCCTTGACCGCCGCCGTACGCGAACCGCTCTCCGCCGCGGCCAGCACCTCACGCTCGACGGCCTTCACCGCGCAGACCAGACCGGTCGCGTGGTACGGCAGCGGCGCCACGGACACGGGATGGGCGCCGTTCGCGTCGACCAGGCACGGCACTTCGATGACGGCGTCGGCGTCCAGCACCGAAAGCGTCGTGCCGTTACGGACGTTGAGGATCAGCGTCGCGCGGCTGTCGTGGGCGATGGCCCGCATCAGGGCGAGGGCGACCGTCTCGTACCCGCCCGACTCCAGGTCCTCGGCGGCGCGTTCACCCGCGCCGGCCGCCTCGCGGTTGTGCGCCATGTACGTGGCCTCGCGCTCGGCGCGGGTACGGTCCCAGGTCGCCAGCGCCGGGGTCTCGGGGCGAGCCATCTCCCCGTAGAAGCGGGCCTGTTGGTCCCGCAGGAAGGCGCCGCGGGTCGCCTCGGCCTCCCGGTACGCGCGTACCGTCTCGCGGTTGTAGTAGTAGTAGTGCAGATACTCGTTGGGGATCGAGCCCAGGGACCGGAGCCAGTCCGTGCCGAACAGCTTGCCCTCCTCGATCGAGCCCAGCAGTCCGGGATCGGCGAGCAGGCGTGGGAGTTGGTCCCGGCCGTCGATGCGCAGACCGCGCAGCCACCCGAGATGGTTGAGGCCCACGTAGTCGATGAACGCGGTGTCGGGGTCGCCGCCCAGGACGCGCGCGACGCGGCGGCCGAGTCCCACGGGGGAGTCGCAGATACCGATGACCCGGTCGCCGAGATGGCGCGCCATCGCCTCGGTGACCAGCCCCGCCGGATTGGTGAAGTTGATGACCCAGGCGTCCGGGGCGAGCCGGGCGACCCGGCGCGCGATGTCCACGGCGACGGGCACCGTGCGCAGCCCGTACGCGATACCGCCGGCCCCGACGGTCTCCTGTCCGAGCACCCCTTCGGCGAGCGCCACATGCTCGTCGGCCGCGCGGCCTTCGAGACCGCCGACCCGGATCGCGGAGAAGACGAAGTCGGTGCCCCGGACGGCCTCGTCCAGGTCGGTGGTGACGGTGACGCGCGGCGCGTCGGCCACCCCGGCCGCCTGGTCGGCGAGCACCCGGGCGATCGCGGTCAGCCGGGCGGTGTCGACGTCGTGCAGCACGATGTCGGTGACCCGGCCCGGCGCATGATCGCGGAGCAGCGCGCCGTACACCAGGGGGAGCCGGAAGCCCCCGCCGCCGAGGACCGTGAGCCTCATCCGACAACCACCTTCAACTCGCGCCGCGGCGCTCGGGCCGCAACCGACAGGACGGTCCCGTTATACGTCACCGATGCCGGAGATGTTCCCGGCGCCGGCTCCGCGGCCGGTGGGGTCGGGCTGCCGGGCGGGCTCGGGGGACACGGCGAGCGTGAACGAGTGACCCGCCGGATCGGAGTACGTCCGCGCGTCGCGCGGTCCGCTGTTGTTCTTGGCCTCCACCGGCCTGGCGCCGAGCCCGACCGCCTCGCGCTCGGCCTCGTCCATGTCACCCCGGTTCACGAGGATGCGCAGATGGGCCTGCTGGGAGTCGTCGGGCCGGGGCCAGCTCGGGGGCGCGTAGCCGTGGTCGCGGTGGATCGCCAGATGGACGCCGTTGTTGCCGACGACCTCGACGTAGTCGGGGTCGCCCCACGGGCGGATCTCCGCGTCGAAGAGCGCGGCGTAGAACTCGGCCAGTTCCATCGGTTCGGCGCAGTCCAGGACAAGGACACTCGTCTTCTCAACCATGCTCTCGCGTGTACCCGCCGCCGTCGGCGGCACGCGGTGGACACGCGTACGCGGGTGCCCGGAACCCAAAAGCGCTGGCGGCCCCGGACACCGCCCCGGCATGCTGGGGCCATGCTGATCAGGGAAGCCACCCCGCGGGACTGGCCCGCCATCTGGCCGTTCTTCCACGGGATCGTCGTCGCGGGCGACACGTTCACGTATCCGACCGACCTCGGCGAGCAGGTTGCCCTGGACTGGTGGCTGCTCGCCCCGCCGAACCGTACGGTCGTCGCCGTGGACGACGCGGGCACGGTCCTGGGCACCGCCAAGATGAACGCCAACCACATGGGCAACGGCGCGCACATCGCGAGCGCGAGCTACATGGTCGACCCGGCACACGCGGGCCGGGGCGTGGGCCGGGCGCTGTGCGAGTACAGCCTGGAGTGGGCGCGTACGGCGGGCTTCCGCGCGATGCAGTTCAACGCCGTAGTGGAGACCAACGCGCACGCGGTGAAGCTGTACGAGTCACTCGGCTTCACGGTGCTCGGCACACTCCCGGAGGGCTTCCGCCATCCGGTGCACGGCTACGTCGGCCTGCACATCATGCACCGCCCGCTCTGACCTCCGGTCCGTACCGGGGCCGCCCGGCCCCCGGGTGGGCGGCGCGGTGGTTCAGCGGATCTGGATGACGTGCTTGCCGCGTACGCCGCCTGCCTCCAACGCGCTGTGCGCGGCGGCGAGTTCGGCCAGGGGCCGGACCGTGTCCACCACGGGCCGGACGTCACCGCTCTCCGCCGTTCGGGCCAGCTCGGTGAGCAGGTCGTGCCGGGGGTTGCCGCTGAAGAAGCGCACCCGCCCCGAGCCATGGACGGCCGATGCCAGCATGTAGCCGATGCTGGCGCCGACGTGTTCGATGTCGAAGGCGATGGAGACCATGCGGCCCCGCGGGGCCAACAGCTTCCGATAGACGCGGTGTTGAGTGCCGACGGTGTCCAGGATGACGTCGAAGGAGCCGAGTTCGCAGGGGCTGGTGGTCCGGTAGTCCAGGACCTCGTCGGCGCCCAGGCCGTGGACGAAGTCCCGGCTCCGCGCTCCGGCGAGCGCGGTCACATGGGCCCCGTAGACCTTGCCGAGCTGGACGGCGACACTGCCGACGCCGCCGGCGGCACCGCGCACCAGAAGGCGTTCGCCGGGCTTGAGCCGGGCCTTGTCGCGCAGGGCGGTGATGCCGGTCGTCCCGCCGGCCAGGACGGAGACGGCCTCGACCGGTGTGAGGCCGGCGGGCGCGGCGGAGATCTGCCGCGGGCGGACGGCCACGTACTCCGCCATGCTGCCCATCCGGCGCGGCAGGATGCCCCACACCGGGGTCCCCTCGCGGGGCGCCGTGACCGCCGTTCCGGCCTCGGCGACCTCCCCGACGAAGTCGAGCCCGGTGCGCTGCGGGAACCGGCGCCCCGTCACCAGCCGTACCCGCCCCGCCCTGCCGTGCAGTTCCCCGCCGTTGACGCTCGACGCGTGCACGCGGACCAGTACCTCGTCGGGCTTGATCGCGGGTACGGGCACCTTGCCCTCGTAGAGCACCTCGGGGGGACCGAAGCTGTCGAACAGAGCGGCGCGCATCTCATCCATGTCGATTCCTGTCGCGTGCGGGTAACCTTAAACGGAATGGGTCGTCCGTTTACGTATTCACGCTAACGCACCAAACGGACGACACCTTCCGAATCCCGCGAAGTGAGAGAAATGCCTGCTCAACCCTCTCGAAAGGCCCCCGATCCGACCCGTGCGGACCCTTCCGTGGCGGCGCCCGGAGCACTGCGCGCCGATGCCCGGAAGAACCGCGAACGCATCCTGCGGGCGGCCCGCGAGGCGTACGCCGTCGACGGCATCGACGTACCGATGACGGCGATCGCCCGCCGCGCGGGCGTCGGCGCCGCGACTCTCTACCGGCACTTCCCCAGCCGGGTGGAGCTGATCACCGCGGTCTTCGCCGAGCAGTTCGCCCAGTGCGTGGCGGCGTTCGACGAGGCGTTCGAGGACCCCGACCCGTGGCACGGGCTCTGTTCCTTCCTCGACAAGGTGTGCACCGCGCAGGCGGCCGACCGCGGCTTCGGTGCCGCCTTCCTCGGCCAGTTCCCCGGCGTGGTCGACATCGAGAGCGAACGCGACGGCGCCGAGGCGGGGTTGGCCCGACTCGTACGGCGCGCGAAGGACGCCGGGCAGCTGCGCCAGGACTTCGACCCGAGCGACATCATCCTGCTGCTCCTGGCCAACGTGGGTCTCGCGGGCCAGTCCCCGCACGTCTCACCGGCCGCTTCAAGGCGCCTGGTCGCCTACCTGTTGCAGTCCTTCCGGGCCGGGCAGACCAACCCCCTTCCCCCGCCGGCGCCGCTGACCCTGCGTCAGATCCAGGAGCACGCGGGCGTTCCGGGACCTGGCTGACGGCACCTGGCTGACCGCACCCCAGCGGCGGCGTGCGGGAGGGATCAGCGCCCGGTGGCGCCGTCGATCAGTTCGCGGAGGATGTCCGCGTGGCCCGCGTGCCGGCCGGTCTCCTCGATCATGTGCGTGAGTGCCCAACGAACGCTGGGGGCAGAGCTGTTCGGCCGGGGACGGGGTACCGGCATGCCGAGGTCGGGGCACCCGTCGAGCACGTCGTTCGCCCGCGCGACCGTCGTCCGGTACCGGGCGACGACATCGGCCACGCCGTCCTCGGGTGCGGCACGGAAGGTCGCCTGCCAGTCGGTGACCCGGTCCCCGAGGAACGTGGCCCGCTCGACGAACGTCAGGTGGTTGAGCAGGCCGAGCAGATTCGTTCCCGACGGGACTCCGGCGGTTCGGACCTCCGGTTCGGGGGCGCCCTCGACCTTCGCGGAGACCGACTCCCGAAGGTGGTCGAGGAAGGCGCGCAGAACCTCGACCTCACTGCCTCCCGTCCGGGGCGGCGGGGTGTCGACGCGGCGTCCGCCGCCTCGGGTGGTGCTCATGGTGTCTCCTCGCGGGAGCCGCGCCGGTTCACGCGGTACGGCGGACGATCAGGACATGGTCGGTGACCTCGGCGGTGCGCCCACCTGGTCCGGTCGCGATCCGGCGGGGCGCGTCGGCCCGCTCGACCGTCCACGTCCCGGCGTCCAGGCCGATGTCTTCGGCGACCTCCCGCGCGGTCGGATACCGGACGTCGGGATCCTGGTCCCACGACCACGGAGCGGTCGATCCGTGGTCGACGACCAGCAGCCGCCCGCCCGGACGCAGGGCGTGCGCCGCGGCGCGCAGAACAGTCGCTCTGTCCAGATCGAGCGGGGTGTGCAGGTAATGGGCGCTGACGAGGTCGAACGTGCCCGGTGGGAACGACTCGCGCAGGTCGTGCCGCTCGGCGTCCATCCGGTCGGCCAGGCCGTGCGCGAGGGCGAGGCCGGTCAGCCGCTCGACCGCCACGGCCGAGACGTCGACGGCGGTGACCCGCCACCCCCGGCGGGCGAGCCACAGCGCGTCGCCGCCCTGGCCGCACCCGAGGTCGAGCACATCGCCGGGCGGCAGATCCGTGACCGTCTCGGTGAGTCGTACGTTCGGCCGCGGATCGGTGGCCGCCGGCCTGGCCGCGTACACGCCGTCCCAGAACGTGACCGCGCTGGTGGTGCTCATCGGGGGCTCCTTCTGTCGCTGTCGGGGCACGCGTCGCAGTCTTGCCCGGCGGACCGCGATCTGGCACGGGATCTTGCGGTTCTGGCAAGATGGCGCGATGGACCGCGAATCGGACGACGTGCTCGCCCTCGTGGGGCCCCGGCTGCGCGCGCTGCGCCGCGAACGCGGCATCACCCTCGCCGACCTCGCGGCGGTGACCGGCGTGTCGGAGAGCACGCTGTCCCGGCTGGAGAGCGGTCTGCGCCGGGCGACCCTGGAGCTGCTGCTGCCACTGGCGCGTACGTACAACGTTCCGTTGGACGACCTCGTGGGAGCCCCGCGCACGGGCGATCCCCGGATCCATCTGAAGCCGATCCGGCGGTTCGGGATGATCTTCGTGCCGCTGTCCCGGCGGCCGGGCGGTACGCAGGCGTTCAAGATGATCATCCCTGCCCGTCCGGAACCGCTGGAGCCGACCCCGCAGACCCACGAAGGCTTTGAATGGCTGTATGTGCTCAACGGTCGTCTGCGGCTGCTGCTCGGCGAGCGCGATGTGACGATGTCGCCGGGTGAGGCGGCCGAGTTCGACACACACGTGCCGCACTGGCTCGGCAGCGCGGACGGCGGAGCGGTGGAGCTTCTCATCCTGTTCGGCCCGCAGGGGACGCGCGCGCACCTGCGCACGGCGCCCGGCCCCGAAGATCCGCCGGAGACGACCTAGGCCGTGTTTTCGAAGTCCCGCCTGGCCCGCGACGCCTGGCACGGCACCTCGCCGCGTTGTCGGACTCGGCCAAGTACGGCCGGTCCATCCACAAGGCCGATCCTCCGCCTTGCGATGCACCGCACCAGCCGCCGCGGGCCCCGCCCTGCGGGCGGACGGCGCTACTTTGAAGACACGACCTAGGGCCTGTCGTTCGGATCTTGCCGGGCTCGCGGTCCCTGGCACGCACGCCCGCCGCGTTGTCGTCGGTCGCCAACGCTCCGCGTTGTCTCCCTCCTCCGCCTTGCGCTCGCACGCACCAGACCCCACTCCCTGATCCGGCCTGATCCAAACGACAGGCCCTAGGCCTTGTCGGGCGGGCGGCCCTGGAGGCGTGCGGCGCGGGCGCGTATCCGGGGGAGTTCCGCGTACAGGGCCCCGCCGGGGCAGCCCGTCGAATAGCCGTCGCGGTGCCCCGACACCGTACGGAAGATCTGCCGGGTGCCCTTCTTGTACCGGCTGGCGTCGTTGGTGGACACCAGGACCGCCGTGCCGCGCGGATCGACCCCGTACAGCCCGAGCTTCCAGGCGATCAGTTGGGCGAGCGAGTCGACCATGGGCTCGGGCACCGGCGTGCCGTCGCTGAAGTCGCCTATCGCCGCGATGCCGACGGTGGCGACGTTGAAGCCGATGGTGTGCGCGCCGACGACGGGGTTGGCGATGCCCCCGGCGCGGCCCTCGTAGATGATGCCGCCCCGGTCCACGAGGAAGTTGTAGCCGATGTCGTCCCACTCCCTGCTGTCGACGTGGTCGACAGCGAAAGTGCGGATGAGGCCGGGGACCTCGGGCCGGGTGTAGTCGTTGGGGCCGCTGGTGTGGTGGATGAAGACGGCCTTGACCTCGTTCGCCGTACGCTCCGGCTTGCGCCGGGGCGGGGGACGTTCCTGCCAGAACGTCCGGGGCTCGACGGCCGGCGCGGCGGCGGCCCACCGGAGCGGGCGCTCCGGGCGTGCCTGCGGACGCGGGCGAGGGGCGGGCCCGTCCTCGCCGGCTTCTCCGGCGGCGTCGGCGGCCAGGGTGAGGCCCGCACTCGCTGCGGCGGCCCAGCCCATGCCGCGAAGCAGCACGCGCCGGTCGATGCTCATGGGGACGAGCGTATGGCGGGGTGCGGGGATCCGCCTCCCCTCGGCGGGGGCGATCGGCCCGCGATCACGGCGGTGGGACCGTCGGGCATGGGCCCGGACCGAATTCGAACTGTTCGCCCGGACGGAGGTCGTACCCCCGCCCTCCTGGTCCGGCGCCGCGGCTCTGTTCCGGGTGAGCGGACGCCGGACGTGCCCATACGGCTCGGTCAGGACGTGCGGCGACGCACCGCCACGACGACACCGCCGGCCGCCAGCAGGGCAGCGGCGGCGCCGCCGGCGAGGAGTGTGCCTCCGCTTCCCGTCTCGGCCAGTTCACCGAGCTGGGTGCCGGTGCCGCCCGTGGAGCCCGTACCGCCCGACGACCCCGTAGCGCCGCCCGTCCCACCGGTCGTCCCGCCGCTCGTTCCGCCCGTGGTTGCCCCGCCGGCCGACGCGTTCACGACGATCTCGGCCGTGTTGTTGGTCCGGTTCTTGTCGAAGGGCAGCGTCCCCCAGTGGTGATCGCCCTTGACGAACGCCACCGTGCCCTTGGCGTTCGCGACGACCTTGTCGATCCGCAGCCCGAAGACGTACGCGCGCTCGCTGTCCTCGTCGGCGTAGTTGTACGGGGTCGTGCAGCGGTACGTCGCGGCCCCCGCCGCGCCCGCCGCCCCGGCCGGTTCGCAGAACTCCGGAACCTTCGTGACCGTCGTTCCCTTCGGGATCCCGACGTCGAAGACACCGATCGGCCCGTAGACGTCATTCCTCGCCCACGCCGGCCCCTTGTTGGCGAAGGTGACCTTCGCGTCCACCGTCCGGCCCGCCTTGCCCTTCACCTTCGAACCGGTCAGCGCGAAGTCCGCCGTGTTCTCGGCGGTGATGTCGACGCCGAGTTCGCCGCCGTGGACGGTGCCCGGCGCCTCCGGAGCGGTCCGCGCGACCAGCCGCAGCACCGGGTCCGCGCCACCGCCGTGCTGCGTTCCGTCGGGGAAAGTCGCCACCCCCGCGAGGATGTTGACGTTGAGACGTTCGTACAGAGCCCGGTCCAGGACATCCAGGCCGATGGGCTCGGCGGGTTCGTAGACGACCCCGGGCTCCAGGGTCTGCTCGATGTCGCACACCGCGTTGACCTGCGCCGGGCCCTCGTCCTGGGCGGGCGCGTCCTCGTACACGCAGTTGGAGTACTTCTTGTCGTAGGCCAGCCCCTGCGAGCCGCTGAGGTAGAGCACCACCCGCGTGGCGGGCGCGTCCCCCTTGTTCTTCACCGCGAACGGCACATCGACCGAGTCCCCGGGCCGAAGCCCGTCGATCGGCCCGCTCTGCTCGAACACCAACTCGGCGCCGGGCTCGGCCTGTTCGGCGGCGGCGGTAGCGCCGTGCGCCGTAGTCAGCGACCAGCCGACCGCCGCCACGACCACCGCGCCCGCGGTGAGCCGCCGTGGTGTCCGTGCCTTTGACATAGCTCTCATGTGTCCCTCCGAGGACGCGCGCACCGAGTGGCGAGCCGGGTGTGGAACGGAAGACACACGTGGGCACCGGACGGTTGTACGGAGAGAGTCCCGGCGCCCTCTCAGTCGTGCGAGGGGCGGCCGTCGAGCTGGTGGTCGGCCAGGTTCAGCGCCTCGTCGATCACGCGCCGCAGATGCCCGTCGCGGAGGCTGTAGACGACCCGGCGGCCCTCCTTGCGTGTGACGACGAGACCGGCGAGCCGGAGTTTGGCGAGATGCTGGCTGACGGCGGGCCGGGCCGCACCGCACACCTCGGTCAGCGTGGTCACGTCCGCCTCGCCGCGCGACAGCTCGTGCAGCAGGACCAGCCGCGTGCGGTCGGCGAGGACGGCGAAGACCTCGGCGGCGAGCGTGAACTGCTCCTCGCCGGGGATGGGCGGGTGCGCATCATGCGCAGGTGATAGTTGCATGCGTGCGTTCATATGCACATAATGGCGAAAGGAGTACGCCGCTGTCCAGCCGCGCCCTGCCAGGCCCCCACTCTGCCCGCGCGTCGGAAGGTCATCCCCATGAACGACCCGCACGGACATCAGCACGGACACCAGCACGACGGCCATGACGCACCCGGCCACAGCCGCGGCCAAGGGGGTGGGCGCGCCGGGCGCCTCGCCCGGCTGCGGCACAAGGCCGGCCATCTCCTCACGCCCCACTCCCACGAGGCTGCCGACAAGATCGACACCGCGCTCGAATCGTCGGCGAAGGGCATGCGCGCGCTGTGGGTCTCGCTGACCGTCCTCGGCGTGACAGCGCTCGCGCAGGTCGTGGTCGTGGTGCTGTCCGGCTCGGTGGCGCTGCTGGGCGACACCGTCCACAACGCCGCCGACGCGCTCACCGCGCTGCCGCTCGCCGTCGCCTTCATCCTGGGCCGGCGGGCGGCCACCCGCCGGTTCACCTACGGGTACGGGCGGGCGGAGGACGTCGCCGGCATCGTCATCGTGCTGACCATCGCCGCCTCGGCGGTGTTCGCCGGGTGGACCGCCGTCGACCGGCTGCTCGACCCGCGGCCGATCCACTACCTGCCCGCCGTCGCGGCCGCGGCCGTCGTCGGCTTCCTCGGCAACGAGTGGGTCGCCCGCTACCGCATGCGCGTCGGCCGTGAGATCGGCTCGGCCGCCCTGGTGGCCGACGGGCTGCACGCCCGTACCGACGGATTCACCTCGCTCGCCGTCCTGTTCGGCGCGGGCGGCGCCGCGGTCGGCTGGCCGCTCGCCGACCCCGTCGTCGGTCTCCTCATCACGGCCGCGATCGCGCTCGTCCTTCGCGACGCCGCCCGCGAGGTGTTCCGGCGTGTCATGGACGCCGTCGACCCCGCGCTCGTGGACACCGCCGAGGCGGCGCTGCTGGACGTCGAAGGGGTGCGCGCGGTGGGCGAGTTGCGGCTGCGCTGGATCGGGCACCGGCTGCGGGCCGAGGTCGCGGTCGTGGTGAACGGAGAGCTGTCCGTACGTCAGGCACACCACGTCGCAGTCGAGGCCGAGCATGCCCTGCTGCACGCCGTACCGAAACTGACCGCCGCGCTCGTCCATGCCGATCCCGCTGCCGCCCCCGACGGGGCCGATCCGCACGCGGTGCTGACCCACCACACCCACAGCCGGGCCCATGCCCACGGCCACATCCCTGCCCACACCCACACCTGACCGGCGTGGCGATCGCGAGCGCCTGACGGCGGCTCGGACCCCCTGTGGGTAGGGGGATCTCCGCACTCCTGGGCCCTTGTTGGTTACATGACAGCTTCACTAGCGTGTGCCGGGTTCCATCCCCCACAGGAGGAGACCGGCATGAACGACCGAGCGAGATCCCCCTACCGACGGCGGGCCGCCGCGGCCCTGTCCCTGCTCGCCTGCGTGGGCGTGGCTGTCGCCACGCCATCCGCCGGGGCAGCCGACGGCCAAAAATCCACGCGCGTAGAAACCTCGCCGATCTCCTGGTCGGCGGATCTGACGCGCGTCACCGAGGACGACGTCAACGTGCGTTACACGAAAGGCGCGTTGAGCGTACGGGACACCGCCTTCCGCCCGGCGTCGGCGGAGACCGGGCGAGGCTACGGCGCCCAAGTGCTCGCCCCTGAAACGCTCGACGCCCCGGTCAACCGGGTCAGCGCCGAACTCGTCGCCGACCTGCCCGGGGACGCCGGCGCCGAGGTGGTCGTCGACGTGCGGGGCCGCTCGGCACAGGGCACCTGGACCGAGTGGGTACCGGCGGGCGCACGAGGCACGGCGGACCAGAGCACGGAGGAACAGGGCGCGGCGGTCCTGCCCCGCGCGGTCACCACCGTGCAGGCCCGGATCACCCTCTGGGACACGGAGGGAGAGGCGCGCGTCCGGAGCCTGCGGCTCACTGCCGAGAAGGGGGCAGCGCCCCGTACCTCGGCCGGTACGACCGCCGTCACCGCCCGGGTCTTCGCCACGCGTGAGGGACTCGTCGGCGGTACGACCGCCAACGGCCATGTCATCCAGCCCAACGACCACTTCGTCGCGCTGCCCTCGCGACGCGGTCTGTCGCCCAACGGCAGTGCCCAGTACTCCGTGCAGGTCTGCGGTCCCGCTCGCTGCGAGACCGCGCCGGTGTGGGACGTGGGGCCGTGGAACACCAAGGACGACTACTGGAACCCGTCCCCGACCCGCGAGATGTTCAAGGATCTGGCCCAGGGCATGCCCGAGGCGCAGGCCGCCTACGAGACCGGCTACAACGGCGGGAAGGACGGCTCCGGCCGTACCGTTCTCAACCCGGCCGGTATCGATCTCGCCGACGGCACCTTCTACAACGTCGGTCTGAACGACAACGGCTGGGTGACCGTCACCTACCTGTGGACCGGCGACCAGACGGGCAAGTCCTTCCCCACCTGGGGCACGGACGTCCGGATACGTCAGCAGGCGACCACCGCCTCGCCCGAGGTGGCGCGCCTGGCCGGCCCCACCACGGTCAACGTCAAGTGCCAGGTCCACGGCCAGCAGATCACCGTGGACGGAATCACCAATGACGGCTGGGCGTACCTGCCGTCCTTCGGTGGCTACATCTCCAACATCTTCATCGACGTGGTGGAGTCCTGGCTGCCGGGCGTACCGAACTGCTGAACCGGCCGCACCGCTGTACCGGCCGGGGCACCGGGACCGTCGTCCGGTCCCGGTGCCCCGGCACGCCGGGCCCGGTTCAGCCCGTCGCCGACGCACTCGCCGACGTGGCTTCGGGCGTCGCGCCCGGCGTCGTGCCGGGCGTGGCTTCGCGCGTGGCCGGCGGTGCGAGCCGGCCGGTGCGGTGCAGTGCGCCGAGGGCCGCCGCACAGGCCACCCCGAGCGCGAACAGAGCGAACCAGGGGAGCGCGGACACCCCGGCCTTCCGGGCCGCGTCGAGTGCCGCGCCCGTCAGCAGGTTCCCGAGGGTGATGCCGATGCCGCAGATGGTGTTGTAGAGCCCGTAGTGGGTGGCGACGAGACGGTCACCGGCGAGCCGGACGATGGTGTCCATCTCGAAGGGGTACACGATCATCGTGCCCAGTGCGAGCAGCAGCGCGGCGAGCGCCGGCGGAACGGCCGCCAGGGCCCACCGGCCGATCCCGTCGTCCGGCAGCGGAATCGCGGTGGCCGCCAGGAGCGGCAGGAACGCGCCGCCCATCACGGCCGGCCCCCATGTGAGCGCGCGCCCCGGTTCCATGCGCGCCGCGCACCAGGCGGTCACCCGCGTCTGGAACAGGATGGTGGCGAGTCCGGAGATGGCGAAGAGCAGTGCCACGGCCGCCGTGCCGAACTCCCCCTCGCCGCCCACCCGTCGTACCTCCAGCGGAAGCGCCAGATACACCTGGAAGGTCAGCACGTACGAGCCGATCATCGCCGCCGAGAAGAGCAGGAACGGCCGGTTGGCCGGCACCGAGCGCCACTGGGCCGCCACGCCCGCGCGTCCGCCGGCCTTGCCGTCGCCCTCACCACGGCCTGCGCCGCCGTCCTTGCCGCCGTCCTTGCCGTCGGCCCCGCGCCGGGCCGGGAGCGCCCGGATCTGGACGGCGCTCAGCAGCGCGAAGATCCCGGCCGATGTGAGGCAGGTGATCCTGAAGTCGACACCTGTCAGCACCATGCCCACCAGCGGGCCGAGCAGGACACCGGCCTGGTAGAAGACATTGAACAGCGCGAACGCCTCCACCCGCCGCTCTCCGGCGTCCGCCGCGAGATACGCCCGGACCGCCGGGTTGAACAGCGCGCCCGCGAATCCGGTCGCCGCCGAAGCGGCGACCAGCGCGGGTAGAGAGTCCACCAGACCGAGCGTCGCGAAGCCCACCGTGCGCAGTACGCACCCGGCGACGATGAGGGGTTTGTACCCGAACCGGTCGGCCAGTGTCCCGCCGACCAGGAACATCCCCTGCTGGCTGAAGTTCCGTACGCCCAGGACGAATCCGACCAGCCAGCCGGCCAGCCCGAGGGTGCCGGACAGATGGGCGGCCAGGTACGGCATCAGCATGTAGAAGCCCAGATTGATGGTGAACTGATTGACCATCAGCAACTGGACGCCGCGCTCGTACGAACGCGTCTGCCGGATCAGTCCCCTCACCGGGCCTCCCCCTTCGGGGAGTTGACGGCCCCACCGGCCGGAGCGGCGTCGGTCGCACGGCCCGAAGTCAGCGGATCGGCGACCTCGGCGCACCGGGTCCAGCGGCTGACCTCCTTCTCGTCGGGCCGTCCCACCACCTCCGGTTCGGCCGCGGGCGCCGAGTCCAGCAGTCCATGGGCGGCGCAGTAGTCGTCGTCGTACACCGTGCCGAGATAGCGCTGGGGCCCGTCCGGGAAGACGGCGGCGATCCGGCGGTCCGGCGAACCGGTCCGGGCCAGCCAGCCGGCCACCAGGGCGACGGCGCCGACGCTCCAGCCGCCGGTGGCGTAGTGGGACGCGGCGAGTTCGCGGCAGGTCCACACCGCCTCGGACGGCGCGACCCAGTGCACCTCGTCGAAGTTCTCGTACGGGACGTTGCGCGGATGGATGCTCGATCCGAGGCCGCGCATCAGCCGGGTCCCGGCCGGCTGTCCGAAGATCGTGGACCCGACGGAGTCCACCGCGACCACCCGCAGTTCAGGGTAGAGCTGGCGCAGCACCCGCGAGATCCCGGCGGAGTGGCCGCCGGTGCCCACGCTGCACACCAGGACGTCGATATGGCCGAGCTGGGAGGCGAGTTCGAGGGCCAGAGGCGTGTACGCGGCTGTGTTGTCGGGGTTGTTGTACTGGTCGGGGCACCAGGAACCGGGGTGCCGCTCCAGCAGTCGGGCCACGCGCTCGCGGCGGGCCTGCTGCCAGCCGCCGGTGGGGTGCGGCTCCGGGACGGTGTCGACCCGGGCGCCGTAGGCGGTCAGCAGCCGGGTCATCGGCGGTTCGAGGCCGGGGTCGGTGACCAGGGTGACGGGGTGGCCGTGGACCATGCCGGCGAGGGAGAGCCCCAGCCCCAGGGTGCCGCTGGTCGATTCGATGATCCTGCCGCCGGGCAGCAAGTCACCGCGGGCGCGGGCCCGTTCGACCATGTGGAGCCCGGGGCGGTCCTTGATGCCGCCGGGGTTGAAGCCTTCCAGTTTGGCCCAGAAGCCGCGCCCCGCCGGGGCGAAGGGCTCGTGGACACGTAGGAGCGGGGTGTTGCCCACCAGCCCGGCCGGGCTGTGGGCGGCCGGCGGGATGGTGGCCTGCGGGGCGAGGGTGACGGCGCGGGGCGGGGCGGTGGGGGTCTGGTGGCGCATGGTTCGCTTTCGTTCGAAGTACGGGAACGCGGAGGCCCGTCGCGGCGCACGCGAAATCATCTGAGCGCGTGAATGGGTGTGCGCGCGAATGCCTCCGTGTGTGGGCGGTGATCGCGGCTGAACGGGCACGCGGAAATCGGCCGGACCGGTCGCACAACAAGTCGGGCGGCGGATAGCGGCCCGATTTCGTGTTGCGTGTTCGAAGAATCGCGCGTTCGGAAGTCGTGCGGGAAATCCCGTGTTCGAAGAATCGCGCGTTCGAAAAGGGAAGCGACCGATCCGGAAGGGCGTTCTACACCCGCAGAATTCCGGGGTCTCTCAGTTCTGCGCACGACGTCGGGAAGGTATCGGCCGTCGCCGAGGAAGCGGGGGCGTGAATTCGCGGCAGTTCCGCGACACACAATGGTGTGGTGCCACGAGCGGGCAGGTCGGCGCGGTACTGCGGCTGGCCGGACGCGCAGCTCTCCGACCCGTGCTCCGCCTCGTCCCCGTCGTGGTGACAGGGCGCGGTGTCGTGATTACCGAACTCGGCCGGAGCCGTCGCGGTCACCGCGACGACCGGAGACGCGTGGGTGGCGGCGTTGTGGCCGTTGACGCCGTGCGTATAGAGCAGCGCCAGAAGAAGTACGGCCAGCCAGAACGCCCGCGACGGGCCCGCCAATTTTCGGCGGGCCCGTCGCGGGCGTGAAATCCGGAAGGCCGTGAACATACCGTGATCGTAGCGTCACTTCGTGTGTGGTGCGCGAGTAACACCATTGCCGACATCGATCGTGAAAACAGCCGGAAAATTCACTTGGTGACGCCCGTTAGCCGACAACGGCCAGCCCCCGGTCCGTGGCGTTGAGCCGACGGCCGCCGGTCTCGGTGACCGTCACGATGTCCTCGATCCGCACGCCGAAGCGTCCCGGCAGATAGATGCCAGGCTCCACGGAGAAGCACATGCCCGGGACGAGCGGCAGCTCCTCGCCCTCGACCATGTAGGGCGGCTCGTGGGTGGTGACGCCGATGCCGTGGCCGGTGCGGTGGATGAAGTACTCGCCGTACCCGCCCTCGTTGATCACCGCGCGCGCCACCCGGTCCACATCCTGGCAGGCGATGCCGGGCCGCACCGCCTCGCAGGCGGCGCCCTGCGCCGCGCGCACCAGGTCGTGGACGCGCCGCTCCTCCTCGGTGGGCTCGCCGACATGCACGGTGCGGGAGGTGTCGGAGCCGTAGCCCTGGCACAGCCCGCCGAAGTCGAGCACGACCATGTCCCCGTCGCCGATGACCCGTTCACCGGCCTCGTGGTGGGGGTTGGCGCCGTTGGGGCCGGAGCCGACGACGGTGAAGTCGACCTGGGAGTGGCCGAAGCCGCGCAGCAGTCCGGCGAGGTCGGCGGCGACGTCGGTCTCCCTGCGGCCAGCGAACGGGACCTTCTTGATCTCCTCGTAGGCGGCGTCGGCCGCGGCGCCCGCCAGCGCGAGCCGCTCCACCTCGCGGGCGTCCTTGACGGCGCGCAGCATCGGCAGCGCGTTCGTCAAAGGGGTGTAGGAGGTGCCGGGCAGGGTCTCCTGGAGGCCGATGAGGTGCAGGGCCCAGGTGTTGTCGCTGATGCCGTAGCGGCCGGTGGCGACGAGCGAGGGCGCGGCCACGCCGTACGGGTCGACGCCGTCGGTCCAGTCGCGCAGGGTCAGCGCGGGCGCGCCGACGGCCTTCTCCGCGTCGGGCGCCTCCAGCTTGGGCACGACGAGGACGGGTTCGGCGTCGGGGGTGAGCATCAGCAGGGTCAGCCGCTCGGTGTCGGCGGGCGGCTGATAGCCGGTGAGCCAGACCATGTCGGGACCGGGCGCCACCAGCACGCCGGCCAGCCCGGCGGCGGTGGCGTCCCGCACGGCGCGGCCCATGCGCGCCCGGTAGTCGTCTGCGGTGAAGGGGGCCGGGGCCGCGGGGGCCCCGGCGGTCGGGTGCGCGGATGTCGCGTCGCTGCGAGTCATGCGCCCATCCTGCCGCCGTTCCGAGCCGCGGCCGCGGCTGGGCTCCGACGACGTGGCAGGGCGGGGCTCCCTTACGACTTCGGCTGGGTGAAGCGGATGTTGTTGCCGAAGGGGTCGCGCAGTCCGCAGTCGATGCCGTACGGGCGCTCGGTGGGCTCCTCGGTGAACTCCACGCCACGGGCCAGGAGCGTCTCGTACGTCTTGCGGCAGTCCTCCGTGCTGAAGATGAGCGAGCCGCCCGTCGCGCCCTTGGTCAGCAGCTCGCGGACCTCCCGCGCCGTCTCCTCCGACATCGCCGGGGGGCCGGGCTTCTCCAGCAGGATCTGGCGGTCCGGGTGGCCGGGGACGTTGACGGTCAGCCAGCGCATGAAGCCCAGGTCGGCGTCGGTGTTGACCTCCAGGCCGAGTGTGCCGACGTAGAAGTCGAGCGCCGAGTCCTGGTCCAGGACGTAAATCTGTGAGTGTGTGATCGCGGTGAACATGCGTTTCACGTTACGGGGCATGCCGGGGAGAAACTTGTCCAGAACTGCTCAGTCGGCGCGTGGCGCTCGCGGCGGGTGCGGGTGCGGGGGGCGGGGAGCGGGCAGGTGGGGACGGTCAGACGCTCGGCCGGGTCCACGCCTTCGTGAAGCACGTCGGTACGGCCCCGGCCGTACGCGGCGCCTCCTTGCGGTACGTCCTGGGCGGCCGGCCGACGATCTCGTGGAACGTGCGGCTGAAGGTCGCCGGGCTGCCGAAGCCGACCTCGTAGCAGATGTCCGTCACGCTGCGGTCGGTCTCCCGCAGCAGGAACATCGCACGCTCGACACGGCGCCGCTGGAGATACCGGTGCGGCGTTTCACCGAACGTGGCCCGGAAGGTCCGTGTGAAGTGCGCCTGCGACACGTGCGCGATCCTGGCCAGGGCGGGGACGTCCAGCGGCTGCGCGTAGTCACGGTCCATCGCGTCCCGCACCCGGAGCATGCGGCGATTGGTCTCTTCCACGTCACGGCCCACGGATCCATCAGACCACGGACCGCCCGCCGGCCCCGGAGCGGTGTGCCGGTGGCTCCCGAGCGAACGCCCGGCTGGCCGCCGCGATGGGGCGGTCCTAGCGTGGACAGTCGGGGGTGAACGCGGTGCGAAGACCTCGGGACATCCGGTCTCCGCGGGTGTCGGACGCCTCCGGCGGTCCGCGCCCTTCGACCTCTGTGAAGGAGCACGACATGGCTGACAAGCCGTCGATCGTCCTTGTCCACGGTTTCTGGGGCGGAGCCGCCCACTGGGGCGGTGTCATCACCGAGCTGCACCGGCGCGGCTACGGCTCGCTGCACGCGGTGGAGATGCCGCTCACCTCGCTGGCGGACGACGCCGAGCGCACCGCCAAGATGGTCCGGCAGGTCCAGGGGCCCGTACTGCTGGTCGGCCACTCCTACGGTGGGGCGGTCGTCACCGAGGCGGGCGATCTGCCGAACGTCACCGGGCTCGTGTACGTCGCCGCGTTCGCGCCGGACGCCGGGGAGAGCCCCGGACAGATCACCGAGGAGATGCCGCCCGCCGCCGCCGACGACCTGGCCCCGGACTCCGACGGGTATCTGTGGATCCCGCAGGACAAGTACCACGAGAGCTTCTGCCGGGACGTGCCCGCCGACCAGGCGCTGGTCATGGCCGTCACCCAGAGGGCTCCGCTCGCCTCCACCTTCGGCGACGCCGTCACGTCTCCCGCGTGGCGGTCCAAGCCCTGCTGGTATCAGGTCTCCACCGAGGACCGCATGATCCACCCCGACAACGAGCGCCGCATGGCGCAGCGTATGAACCCCCGTAAGACCGTCGAACTCCCCGCGAGCCACGCCTCCTTGGCCTCCCGGCCCGGCGACATCGCAGACCTGATCGATGTCGCCGTCGCGGGCTGAGCGGCCGGCATTGGAGGCAGACTGACGCCGCATGACTGACATCGCCGCGGCCGACTGGTGGGACCTGCTGCCGGCCGGAGTCCGCGAACAGGTCGACGGGTACGTCCTTCAGGACGCCCGCATGCGCGCGATACGAGCCGTCTTCGAAGCCGGCCGGGCCCGTGGGCTGGGGCTCGTGGACGCCCAACTCGTGGTGCACGAGCGGTATCTCCTGCACGGTGACCGGATCGCCCGTACGCCCGAGAGCCCGCTCGACCTGGAGTCGCTGGCCGCGCGGGCCGCGGGCGCCACCGGGCGCGTCGTGGTGATCGAGGCCGTCTGGGACGGGGACACCGTCCACGACTGGTTCGTGGATCTGCTGGCCGTGACCGCCGATCCGGCGAGTGAGCTGCGGCTGGCCACCATCTACCGGAGTACGGCCGCGCGGCATCTCGGGGACGTCGACCTCGGCCCGCTCCACCCGTCGGCGGCGGCGGCCGAAAGCGCGGGCCGGGCCCTGGCCGCCCATCTCGCGGTGCCCTTCCACTTCGTGAGCCCGCACACCCCGGACGATCAGGTCCAGCGCTGGAAGCCCTGAGCGTCAGCTGTGGCGACGAGGCTGCTGCCTCAGTGCCCGTGGCTCTCGCCCTCCCCGCTCTCCTCGCTCTCCTGGCTTTCCTTGCTCGCACCGGCGCCCGCGGCCGGTACGTCGACGGTGAACGCGGCCGTGCGGACCTCGCCCTTGTGCTGGAAGTCGAGGAAGAGGCGGTACGCGCCCGAACTGGGGGCCGTGGCGGTGAAGGACACCTCCGGGCCCGGCTCGGTGACGCCGTCGTCCGGCTCGCCGTTCGGGTGGACGTGCAGGTAGGCGAGGTCCCCGGCGCGCAGTGCGACGAGGTGGCCGTACGCCCCGAGGTAGGGCTGGAGATCGGTGACGGGCTCCCCGTCCTTGCTGACGGTCAGCTTCAGTTCGCGCGCCTTGCCGGGGGCGAGGGCGCCGTCGAGGGTGACCCGGTAGCCGTCGACCTCGGCCGAGGCGCGGACGGGCGGGAGCGCGGCGGGCTCGGACGTGCCGGAGACGGCCAGGTCGGCGCCGAGCGTGATGCCCGTCGCGCCCTTCCCGGCGGGCTTGAAGTCGGCGAAGGCCCGGTAGCCGCCCGCCGCGGGCAACATGGCGGCGACGCTCCAGGTGCCGTCGCCCGCGCGGGTCGGGTGGAGATGCCGATAGACCGTCAGATCCCTTGAGGCGACGATGAAATGCAGTTCCTTGCCGTGCTCGCGCTCGTACGAGGTGAGGTTGCGCCCGCTGTCGTCCTTGACGGAGAAACGCAGGACGGTCGACTTCCCGGCCACCACACGCGGTGTGTCGAGCGCGAGTGTGTAGCCACCCTCGGAGATCTGCAACCCGCCGGCCGCCGCGCTCGCGGCGCCGCCTTCATCCGCCCCGCCGTCGTGCCCCGCCTCGTCTCCGCCCGTCTCCTTGTGCTCGTCGTGGGCCGCCGGCGGCTTCTCGGCCACGACGGGGCCGATGCTCGCGCCGACGCCGTACGCGGTGCCGAACGTCGCGACGATCGCGGCCGCGAAGGCGCTGATCCTGAGTCCCGTGTTCATCGGGGTCTCCTCCGTGAGGGGCCACTCCGCAATGGCGGCCGACACCTTCAACATACCCTCTAGGGGTATGTAGTCAAGTCGGATCCCGCTCTGCGTCAAATACCTGCGGGGGGTATGTGTGGGAAACCTCGAGTCCGGTCCGGCGGGCAGGCTTTAATTGGCTGGCGCGTCCGGCGGGGGAGCGGCTATGTTCGCTCGTGTTCCCGACGGACCGATCGGGCCCCGTCGGCCGTGTGTGATCCAGGAGGTGTGTACCGATGACTGTCTCTGCGCCGGGCCTTGCCCGCGATCAGCTGATCGTTCATGTCACCTCCGTGGTCTCCGGCTGACCTTCCTCTCTTCCGCGCCCCGTCGGCGCGCGTGCCGGGACCGCCCTTGTGAAGGGTTTCCCGTTGTCTTTCTCTCCCGCCTCTCCTGAGGCATCCTCCGCTTCGCATCCGCTCGCCCCGTACGGCTGGGACGAGGGCTGGGAGGCGGAGTTCACCCCGTACGCCGCACAGGGCCTGCTGCCGGGCCGTGTCGTGCGGGTCGACCGGGGGCAGTGCGACGTCGTCACGCCCGGCGGCACGGTACGGGCCGACACCGAGTTCGTCGTACCGCGCGACCCGCTGAAGGTCGTGTGCACCGGGGACTGGGTCGCGGTCGACCCCGGCGGTGATCCGCGGTACGTGCGGACGCTGCTGCCGCGCCGTACCGCCTTCGTACGCTCCACCTCGTCCAAGCGCTCCGAGGGGCAGATCCTCGCGGCCAACGTCGACCACGCGATCATCGCCGTCCCGCTCGCGGTCGAGCTCGACCTCGGGCGCATCGAGCGGTTCCTCGCCCTGGCCTGGGAGAGTGGCGCGCAACCGCTCGTCGTACTCACCAAGGCCGACCTCGTGCCGGACCCGACCGGACTGTCGTATCTCGTCGAAGACGTCGAGACCACGGCGCCCGGCGTACAGGTCCTCGCCGTCAGCGCGGCGACGGGGGAGGGCGTCGACGTACTGTCCGCCGTCGTCTCCGGGAGTACGAGCGTGCTGCTCGGCATCTCGGGCGCCGGCAAGTCGACCCTCGCCAACGCCCTGCTCGGTGAGGACGTCATGGAGGTCCAGGCCACCCGTGACGCGGACGGCAAGGGCCGGCACACCACGACCACCCGCAATCTCCTCGTGCTGCCCGGCGGCGGCGTACTCATCGACACACCGGGGCTCCGGGGCGTCGGACTGTGGGACGCGGGGCAGGGCGTGGGGCAGGTGTTCGCCGAGATCGAGGAACTGGCCGAGAAGTGCCGGTTCCACGACTGCGCCCACGGCAGCGAGCCGGGCTGCGCCGTGCTCGCCGCACTGGAGGACGGCTCGCTGCCCGAGCGGCGGCTGGAGAGCTACCGCAAGCTGCTGCGGGAGAACCAGCGCATCGTCGCCAAGACCGACGCCCGGCTGCGGGCCGAGATCCGGCGCGACTGGCGGCTGAAGGGCGCGGAGGGCCGTGCGGCGATGGAGGCCAAACGGGGGCGTATCCGGTAGGCGCGTCCGGCGGGTGCGTCCGGAAGGGCCGGGCTTCGACCGGAAGCCCGGCCCTTCCACCTCCATGTCCGAATCCCGCGAGTGCCACGGCCGGGGGCGGCGCACACTGGGCGGTGTGATGGACGAGGAGACCAGGTACGAGGCGGTGGCCAGCCGCGACGCGCGCTTCGACGGCGCGTTCTTCTTCGCCGTCGAGACCACCGGCATCTACTGCCGGCCGAGCTGTCCGGCGGTCACCCCGAAACGCAAGAACGTCCGCTTCTACCCCACCGCCGCCGCGGCCCAGGGCAACGGCTTCCGCGCCTGCCGCCGGTGCAGGCCCGACGCCGTGCCCGGGTCGGCGGAGTGGAACGTACGGGCCGACGTCGTCGGCCGCGCCATGCGCATGATCGGCGACGGCGTCGTGGACCGCGAGGGCGTGCCCGGACTGGCCGGGCGGCTCGGCTACAGCGCCCGGCAGGTCCAGCGCCAGCTCACCGCCGAACTCGGCGCCGGACCCGTCGCCCTCGCCCGCGCGCAGCGCGCGCACACCGCGCGGACGCTGCTCCAGACCACCGTCCTGCCGGTCACGGAGATCGCCTTCGCCGCCGGGTTCGCGAGCGTGCGGCAGTTCAACGACACGATCCGGCAGATCTACGCCCGCACACCGAGCGGCCTGCGCGCCGAGTCCGGCACCAGAGGCGCGCGAGCCACCCCCGCCGCTCCCGCGCTCGCGGGCATCCCGCTGCGACTCGCCTACCGCGGCGTCTACGCGGCGCGCGCCATGTTCGACCTGCTCGCCGACGAGGCCCTGACCTCCGTCGAGGAGGTGATCGGCCTACCGGGCGCCCGTACCTACCGGCGCACGCTGCGCCTGCCGCACGGCCCCGGAGTCGTCTCGGTGGACGAAGCGCTGCCGTCCACCGATGCCCCGCGCCCCGGCTGGCTGGAGGCCCGGATCCACCTCACGGATCTGCGCGACCTCACCACCGCCGTACAACGGCTGCGGCGCCTCCTCGACCTCGACGCCGATCCGTACGCCGTGGACGAACGCCTCGGCGCCGACCCGCTCCTCGCGCCCCTCGTCGCGGTTCGCCCCGGACTGCGGGCGCCGGGCACCGCCGACCCCGAGGAGTACGCGCTCCGCGTTCACCTGGGCGGGGCCGAGGCGCGGCGGCTCGTCGCGGCGTACGGGGATCCGGTCGAGCGCCCGTGCGGCACCCTCACCCGCCTCTTTCCCGCACCGGCCGCCCTGGTGGACGACCCGGTGGCCGGCCCGCTCGCCACCGCCCTCGCGGACGGCGCCGTACGGCTCGACACCGGCGCGAGCCGCGAAGAGGCCGAGCGGTCACTGCTCACCG
Source organism: Streptomyces sp. NPDC060366 (assembly GCF_042725135.1). Lineage (NCBI taxonomy): Bacteria > Bacillati > Actinomycetota > Actinomycetes > Kitasatosporales > Streptomycetaceae > Streptomyces > Streptomyces sp. NPDC060366. The sequence goes on along the minus strand of NZ_JBHXDC010000001.1, from coordinate 621,941 downwards.
TGCCCGGCGTGAGCGCCCGGACGGCGGCGCTGATCCGGATGCGGGGCCTGGGGGATCCCGATGTCGCACCTGACGGCGAGTCCGGTGACGCGGCCTGGCGGCCGTGGCGTTCGTACGCGGTACGGCACCTGCGTGTGGGGCTGCCCGACCGCCGGAATCAGCCGGTCTCCTCCAGCCCCCAACTGTGAATCTTCCGTGGATGGATACGGATCAGTTCTTCACTGAAGTGCGGCCCCAAGTCGTGCGGGCCGGTGAGCAGTTCGGCCTCGCCGCGGATGTCCACACCCCGCACCTTCCACGGCTTGAGGCTGACGATGTCGTCCACCACCAGTGCCACCCGCGGGTTGGACCGCAGGTTCCGCCACTTCTTGGTGGTGCCCAGCGCGTACCCGCCGACCAGGATCGTGCCGTCCGCCTGCGGGAAGAACCCCACCGGGTTGGCCTGCGGCTGGCCCTTCGGGTCGACGGTGGCCAGCCGGCCCAGCCGCTGGGAGGAGAGGTACGAGCGCTCGGCCTCGCTGAATTCGGTCATGACTCCAGCCTCACACGCCCGCCGCGCCGGTAGGCCTTCCCGCCCGTCCCCGGTGTTTCGCACCCGCCCGCGCCACCCGCGGAGTGTCTGACGGCGAGGTTCGGCCGGAAAGCGGAATGCAATCGGCCGATGGCGCAGCAGTTGCTCCCCACCTGGCCCTATTTCTTCCCTCATGATCATCACGGGCCGTTCACTCGCGCTGTGGGCAGGTGGTCAACTCCCCTAAACTGGCAAAGCTTTGGCATGATCCCTCACCTGGATGCGGCGGCACTCGATGGCGGAAGTCCACCGGTGTACTCGCCCGTGCCTCCTTCGAACCCCTAGGACCCCTTTTCCGTGATCTCTCCCTCAGAACCCGCCCTTGCGCTCGGCGCCGTGACCGTGGTCATGGCCGCCGTCGCACTGCTGCTGGCGCTCTCCCGTCGCAAACAGACGCGACGGTGCAGAGAAATGGACGCGGCGCTGAAGAGCGCCGAATCCCGGACGCGGGAAGCCGAATCCCGCACGCGCTTTGCCGATTCCCGTACGCGGGAGGCCGAAGCCCGCGAGGAACGGTTCCGCGCCGAGGTGACTCACCTCGTCTCCGCCCGGCTCCCGGCCGTTCCGCTCCATCTGATCAGCTCTCACCACCCCATACCCGGGCTGCTCAACGTGGGGGAGGCGCGACCCGAGGACGCGGAACTCCTCGACTCCGTACTCACCCGGGTCTCGGAGATGGTCCTGAAGGAGCGTCGTCGCGTGGACGCCGCCGCCAGGGCGGCCCTGCGCGGCGCGAGCCAGGACTCGCAGGCGTTGTCGTACCGGTTGCAGTCGGAACTCGACTCCCTGCAACGGGAGTTCACCGGGTCACGGCATCTGACGCACCGGATGCTCGCCGCCGACCACCTCAACGAGCAGAATCTGCGCCTCATCCAGCGGACCGCCATCGTGTGCGGCGCGTGGCCGGGGCACGTCCGCAAGGACACCTACGTCGCCGAGATCGTCACGGGTGCCTCCTCCCGTCTCCGCGGCTTCGACCGGATCAAGATCAACTCCCGGATCGCCACCAACGTCGGGATCGTCGGCCGTGCCGCCGAGCCCATCGCCGTGGCCTGCGCGGAGCTCATGGCCAACGCCCTGGAGCACTCCCGTGACGACCTCGCGGTGGATGTCGGTCTGATCCAGAGCGGAAACGGCAACGTCTGCATCACGGTTGACGACGCCGGCAAGGGGATGACCGCGGAAGCGGCCACCCGGGGTGCGCGGCTGGTGTCGGCCGACACGCACGACGTCATGCTCACCGAGCTCGGCGACCCGCCGTCTCAGGGTTTCGCCGCCATCGGCCGCCTCGTCGCCGACTACGGCTTTCATGTCTCCATCGACCATTCGTCTCCCTATGGCGGGGTGCGCGCTGTGGTGACCATTCCCCCGAACCTGCTCGCCTCGATCGACGAGGAGGCCGAACCACTTTCTGCCATGGCTCCCCAGGCGGCCGTCGCGCCGAAGGCGGAGAGGCGTCCCTCCTCGGTCCCCGAAACCCCGGTGGACGACGACGAGAAATCGCGAACTCCCGTACCGGACAGCGCGGACGGTCTGCCACAGCGTCGCCGCCGCGGCCCCGCGGGACCCGCCGGAGGACTCGCCGCTCCCACGTACCGCGCCCCGGACCCGGAGCGGTCCCTCAAAGCCTGGAGTGAATTCCAGGACGGCCTTGAAAGCGGCCGAACCGGTACTGATTTGGAGGAAACACAGTGACCATGCCCCACGGCGAAAACGAGACCTGGTACCTGACCCCCATCACCGAGATCCCAGGTGTCCGACACGCCCTGCTGATGACCCTCGACGGGATGGTCCAGGCCAGGTCCGAGAACCTTTCGGCCGACGACGCGGACGGAGTGGCGGCGATGACCTCCGCACTGCACGCCGCCTCCCGTGCCGCCGTCATCCCGGTGCTGGGGGCCGCGGCGGACACCCCCATCGAGACCGTCACGGTGAAGGTGGCCGAGGGCACTTACATGGTCATGCCGGCCGGCGCGAACACCCTGATCGCGGCCGCCGGAGACGATTCGATGCACATGGGTGTGGTCGTCCACATGATGGCGCGCCAGGCGAAGAAGCTGGGGGAGCAGCACATGTCTGTCTCGGCGCGTACCCATGACGGCGCGTCATGAGCCGCGGTCAGCATCAACGGCGGCTGCTTCCGGCGTATCTGGCGACCGGAGGCGGCGGCGGTGCCCCGTTGCCCACCACCCTCGACACGCTGACGGCTCTGCGTGCCAGCGGCCATCCGTTCTCCTCGTACCACACGACGGTGCACCGCCGTGTCGTCGAGCTGGTGACGGGCGGTTCCCTCACCGCCGTCGAGATAGCCGCCTATCTCGCGCTGCCGGCCAGTGTCGGCCTGATGCTCGCCGAACAGCTCGTCAGTGACGGCTTGTTAAACGCCAGCGTGCCGATCCCGGAAGCTCTCGCCCCCTCGCGCGCCGGACGGCCGTCGTTGCAACTCATGGAAGAGGTGCTGAGTGGACTCCAATCCCTCCGTGTCGCCTAGCCCGCGTCCCGTGTACCTCCCCGAGGGGGAGCACCAGAGGGTCAAGATCCTTGTCGCGGGTCCCCTCGGCGTCGGCAAGACGACCGCGATCAAGACACTTTCACAGATCCCCACGCTGCACACCGACGAAGTCATGACGGACGCGGCGGCCGACGCCGACGACGTCAGCCTCGTCGGTCTGCGGGACAAGAAGACCACCACGGTGGCCATCGACTTCGGTCGTATGACCCTGCCCGGCGACCGGATCGTCCTGTACCTGTACGGAACTCCGGGGCAGCGTCGGTTCCTTCCCCTGTGGGAGGGCATCGCCTTCGGGGCCCTCGGCGCGCTCGTCCTGGTGGACACCCGGCGCCTCGACGAGTCCTTCGAAGTGATGGATCTTATCGAGGAGCGCGGTTTGCCGTACGCCGTGGCAGTCAATACCTTCCCTGACTCACCTGACTACGACCTGGAGATCGTTCGCAAGAAGCTCGACCTCGCCCCGGACACCCCACTCGTCACATGTGATGCCCGCGAGATGAACAGCAGTCTCAGCGCACTCATCGCACTGACCGCCCATTCCATATCCTCGGCCGGAGTCGGAGCCTCGTGAGTATCACACCACCGGACGCCACAGCTGTGCCCCTGCACGGGCCGGAACACGCGGCCGATCCCCAGCGCAGCTATGAACTGCTGCGCCGCCAGGGGCCGGTCGGCGTCGCCGAGATCTCCCCCGGCGTCTTCGTCAACCTGGTCACCGACTACCAGGCGGCGCTCGCACTCCTCCAGGACACGGACACCTGGACCAAGGACACCCGTAAGTGGCTGCCCCAGGTGCCGGAGAGCAGCCCGATCAGACCCCTGGTGGAGTGGCGGCCCAGTCTCCTCTTCGCCGACGGTGAGGAGCACGCGCATCTGCGCAAGGTGATCACCGACAGCTTCGCTCTCCTCGACCCCAACGATGTCCGCGTCGTGACGTTCCGTTTCGCCGACAAGCTCCTTCAGGACTTCGCGGACACCGGGACGGTCGACCTCGTCAGCCAGTACGCCCAGCAGCTGCCGTTGATGGTTTTCAACGCTCTGTTCGGTATGGAGGACGAGCACGGTCCCCGGCTCGTGGGGGCACTCGCGGCCATGATGGACACGGATCCGGAACGCAAGGCGTACGGCGCGCAGGTGTTCGGCGCCTACCTCCAGACCCTGTATCAGACCAAGGCCGAGAAGCGCGGCCATGACCTGACGTCCTGGTTCATCGACCACCCCAACGGGCTGAACCCGGAAGAGGTGATGAACCAGATCATCATCATCTTCGGCGCGGGGAACGAGCCGACGGCCAACCTCATCGCGAACACCTGCGTCCGGATGCTGAGCGACGACCGGTACTTCGGCACGCTCACCACCGGAAGCCTGCCCGTCCAGCACGCCATCGACGAGGCGCTGTGGCACGACTCGCCGCTCGCCAACTACAGCTTCCACTTCCCCAAGGAGGACGTCACCTTCCACGGCAAGCGCATCCCCGCCCACTCCCCGGTCATGGTCTCGTACGCCGCCGCCAACACCTGCCCCCACTCGGGGGTTCCGGCCGACGGCTACCGCTCGGGAACCAAGGCGCACCTGGCGTTCGCCGCCGGACCGCACGCCTGTCCGGCACGTGATCTCGCCCTGCTGATCGCGACCGCCGCGATCGAACGACTCGCCAGCTACCTGCCGGACATCGAACTGGCCGTAGCGCCCGATCAGTTGACATACCGCGACGGACCCGTCCACCGGACGCTCACGTCGCTTCCCGCCCGGTTCACTCCGCTGACTCCCGACGCCAAGGGCATCACCCCCTGGAGCCGCAGCTCCGCCGGCCCGGAGACAGCCACCGGGGCGTCCTCGACAGCAGGCGACCGTGTGTCGGTGACAACTTCCTAGCCTGCCCTCCCATGCCGTGTCGCGGTGGTGCCGTCGGCCAATGACCCGCACCACCGTGACACCCGCGGGAAAGCGGTGTCCTGGCCGCGTCCTCTGCCCGAACGGAACCACCATGACGGTTCTTGACCGAAAGGGGATCAACCACCGATGGCAACCACACCTCCCGCCACCAGTCCGCCGGACCTGATGTCCGTACGGCACAAGGTGAGTGCGGCCCTGACCAGTTTCCTCGACGCCAAGGACGAGGCCGCGCCAGGAACCGAACTGCTCTATCTGACCTCCACGTTGCGCGCGTTCCTCACCGGCGGGAAAAGGCTGCGATCCGTGCTGTGCGTCTACGGATGGCAGGCCGCCGGCGGGGACGGAGAGATGACGGCCGCCATCCGCGCGGCCGCGAGCCTCGAACTCTTCCAAGTGTTCGCCCTCGTGCACGACGACGTGATGGACGACAGCGACGTCCGCCGCGGCCGGCCGTCCGCACACCGTGCGCTGGCCGCCGCGTACACCGACAACGGCGGTCCCCGCGGCCGTGCCGCGGCGCACGGACTGGGCGCCGCCGTCCTCCTCGGAGACCTGGCGCTCGTGTGGTCCGATGAATTCCTCCACACGGCGGGCCTCGACCCGGACAGGCTCGCCCAAGTGCTGCCCCTGGTGGCCGAGATGCGCAGTGAGGTCATGTACGGCCAGCTCCTGGACCTCCAGACCACCGGTCGGCTGACCGGCGACGTCGAAACGGCACTGCACGTCATCCGGTACAAGACCGCCAAGTACACCGTGGAACGCCCTCTTCACATAGGAGCGGCGGTGGCGGGAGCCCCGCCGTCCGTGCTCGACGCCTGCACCGCGTTCGGCATCCCACTAGGAGAAGCGTTTCAGCTGCGCGACGACCTGCTCGGTGTGTTCGGCGATCCCGCCCGGACCGGCAAACCGATACTGGACGATCTGCGCGAGGGCAAGGCCACCGTACTGATGGCCCTCGCCGTCCAGCGAGCCTCCACCACCGAGCGCAGGACCCTGCGCGGACTCGTCGGCCGCAGCGACCTCGACGAGGACCAGGCCGCCGAGATCCGGAACATTCTGGACTCCACCGGCGCCCGGCAGACCGTCGAAGAGAAGATCACCACGCGCCGGGACGCGGCCCTCGCCGCGCTGGACGAGGCGCCCTTCCCGGAAGAGACCACCGACCAATTGCGTGAGATCGCCCTGGCCGCCACGGAGCGACAGACATGACCGCCCGCCCGTCCGCCGTCACCGCAACCGTGAGGTCGAACAAGCCGATGAGCGACACGGTCGCGAACGCGACCTACCCCGAAGAGGCCGCCCGACTGGTGGCGAGCGTCGACCGGGACCCGTGGGGCAGCGTCCGCCCCTCCCTGTACGAGACCGCCCGGGTCATCTCGGCGGCCCCCTGGCTGTCCAGGGAACCGCGCCGGATCGCGTATCTGCTCAACGAGCAGGCGCCCGACGGGAGTTGGGGTGAGGGGCCGGAGCGCTACCGCCTGCTGCCGACGCTCAGCGGTGTGGAAGCCGCACTGGCGGTCCTGCGGCGGGGCGCCGCGCCCGAGGAGACGACCCGGCGGCTCACCACGGCGGTCGACAGCGGCCTCGCCGCGCTGCGCGCGCTGCCGCCGGCCGGACCGTGGCCCGACACCGCCGCTGCCGAAATACTCGTCCCCAGCCTGGTCGCGAAGATCCACGAGCAGCTCACCCTCATCGGCGACGACAGGACACCGGCCGCCGGCCACTGGCGTCCGGGGCCCGCACCCGCACTTCCCCGAGGCTACGACCAGGCCGTGCCCGCGTACGTGGCCAGGCGGTACGCCTCGGCGGGCAGCCTCCCCGTCAAGCTGCACCACACGTTCGAAGGCGTGGCCGGGTACATAGCCGGGGCGCTCATACCCGACGGACCGGACCTGCTGGGCAGTTCACCGGCCGCCACCGCCGCCCGGGCCGCGGCCACGCAGGCGCCATCGGCCGGAACCGTCGCGGCCCTCGAAACCGTGGCGGAGCGCTACTCGGGCCTCTTCCCGGAGGCTGCCCCGATCCTCGTCTTCGAGCGTCTGTGGGTCGCCGCCGCGCTGGCCGGCGCCCATCTGCCGGCCGCCAGTGTGCCCACCGTCCGCAAATGGGCCACCGACCTCTACGACCCCCGGGGAGTACGCGGCGCACCCGGACTCATGACGGACGCCGACGACACCGCCATGGCCGTGCTGGTGTCCTCACTGGTCGGCCTGGACCACACCCCCGAGCCGCTCGACCTGTTCCACAACGGCAGTCACTACGACTGCTACATCGGCGAGGACACCGGATCGGTCACCGCGAACGCCCACGCACTCCAAGCGCTCGGCAGCTATCTGAGTCACCACCCCGAGGCACAGCACACCTACGGCCCCCGGACGGACAAGCTGATCGACTGGCTCGTCGGGCAGCAGCGGCCCGAAGGGCCGTGGCCCGACAAATGGCACGCCTCCCCCTACTACGCCACCGCGCGGTGTGTGGCCGCGCTCTCGCGTCACGGTGGAGACCGGGCGGCAACGGCCGTCGGGACCGCCGTGGCCTGGGCCGTCGACACCCAGCGTGACGACGGCTCCTGGGGGACATGGGGCGGCACCACGGAGGAGACCGCGTACGCCGCGCAGATCCTGCTGTCGGCCGCCGACCACCGGCCGCGGCACGCCCGCGCCCTGGACCGTGCCGAGACGTATCTGAACGAGGGGGCCGGATCCGGCCACCACCCCGCACTGTGGCACGACAAAACCCTGTACGCGCCCGGCGCCATGATCGAAGCCGAAGTCCTCGCCGTGCGGGAGCTGCTGCGGACACGTCATGGCGTGAACCGGCAGACCACACCGACCGACGCGCGAGGGTAGGACAGACACGTGACGACCGACATGATCGTTCCACCGATGGCGCCCGGGAAACTGCCGCTCGTCGGCCACGCCGTACCTCTGATCAGGGACCGCCTCGCTTTCATCCAGCGCCTGCGCACGCACGGCCCCGTCGTCCGCGTCACCGTCGGCCCCAAGACGCTGACCGTGGTCAACTCGCCCGAGCTGATGCACGAGATGCTCACCAGCCAGGCCGACGAATTCACCAAAGGGCTGCTCTTCGAGAAGCTCAAACTCTTCGGCAAGGACGCCCTGCCCGTAGCGGAAGGCAAGCCGCACCTGCGTCGGCGCCGTCTGATGCAGCCGGCCTTCCACCGCCGGCAGATCGCCGGCTACGTCAACACCATGCGACAAGCCGTGGAGCCGTACGTCGCGGGCTGGGACGGCGGAACCGCACTCGACGTGAAGACCGAGATGCAGCTCATGGCGCAGGGCGTCGTCATGTCGGCCCTGTTCTCCGCGGCGCCCCCGCGGGAATCCGCCTACACGATCCTCGACAGCGTCGACACCGTCTTCAAGGCCGCCCTGCAACGTGCCCTGCTGCCCATCTCCGCCCTGGAACGACTGCCCACCCGGCGCAACCGGAGGGCCGAGGCCGCCGGCACCGCGCTACGCACCGCGGTCGCCGGCATCATCGCGGAACACCGCGCGCACCCCGATACGTACGACGACATCGTGTCGTTGCTCCTGACCGCACAGGACGACACCGGCGCGACGCTGCCCGACGACGAGATCCTCTCCGAGATCGTCGCACTGCTCGCGGCGGGCTCCGAGACCACCGCGGTCGTCCTCGCCTGGCTCTTCCACGAACTGGGCCGCAACCCGGACATGGAGCGCCGGCTCCACGAAGAAGTCGACTCCGTGCTCGCCGAGGGTCCACTCACCGCCGAGCGCGTTCCCCGCCTCGTCTACACCCGCATGCTCGTCAGCGAAAGCCTGCGTCTGTACAGCCCCGCGTGGCTCGTGACCCGGCAAGCCGTCTCGGACGTGAGACTCGGCGAGTTCACCCTGCCGGCCGGCTCGGATGTGATCTGGAGCGCCTACGCACTGCACCGGGATCCCGACATCTACCCCGATCCGCTGCGCTTCGACCCCGACCGCTGGCTCCCGGAGCGCCCCCAGCCACCGAAGGGCGGCTTCATCCCCTTCGGTTCCGGCAAACGCATGTGTATCGGGGACGCGTTCGCCTGGACCGAGACGGTCATCATCACCGCGCTGATCGCGTCCCGCTGGCGGCTGCGGCCGACACCCGGCACCGTACGTCCGGTCGGAGCGATCTCCACGCACCCCTCGTCCCTGCGGATGGTGCCCGAGCTCAGACACCACACCATCGGGAGGAACGCCCGATGAACGACACGATCCGCACGGACTCGCGCGCCCTGCCGATGCCCGATCTGCGGGACTCCTTCCCCGGCCCCTTCCCGACCAGTGCGTACGCCGACGACATCGAGCGGCACGCCACCCAGTGGCTCGGAACGTTCCCGCTCGTCGGCTCACCGCGCAAACTGGGCGCCCTGGCCAACATCACGGGCCACGGCATGGCCCGCACCTTCCCGACCGCCGAGCGGACCGACCTCTTTCTCTGCGCCGACCTCTTCCTGTGGCTCACCGCGTTCGACGACACGCACGGCGAGGCCGCAGGAGCCCGCGACCCGGCCCGCCTGGTCCGCACGATCAGTGAGTGCGTCCACCTCCTCGCCGGTCACGACGAGCCACCGGGAAACCCGAGCCCCTTCGGCGCCGCCCTGGCCGACCTCCTGGCCCGGTTCGGGCAACTGGCCACTCCCACGCAGTACTTGCGGCTCACCGCACATCTGCGGGACAACCTCCTGGGCATCCTCTGGGAGGCACACCACATCGGCGGACCCGACCACGTCACCATGTCCGACTACCGCGCGATGCGTCCGCACACCGTCTTCGTGCGGACCCTCATGGCCACGGCGGAGATCGCGCTCCGGTACGAACTGACCGAACAGGACCGGTCCTTGGAGCCGGTCCGAGAGCTCCAGACGGCCGTCGCGGACCTCGCCGGCTGGATCAACGACCTCGCCTCGTACGCGAAGGAGACGGCCGACGATGGACCGGCCTCGCTCAACCTGCCGTCACTGCTGATGCGGCAGCACGGGTGTGACATCGAAGAGGCGTTCCGGCTGGCCTCCCGCATGTGCGAACAGCGGGCCGCCGTGGCCGCCGCCCGAATCGCCGAACTGGCCGCCGGCGAAGGCCCGCTCTCCATTCACGCACAGGCCCTCGGGTCCATCGCCTCTTCGTACGTCTGGCACATCGATCACTCCCGCTACCAGACCTAGAACATGTCCGTCGGATCGGGCCGGACCGGGCCGTGCGCGACCGCGATCACCGCGCGACCCGGTCCCGCTACACTCCGGCCTGAACGCACAGGCTTTCCGGGGGAGTCCAACGTGCTGCGAGTCGATCTCCGTGGACGGGAGCTGAACCGGCTGCGCGTGGCGGACGGGGCCGACGCTCTGTGGGAGGCCGCGCTCAGCCTGCACCTGCTCCAGAACCAGCACGTCCCGCCGGCCTTCGCGCCCTGGCGGCGCGAAGTCCGTTCGGCCCTGGAACGCGCCGGACTCGCTTCCGCCGTACGGGAGTTGATGCTCCTGTGCCCGTCGGCCGAGTACTTCCCCGACTTCCTGACGCCCGGCCGCGGCGAGCTGGACCTCGACATCGGGGTGGACCGGCTGCTGTCGACTCCCCGCCGTCGCCTGGTCGCCGATCTCACACGACTCTACGCGCGCAGACGCGGGCCGGTCCCGGCCACCGTACGGCGGCTGTCCGAGGGTGATGTGGAGGCACTGCGCTGGCTCGGGTCGACGCTGCGGCGCTACTACTCGCTCGCCGTGGCGCCGTATCTGCCCGCCATCCGCGCGCAGGCCGCGGCCGACCGCTCCCGCCGCGCCGAGGCGGCGCTGACCGGCGGAGCGGAGGGGCTGGTGGCCAGCTACGAGGAGATGCCCGGCTGGCGCTGCGAGGAGGGCATCCTGCGTACGCCGTACCCGGTCAGCCGTGAACTCCAGTTGTCCGGACAGACGTTGACACTGATTCCGGGATTCTTCTGCGTCGGCACGCCACTGGCCCTCGTCGACGACGAGCTTCCCCCGGTGCTGGTCCACCCGCTCTCCCCGGCGCCCGGCTGGCTGGTGCGCCACCGGCAGGGTGAGGTGACGCCACCGGTGGCCCAGCTGATCGGGACCTCGCGCGCCCGGCTGCTCGAACTGCTCGACCGGCCGATGACGACGACGGGTCTGGCGGGGGCGCTGCGGATGGCTCCCTCGACGGCGAGCCGTCATGCCTCCGTACTGCGCGAGGCGGGACTGCTCACCTCGCACCGGCACGGCAACCGGATGATGCACCACCGCACCCAGCTGGGCACGGCCTTGCTGGACGGCCCCGCCCGCTGAGGCGGCGATGCATCAACTACGACTGAGCGGTCAGCAGTTGGGCACGCCCGGCAGCCACGCGTCCGAGACGTCGATGAAGATGTTCGAGATGTAGCCGCCGTAGTCCGGCAGATACGACCAGGCGTCGTTGCTGTACCCCTGGTAGTTGACCAGCTCTCCGCGCTTCTGGCACTGGACCTTGACCGATGTCGGTCCCGCCAGACTGGCCACCTGCGCCGAGGTGGTCGCCGCCTCCTGACGGATGCTCACGCCGGTGCCCCACGTCGGGAACGAGGTGCCGGGGCCGGGGCCCGGGTCACCCGTGCCGCCGTTGACCAGCGACATGTAGTAGGTCCAGTTCCAGTTCGCACCGGGGTCGGTGTGGTCGTTGCCCGGCACCTCGCTGTGGCCGACGACGCCCGTGCGGGTGCGCGGGATGCCGTACTTCGCGGTGAGGTGACGCGTCAGCGCGGCCGACGAGCGGTACATCGAGTCGGTGAACCAGGACGGGTCGGCGACGAAGCCCTCGTGCTCGATGCCGATGGAGCTGGCGTTCGCCGAGCGCGCGTGCCAGGCGGTGTTGGCGTCACGGACCATCTGGGTGACCTGGCCGTCCGAGGAGCGGATCACATAGTGCGCGCTGACCTGCGAGGACGGGTTCTGGAACCAGCTGATGGAGCCTGCGTACGACCCCTGGGTGACGTGGACGACCACCTTGTTGATCGCGGCCGTACGGCCGCTCTGGTAGTTCGACGTGCTCGCCGGGACCCAGAGCGCCGGTCCGTAGTCGTCGCTCAGCACGCCGAAGTCGGAGGCGATGCTCGCGTACTTGCCGCGGTCGGGCGTCACCTTGCGCGCCTTGACGAGGATCTGCTCGTTGCCGGCGGCCTGGGCGCGCAGACCCTTGTTCAGCAGGTCGTACGCGGTGTCCGCGTACAGCCGCGCCGTCTGGTCGTTCGTCGCCGCGCCGTACTCGGCGGCGACCGGGTACCACTGGGCGAGCGAGTCGCGGTCGGCCGAGTCCAGACCCTGCTCGTCGGCGACGGCGCGCAGGACGGCGGCGCCGCCGCGGATGTTGGCCGTGGTGTCCTTCTTGAGCTCGGCCACGGACTCGCCGGTGAGCTTCGCGGCCCGCTCCAGCGTCTGGTGCTTCGGCTGGCTGACCAGGTGCATCACACCGTAGCCGTTCGCCTGACTCGGTCTGCCGCCGTGGCCGTCGAGGTGCGTCTCGCCGTATCCGACGGCGACGAGCAGGTCACGGGGTACGTCGAACTCGGCGGCGGCCTTCGAGAACGCGGTGTTCATGGTGCCGGAGCCGGCTTCTGAGCCGGCGTCGGAACCGCCGCCGGGGTACGGCGCGGCCGCCGCCGGCTGGCCGGCGAGGGCCAGCGACGCGGCGACCACGGTGCCGAGGAGCGCGGCCCGGCCGCGCTTCCAACCTGTCATGCCTGTCATCAAGGTCATCGATCTTCTCTCCGCTCTGTGGTGCGCGGGTCCGGGACCTGTGCGCACAAGTGGGGGCAAGGCGGGGTGAGGAGCTGTCAACTCCTGCGGGATACAGGTGACTTGTGGGGTGGTGCCAGGTGGGGCAGTGGGGGTGGGGCAGGCGGGACGTACTCTGCCGCACCGGCGGCACCGACGCCATGATGGAGCGCCGACTTGTCAGGAGCAAGACATTTCATCTCCGACGAAACGCGCTGTCCAGTCGTTGTGGGACGGTGCGCCCGTCGCTACTTTTGCCGGGTCTCGCAGTGGTCGCGGCCCGCCCGCCCGACCGGCTGCTTCCCCCACACCCGGGAGCATTCGTGACCCGTCTCAGACGCCTATCGACCACATTCGCCGGTGTGCTCCTCGTACTAGTCGGGGTGCTGACGGTACCCGCTGGAGCGGCCGAAGCAGCTGAAGCCGGCACCGCCGACACGGCCGCCGCGGCGGCGGGCCCCAACTTCAAGGCGCCCTACCCGTGCGGGCAGCGGTGGACCTACAGCCACCACTCCGCCGAGGTCCGCCGTGCGCTGGACTTCGTACGGGCCGACGGCGGCACCACCAACGGCACCCCCGCCCTCGCGTCGGCCGCCGGCACGGCGACCCGGCACAGCCAGCCGAGCGGCGCGGGCAACTACATCTCCATCGACCACGGCGGCGGCTGGAAGACGTACTACTTCCACCTCGGCTCCTACTCGGTGGCCAGCGGACAGTTCGTCAACCAGGGCCAGCAGATCGGCACCACCGGCTCCAGCGGCAACTCCTCCGGCCCCCATCTGCACTACGAGCAGCTGCTCAACGGTGTCGGACAGAACATCGTCATCAACGGCGGCGGCCTGCCCTACCCCGGCAGCTACAACCAGCACTTCCTCACCAGTGACAACGGCTGCGGTGGCGGAGGCGGCGGTACCCCCTTCACCACCTGGGGCACCGGCGTCAGTGTCCGCGCCGACGCCCGGCTGAACGCCGCCGTGGTGACCCGGCTGGCCGGCCCCACGAACGTCCACGTCGTGTGCCAGAAGCAGGGCGACACCGTGAACGCCGAGGGGTACAGCAACAACTGGTGGAGCAAGCTGCGCGACCAGGGCGGCTTCATGTCGAACATCTACATCGACCACCCGGCCGCCCAGCTCCCCGGCGTGCCACTCTGCTGACCGGCCCATCCGCACGACGTACACCCGCGCAAGCACGACCGGCGGCTCGGAAGGCAGACTTTTTCCGAGCCGCCGGAGCGTTCGCCTCGACCGGCTGCATACGTGGCACCGGCCGGTCACCGACCGCGGTGATCAGCGCCGCGTCCCCCGTTCAGCCCCAGACCAGCACCCCCAGCCACGCACCCGCCACGAGCAGGCAGCAGAACAGCTCGACCAGCACCGGGACGCCGGCCGAGCGCATCACCGCGCGGGTCGAAGCCCAGCCGTCGCGGTGGCTGCCCAGCCGTACCCGCTCGACCGCGTAGATCCCCCCGACGAAGGCCGGCGCCGTGCCCACCACCGGCACCACGAAGAAGCCCACGATCCCCGCCAGCCCGCCGGCCAGCAGCGTCCGCCGGCGGGTCCCGGTCTCGCGTGTACGACGGGACGGCAGCAGTGGTCTGAGCGCCTGATTGAGCAGCAGCAGCGCCGTGGCGGCGATCAGCACCGCCCAGGCCGTGGCCGAGGTGTCGCTCAGCGCCCACCAGACCACGGCGGCCCAGACGATGGCGGGTCCCGGCACCCCCGGAATCAGCACACCGAGGACGCCCAGCAGCATGACCAGACCCACCAGCACGAGCTGCCACACGTCCATCTGCCAAGAGTGCAGGATCCCGGTCGGAGTGGCACGCGGGCGATCCGCCCCGCCCCCGTGCCCTCACTCCCGCGGGTCGCGGGCCACCCAGCCCTTCTCGTACGCGTGCCAGCCCAGCTGGAGCCGCGTCGTCACGCCCGCCAGCTCCATCAGGCCCTTCACCCGGCGCTGCACGGTCCGCAGCCCCAGATCGAGCTGCTTGGCGACGCTCGCGTCCGTCATCCCCGCGAGCAGCAGGGACAGGACCTCCAGATCGGTCTCGCCCGGCCCCTCGACCGCGTCCTCCACGACCGTCGCCCCGTCCCCGCCCGGGACCAGCCGCAGCGGCAGCGCGTCGCGCCACACCGCCTCGAACAGTCCCGACAGTGACTCCAGCAGCCCACTCGCGTGGACGACCAGGGCCGCGGGCTCCGCGTCACCCGCCGTCAACGGCACCATCGCCAGGGCGCGGTCGGCGATCACCAGCTTGGTCGGTACCCGGTCGACGACCCGTACCTGCTCGTCACGGCCGAGCGCCGCCGACAGCTCGGTGATCCCGTCGGGCAGCGACAGCACCTCGCGCTCGATCACCACGCGGTAGCGGACGCCGCGCGTCACCACCCGCTCCTCGGACTCGTTGTCGATCCCCGTCACCACCACCGGCCGCCCGGTGACCAGTGCCCGGATCTCCTCCGTCGCCCCCAGCTGGAGCTGGTGGAAACGGTGCGCCACCGCGCTCGCGCCCGTCACCACCTCGACCAGATCGTGCACGGCGGGACCCGCCGACTCCGCGCGGTACTCCTCCGCGAGCAGCACGGCGGCCAGCTCGGCCCGCTCCAGCTCATGACGCTGCTGGGTGAGCAGCGCGCCCAGCGCCACGGCGGGCGGCGCGGCCACCCAGCGCCCGGTGCGGGCCGACGACTGCGCGGCCAGCCCCTGCTGCTCCAGCCGGCGCAGCGCGCGCTCGGTGTCCTGCTCGGGCATCGCGAGCCGATGCGCCAGATCGGCCGCCTCGGCGGCGCCGAGCGCCACCAGCGCGCGATACGCCGATTCCTGTCTCTCGTCGAGACCTATTGCTCCCAGCACCCCTGCACCCCTCCCCGGACGGACGTTCAAACCCGGCGGGGTGTGGCGGATACCGGCCACGGCGTAAACCCGCCGCGCACATCATCCCCGTATCACCCGTCACTCTGCCAATGTGGCGACATTGCCGGATCGACAGACCTCAGGGATATGCCCCGGTCGCGTCGGTGCGTGTCCGCCCCTGTCCGGCGGACCTCGTATGCCGGATAAGCTGACTACCCGGACGTTCCTGTCGAACCCCGACGAGTCGCTACGATTCGAATCGGCGTACGGTCGACACTACGGCCGGTCTCCGGCCCCGAATCCTGGTCGGCGCACCTGGTGCGCTCCGACCTGCCGAACGTCCGCCGGGCGTCCTTCCCGTGGGGGGTGGGGTCGCCCGGCGGACTTGGGCCGGGTGCTCGCGGCGTCATCCGGCCACGCCTCTTATTTTTCTCGGTGCCCCGTTTTCTGACGCCTCGTGCGGTCGACAATAGGAGCATGAGCCAGCAGGGGGACCGGCCCGCCACCACCGACGACTGGTGGGGCCGGCTGTACGACGAGTCCGCACGCGACACCGGTCCGGCCGAGGCGCCGGACGACACGATCGACGACCGTTTCGACTCGGCGGCGGACACGCTCGGCGCCGAGGGCGCGGCGGACGCGACGACGCGGGCGGGGTACGGGCAAGCGGTCGACGCGATCGGTGTGGACGACGAGGACGACGAGGACGACGCGGGCGACGAGGACGACGACGTGGACGTGGACGTGGCGGCCGCCGCGGGCAGCGGGCCCGTCTCGCGGCCGCTGGCCTGGTGGGAGGCTCGCGGCGCCTACCCGGTGATCCAGGCCCCCGCGCCCGCGCCGGCGTCACCGCCCACGATCGTCGACACGCCACCGGCAGTCCCGCCGCCCCCGCCTCCGCCCCCGCAGGCTCCGACGCCCGCGCCCAGCCCCGTCGCGCCGGCCCCTCTCACGCCCCGGCCACGCGCGCCGTGGGAGCCGCCGCCCGCCGCGTTCGATCCCAGCGACGCCAGACCGCTGCCGGGCGCCGTCGATCCGGCGCCGCCACGGCTCACCACCCCGGCCCCGGCCCCTGCCCCGGATCCGCGCGCCGCCGCTCCCGAGGTCCCGATTCCTCCCGCGCCCGAGCCGGCACCCGCCGCCCCGCTCACCTACGTCGGCGACAGGCCGCCCACCTACGACGCCGAACCCACCGCGCTGCCCGCCACCGAGGCCGAAGCGCTCGGCCAACTCGTCGCCGACACGGTGCTCGACGGCGCGCGGTACGGCACGTACACCCTGCGCGCGGCCTCCATGCGCGGCGATTCGGCGCGCTATCGGGGCGAGCCCCGCAGGGACGCCCTGCTCACCGCCCGCTTCGGCGCCGGCCCGAGCGCCCTCGTCCTGGTCGCCGTGGCCACCGGCGCGCGCGCCACCGAGGGCGCGCACCTGTCCGCCGCCGACGCCTGCCGGTGGATCGGCGGCGCCGTCGGCCGCAGCCACAGCCGGCTCGGCGAGGACATAAGAGCCGGCCGCCGGGGCGACCTGAAGTCCGGTCTGCACCGGCTCACCGACCGCACGTACGGCAAGCTGCGCGCCCGCGCGGCCGAGTTGGGCCGCGAACCGGAGGACTACACCGCGAGCCTGCGCTGTCTGCTGCTCTCCGCCGACCCCGACTGCCGGACCCGCGTCTTCTTCGGCGTCGGCGGCGGCGGGCTCTTCCGGCTCAGGGACGGCGCCTGGCAGGACCTGGAGCCGCTGCTCCCCGAACCGGCCGACATCAGGGGCGAGCCGGTGCTGGGTTTCGGCTCCGCCCGGTCCGAAGCCTCCGCCGAACAGACCCCCGAGGGCGACCGCCTCACGATGGATCTGGAGATCACCAAGCCTCCGGGGCCGGTCGTCGAGGATCCCGTTCCGCCGCCGCCGGAGCCGTTCCGCTTCCGGGCCTCGGTGGCCCGTCCGGGCGACACACTGCTGCTGACCAGCGTCGGGCTCGCCGAGCCGCTGCGCGGCGAACCGGCACTGGGCGACGAACTGGCCGCGCGCTGGGCGTCCGCCGAGCCGCCGGGGCTCGCCGAGTATCTGTCGGACGTCCGGCTGCGGGTGAAGGGTTACGCCGACGACCGTACGGCCGTGGGGGTCTGGGAGGCGTAACCGCGCGGGGCGTGGGTTGATGGACAGCGGGTACCGGGGGGGACCCCGGGCCGCGTCCCACCGGCCCGGCACCCCGGACAGCAGAAGGGCGCGCTTCCATGGCCAGGCAGAACGTGGCGGAGCAGTTCGTCGACATCCTCGCCCGCGCGGGCGTGCAACGCATGTACGGAGTCGTCGGCGACAGTCTCAACCCCGTCGTCGACGCCATCCGGCGCAACGCGGCCATCGACTGGGTGCAGGTCAGGCACGAGGAGGCGGCGGCCTTCGCGGCGGGAGCCGAGGCCCAGATCACCGGCAAGCTCGCCGCCTGCGCCGGCTCCTGCGGGCCCGGCAATCTGCACCTCATCAACGGGCTGTACGACGCGCACCGTTCGATGGCCCCGGTCCTCGCGCTCGCCTCGCACATCCCCACCGGGGAGATCGGCCTCGGGTACTTCCAGGAGACGCATCCCGAGCGGCTGTTCGAGGAGTGCAGCCACTACAACGAGATGATCTCCAGCCCCGAGCAGATGCCCCGGCTCGTCCAGACGGCCATCCAGCACGCGGTCGGCCGGGGCGGTGTCAGCGTGGTGACGCTGCCCGGCGACATCGCCTCCCGGCCGGCCCCGACGAAGGCGATCGAGCACGCCCTGGTGACGTCCCGGCCGACGGTCCGGCCCGGCGACCTGGAGATCGACAAGCTGGTCGACATGATCGACGACGCGGACCGGGTCACGCTCTTCTGCGGCAGCGGCACGGCGGGGGCGCACGACGAGGTCATGGAGTTCGCCGAGCGGATCAAGTCCCCGATCGGCCACGCCCTGCGGGGCAAGGAGTGGATCCAGTACGACAACAAGTTCGACGTCGGTATGAGCGGACTGCTCGGATACGGCGCCGCCTACGAGGCCACCCACGAGTGCGATCTGCTCATCCTGCTCGGCACCGACTTCCCGTACAACGCGTTCCTGCCCGACGGCACCGACGTGAAGATCGTCCAGGTCGACGTCCGGCCCGAACGCCTCGGCCGCCGCTCCCAGTTGGACCTCGCCGTGTGGGGCGACGTACGCGAGACGCTGCGCTGTCTGACGCCCCGGGTGCGGATGAAGAGCGACCGCCGGTTCCTGGACAAGATGCTCAAGAAGCACGCCGACGCGCTCGAAGGCGTCGTCAAGGCGTACACCCGCAAGGTCGACAAACACGTCCCTATCCACCCCGAGTACGTCGCGTCGGTGCTGGACGAAGTGGCCGACGACGACGCCGTGTTCACCGTGGACACCGGTATGTGCAACGTCTGGGCCGCCCGCTATCTGTCGCCCAACGGCCGCCGCCGGGTGATCGGTTCGTTCAGCCACGGGTCGATGGCCAACGCCATGGTGCAGGCCGTCGGCGCGCAGTTCGTGGACCGGGAGCGTCAGGTCGTCTCGATGTCGGGCGACGGCGGGTTCACCATGCTGATGGGTGACTTCCTGACCCTCGTCCAGTACGAACTGCCGGTGAAGATCGTCCTGTTCAACAACTCCTCGCTCGGCATGGTCGAGCTGGAGATGATGGTGGCCGGGCTGCCGTCGTACGGCACCACCAACCGCAACCCCGACTTCGCGGCCGTGGCCCGCGCCGCCGGGGCGTTCGGGGTCAGGGTGGAGAAGCCCAGGCAGCTCGCGGGCGCGCTCAAGGACGCCTTCAAGCACAAGGGTCCGGCCCTGGTGGACGTGGTCACCGACCCGAACGCCCTGTCCATGCCGCCGAAGATCAGCGCCGACATGGTGCAGGGCTTCGCACTCTCCGCCGGGAAGATCGTGCTGGACGGAGGGGTGGGCCGCATGGTCCAGATGGCGCGCTCCAACCTGCGCAACCTGCCGCGACCCTGACCCCTCCCGCCCGCCTTCCTACGCCGGTGTGAACCGCAGTGTGAGGATCTGGAACGGGCGCAGTGACACCCGAAGACCCTCCGCACCCGTGCCCGCCTCGTGCAGCGGTCGCTCCAGCAGATCGGTGACCTGTGCCTGCACGACGGGGAAGCCGGTGCGCAGCAGGGCCGACGCGCGGTTGCCCGCCGACTCGTAGAGCCGTACCACCACATCGCCGCTACGGTCCTCGGCGAGCTTCACCGACTCCACCGTGACCGCCGGATGGTCGACGGAGACCACCGGCGCCGACGTCGCAGCGGCGGCCACCCGCAGCGGCAGATTGAGCGCCAGTCCCTCCCTTACCGCGTCCGTCACCTCGGCGCCCGGCGCCAGCGCGTAGCTGAACCGGTGCGTGCCCAGGTCCGTCTCCGGGTCCGGGCTGTGCGGCGCCCGCAGCAGCGTCAGCCGTACGGTCGTACCCAGCCCCTCGTCGTGCGCGGTGCGGGTCACGTCGTGGCCGTACGTCGAGTCGTTGACCACCGCCACCCCGTAGCCGGGCTCGGCGACCCGCAGCCAGCGGTGCGCGCAGATCTCGAACCGGGCGGCGTCCCAGCTGGTGTTGGCGTGCGTGGCGCGGTGCACATGCCCGAACTGGATCTCGGCGGTGGACCGTTCGGCGTGCACGTCCAGCGGGAACGCCGCCTTGAGCACCTTCTCCGACTCCTGCCAGTCGACCTCGGTGACGATGTCGACGCGCCGGCTGCCGGCCGCGAGCCGGATCTCCTGCACGATCCACGACGAGCCGAACGTACGGACCACCCGGACCGTCGCCCGCAGCGGCCCCTGCTCCACCAACTGAACGGACTCCGCCGCCGTGAGGTCGGTGTGCCGGTGCCGGTAGTGCCGGTCGATGTCCCAGGCGTCCCACTGGTTGGGGTGGTCCGGGTGGAGCTGGAGCAGATTGCCCCGGCTGCCCGGCGCCAGGACCTCACGGTCCGCCGTCAGATCGCGTACGGAGGTGAGCAGGCCGTCGCGGTCGACGGTGACCCGCAGCAGCCCGTTGTCGAGGGTGATCACGTCGGAGCCCTCGGCGCGCGTCGTCACGCCCGCCAATTCGTCCGCCGTCCCGGCGGCGGTCAGCGCCGTCGCGCCAAGCCCCGGCACGCGTACGGCGACCGCCGAGCGGCCGTGGCTGTTGAGCGCCTGCACCGCGCTGCCCTCTGGAATGTCGGCCGTGTCGGCCTCGACGACCTCGGTCCGCTCGTACGGCGAGGTGTTGAGCACCGCCGCACCGCCACCGGCACCACTGCCGCCGAGGGCCGCGACGGCCGCCGCCGTGATCTCCGTCAGCTCCTCCCGCACCCGCGCGTAGGTGTCCCTGGCCTCCCGGTGCACCCACGCGATGGACGAGCCCGGCAGGATGTCGTGGAACTGGTGCAGCAGCACCGTCTTCCACAGCCGGTCCAGCTCGTCGTACGGATAGGCGTACGCCGGCGTCCGCAGCGCGGCGGCCGTCGCCCACAACTCGGCCTCCCGCAAAAGGTGTTCACTGCGCCGGTTGCCCTGCTTGGTCTTCGCCTGCGTCGTGTACGTCGCCCGGTGCAGCTCCAGGTACAGCTCGCCCGACCAGACCGGGGCCTTCTCCCCGTACTCCTCCTCGGCGGCGGCGAAGAACGCGGCGGGCTTCTCGATCTCGACGCGCGGTGAGCCCTCCAGCGACTTCAGCCGACGCGCCTTTTCCAGCATCTCGCGGGTGGGACCGCCGCCGCCGTCACCCCAGCCGAACGGGACCAGGGAGCGTGAAGCCCGGCCCTTGTCGGCGAAGTTCCGCTCGGCGTGCGCCAGTTCGGACGCGTGGAACTGCGCGTTGTAGGTGTCGACGGGCGGGAAGTGCGTGAAGACACGGGTGCCGTCGATGCCCTCCCACCAGAACGTGTGGTGCGGCATCTTGTTCGTCTGATTCCACGACAGCTTCTGGGTGAGGAACCACTTCACGCCTGCCAGCTTGGCCAGTTGGGGGAACGCGGCCGTGTAGCCGAAGGAGTCCGGCAGCCAGATCTCCTCCGTCCCGATCCCCAACTCCTCCTGGAAGAACCGCATCCCGTGCACGAGCTGCCTGGCCAGCGCCTCGCCACCCGGCATGTTGGCGTCCGACTCCACCCACATCGAGCCCACCGGAGACCAATTGCCGTCCGCCACGGCCTTCTTGATGCGCTCCCAGATGTGCGGCTGGTGCTCCTTGACCCACGCGTACTGCTGCGCCTGCGAACAGGCGAAGACCAGCTCCGGATACTCCCCGGCGAGCGCGGTGACGTTGGCGAACGTCCGCGAAGCCTTCCGCACGGTCTCGCGCAGCGGCCACAGCCACGCCGAGTCGATGTGCGCGTGCCCGGCCGCCGAGACGCGGTGGGCGCTCGGCGCCGCCGGGCTGGCCAGGACCCCGGCCAGCTCGGCGCGGGCCGCGACCGCCGTACCCGCGACGTCGTGCAGATCGAGCGCGTCCAGCATGGTCTCCAGGGCGCGCAGGATCTCGTGCCGCCGGGACCGGTCGGTGGGCAGCTCCGCCATCAGCTCGGACAGCACCTCGATGTCGAGCACCAGATGCCACACGTTTTCGTCCAGCACGGCGATGTCGGCGGCGGCGAACGTGTACAGCGGGGTGTCACCGGCCGTCGTCACGTCTCCGAGGCGCGTCGGCAGGAAGTGGGCGGGCATCGACGGGTTCGCCGCCGCTTCGAGGAGCAGATGGACCGCCTCGCCGCCCTCGGCGGGCGCGCCGACCGGAACATGGCGGTTACGCGGGTGTACGCCCTTGATGGGCACGCCGGCCGCGTCGTACACCATCCCCTCGGCCTGGAAGCCGGGCCCCTCGCCGGTGAACCCGGGGTCGATCACGACCTCCACGCGCAGCCCGGCGTATTCGTCCGGTACGACGCCCTCCAGCCGGAACCAGCTGGTCGACCAGGGCGGACCCCACGGTGTGCCGGTGTGGAACGGCTCGTAGGTGGCCTGGAGGGCCTGCTCCACGGGCACCGGCTCGCCCGGCACATCCCAGACCGAGAGAACGAGCGGCGTCCTGGCCGCGTACTGGGCGGGGCGGATGAACTGGCGAAGGGCCCGTTCGAGCCGGCCCTCCACCAGGGTGCGGTCGTCGTGCATCAAGGCTCCTCAGGTCTACGGCTCAGCCTTCCGGAACGGCAGACTCCAGGTGTCCGGCCGATCTCGCAACCCCTCACTTCCCACCAGAAGTATCAGGCACTCACCGTCACACCGTCCCGCATCGTCATGAGTGGCGGGTGGCGAGAGGGGAATGCATCTGTGGAGAGCGTTCAAGAGAGGAAGCTCGTCCGGACAACGGGGGCATGGGGGAGATGGGGGACATGAGAGGCACGGGGGAGCAGACGCGGCTGCTGCGCAAGCAGTTGCTCCGCAGAGTGGAGAGCGCCGATCTCACGGCGGTGCCCGAGGTGCGGCACGCGCTGCGGGAGCTGCTGAGCCACTGGCGGGAGCGCGAGTCGGCGGAGGTGGCGGAGCTGCTCACGAGCGAGCTGGTGACCAACGCGCTCGTGCACACCGAACACGGAGCGGTGGTCAAGGCCACGGTCGCCGACTCCCGACTGCGGGTGGAGGTACGGGACTTCATCGACGCTCCGCCGACGCCGAACGCACCGACGCAGGACGACGGGACGCACGGGCGGGGGCTGGTCCTGGTGGAGGGACTCGCCGACGCCTGGGGGGTGCTGTCCCAGGGCCTGGGCAAGATGGTCTGGTTCGAGCTGAACTGCGAGACGGCGTGAGACAGGGCAGCGACCGCCGTACGGGAAGGCGCGGGGCACGGAAACGACGGACCGGCGCGACGGTCTCCCGCCACGCCGGTCGC
Source organism: Streptomyces sp. NPDC060366 (assembly GCF_042725135.1). NCBI lineage: Bacteria > Bacillati > Actinomycetota > Actinomycetes > Kitasatosporales > Streptomycetaceae > Streptomyces > Streptomyces sp. NPDC060366. The sequence continues at coordinate 598,517 of NZ_JBHXDC010000001.1, read as the reverse complement.
CGGTCATGTGTCGACCAGTGGTGATGCGTCTCGCTTCAAGGACGCTCAGCCGAACTGCTGCTCCAGATGCCTGAGTTTGCGCTCGAGGGAGTCGAGCCGGGGCAGCGCCTGGGTGTCGTCCTCGGCGGTCAGGTCGACGGTGCGTGCCTCGTACCCTTTCACCGGCAGGAGAGAGGGCTGGGACCGTCCGAGCGACGAGTCCGCTTCGCGTAGTTCGCCTATAGCAGGCTCCGGAGAGGCGGCTCCGACGGCGGGCGGTGAACCGCTTCCGCCGGCCACGGCCGGTACCGGCGCCGCTCCCGGCAGCTCCACCTGGCGGCCACGGCCGCGTCCCCAGGCCCGGTGCTGCCGGTTGAGGGCCTTGATCCTCGCCCGGCCCAACTTCTCCTGCTCGCGCCGCTGGTGCTTGTTCTGTTCCTTCTGCCTGCGGTCCTCGCGCACCTCGTCGACCGCCTCGTCCAGCGTGCGCACGCCTTCGAGAAGCATCAGCGACCAGGCGCCGAACGTCTCACGGGGCGCCCGCAGCCACCGGACGATCCGGATCTGCGGCAACGGACGGGGCACCAGGCCCTGTTCGCGCAGCGCGGCACGGCGGGTCTGCTTCAGCGCCCGGTCGAAGAGCACGGCTGCCGAGAGCGACATGCCGGCGAAGAACTGCGGCGCGCCCGCGTGCTCCATGCCGCGCGGCGCGTGCACCCAGTTGAACCAGGCGGCTGCCCCGGCGAACGTCCACACCAACAGCCGGGAGCCGAGTGCGGCATCGCCGTGGCTGGCCTCACGCACGGCCAGTACGGAGCAGAACATCGCCGCCCCGTCGAGGCCGAACGGCACGAGATACTCCCAGCCGCCCGTGAGGTTGAGGTTTTGCCGGCCGAAGCCGACGAGGCCGTGGAAGGAGAGCGCGGCGGCCACCGCGGCACAGCAGAACAGCAGCAGATAGGACGCGCTGCCGTAGATCGCTTCCTTCCGCCTGCGCCGCTCCTCGCTGCGTTCCCAGGAGTCCTCGGCCGCGGTCTTGACCCCGGCGCGTTTACCGCGCGCGATCAAAGCCACCGCTACCAGGACTCCGATAAGCATCAAGCCGCCCGGAAGCAGCCAGTTGAGCGGTGGGTCGGTCAGTCGCATCCGGTGTCTGTCCCTTGCATCGCAGTGGGGCGTTTCGGGCGCCATATTGGCCGAACCACGGCTGCGCGCAGGAGGGTTTCGGGACAAGAGAACGCCAACGAGGCGCAAGGATACGCGAATAGGAGGAGTCCGCTCGAACGGGTGGGCGATGGGCCCGAGTTGCATTCGAATCCGACCCGCCCCCATGCAACCCGGACGAGTGGCATGGTCCAACGAAGGCCGTACGAAGGTCAGTTGCGGCTTGCGCTCAGCCGCCGGACCCGGTCGGCGTCGCACGTACGCGGGCAGGTGACGCAGGTGTCCTCGGGCCGCAGGGTGTAGAAGAAGCAGCAGCTCGCCCGGTCCCTGGTCGGCAGCGACTCGCCGTCGGTGCCCCGCAGTTCACGGAAGCCCGCCGTACCGACGTAAGGCTTCGTCGTCCCCGGCAGCAGCAGTTCGAGCTCCGCCATCGCGCGCCGCTCCTCGCCCAGCAGTTGCGAGACGTACCAGAGCCCCTCGACGATCTCGTCCGTCGCCATGCCCCACAGGGCGTGGTTGCGACGGCGCATGCGGGGCCCGAACGCGGCCAGTACCGGGCCGAGATGCTCCGCCACCGCCGAACGCACCTCCGCGCGCAGCGCCTCCTCGTCCGGTACGACCCTGGCACCGGGCAGCTCGGCGGCCGGGTCACCGGGCAGACAGGCGAACTCGTTTACGCGGGCGGCGATGCGACCCCGCGCCCGCTGGAAGGAGACGTGCTCCACCGGGATGCGCGGCACCCGGCGGCTCACGAACCACGGCACGGTGATCAACAGACAGACGGGCCAGGCGTATCGGTGCAGTCCGAAGGTCGCGACGACGTCCGGGCGGGCCCGCTGACCGTAGTCGCGCACCACCTGCGCCTCGTCCCAGGCGAGAAACGTGTCGACGGCGGATCCGCCCGCCGCGAGATCGGTCGCGGTGACCCACCCGTCGCCCGCCGCCGGACGCTCACCGTCCGTCAGCTCGTCGATGCCCAGCGAGGGGAAGACCTCGGTCAGTCGCCGGTAGGCATCGGCGACCGGTGAGGAGAACCGGCCGGGCAGCGACGCGTGCGCAGACATTCCTGGGGACCACCGAATCGCGATCGATTGAAGGTGAGGCTTACCTTACCCGACACGAATCATGTTTGAACTGTCACCCTGTCCGCCTATGGTGCTCCGGGGGCCCGGTTCGCGCGAGCCGGGACGACCTGGAAGAACGCGACAGCCGGAGGAGGACGCGCGATGGAGCAGGGCAGCGCGCACGACGACGCGACAGCGCCCTCCGCCCCTCACGAGCCGGTGGGCCGTCGGCGGACCGCGGCGTCGCCCGGCCGTACGCGGGCCGACGGCTCCCCGCGAGTTCCGGAGCAGGCGCGCGGCGAACACACGCACGACGCGCCACACGCCGTGCCCGCCACCTCGCCCGAGCCCGGCGTACGCCGTACGGTTCGGCGGCACTCCGTACGCGGCCAGATCCTCGACGCGCTCCGTACCGCCCTCGTCAGCGGCGAGCTGGTGCCCGGCGAGGTCTACTCCGGGCCGGCGCTCGGTGAGCGCTTCGGGGTGTCGGCCACCCCCGTGCGCGAGGCCATGCAGCGGCTCGTACTCGAAGGTGCCGTCGAGGTCGTGCCCAACCGCGGCTTCCGGGTCGCCGAGCGCACCGCCCGCGATCTCTCCGAGCTGGCCGAGGTACGGGCGCTGATCGAGGTCCCGGTGATGCTGGGGCTGGCGCGAACCGTCGCCGCCGAGCGCTGGGCGGAACTGCGCCCGCTGGCCGAGGCGACCGTCACGGCGGCGGCGTGCGGCGATCTCGCCGCCTACGCGGACCACGACCGCGCCTTCCACGGCGCGCTCCTCGGACTGTCCGGCAACCGGCAACTGGTCCTGGTCGCCGACGACCTCCACCGCCGCGCGCAGTGGCCGCTCGCCAGTGCGCCGAGGACCATCAGGGCCACGCTCGTCGCGGACGCCGCCGAGCACTCCGCGCTGCTCGACGCGCTGATCGCCGGGGATCTGCCGGTCGTGCGCTCGCTCGTACGGGAGCACTTCACCGGCGGCGCGGGCTGAGCGCTCCCGGCGGGTCCGCGGGGTACGTACCCGGCTTTGGCACCGCGCGCGTGTACGGGTAGCGTCACTCACTCTTCATCTTCCGGTCACCCACACCACGGGACGTCATGCGCGCCAGCAGTGCTCGTCAGCCAGCCCCCACAACGGACCGGGCAGGTCTGTCAGGACGGGACCGGCTGCCGTCCCTGACCGGTCTGCGGTTCTGGGCCGCGTTGATCGTGGTGCTCTACCACCTGTCGCGGCAGGTCGGGGAGATCCCCTGGATCAGCGAGGCCACCTGGTACGGGCGCAGCGGCGTCACCTTCTTCTTCGTCCTGTCCGGCTTCGTACTGGCCTGGACCTACGACGGTCAGCGGGTGCCGGCCAAGGTCTTCCTGTGGCGGCGCTTCGCCCGTATCTGGCCCCTGCTGGTGGTGACGTCGGCGGCCTCCGTCGCCGTCTGGATCGCCATCGGCAAGGAGGTGTCCACCAAGGCCGTCCTCGCGACGCTGCTCATGGTGCACGCGTGGGTGCCCGACACGGTCATCCAGAAGGGCGCGAACCCGGCGGCCTGGTCGCTCAGCGACGAGGCCTGGTTCTATCTGATCTTCCCGCTCCTGATGCTGCTGCCGATGCTGAAGTCCGGGCGTGGCCGCTTCTGGGTCGTGGTGACGATGACCGTCGCGCTCGCGGGCGTGTGGTTCGCGAGCGCGCTGATCGAGACGGGCGCCACCCGTGTGTGGCTGCTCGACTACTTCCCGCCGACGCGCATGCTCCAGTTCGTCATCGGGGTGGCCGCCGGGCTCGCCATCAAGCGCGGCTGGCGCTCACCCGTCGGGCTGCCGACGGCGATCGGCCTGGTCGTGCTCTGGCACGTGGCGCTCGTCCCGTGGCGCGAGGCCGCCCCCGACGGCCTCTGGTACAGCCCGTACAGCGCCTCCCAACTGCTCTCCGCGCCGATCTTCGCCCTGCTGGTGTGCGCGGCGGCGCAGGCGGATCTGCGGGGCAGCCGGACGGGGCTCGGCGGGGCGTGGGCGGTACGGCTGGGGCACTGGTCCTTCGCCTGGTACCTGGTGCACGAGATCGTCATCCGCGCCATGCTCGCCCGCTACGGCCGCACGGAGACCCTGACCACCACCGCCGGATTCTGGCTGCTGGCGATCGTGATCAGCCTCGCCGTGGCGGGGATGGCGTACCAGTGGGTGGAGCACCCGCTGGAGCGGCTGCTGCGCAAGGCGGGACCGCAGGCGAGGAAGAACCCGGCGCCGTCGGGCGAGACCAGCCCCGCGACCACCGGGTCCCTCGGCTAGGACTTTCAGGGCCGGGCGGTGTCGCCGGGGTCCGTCCGGCGGCCGGTTCGTCCGGCCGCCCCGGATCAGGCCGCGGTGCTCGGTGCGAGTTGCGCCGCGAGCCAAGTCGGGACGCCGTCCAGCAGACGGAACAGTCGGCCCGCCTCCGCGCGCAGCCGCGTCGCCTCCGGCTCCGGTTCGGCGTCGGCCAGCGCGGCGAGCGCCGGGGCCGTACCGACCAGATAGCCCAACTCCTCACGGATCCGCAGCGACTCGCCGAAGCCGTGCCGCGCCTCCGCCAACTCGCCCTCGCGCAGGGCGAGTCCGGCCAGATGGCGCCAGGTGAAGGAGAGCAGCAGCGACTGCCCGTGCGCGGTGGCGCCCGCGTGGGCGCGCCGGTACGCGGCGAGGGCCGACTGCGGGGAGTCCGAGAGGTGTTCGGCGATCAGGCCCCGCCGGAAGTCGAGCAGCGGGCGGCCGGGCGCCGTCGGGGCGAGCAGCGCGGCGGCCCTGCCGAGCGCGGCACGCGCCTCGTCGGCGCGGTCGCGCACTTGGAGGACGGTGGACGCGTAGGCGAGATGGCCGCGCTCGCACGCGGCGGCGCCCCGTTCGTCGTCCTCGCGCGCCGTGGCCTCCGCGACCCGGAGCGCGTCCTCGGCCTCCGGCCAGCCCTCACCGGTGAACAGGCAGCGCTCCACCAGCAGTGACGCCCGCTGAAGAGAGGGCGCGGCTCCCGGATGGGGCGCGAGCAGGGCGGCAGCGTCGGTCCAACAGCCGCGCGAGCGCAACCGCCATACCGCGGTCTGGAGTGGGTCGTCACCGGTAGTGAATCCGGAACCAGACATGGCGGTATCCGCCACATTGCCCTCCCCGAGCGCGCCATTGTGCTGTTGAGTTCTCACGCATCTCAGCACGGATCGGCACGCCGGGCCAATAGTTCAGGTGAAAAAATTCACAATGCCTTGGTCAACAAGGGGTCGACAGGGGGCTCTTCGATGCTCCCCCGGGGCGGTCGGAAGCACCGTCCGGCAGGGTCCTCGGGGGTGTCGTCGACCGGGCTGACCAGGGAGATCGGTACGCCGCCGGGTGGTGGGGAGTTCACCGCGCGGGCGGCCACGGGCCGTTCGCCGTCACACGGTTGGATCTCACCCGTGACCGCAACGGGTGACGGCGGTCAACCTGGCACCGGGTGACGCGTGTTGGGCGCGGTCAGCTCATCCGGAGCGCCAGGAAGAAGTCGAGCTTGTCCTCCAGGCGGGACAGATCGCGGCCCGTCAGCTGCTCGATGCGCCCCACCCGGTACCGCAACGTGTTCACGTGCAGATGCAGCCGGGCCGCGCACCGCGTCCACGAGCCGTCGCAGTCGAGGAACGCCTCAAGCGTCGGCACCAGTTCGGCGCGGTGGCGGCGGTCGTACTCCCGCACCGGGTCGAGCAGCCGCGCGGTGAACGCGCGCCGGACGTCGTCCGGGACGAACGGCAGCAGCAGTACGTGCGAGGCCAGCTCGTGGTGGCCGGCCGCGCACACGCGGCCTGGCCGTGCCGCCGCGACCCGGCGCGCGTGTCTGGCCTCCTCCAGCGCGCCGCGCAGGCCCTCCGCCGAGTGCACGGCCGCGCTGACGCCCAGGGTCAGCCGGCCGTCGTCGGCGAGTCCGGCTGCCAGTGGTTGGCGTACGGCGGCCAGCAGCACGTCGGCCCGCAGGCCCGCGTCCGCCGGCTTCGCGTCGGTGGCGTCCCCGGTCGGCGCCGTACCGTTCCCGCTCGCGTCCCCGCTCGCGTCCCCGCTCCCGTCCTCGCTCCCGTCCTCGCCCGCACCCTCGTCCGCGTCGGAAGGCACCGCCATCGGGACCAGCGCGATCGCCTCGCCGCCCGTGTGGGCCACCGCGATCCGGTCGCCCGGCTCCATGCCCGCCGTCGCCGGATCGACCAGGATCTCCTCCAGCAGCGACTGGGCGACCGGGCCCGTGTCGACCTCGTCGCCCTCGCCCCCGGCCGCCCGGCCGTCCCAGTCGACGCGCGCCACGACCAGCTGCCAGTGCGGGGCCGTCCCGTCGCCGGGCAGCAGCACCGGCGCCGCGACCCTCAGCCGCGCCGCGATCTCGGCGGGCGGGGCGGCGCTCTGGACGAGTTCCAGGATCTCCTGGGCGAGCCGGCGCCGTACCGTACGCGCCGCGTCCCGCCGGTCCCGTTCGACCGCGATCAGCTGCGTGACGCCCTGGAGCAGATCCAGCCGGGCGCCGGCCCACTCGCCGGCGTCCGCCTCCACGGCCAGCAGCCAGTCGGACAGGGCACTCTCGCGCACGTCCGTGCCGGGACCGCCGCCCGGACCGCCAGGCCCCCCCGAACCGCCCGCCGCCGCGCCGCGTCCCGGACCGCGCACCGGGAACAGCGAGTACGTCCTGCCGTCCACGGCCACCCGGTGCGGCGCCCGCCGCCCCGCCCGCGTCGCCGCCAGATGCTCCGCCGCCAGCGCCGCGCCCGCCGCGCCGGACAGCGGCTCGCCCGCGATCCGCCGTCCGGTGGGGGAGAGGACCCAGGCCCGCAGATCGAGGTCCGAGCCCAGCAGGTCCAGGACGACCTCGGGGCCGCCGCCGGCCGGGCCGGACGTCATCAGCCTGCGGTGCCGGTCGACGACGGCGGCCAGGTCCCCCGCGCGCTCCCCGGACACCTGTCGCACCACGTACTCGGTGATCGTCGCGAACGCGACGGACTCGTTCACCGCGAAGAGCGGCAGCCGGTGCCGCAGACACGCCCCGACCAGATCGTCCGGGACGGCGCCCAGCTCCGCCTCGCCGGCGGCCAGCCCCGCCACCCCGGCGCCGGCGAGGAGCCGTACGAAAGGCTCGGAGTCCTGGGGCGTACGCCGCCAGGCCAGACCGGTCAGGACCAGTTCGCCGCCCGACAGATAGCGGCTGGGGTCCCGCAGATCGGTGGTCATCACACCGCGTACGGTCCGGTCGAGTTCGTCCTGACCGCCGAGCAGCCGCAGGCCCAGCGCATCGGTTTCCAGCAGTGCGCGCAGCCGCATCTCGTCGCCGCCGATCTCTTCTCTCGTCCCGGATGAGCCGTGTTCCGCGAGCGTCCGCCGCATCGCCATTTGTTCGAATCTACAAGACCCGGAAGCCGCCCAGCCAACTCCTTCATGGTTTCGGTGACTGCACCGGACGGAGCACGGCCGGTGTACTTGGGCCACACAGCGTTAACAGCTAGTGAATATCCGTGTGAGAAAACCAGACCGACAGTCGAGACTCCGGCCGTCCCCCGGGCTCCAGTGAACGACCGATCACGAATGAAGAGAGCCACTCATGGACTTCCTTCGCCCCGCCGGCTGGGAGGAGGCGCTCGCCGCCAAGGCCGAGCACCCCACAGCCGTACCCATCGCGGGTGGTACCGATGTCATGGTCGAGATCAACTTCGACCACCGGCGGCCCGAGTACCTCATGGATCTGAACCGCATCGGCGAACTGAGCGAATGGACGGTCGGCGAGGAGAACGTCCGCCTGGGCGCCTCCGTCCCGTACACCCGGATCATGGAGCACCTGCGGACCGAGCTGCCCGGACTCGCGCTGGCCTCGCACACCGTCGGCTCGCCCCAGATCCGCAACCGCGGCTCCGTCGGCGGCAACCTCGGCGCCGCCTCACCCGCCGGCGACTCGCACCCCGCGCTGCTCGCCGCCGGCGCCGAGGTGGAGGTGGAGTCCGTACGCGGCGTCCGCCACATCCCCGTCGAGGAGTTCTACACCGGCGTGAAGCGCAACGCGCTGGCCCCGGACGAGCTGATCAAGTCCGTCCTCATCAAGAAGGCGTCCGGACCGCAGCAGTTCTCCAAGGTCGGCACGCGCAACGCGATGGTCATCGCGGTCTGCGCGTTCGGCATCGCCCTGCACCCCGACACCCGCACCGTGAAGACCGGCATCGGCTCCGCCGCGCCCACCCCGCTGCGGGCCCGCGCCGCCGAGGACTTCCTCAACGCGGCGCTGGAGGAGGGCGGCTTCTGGGAGAACGGCAAGGTCATCACCCCGTCGGTCGCCAAGCAGTTCGCGGACCTCGCGTCCGGCGCCTGCAACCCGATCGACGACGTGCGCGGCACCGCGAAGTACCGCCGCCACGCGGTGGGCATCATGGCCCGCCGCACGCTCGGCTGGACCTGGGAGCAGTACCGGGCCACCGGCACCACGCTGGAAGGAGCTGCATAGCGATGCGCGTGAACTTCACCGTCAACGGCCGTCCCCAGGAGGCCGACGACGTCTGGGAGGGCGAGTCCCTCCTCTACGTCCTGCGCGAGCGCATGGGCCTGCCCGGCTCGAAGAACGCCTGTGAGCAGGGCGAATGCGGCTCCTGTACGGTCCGCCTCGACGGCCTGCCCGTCTGCGCCTGCCTCGTCGCGGCCGGCCAGGTCGAGGGCCGCGACGTGGTCACCGTCGAGGGCCTGGCGGACTTCGCCAAGCAGCGCGAGGAGCAGGGCAGTTGTGCCACCTCCGCCCACTCCGACGGCTCCGCAGGCTCCGGGGCCTGCGGTACGAGCCTCCAGGGGGCCCAGCGGTGGCAGGCCAAGGGCACCGACTCCCTGACCGGCGAAGGCGGTGACCTCTCCCCGATCCAGCAGGCGTTCATCGACGCGGGCGCCGTGCAGTGCGGCTTCTGCACCCCCGGTCTGCTGGTCACCGCCGACGAGATGCTGGAGCGCAACCCCTCGCCGTCCGACGCGGACATCCGCGAGGCCCTCTCCGGCAACCTGTGCCGCTGCACCGGCTACGAGAAGATCCTCGACGCGGTCCGCCTCGCGGCCGCCCGGCAGTCCGAGGCGGTCTGACCATGGCGACCACGGGCACACCCACCGACATCACGCAGGGCTCCAGGACCAGGGGCGGCATCGGCGAGTCCACGCTCCGCCCCGACGGCACCCTCAAGGTCACCGGCGAGTTCGCGTACTCCTCCGACATGTGGCACGAGGACATGCTGTGGGGGCACACCCTGCGCAGCACCGTCGCGCACGCCGAGATCCGCTCCATCGACACGGCCGAGGCGCTGGCCACCCCCGGCGTGTACGCGGTCCTCACCTACGACGACCTGCCGACCGACGTGAAGCGGTACGGCCTGGAGTGCCAGGACACCCCCGTCCTCGCCCACGGCAAGGTCCGCCACCACGGCGAACCCGTCGCGATCGTCGCCGCCGACCACCCCGAGACCGCGCGCCGCGCCGCCGCCAAGATCCGGATCGACTACGCCGAACTGCCGGTCGTCACCGACGAGGCGTCCGCGACGGCCGAGGGCGCGCCGCTGGTGCACGAGCACCGCGACGACCACCACGCGGAGCACGTGACGCACCCGAACATCGTGCACCGCCAGCCCATCGTGCGGGGCGACGCCGACAGGGCCGCCGCGCGCGCCGACGTCATCGTCTCCGGCGAGTACGTCTTCGGCATGCAGGACCAGGCGTTCCTCGGCCCGGAGTCCGGCCTGGCCGTACCGGGCGAGGACGGCGGCGTCGACCTGTACGTCGCCACGCAGTGGCTGCACTCCGACCTCCGCCAGATCGCGCCCGTCCTCGGCCTGCCCGAGGACAAGGTCCGTATGACGCTCTCCGGCGTCGGCGGCGCCTTCGGCGGCCGTGAGGACCTGTCGATGCAGATCCACGCGTGCCTGCTGGCCCTGCGCACCGGCAAGCCGGTCAAGATCGTCTACAACCGGTTCGAGTCCTTCTTCGGGCACGTCCACCGCCACCCGGCGAAGCTCTGGTACGAGCACGGGGCCACCAGGGACGGCAAACTCACGCACATGAAGTGCCGGATCGTGCTGGACGGCGGCGCGTACGCCTCCGCGTCCCCGGCCGTCGTCGGCAACGCCTCCTCGCTCTCGGTCGGCCCCTACGTCGTCGAGGACGTCGACATCGAGGCACTGGCGCTCTACACCAACAACCCGCCCTGCGGCGCGATGCGGGGCTTCGGAGCCGTTCAGGCGTGCTTCGCCTACGAGGCGCAGATGGACAAGCTCGCCGCCGAACTCGGCATGGACCCGGTGGAGTTCCGCCGCCTCAACGCCATGGAGCAGGGCACGCTCCTGCCCACCGGCCAGCGCGTCGACTCGCCCGCGCCCGTCGCCGAACTGCTGCGCCGCGTCAAGGCGCGCCCGATGCCGCCCGAGCGGCAGTGGCTCGCGGCGGGCGAGGCGGCCGACGTACGGGCGCTGCCCGGCGGGCTGTCCAACACCACGCACGGCGAAGGCGTCGTACGGGGTGTGGGCTACGCGGTCGGCCTCAAGAATGTCGGTTTCTCCGAGGGCTTCGACGACTACTCCACCGCCCGGGTGCGGATGGAGGTCGTGGGCGGCGAGCCGGTCGCCACCGTGCACACCGCGATGGCGGAGGTCGGGCAGGGCGGCGTCACCGTCCACGCGCAGATCGCCCGCACCGAACTGGGCGTCGCGCAGGTGACGATCCAGCCGGCCGACACCCGTGTGGGGTCCGCCGGTTCGACCTCCGCGTCCCGCCAGACGTACGTCACGGGCGGCGCGGTCAAGAACACCTGCGAGCACGTCCGCGAGAAGGTCCTGGAGATCGGCCGCGCCAAGTTCGGCACGTACCACCCGGCCTGGGCCACGGCCGAGCTGCTGCTGGAGAGCGGCAAGGTCGTCACCGACGGCGGGGAGGTCCTGGCCGATCTGGTGGACGTCCTGGAGGGCGAGTCGGTCGACCTCGAACTGGAGTGGCGCCACCGTCCCACGCAGGCGTTCGACCTGCGTACGGGGCAGGGGAACGGCCATGTCCAGTACTCGTTCGCCGCACACCGCGCGGTGGTCGAGGTCGACACCGAGCTGGGCCTGGTCAAGGTGGTCGAGCTGGCCGTCGCGCAGGACGTCGGCAAGGCGCTCAACCCGCTCTCCGTCCTCGGCCAGATCCAGGGCGGCACCACCCAGGGCCTGGGCGTGGCGGTCATGGAGGAGATCCTCGTCGACCCGAAGACCGCGAAGGTGCGCAACCCGTCCTTCACGGACTATCTGATCCCCACCATCCTCGACACGCCGACCATCCCGGTCGACGTGCTCGAACTGGCCGACGAGCACGCGCCGTACGGGCTGCGTGGTATCGGCGAGGCCCCGACCCTGTCGTCGACTCCCGCCGTGCTCGCGGCGATCCGGAACGCGACGGGGCTGGAGCTGAACAGGACCCCGGTACGGCCGGAGCATCTGACCGGCACCTGACCGGACGCTCCGGGCGGCGCGTACGAGTGCCGCCCGGAGCCCGACCGCCGCCGCACCGCTCGCGGCGGCATCGCACCACCGCAACGCCCTCGCAGGACAACCCAGTTCGCCTCGGGCCGTCCCCCGGGTCGTGCAGCCCACGCACCGTCCCAAATCCCGCATCTGAAGTCTCTTCGCGGGTGCCCCTGTGAACCTTGGGAGTAGGCACCATGACCCAGCAGTCCGTGGAGCCCAGGACAACCGCCGAGGACGCCGGCCCAGGCTCGCGTCCCCCGGCCGGAAGGTCCTGGCTCGACCGGTATTTCCACATATCCCAGCGGGGATCCACCGTCGCGCGTGAAGTGCGCGGCGGCGTCACGACCTTCATGGCCATGGCGTACATCCTGCTGCTCAACCCACTCATCCTGGGCGGGAAGGACGTCGCGGGCAATGTGCTCAGCCAGCCCGCGCTGATCACCGCCACCGTCGTCGCCGCGGCCGTCACCACGCTGCTGATGGGCTTCGTCGGCAAGGTGCCGCTGGCCCTCGCCGCCGGCCTCTCCGTCTCCGGCGTCATCTCCACGCAGGTCGCCCCCAACATGACCTGGCCGCAGGCCATGGGCATGTGTGTGATGTACGGCGTCGTGATCATGCTGCTGGTCGTCACCGGCCTGCGCGAGCTGATCATGAACGCGATCCCGCTCGCGCTCAAGCACGCGATCACGATGGGCATCGGCACCTTCATCGCGCTGATCGGCCTGGTCAAGGCGGGCTTCGTACACGCCTCGCAGGGTGGCGGACCCGTCACCCTGGGCCCGGCCGGCGAACTGGCCGGCTGGCCGGTCCTGATCTTCGCGGTCACGCTGCTGCTGATCTTCATGCTCCAGGCGCGCGACGTGCCCGGCGCGATCCTGATCGGCATCGTCGTCGGCACGGTCGTCGCCGCCGTACTCAACGCCACCGGTGTCATCGGCGCCAAGGCGTGGGCGGGCGGACCACCCGAGCTGACCGGCGGCGCCGTCTCCATGCCGGACTTCTCGCTCTTCGGAGACGTCGAGTTCGGCGGCTGGGGCGAGGTCGGCGCGATGACCGTCGGCATGATCGTCTTCACGCTCGTGCTCGCCGGCTTCTTCGACGCCATGGCCACGATCATCGGCGTCGGTACGGAGGCCAAGCTGGCGGACGACAAGGGCCGGATGCCCGGCCTGTCGAAGGCGCTGTTCATCGACGGCGCGGGCGGTGTCGTCGGCGGTGTCGCGGGCGGCTCCGGCCAGACCGTGTTCGTCGAGTCCGCGACCGGTGTCGGGGAGGGGGCCCGTACGGGCTTCGCCTCCGTCGTCACCGGCCTCTTCTTCGCCGCCTGTCTGTTCTTCAGCCCGATCACCCAGATCGTCCCCGGCGAGGTCGCCGCGGCGGCCCTGGTGGTCATCGGCGCGATGATGATGCAGAACGCCAAGCACGTCGACTGGAACGACCGCGCCGTCGCCGTACCGGTCTTCCTGACCGTGGTGATCATGCCGTTCACCTACCAGATCACCGCCGGGGTCGCCGCCGGTGTCATCTCCTACGTCGCCATCAAGATCGCCCAGGGCAGGGCACGGGAGATCGGCGCGTTCATGTGGGGGCTGACCGTGATCTTCGTGGTCTTCTTCGCGCTCCATCCGATCGAGGGCTGGCTCGGCGTGAGCTGACGCCACCGGGCCCCGTGGCGGCGCCGACGCGCCGCGCCGCTGCGCACATCCGATACTGAGAGAACCAGAGGAGGCCGACATGCTGGACATCGCCGACGAACTGAACCGGTGGGTCGAGCAGGGCCGGGACTTCGCCGTGGCCACCGTGGTGGCCGTCGGCGGCAGCGCGCCCCGGCAGCCGGGCGCCGCCCTCGCCGTCGACAGCGAGGGCACCGCGATCGGCTCGGTCTCCGGCGGATGTGTGGAGGGCGCCGTCTACGAGCTGTGCCGGCAGTCCCTGGACGACGGCGAGACCGTACTCCAGACGTTCGGATACAGCGACGAGGACGCCTTCGCCGTGGGCCTGACCTGCGGCGGCGTCATCGACATCCTCGTCACCCCGGTACGCGCGGACTCTCCCGGCAGGGACGTGTTCGCGTCCGCGCTGTCCGCCGCCGCCGGAGGTGAGGCGGCGGCCGTCGCGCGGCTCACCGACGGGCCCGCGGAACTGCGCGGCCGAGGACTCCTCGTACGCCCCGGGGGAGCGTACGAGGGGACGCTGGGCGGCCACCCGGCGCTGGACGGCACGGCGGCGAACGAGGCCCGCGCCCTGCTGGACGCGGGCCGCACCGGCACCGTCACGATCGGCGAGGACGGCTCGCGCTGCGGACAGCCGCTGACGCTTCTCGTCGAGTCGAGCGTCCCGGCCCCGCGCATGATCGTCTTCGGTGCCATCGACTTCGCGTCCGCCCTGGTCAGGGTGGGGAAGTTCCTCGGCTACCACGTCACCGTCTGCGACGCCCGCCCCGTCTTCGCCACCCGCGTCCGCTTCCCGGACGCCGACGAGATCGTCGTGGACTGGCCGCACCGCTATCTGGAGTCGACGGAGACCGACGGCCGTACGGTGCTCTGCGTACTGACCCACGACGCCAAGTTCGACGTCCCCCTGCTGCGACTCGCCCTCAAGCTCCCCGTCGCCTACGTCGGCGCCATGGGCTCCCGGCGCACCCACCTGGACCGCAACGAGCGGCTGCGCGGCGTCGGCGTCACCGAACTGGAGCTGACGAGGCTGCGCAGCCCCATCGGCCTCGATCTCGGGGCACGTACGCCCGAGGAGACCGCGCTGTCCATCGCGGCGGAGATCGTCGCGAACCGGCGCGGCGGCACCGGCGTCTCACTGACCGGCGCCCACACCCCGATCCACCACGACGGGAGCCTGGCCGCCGCGGGTCGTATCGGCTCCGTCGCCTGAGGGGACGAGACCGTCACCCCTCGGCCGCTGTCCGCGCAGGACCGCTCGGGTCATATGGACGCTCCGCGACGCGATCACCGCGGCCGACGCCAGGGCCGCCGCCGCGACGCACACCACCAGTGCGGGCCACACGTACACCACCTGGCCGAACGTGCCCTCCCGCCGCATCAGCAGGCCCACCAGATCCGCGAGCCACACCAGACAGGCGACCGGGAGCACGTACGGCAGCGTCCGCAGCCCCGCACGCCACAGCGGGCGCCCGGTCGCACGCCGCGCCCAGCCCGGTGCCCGTACGGCGCCGAGCGTGCCGAGCCCCAGTGCCAGCAGCGTCAGCGCGGCGAGGACGTGGTCGGCGGTCATGGTGAACGGTTCCCTGATCTCCGCCGGGCGGCCCTCGGCCAGATCCCGCAGCCCGTCCGCGATGCCCGCGCTGTCGTCGCCGGAGATCATGCCGGTGTTGCTGACGACGGCGATGCCGACCTTCCGGTCCGGCAGCAGGACCTGGATGGCGTTCTGGGTGAGCAGCTCACCGGTGTGCTGGAGCGGGGGCTCGCCGTCCCCGGTGGCCTCGCCGAGCGACCAGCCCATGGCGTAGTTCTCGCCCTCGGGCGGTGTGTGCATGGTGGCCACGCTCCGCGCGGAGACGACCCGCCGGCCGTCCGCGCCGACGCCGCCGTTGTTCTGTGCGATCAGCCAACGGGCCAGGTCGTCGGCGGTGGTGACGACACCGTGGCCGCCCGCCGTGAACCAGCGCGGGTGCGCGCGCTCCACCACCCGGCCGTAGGCCCGCACGAACCCCCGCGCGTCCTCGGGCATGCCGGTGGTGGAGTCGACGGAACGCGAGTCCGCCATCCCCAGGGGTACGAAGACGTGGCTGCGGAGGCGGTCGGCGAACGGCTCCCCGGTGACCACCTCGACCAGCCGGGCCGCGACGAAGTAGTTGGGGTTGTGGTAGCTCCACCGGGTCCCCGGCTCGGCGGCGAGACGGGCCCCGCGCATCCGGGCGACCGCCCCCTTCAACGTGTGCGCCTGCGGCAGGGCCAGATCGGGGAAGGCCGAATCGGCCATGCCGGACGTCTGGTCGAGCAACTGACGGACGGTGATCCTCGCGGCCCGCTCGTCGGCCATGGTGAATTCCGGCAGATAGCCGTGTACGGGCCGGTCGAGTCCGACCTTCCCCTCCTCCACCAACTGCATGACGGCGAGCGCGGTCATGGACTTGGAGAGCGAGGCCACCGGGACCGGCGTGCGCCCCGTCATGGCCGTCCCGCCGGCCGTGCGCCCGTACCCGCCGGTGTGGACGACCTTCCCGCCCCTGGTCACCGCCACCACGGCGCCGGGCAGCCCGGTCTCCGTGAGATAGCTGTTCACGAAGCGGTCTATCGCGGCGGGGGTCAGGGTGGCGGGCGCGGGGGCCGGTTCGGCGAGCGCGGTCGGGACGGGGCCCACGAGGGCGACGGCCGTGAGACCGAGCGCGGCGACGAGCCGCCCCGCCGTACGCCGGACGGGCGCGAAGCCGCTGTGACGGCTCGTCCGACGGCTGCTCGTCCGCCGACCGCTCGCGCCGAGCCCGTCCGCGCCGAGCCCGTCCGTGCCGAGCCCGTCCGTGCCGAGCCTGTTGGTATCGAGCCCGTCCGTGCCGAGCCTGTTCGTACCGAGTCTGTTCGTGCTGATCCACATGTCCCGTATCCCACCGCCCGGCGGGGGCCCGGCGCATTGGCGTACGTGGGAGTCCGAAGGTAGTGCTGGTCCTACTGTCCGGACCTCGGCACGCGGCTACGGTCGACGGGTGCACCATTCAACAGCCTGGCGGGCCGTGGGCCAGAGCCCGTGGAAGTTCCTCACCTCCTCCTGGCCCTGGCGTTCCTTCCTCTACCTCCTCTCCGGCGGTCTCCTCGGCGCGCTCGTCCTGACGGTCCTGGCGGCGATGACGCTCGCCGGTGTCGTCTCCCTTGTCGTCGGCGTCGGGGCCGTACTGCTACTCGGCGTGAGCCTGTCCGGCATCGTCGTCAGCCGTGTCGAGCGTCGGCGGCTGCGTCTGATGGACCCCGACCCACTCCCCGACCCGCACCGCCCGCCCGCCGAACCCGGAGCGCGCGGCTGGCTGGCCACCCGGCTGCGGGAGCCCGCCACCTGGCGCGAACTGGGCTTCACCGCCGCGTCGTTGGCCGCGATGTGGTGGATGGACGTGCTGGTACTGGGGGTCTCGCTCGCCGTTCCGGTGCTCCTCGCCACCTCACCCGTCGACGATCCGGACGCCTGGCCGCTGGCGGTCCTCGCCGTGTGCCTGGTGCCGGTCGCGCCGTACACGATCACCGTCTGGGCCGGTGCGCGGGCCGCCATGACCCGCGCGATCCTCGCCCCTCGCGACGGGGAACTCGGCTGGCAGCTGACCGAGGTCCGGGCCTCCCGCGCCCGGCTGGTCGGCTCCTTCGACGCGGAGCGCCGCAGGATCGAGCGGGATCTGCACGACGGGGCCCAGCAGCGGCTCGTCTCGCTCAACGTCCTGCTCGGCATGGCGAGGCTGGACGCGGAGCCGGGCTCGTCCGTCGCCCGGCAGCTCGACATCGCACAGGAACAAGTCACCCTGGCCGTCTACGAGTTGCGTGAGCTGAGCCGGGGTGTGCACCCCAAGGCGCTGACGGACCACGGGCTGCCCGAGGCCGTCGGTAATCTCAGTGCCCGCTCGGTCCTGCCGGTCACCGTCGACATCCGGCTGCCGCACCGGCCGCCCGCCGCGGTGGAGACGGCCGCGTACTTCGTCGTAGCCGAATCCCTCGCCAACGCGACCAAGCACAGCGCCGCCACCCGCGCCGAGGTGCACGCGCGGCTGCACGCCGACGTACTGACACTCAGCATCAGCGACAACGGTGTGGGCGGCGCCGATCCTGCGGCCGGGACCGGGCTGGTCGGCCTGGCCGACCGGGTCGCCGCCGCCGATGGCAGACTGCGGATCTCCAGCCCGGCCGGTGGCCCCACCCTGCTGCACGCGGAGATCCCATGTCGCTGACCGTCGTCCTCGCCGAGGACTCCCCGCTGATGCGTGACGGCCTGGTCGGTGTCCTGACCCGGTTCGGCCACCGGCTCGTGGCCGAGGTCGGTGACGCGGACAGCCTGATCACCGCGGTCCGCGCGCACCGGCCCGACATCGTCGTCACCGACATCCGCATGCCGCCGGACCACTCGGACGACGGCCTGCGTGCCGCCGTCGCCCTGCGCCGTGAACACCCCGCGCTGCCGGTCCTGGTACTCAGCCAGTACGTGGAACAGTCCTACGCCGCGCGTCTGCTCGACCTCGGGAGCGCCGGCGGTGTCGGTTATCTGCTCAAGGACCGGGTCAGCGCGGTGACGGAATTCGTCGACGCGGTCGCCCGTGTCGCCGCGGGCGAGACGGTGGTGGACCCGGAGGTCGTACGCCAACTCCTCAACCGGCAGCAGGATCCGCTCCAGCGGCTCACCCCCAGGGAGCGCGAGGTGCTCTCCCTGATGGCGGAGGGACGGGCGAACGCGGCGATCGCGCGGCATCTGTATGTGACGGAGGCGGCGGTCAACAAGCACGTCAGCGCCATCCTGCAAAAACTGGACCTCCGCGTGGACGGCGAGGGCCACCGGCGCGTGCTGGCCGTCCTCGCGTATCTGCGCGCCTGACCGGGGTGTCGGACAACCGAGTCCGAAAACTCCCGTTACGTTCTCTGCGACCTGATCCCAGTGGTGCCGCGCGGAGGAGTCGACCCTTGCGTAATCCCCTGTTCCGCTCGCTGTCGCTCGCCCTGGTGGCCGTCGCCGTGACGCCGACCGTGTTCAAGCAGCCCAGGGCCGACGCCCCGGCCGATCCCGGCCCCGTACGGGTCAACCAGATCGGCTACGCGACCGGCGCCGACAAGATCGCGACCGTCGTCGCCACGGCCACCGCTCCGCTGAAGTGGCAGCTCACGGACGGCAAGGGCCTCACGGTCGCCTCCGGCACCACGAGCGTCGTCGGGTCCGACAAGGCCTCCGGCGACCATGTCCACCGGGCCGACTTCTCGCGCGCCACCGGGCAGGGGGTGCACCGGCTCACGGTCGCGGGCGTCGGCACCAGCGTGCCGTTCACCGTGACCGGCGAGCCGCTCTACCCGGACCTCGGGCGGGAGGCCATGCAGTACTTCTACTTCCACCGGATGGGCACCCCGGTCGAGGCCGAGTACCTCCAGAGCGCGGCCCACGCGCACGCCGCGCTGCACCCCGGCGACAAGTCCGTTCCCTGCTACAAGAATTGGTGCGACAAGGACAGCAGGAGCGGCGCGGACGGCAAGAGCGACAAGGTCAGCCAGGAACAGCGGCTGAACGTCGCCGGCTCCTGGGCCGACGCCGGTGACTTCGGGATCTACCCCGTCAACCACGCCATCTCCGCCTGGGTGCTGCTGAACCTCTACGAGCGCCTGCCCCAGGCGTACGCGGACGGCAGCCTGTCCGTACCGGAGCGGGCCAACGGTCTGCCCGACCTCCTCGACGAAGTCGCCTACGGCTCACGCTTCATGTCCGGCATGCTCCCGAAGACCGGTCCGGCGTCGCACAAGGTGCACAACCACGCCTGGAGCGCCTTCCCGGTCAAGGACATCGCCGCGGAGAACGCCCTGCCGCGCTCCGCGATGCCGCCGTCCACCAACGCCACGTACGCCGTTGCCCGAACCAACGCCCAACTCTCCCGCGTGCTGAGGAAGTTCGACGCCGAGAAGGCATCCGGTCTCTGGACGTCCGCGCAGGACGCCTGGAAGCGCGCCGAGGCGCACCCCGACGTCGACTACCCGGAGGCCGGCGACGGCACCGACGCCGAGGGCGGCGGTGACTACCCCGACACCCAGAACAGCGACGACCGTTACGCGGCGGCGGCCGAGCTCTACCTCACCGCCGAGCAGCGCGCCGACGGCTCCGCCGAGGGCTACCGGACCGCCGTGACCGGCTCCCCGCACTACGGCGAGATCGGCGCCTTCGACTGGGGGCGGGTGGCCGCCGCGGGAAGCCTCTCGCTGCTCACCGTGCCCAACAGCCTTCCGCCCGCCGATCTCTCCCGGATGCGCGAGAGCCTGCGCACAGTCGCCGACTCGTTCGTAGCCACCCAGCGGAGCGAGGGGTACCCGGCGCTGATCTCCGGCGCCACCGCCTATCCGTGGGGCTCCAACTCCGCCGTCGTCAACCGGATGATGCTGCTCGGCACCGCGTACGACCTCACCCACGACCGCGGCCATCTGAGGGCCATGCACCGGGCCATGGACTATCTGCTCGGCACCAACGCCATGGGGATCTCCTATGTGACGGGCTACGGCGCCCACCGGGAGACCGATCTGCACGACCGGCTCGCCTGGGGGCAGTACCCCGCGACCCCGTATCCCAGCGGCTGGCTCTCCGGCGGCCCGAACAGCGCCGACATCAGCGACCCCGTCACACCCGCCGGCCGCCCCGCCGCCAAGTCCTACGCCGGGCCCGGCACGGCGCCCAGCGCGTGGAGTTCGAAGGAGAACACCATCAACTGGAACGCGCCGCTCGTCTGGGTCGCGACCTACCTCAAGTCGACCGCCCCGGACCTGACTTCACGCTGACCCCGCCCTGTCGCGAGAACTCCGAGGTGTTCACGACGACGCGCGCCGTACCAACTCCGTCGGCAGCACGGCGTGTTGGTGCGCCGCGCCGGGATTGTTGATCCCCTCCAGCAGCACCCGCGCCATCGCCTGCCCCATCTCCTCCACCGGCTGCCGTACAGAGGTGAGTTGGGGATCGGTGTGCCCGGCGATGGGGGAGTCGTCGAAGCCCACGACGGCCACGTCCTCGGGCACCCGGCGGCCCGCGGCCCGCAGTGAGTGCAGGGCGCCCGCCGCCATCACGTCGGACGCGGCGAACACCGCGTCCAGGTCCGGATGGCGCGCCAGCAGCTCCGTCATCGCCCGGCGCCCGCTCTCCTCGGTGAAGTCCCCGTGCGCCGTCCAGGAGGGATCCGGATCGCCGCCCGAGGCGGCCACGGCCTCCTGGTACCCGCCGAGCCGGCACTGCGCCACGTACATGTCCAGCGGCCCGGTGACCGTGGCGATCCGCCGCCGCCCGGTCTCCACGAGATGCCGTACGGCGGAGCGGGCGCCGCCGACGTTGTCGGAGTCGACGTAACTCACGGGCTCGTCCGCCGAGCGGCGGCCGCTCAGCACGGTCGGCAGGCCCATCTCCGCGAGCAGGTCGGGCAGCGGGTCGTCACCGTGGACGGAGACCAGCAGCACGCCGTCGACCCGGCCGGCCCGCGCGTACTGGAGGAAGCGCCGGCGCTCGTTCTCGTTCCGTACGAGCGTGAGCAGCAACTGCATCTCGGTGTCGGCGAGACCGGTGCCGACGCCGTGGAGCACGTCGGAGAAGTACGGCTCCGCGAAGAACCGCTTCTCGGTCTCCGGGATCACCAGCGCCACCGCGTCGGTACGGCTCCCGGCGAGCGCGCGGGCCGCCCGGTTGGGTACGTAGCCCAGCTCGGCTATCGCGTCCTGGACGAGCTGCCTGGTGGTGTCCCGCACGCGCGGCGAGTTGTTGATGACGCGGGAGACGGTGCCGCGCCCCACGCCGGCGAGCGCCGCCACCTCTTCGAGCGTGGGCTGGCTGGGCCGGGTCGTGCGTCCCCTTGCCACCATCGTGCGACCTCCGTCCACGCTTCGTCGGGACCTTCATCCAACCACTGGGAGCGCTCCCACATTAAGTGGTTGATCATATCGCGGACACTCCCCGTCCGCCGCGCTGCATTACCTTCAAATACATTCAAAGGTGTCTGGCGTGCACGTAAGGGCACTAGCCTTCCGGTGCGGTCGTACCGGATCGCGGTTGAGTCGCTATGAAACGGAGTGGAATGCCGAAAGCACAGGGAGTCGCGGGAGCACCATGCTGGGTGAGCCTGCTCGCACGTGAACTGCCGGGCGCCCAGGACTTCTACGGCAAGGTCCTCGGCTGGACCTACCGGCGGGCCGGGCTCGGCGACGACTTCTCCGTGGCACTCATCGACGGCCTGCCCGTCGCCGGTATCGGAGCACTCGCCTCCTCGCTCCAGGTGGCCGTCTCCTGGACGCCGTACTTCAACGTCACGAACGTGGACGAGGCGGCGGCCCGCATCAGGGAGCGCGGCGGAACGGTCGGCGTCGGCCCGCTCGCGTTCCACACCGGCCGCGCGGCGCTCGCCGTCGACCCGGACGGCGCCGTCTTCGGGATCTGGGAAGGTTCGGTGCGCTCGGACTGGTCCGTGGGGCGCGGCAGCGGCTCCGCCTCGCTGGAGCTGCGGACCAGGGACGCGGTCACGGCGGGGCGCTTCTACTCGCTCACGCTCGGCTGGGAGCCGGAGGGCGAGGGGAAGCTGCGCCTGGCGCGCGAAGAGGACCGGTCGGTGCTCCTCGACGGCGACGAGCCGCTGGCGCTGATCAGGGGCGGGGCCGTACAGGCGGCGCCCGACCCGCAGATCCGGCCGCGCTGGCACGTGCACTTCAGCGTGAAGGACGTGGAGGCGGCCGTCGAGACGGCGCTGGCCTCCGGCGGCTCGCTCGTGCCACGCCCGGACGCCTCGGCCGAGGTGGACGATGCGGCCGAGGCGACGCTCCGGGATCCGGACGGGGCCCTGTTCACGGTCACCGCCGCGGCCTGACCACTCGGGTTCTTCCCGGTCGCCGGACGGGCCGTATTCACGGCCCGTCCGGCGGTTGAGGACAGAAGGTGTCCGCAAGTCTGAGTAACGTGCGGAGCATGGCTTCGAAGACGACGCACCCGCTCCCGCACCCCGTGCTCAGTACCCGTGCGCTCAACCGCGCCACCCTGGCGCGGCAGCTCCTCCTGCGGCGCGCGGCCATGTCCGCCAAGGACGCCGTGACACATCTGGTCGGGCTCCAGGCGCAGAACGTGAAGCCGCCGTACGTCCAACTCGCCGCCAGGCTCGACGCGTTCGACCCCGAGGAGCTCTCCGGGCTGATGGCATCCCGCGAGGTCGGGCGGATGGTCACGCTCCGCTCCACCATCCACACCCACACCGCAGAGGACTGCCTCGCGTTGCGTCCGTTCGTCCAGCCCCTGATCGAGCGGGAGTTGCGCATCTTCCGCGACGGTCTCGTCGGGGTGGACCTGGACCGGCTCGCCGCCCTCAGCAAGGAACTCGTCGAGGAACGGCCCGTGCCGCTCAAGGAGTTGAAGGCGTCACTGGTCGAGCGGTGGCCCGACGCCGACCCGCTCGCCCTCTCCGTCGCCGCGCGGTGCCTGCTGCCGCTCGTACAGGTCACACCGCGCGGGCTCTGGGGCCACAGCGGTCAGGTCACGCTCACGACGGCACAGAAGTGGTTCGGTGCCGAAGCGGCCGAAGCGGCCGACGGCCGCGACGCGGCGACATCGCCGGGCATCGCGCCGGAGGCCGCCGTCCTGCGCTACCTCGCCGCCTTCGGACCCGCCTCGGTCAAGGACATGCAGACCTGGTGCCGGCTGACACGCCTCGGCCCGGTCTTCGAGCGGCTGCGGGACCAACTCCTCACCTTCCAGGACGAGTACGGCGTCGAGCTGTTCGACCTCCCCGACGCGCCCCGGCCGGACGCGGACACCCCCGCCCCGCCGCGCTTCCTCCCCGAGTACGACAACCTGCTGCTTTCGCACGCCGACCGCACCCGCGTCGTCCCCTTCGAGTACCGCAAGCGCACCTGGAACGGCAACCAGGGCTACCGCACCTTCCTCGTCGACGGATTCCTCGCCGGAATCTGGCGGTTGGAGGACGGCGCGGAGGGCGACGGGCACGGGACGCTGACCGTGCAGGCATTCGGCGGGCTCACCCGCGCACAGCGCGACGCGGTGGCCGAGGAGGGCGTCCGGATGCTCGGATCCCTCTCCTCGGCCGCCTCCCCCTCGTACGCCGTGCGCTTCGCGGAATTCTCCGGACCGGCCGCCAAGTAGCTTCAGGCGGCGGCCGGTTGAGATCAGAGACCCACGTCGCGCCGCCGCTGGTCCTCGAACGTCTCGCGCCGCACCAGCAGGCGCGGGAGTCCGTCGGCGACGGCCACCACCGGCGGCCGGCCCGTCATGTTGTAACCCGAGGCCATCGACACCTGGTACGCCCCCGACGCGGGCACCGCGAGTACGTCGCCGGGCCGTACGTCCTCCGGCAGCTCCACCCCGTCCGCGAGCACGTCGCCCGCCTCGCAGTGCCTGCCGACCACCGTGGCCGTCCGCATCGGCGCCGCCGAGGCGCGCCCGACACGGCGGACCGTGTAGCGGGCGCCGTACAGCGCCGGGCGCGGGTTGTCGCTCATGCCCCCGTCGACCGCCACGAAGACCCGGCAGCCCGAGCGCTTCACCGCGAGCACGCGGTACAGCGCGATCCCGGCCGGCGCCATGATCGAGCGGCCGGGCTCCACGGTCAGCCGCGGGACCGGCAGGCCCGCATCGGCGCAGGCGCCGGTCAGCGCCCGCCTGATCCGCCGCCCGTAGACGGCGGGCGCCGGGGCCGCGTCGCCCGGCAGGTACGCCGCGGCGAAGCCGCCGCCCAGGTCCAGCTCGGGCAGGACGACGCCGAACCGGTCCCGTATCCGTACGAAGAAGGAGACCAGCTCCCGTACGGCCCGCTCGTACGGCTCGGGAGAGCTGATCTGCGAGCCCAAGTGACAGTGCAGACCGGTCAGTTCGAGCTGGAGCTGGCCCAGGATCCGGGCCACGGCGTCCTCCGCGTCCCCGTTCGCGATCGACAGCCCGAACTTCTGGCCCTCGGCCCCCGTACGGATCTTCGGATGGGCGCCCGCCTCGATCCCGGGCAGTACCCGCACCATCACCCGCTGCGCGTCGTGCGCCGGCACCTGCGCGGCGAGCCTGGCTATCTCGCAGTCCGCGTCGATGACGATCCTGCCGACGCCGAGCCGCAGCGCCGTCCCCAGATCCCGCGGCGATTTCGCGTTCCCGTGCAGCACGATCCGCTCGACCGGGAAGCCCCGGGTGGCCGCCAGCTCCAGCTCGCCCGCCGAACAGACGTCGAGCCCCAGGCCCTCCTCCTCCATCCAGTCCACGACCGCGCGGCACAGGAACGCCTTCGCCGCGTAGACGATCTCCGCCTCGGGCAGCGCGCGCAGCCAGGCCCGCGCCCGGGAGCGCACCTCGCCCTCGTCGAGTACGTAGGTGGGAGTGCCGTAGCGCTCGGCCAGCTCCAGGAGGGAGACGCCCGCGACGCTCAGGTCACCGCCGGGCGCGGAGACGGCCGACGCGGGCCAGACCGAAGGGGTGCTCAACTCGTTGACGACGAGCAGCGGTTCGGTGGTCACGCGCCCACCGCCAGCGGCATCCCGCCGGTGTGGCGCAGACACGGCCTGACCGTCGCTCGGGCCGGGGCGGTCGGCGCGGGCGCGGGCGTCCGGTCGACCGGCGGGGCCGCGAGCTGGGGATCGATCGTCACGAGGACGACGCCGAGCGGTTCCGAGAGGGCCCGCAGGCACGGTTCGGCGAGTCTGATGTACGGCTGCCGCGCGCCGAGCGCGGCCGTCAGCCGCCGGACGTCGGTGAAGCCGACGGCGGTCCGTGCGCCGAGCGGGGTGCGCATGAAGCGCAGCTGCCGGCCTCCGGCGGAGCCGAGCCGTACGGGTACGTACAGCGGACCGGCCGGCCCGCGTTCGTCGGGGTCCGCGTCTTCGGGAGTGGTGCTGTCCATGGTGTCCTCCGCAGGGGAGTCGTCGCTGTCTGACACCAGGAAGCTATGCCCGGCCCGTGGTGGTTCGGGTGCTTCATGACGCGGCGTTGATCGGTCGGCCCGATTATTTGACGCCGCCCTGACGCCGCCCCCGACGCCGCCCTGACGCCCCTGACGGCGCCGCGCCACGGGCCCGACCGCCGCAGCCTCCCCGTCTTCCGTCACCTGCCCCGCGAAGATCCGCCGGACAGGTCTACGGCAGCAGTCCCGCCCGGCGGGCCGCCACCACCGCCTCCAGACGGTTGTGGGCGCCCAGCTTGCGCATCGCGGCCCGCAGATACCCCTTCACCGTCTCCGGCCGCAGCCCCAGACGCTCGGCCGCCGCCGCGTTCGTCGAGCCCGCCGCCACGCACGCAAGCACGTCCACCTCGCGCGGAGCCAGCGCCACGGCCCGTCGCTCGCGGTGCCCGCCCTGGTCGCGCCAGTCCTGCGGGGCGCCACCAGCGCCCGCCAACCGGCCGCAGACGGCGTGCAGTTCGCTCCGCAGCCCGGCGTCCACGATGCGCGGCGCGAGCGCCCGCAGTTCGCTGTGCGCCTCGCGGACCTCCTCCCACGCCTCGGGCCGCCCCCGCACCGGCTCGCGGGTCACGGCGAGCAGCCGCTGCACCTCGTCCCGTACGGCCAGCGACTGCTCCACGTCGCGGGCGGCGGCCACGGCGGCGTCGAAGACCCGCTCGCCCATCGGCAGCGGATCGCGCAGCGCGCCGTACAGCACGCCACGGACCCGGCGCCGCACGATCACGGGAACGGCGACCACGGAGCGCAGGCCCTCGGCGGCCACCGCCGCGTCGTACTCGTGGCTGATGTGCCGCGCCTGCCGGTAGTCGGTCACCGCGCACGGCCGCAGCAGCGCGATCGACTTGCCGCCCAGCCCGTTCCCGACGGAGATCCCGAGCCCGCGCAGCGCACCCGTCGCCGTGCCGTTCAGCTCCGCGATGCGTACCTGGCGCGCATCGTGCAACAGCCCGCCGAACGCCACGGGCAGCCCGGTCGTACGGCGCAGCGTCAGCAGCGCAGTCCGCATCTCGACCGCTTCGACCGCCTCAGTCACAGCGCCTTCCTTCTCTTCGGCTCGTTCCGCCGGTACGACGAGTTCGGTTCACCCCCGTCAGGGGGTGGTGAGACGTACGTCACCGGTTACACGATGCTAGTGAACGTGCGAGTGATGAGGAGGGCACATGAGAGCAGTCGACGCGACCGAGCGGTTCCGCGCCGCCAGGGATTTCCTGCTGCGACACCGGGAGGACTACTCCGCGGCGTACGAAGGCTTCGTCTGGCCCCGGCCCGCGCTGTTCAACTGGGCGCTGGACTGGTTCGACGTGATCGCCGAGGGCAACGACCGGCCCGCGCTGCACATCGTCGAGGAGGACGGCACCGAGTGCGTCACCTCCTTCGCCGAGATGTCCGGGCGCTCCGCCCAGGTGGCCAACTGGCTCCGCGCCCAGGGCGTGGTGGCCGGTGACCGCGTTCTCGTCATGCTCGGCAACCAGACCGAGCTGTGGGAGACGGCGCTCGCCGCGATGAAACTCAGGGCCGTCGTCATCCCGGCGACGCCGCTGCTCGGCCCCCTGGACCTGCGGGACCGGATCGAGCGCGGTCAGGTGCGACAGGTGATCGTCCGGGCCGGTGACACCGCGAAGTTCGCCGACGTGCCGGGGGAGTACACCCGGATCGTGGTCGGTGGCGACGGTGCCCAGGTTGACGCCACTGGCCCGGACGGCGGCCCGCACGACGGCTCGCGCCCCGACGGGACCGGTTGGCGGGCGTACGAGGCGTCCCACCAGCACTCCACGGTCTTCGAGCCCGACGGGGACACCCGCGCCGACGACACCCTGATGCTCTACTTCACCTCCGGCACGACCGCCCACCCCAAGCTGGTCGAGCACACCCATGTCTCGTATCCGATCGGCCATCTCGCGACGATGTACTGGATCGGGCTGGGGCCCGGCGACGTGCATCTGAACATCTCCTCACCCGGCTGGGCCAAGCACGCCTGGTCCAATCTCTTCGCGCCCTGGAACGCCGAGGCGACCGTTTTCATCCACAACTACACGCGCTTCGACGCCGTCCGGCTCATGGCCGAGATGGACCGCGCCCGCGTCACCAGCTTCTGCGCGCCGCCCACCGTGTGGCGGATGCTGATCCAGGCCGATCTCAAGCTGCTGCGCAACCGCCCCCGCGAGGTCGTCGCCGCCGGTGAACCGCTCAACCCCGAGGTCATCGAGACCGTCCGCAGGGAGTGGGGCGTGACGATCAGGGACGGCTTCGGCCAGACCGAGACGGCCGTCCAGGTCGCCAACTCGCCGGGGCAGCTGCTGAAGGCCGGATCGATGGGCCGGCCGACGCCCGGCTTCGTCGTGGAGCTGCTCGACCCGGTCACCGGCGCGCCCGGCGCGGCCGAGGGCGAGATCTCGCTGGACCTCGCCAACGCCCCGGTCGGACTGATGACCGGCTACCACGGCGACCCGGAGCGCACGGCCGAGTCCATGGCGGACGGGTTCTACCGCACCGGCGACATCGGCTCACGCGACGCCGACGGCTACATCACGTACATCGGGCGCAGCGACGACGTATTCAAGGCGTCCGACTACAAGATCTCGCCGTTCGAGCTGGAGAGCGCGCTGCTGGAGCACGAGGCCGTGGCCGAGGCCGCCGTCGTCCCGGCGCCCGACGCGCTGCGGCTCAACGTGCCGAAGGCGTACGTCGTCCTGGCGGACGGCTGGGAGCCGGGACCCGACACGGCGAAGCTGCTCTTCGAGCACTCGCGCGCGGTCCTCGCCCCGTACAAGCGCGTGCGCCGCATCGAGTTCGCCGAACTGCCCAAGACGGTCTCGGGCAAGATCCGCCGTATCGAACTGCGCGAGCGGACGGCCGAGGGCTCGGGCGCGGAGTACGAGGAGGGCGACGGGCGCTGACGTCCCGGCGCCCGCCGGTCAGCCGACGGCCGTGGCGCGGCGCATACAGACGCGGGGCCAGTGGTCGAGACCGTGCGCGGCCTCGGCGCGTCTGATCTCCCGCAGCCCGTCGGTGAGTTCGTTCTCCGCGAGGGTGCGGAAGCCGAGCCGGGTGTAGTACGGCGCGTTCCACGGCACGTCCGCGAACGTGGTCAGGGTGAGCCCGGCCAGACCGGCGCTCTGTGCCCGTCCGGCCAGATGCTCGATGAGGGCGCGGCCGACCCCGCGCCCCGCCGCCGTGGGGTGGACGGAGACCTGCTCGATATGGGCGGCGCCGTCGACCTCGTCGTAGATCAGATACGCGACCGGGTGCCCCGTGGCGTCCTCGCTAACCCAGGCGTGGCCCGCGCGCAGATAGCGGTCCAGGAGATCGATGGCCGGGGGTTCGTCGTCGGCGATCGCCGCCATGCCGACGGCGCGGAAGGGTTCACCGGCGGCCCTCTCGATGTCCTGGAGTAGGGGGAGATCGGCGGGGACCGCGGGGCGGATTCGCATGGAGAAAGTATGCCCGCGCGGTGCGCGCGCGGTTCGGAGTTCGGGGTTCGGGGTTCGGGGTTCGCGGTTCCGCTCAGGCGTGTGAGCGACCCAGGTCGGCGGCGGGGCCGTTGACCGGTCGCGGGACGCCCGTCGGGTCCAGGAGGAAGAGCGGCACCCCGAGGGTGTCGGCGCGCTCGCGCGCCTCGTCCGCGTAACCGGCCAGGGAGAAGAACGCGCTCACCGCCGACTCGGTCAGCGCGCTCAGCCACAGACACTCGACGGCGCGCGAATCGGCGGGGCGGGTGCCCAGGTCGACCTGGGCCACGATCCCCGGCCCGCGCAGGTCCACGCCGGCCTCCGGCCGCTCGCCGGACCGAAGGACGTCCGGGAAGCCGATCCCGCGCAGATAGAGCGCGGCGGCGTGCACGGCGTCACGCCCGCTCCCGAACGTCACCGGCCTGACCGGTATCCGCAGCATCGCCCCGCACGGGCAGCCCAGCTCCGGCTGCGGCCACTGATCCCGCCGTCCGCACCCGGTGCAGCTGACGGTCACCCACTCCTCGTCCCAGGTCCGGCGCAGTATGCGGGTGGGAGGCGCGCCCGCGACCAGGGGCGCCGTGACGGCCGATCCGCAGGGGCAGGGGTAGGCCGACGCCGTGAACACATGGCTGTGTCCGCAGTCGGGACAGCGGACAGGAACGCTCTCTCCCACTCGCCGTACCCCCTTGTGCCGCCCTCGCGCGCCGCGCCTGCCCGCCCATCGTCCATCACCGGCGGGGCCTTGGGGAGGGTCTTCCGCCATCCCTTGACGGCAGGTGGCAGGCACTTTAGATTGATTCCACATAGCAGAACATGCTTTTCGCATTGTGGAAAGAGTGGAATCGACGGAATCGACGCTCTCAGGTGGCGCGACAGAGCCCGAGTCCACCAGCCGAAGCAGGAGCACTCCATGCCTCGTATGACCGCTGCCCGAGCGGCAGTTGAGATCCTCAAGCGCGAAGGCGTCACCGACGCGTTCGGTGTGCCGGGCGCGGCGATCAACCCCTTCTACAAGGCCCTCGAAGAGGCCGGTGGCATCGACCACACGCTCGCCCGCCATGTGGAGGGCGCCTCCCACATGGCCGAGGGCTACACCCGCGCGAACCCAGGCAACATCGGTGTCTGCATCGGCACTTCGGGCCCGGCCGGCACCGACATGATCACCGGCCTGTACTCCGCGATCGGTGACTCCATCCCGATCCTGTGCATCACCGGTCAGGCACCGACCGCGGTGATCCACAAGGAGGACTTCCAGGCCGTCGACATCGCGTCGATCGCCCGTCCCGTCAGCAAGGCGGCCACCACCGTCCTGGAGGCCGCGCAGGTCCCCGGCGTCATCCAGCAGGCGTTCCACCTGATGCGCTCCGGCCGTCCCGGCCCGGTCCTCGTCGACCTGCCGATCGATGTGCAGCTGACCGAGATCGAGTTCGACATCGAGACGTACGAGCCGCTGCCGGTCTACAAGCCGTCCGCTACCCGCGCGCAGATCGCGAAGGCGCTCACCATGCTGGCCGCCTCCGACCGTCCGCTGATCGTCGCCGGCGGCGGTGTCATCAACGCCGACGCGTCGGACCTGCTGGTGGAATTCGCCGAGTTGACCGGCACGCCGGTCGTACCGACGCTGATGGGCTGGGGCACCATCGCCGACGACCACGAACTGAACGCCGGCATGGTGGGCATCCAGACGTCGCACCGCTACGGCAACGAGACGTTCCTGGCCTCGGACTTCGTCCTCGGTATCGGCAACCGCTGGGCCAACCGGCACACCGGCGCGCTCGACGTCTACACGGCGGGCCGCACGTTCGTCCACGTCGACATCGAGCCCACCCAGATCGGCAAGATCTTCGCGCCGGACTACGGGATCGCCTCGGACGCCAAGGACGCGCTGAAGCTCTTCGTCGAGGTGGCGAAGGAGCTGAGGGCGGCGGGCGAACTGCCCGACCGCACCGAGTGGATCGCGTCCGTGCTGGAGCGCAAGGGCAGCCTGCACCGCAGGACGCACTTCGACAACGTGCCGATGAAACCGCAGCGCGTGTACGAGGAGATGAACCGCGCCTTCGGTCCCGACACCCGGTACGTCACCACCATCGGTCTCTCGCAGATCGCCGGCGCGCAGATGCTGCACGTCTACAAGCCGCGGCACTGGATCAACTGCGGTCAGGCGGGCCCGCTCGGCTGGACGATCCCGGCCGCGCTCGGTGTCGCGAAGGCCGACCCGGACACCACGGTCGTCGCGCTCTCCGGCGACTACGACTTCCAGTTCATGCTCGAAGAGCTGGCCGTCGGCGCGCAGCACCGGATCGGTTACGTCCATGTGCTGGTGAACAACGCCTACTTGGGGCTGATCCGGCAGGCACAGCGCAATCTCGACATCAACTTCCAGGTCAACCTGGAGTTCGAGAACATCAACTCACCGGAGCTGGGCGTCTACGGGGTCGACCATGTCAAGGTCGTCGAGGGCCTTGGCTGCAAGGCGATCCGGGTCACCGATCCCGACCAGCTGCTGCCGGCCTTCGAGCAGGCGAAGAAGCTCGCCGCCGAGTACCGGGTGCCGGTGGTGGTCGAGGCGATCCTGGAGCGGATCACCAACATCTCGATGGGCGTGCGGATCGACCAGGTGAACGAGTGGGAGGAGCTCGCGACCGAGCCCGGCCACGCGCCGACCGAGATCAGGCCGCTTGTCCGACCCATCGTTTGACGGTCCGTCACAGCACCGTGCCCCCGTCCGGAACTCCGGGCGGGGGCCGCTGTCGTGTACGCGCTGGCGTCAGCCGCCGCAGCCGCAGCCTCCACAACCCCCGCACCCGCCGCCGTCTCCGCCCCCGCCGTCTCCGCCGCCGTCCCCACCGCTCGCGTCCGCCGTGTCACCGCCGTGCGTGTGCCCGTCGGCCCACCAACTGGCCGCCGCGACAGCCCCGGTGGCGCCGACGGCGGTCCCCGCGGCGGCGGCGCCGCCGGACGGCCGCCGTACCGCCTTCGGGGCCTTGGGCGACCCGAACGGAGAGAGCCCGAGGAACAGGAACACGGAGACCGGGGCGATCAGCCAGGAATAGTCCTTCTGGACGATCGCGAGGGCGACGGAGGCGGCGGTCAGGGCGAGGAACGCGGCTAGACGCATGCTTTTCAGTGTGCCGACGCGGTGACGGCGCACAAGAGCCCGGCCGAAGAAACGGCCGGGCTCTTGTCGGGTATCGGCGGGTCGGGCTGGAGACCGTCCGGCGGTGCGAGGCCGGCGCGACTGGGCGTTCGCACCGCCGGACGGCGTTCTGCGGAGCCTCGGGAGAGGCTGTTGGGACCGTGGCGACGGCGACGGTGAACGCCGGACGGCCTTCCCTCTGGTCAGGAGGGCCGCCGTCGCTCCCCTCACCACCGCACTGGCTCGC
Organism: Streptomyces sp. NPDC060366; assembly: GCF_042725135.1. Lineage (NCBI taxonomy): Bacteria > Bacillati > Actinomycetota > Actinomycetes > Kitasatosporales > Streptomycetaceae > Streptomyces > Streptomyces sp. NPDC060366. The sequence goes on along the minus strand of NZ_JBHXDC010000001.1, from coordinate 566,403 downwards.
GCGCCGCCACGGTCCCGGGGATGTCCCTCCCACCGGCCACCCCTCACGAGGGCCGTTGGAAGAGACGGCTGTTGGCCGCTCGCCGCCGGAGGCCGGTCCTCGCTCCGGGGCGCGCGGGTGGTTCCCGGGCTGCGGCGGCGCCTGGGCGCGACAGGACAGTTGTCAGCGCCGCCACAACCCGGAGTCGGGTGGGTCCGGGTCAGACCTGTTGGCCGGACAGCCGCTCGACGGCACGCAGCAGCGCCGAGTGGTCGAGACCGCCGTCGCCCTGCGCGCGCAGCGAGGCGACCAACTGCGCGACGACCGCGCCGACCGGCAGCGCGGCACCGACATTGCGGGCGGCGTCGGTGACGATGCCCATGTCCTTGTGGTGCAGGTCGATCCGGAAGCCCGGAGCGAAGTCGCGGTTGATGAAGTTGTCCTTCTTGCGGGTCAGGACGGTCGAGCCGGCCAGACCGCCGTTCAGCACGTCCAGCGCCGCGCTCAGGTCCACACCCGACTTCTCCAGGAAGACGACGGCCTCGGCGCACGCCTGGATGTTGACGGCGACGATCAGCTGGTTGGCCGCCTTCACCGTCTGGCCCGCGCCGTGCGGACCGCACAGGACGATGGTCCTGCCGAGCGCCTCGAAGACAGGCTTGGCCTGGTCGAAGTCGGCCTGCTCGCCGCCGACCATGATGGAGAGAACCGCCTCGACGGCCCCCGCCTCGCCGCCGGACACCGGCGCGTCGAGGACACGGACGCCCTTCTCCCGGCCCGCACCGGCGAGATCGATCGAGGTCTGCGGGGTGATCGACGACATGTCGATCAGGAGGGCGCCCTTCCTGGCGTTCTCCAGGATGCCGTCCTCGCCGTAGGCGATGGCCTCGACGTGCGGGGAGGCGGGCACCATCGTGACGATGACATCGGCGCCCTCGACGGCCGCGGCGATCGACGGCGCCACGGTGCCACCGTTGGCCGCGAGCCGGTCCAGCTTCTCCCGCTCCAGGGTGAAGCCGGTGACGGAGTATCCGGCCTTGATCAGATTCTCGGCCATGGGGGACCCCATGATGCCGAGGCCGATCCAGGCCACCTTGGGAAGAGTGCTCATCGGGGGTGCCTCTCTCGCATACGTGTTTGCGTCGTCTCCGCGTGGTGCCGGCGGCCGGCGGTGTGGGCGTCGGCCGGGCCCTGGAACCTGTCCTAGCGCGCCGCCCGTGCGTCGGCGGGCAGCCACTCGAAGGACTCGGCGCTCGGGCGGTCGCCGGGCTTGTACTCCAGGCCGACCCACCCCTCGTAACCGGCCTTGTCGAGCCGGTCGAGCAGGTCCTGGAGCGGCAGCGTGCCGGTGCCGGGCGCGCCCCGGCCGGGGTTGTCGGCGATCTGTACGTGTCCGGTCCTGGCCGCGTACGTGTCGATGACCTCGGTCAGCGCCTCGGCGTCCAGACCGTTCATCGACAGGTGGTAGATGTCCAGGAGGAACGCGGCGTTGCCGAGGCCCGTGGCCTCGTTGACCCGGTCCACGACATCGATCGCGGCCTCGGCGCTCACCAGCGGATAGTGCGGCGACTCCGGCCTGTTGAGCGCCTCGATCAGCAGGGTCGCCCCGATCCGGTCGGCCGCGCGGGCGGCGAGGACCAGATTCTCCAGGGCGAGCGCGTCCTGCGTCCGCGCGTCGACACCGTCGACGCGGTTTCCGTACAGCGCGTTGAGCGCCGTGCAGCCGACCGACGCGGCGAAGTCGGCCGCCACGTCGATGTTCGCGCGGAAGCGGTCCGACTCCTCGCCGGGCAGCGACAGCGCCCCGCGGTCGGGGCCGGGCAGTCGGCCGGCGTAGAAGTTGAGTCCCACGAGCTGGGTGCCCGCGTCGTCCAGGGCCTTCTTCAGGGCGTCGAGCTCGGCCCGCGGCGGAGTGGGGGTCTCGATCCAGGGCCACCACAGCTCCACCGCGGTGAAGCCCGCCGCGGCGGCTGCCGCGGGGCGCTCCAGGAGCGGGAGTTCGGTGAAGAGGATCGACAGGTTCACATCGAAGCGCTGCTCGGAGCCGGGCTTGTTCGTGAGGGGGGCCATGAGAGGTTCTGCGCTCCTTCCGTATTGCGGAAGTTAGTTTCTGCTTAATGGAAGATTGCCTGGGATTCGGGAGGGCTGTCAAGAGGGCGGCCCTGATTTCGCCCCTCGCGCAGTAGGTTGTCCGCGTGCGACTGAGAGTGGAATTCACGACCGAGCCGTTCGATCTGGACGAGGCCCCCGGCCATGCCGTGGTGGCCCGGGAGGTCATCCAGGCGGCCGAACTGGACGCCGTGGACGTCGGGCCCTTCGGCAACACCGCCGAGGGCGGCGCCGACGCCGTCATCTCGGCCGTCGACGCCCTGCTCCGCCGCTCCCTGGAGGCGGGCGCCACTCGTGTCTCGCTCCAGGTGAACGTGATCGCGGAGGACGAGCGGTGACCGAACCGTCCGACCACCCGCTCCTCGCGGCGGTGAAGCCGCTCGTCGACGCCATGGGGGCCGAGACGGTGGCGCCCGGCCTGGCCGAGCCCGACGACGTCGTGCTGAGCTGGGAGGGCGAGGAGGTCGTCGCCGTACGCCTCCCGCAGCTCTCCGAATCGCTCGACCACATCCTCGTCGCGCTGGAGCGCCGGCACGGCATGCCCCTGTCGGAGCTCGACCGCAAGGCCAAGCAGTCGGTGGTGCGGTCGCTGGAGGCGCGCGGGGCCTTCTCCGTACGGCACGGTGTGGAGACCGTCGCGAGCGCCCTCGGGGTCAGCCGGTTCACCGTCTACAACTATCTGAACCGGTCCGAGACGAGCTGACGGGGCCGGGCCGGGGCGACGGCGGTCCGCCGGACAAAGAATTCAACAAAGTGTTGACGTGATGTTCGTGAAGGCGTTAGCTGTCCCGCAGCCCGTCAAGCACAGCCACGGAGGCTCCCGTGACGACCGACCCGCCGCCGGGTCTCACCCGGTTCAACACATCCTCCGACAGCGCGGCGCTGACCGCACTGCACGAGGTGTGCGCCAGTACGGCATGGGGGAGCGCGCTGCTCGCCCACCGCCCGTACGCCACCGCCGACGCGCTCCTCTCCGCCAGTGACACCGCGACGGCCGAACTGACCGCCGACGATCTGGCGCAGGCGATGGCGGCGCACCCGCCCATCGGCCGCCCGAAGCCGGGCGACCCGACCTCGGCCCGCGAACAGCGGGGCATGGCCGGGGCGTCCGACGCACTCAGGGCGGAACTGCTCGAACTGAATCTGGCCTACCAGGACAGGTTCGGCCACGTCTTCCTGATCTGCGCCACCGGCAGGACCGGTGAGCAGATGCGGGACGCGGTCCGCATACGGATCGGCAACTCGCCCGAACAGGAGCGGGCCGTCGTCCGCACCGAACTGGGCAGGATCAACCGCATCCGGCTGACCCGTCTCGTAGAAGCAGCAGAAGTAGGGGAGTGAACCCGTGAGCACGGAATCCACCGCATCGGTGTCCACGCACATCCTGGACACCAGCGTCGGACGCCCGGCCGCCTCCGTCGCCGTATCGCTCTCCGCCCGCAGCGGCGCCCGGGAGCTGTGGGTGGTACTGGGCCGGTCGGCGACCGACGCGGACGGGCGGTGCAGAGACCTGCCGGCGCTGCCGGCGGGAACGACCCACGTACGTCTCGACTTCGAGACTGAGGCGTACTTCCACAGCCACAGCCACAGCCACAGCCACAGCCAGAACCAGAACCAGAACCCGAGTCAGCGACAGAGTCAGAAGCAAGCCGAGGCACAGCAGGACGCCCCCGCGCCACGGGACAGCGGTGCGTTCTTTCCGGAGGTGGCGATCACGTTCGCCGTCACGCCCGGCGAGCACTATCACGTACCGCTGCTGCTCAACCCGTTCGGCTACTCCGTATACCGAGGGAGCTAGCAGATGCCGACCATTCTCGGCCAGAACCAGTACGGCAAAGCGGAGAACCGCGTCGTCAAGATCGTGCGGGACGGCGACACCCACCACATCAAGGACCTGAACGTCTCCGTCGCCCTCTCCGGCGACATGGAGGAGGTCCACTACTCCGGCTCCAACGCCAACGTCCTGCCGACCGACACCACCAAGAACACGGTGTACGCGTTCGCCAAGGAGCACGGCATCGAGTCCGCCGAACAGTTCGGCATCCATCTCGCCCGGCACTTCGTCACCAGCCAGGAGCCGATACACCGGGCGCGGATCCGGATCGAGGAGTACGCCTGGGAGCGCATCGCGGCCCCGGACGCCGGCTCCGAGGCCGTCGGCGCCGAAGAGATCAAGCACTCCTTCGTACGCAAGGGCCAGGAGACCCGCGTCTCGCAGATCACCTTCGACGGCGAGAAGTGGGAGATCATCTCCGGCCTCAAGGACCTGACGGTGCTGAACTCGACCAACTCCGAGTTCTGGGGCTACGTCAAGGACAAGTACACGACGCTCCGCGAGGCGTACGACCGCATACTCGCCACCGACGTGTCCGCGAGGTGGCGCTACAACTGGACCGACGACACGGCGCCGATGCCCGACTGGGATAATTCCTACGAGCAGGCGCGGGGGCACCTGCTCCACGCCTTCGCGCAGACGTACTCCCTCTCGCTCCAGCAGACGCTCTACCAAATGGGCTCGCGGATCATCGACAGCCGCGGCGAGATCGACGAGATCCGGTTCTCGCTGCCCAACAACCACCACTTCCTGGTCGACCTCGAACCGTTCGACCTGAAGAACGAGACCCCCGACGGAGCCGTCTACTTGGCCGCCGACCGCCCGTACGGCCTCATCGAGGCCACCGTGCTGCGCGACGGCGTCGAACCGCGGATCCCGCTCGACATGACCAACCTCTAGCACCCAGCCGTACCCCCGACGCGCGCGCCGGCGTCAAGTCCCCGAAGAAGAGGGCGATACGGGGGAAGAGCGGGGGCATCTGCGCACCGACACCACCGCGGACCCGGTCGTCACCCCGCTCGACCCCCGGATCCGTCCACCCCACATGGGAAGAACGAGGACCCGCCATGGCGGCTTCGCGCATCGTCATCGAGAACTGTGCCATCGCGACAGTGGACGCGAACGACACCGAGTACGCCTCCGGGCACGTCGTCGTCGCGGACAACCTCATCGAATCCGTTGGCGCCGGCCGCGCCCCGGCCGGGCTGGAGAACGTCGTACGGCGGGTCGACGGCACCGGCCATCTCGTCACCCCCGGCCTGGTCAACACCCACCACCACTTCTATCAGTGGATCACCCGCGGACTGGCCACCGACCACAACCTGTTCGACTGGCTGGTGGCGCTCTACCCGACCTGGGCGCGCATCGACGAGTCCATGGCACGCGCCGCCGCCCAGGGGTCACTGGCGATGATGGCGCGCGGTGGAGTCACCACCGCGATGGACCACCACTACGTGTATCCGCGCGGCGCCGGCGATCTGTCCGGCGCCATCATCGGGGCCGCATCGGAGACGGGCGTACGGTTCACCCTCGCCCGCGGCTCCATGGACCGCGGCGAGTCGGACGGCGGTCTGCCGCCGGACTTCGCCGTCGAGTCGCTGGAGGACGCGCTCGCCGCCACCGAGGCGACCGTCGACCGGTACCACGACGCGTCGTTCGGCGCGATGACCCAGATCGCCGTCGCGCCGTGCTCGCCGTTCTCCGTCTCCACCGAACTGATGCGGCAGGGCGCGGAGTTGGCGCGCCGTAAGGGCGTACGGCTGCACACCCACGGCAGCGAGACGGTCGAGGAGGAGCAGTTCTGCAAGGAGCTGTTCGGGATGGGTCCCACCGACTACTTCGAGTCGACGGGCTGGCTCGGCTCCGACGTATGGATGGCCCACTGCGTCCATATGAACGACTCGGACATCGCCGCCTTCGGCCGCACCGGCACGGGCGTCGCACACTGCCCGTCCTCCAACGCCCGCCTCGCGGCCGGAATCGCGCGCGTACCCGACATGCTGAAGGCGGGTGTTCCCGTCGGCCTCGGCGTGGACGGCACCGCGTCCAACGAATCGGGCGAACTGCACACCGAGTTGCGCAACGCGCTGCTCATCAACCGCCTCGGCGCGCACCGCGAGTCCGCCCTGACCGCCCGTCAGGCGCTTCGTCTGGGTACGTACGGTGGCGCCCAAGTCCTCGGCCGCGCCGACCAGATCGGCTCGATCGAGACCGGGAAACTCGCCGACCTGGTGCTGTGGAAGCTGGACACCCTGGCCCACTCCTCCATCGCCGACCCGGTGATCGCCCTGGTCCTCGGGGCCGCCGCGCCCGTCACGCTCTCCCTCGTCAACGGCAGGACCGTCGTCGAGGACAACCACCTGACCACGGTGGACGAAGACGCCGTCGCCCGCTCCACGCGGGCCGAGGCGCGTCGCCTGGCGCGGATCGCGGCGGCGGGCTGACGCCTGACCGTGGCGAGCCCGACCGCTGCGAGTCCGTCGCGCCGAGCCCGGTCGCGACGGCGGGCCGAAGTTCCTTACAGATCCCGCGTGTTCACGGACCCGACCGGTCCGGCCGTGGATCTTCCCGGAAGTCCGGTCGAGGGGGACGGCCCTCGACCGGCGGCCACGGGACCCGAGCGGGGTTCCTGGCAGCCGCGTCCGGGTGGTGGCGTACCGCACGGCGGTGCCCCACCACCCGGGACGGTGACTCGTGTACGTAACCGATCTTCCGCACCTCCCTGACACCCGCGTCGCCGCCGACGCGTAACCGACCGGAGGAACACCCGTGGCAGCCGAGCCCAGGCTTCGCAAAGACGTGCCCGCTCCCGACGAGATACCCGAGCAGGACCCCAGGCACCCGGTCGACCGGACCCTGCCGCCCTTCAAGATGTTCACCAGCGGCCTTCAGCACGTGGCCGCCATGTACGCGGGCGTCGTGGCGCCGCCGATGATCGTCGGTCCCGCCGTCGGCCTGAACGCCCGTGACACCGCCTTCCTGATGGGCGCCAGCCTCTTCACCGCCGGCATCGCCACGCTGCTCCAGACCCTCGGCTTCTGGAAGGTCGGCGCGCGGCTGCCGTTCGTCAACGGCGTCTCCTTCGCGGGCGTCACGCCGATGGTCGCGATCGGCCGCGAACGCGGTGCGGAGGGCATCACCGTCATCTTCGGCGCGATCATCGTCGCCAGCGTGCTCGGGTTCATCCTCACGCCGTACTTCTCCAAACTCGTGCGGTTCTTCCCACCCGTTGTCACCGGCACCGTCATCACCCTGATCGGTGTCTCACTGCTCCCGGTTGCCTTCAACTGGTCCCAGGGCGGCGATCCCACGGCCGACGGCTACGGCTCCATGAAGAACATCGGGATGGCCGGTCTCACCCTGCTGATCGTGCTGGTCCTGCGGAAGGTGCTGCGCGGCTTCCTCCAGCAGATCGCCATCCTGCTGGGGCTGGTCGTCGGCACCGTCGTGGCGGTCCCGATGAACATGACCGACTTCGACGCGATCAAGGACGCCGGCCTCGTCGGCTTCCCGACGCCGTTCCACTTCGGCGCACCGCAGTTCGAGATCGCCGCGATCATCTCCATGTGCATCGTGATGCTCGTCTGTATGACGGAGTCCACGGCCGACATGCTGGCACTCGGCAAGATCGTGGACCGGCCGGCGGACGAGCGCGTCATCGAGGGCGGACTGCGCGCCGACACGCTGGGCAGCGCCATCAGCCCCCTGTTCAACGGATTCATGTGCAGCGCCTTCGCGCAGAACATCGGGCTGGTCGCCATGACCAAGGTCCGCAGCCGCTTCGTCGTCGCGGCAGGCGGCGGCATTCTCGTCCTGCTCGGCCTGTGCCCGGTGCTGGCCTCGGTGATCGCGCTCGTACCGCTGCCGGTCCTCGGCGGCGCGGGCATCGTGCTCTTCGGCTCGGTCGCGGCGAGCGGCATCCAGACGCTGGCGACCGCCGCGCTGGAGAAGGGCGAGAACGCGCTGATAGTCGCAGCCGCCGTCGGTATCGGGCTGATACCGATCGCGGCGCCGGAGTTCTACCACGCGTTCCCGCAGGACCTGCTGGTGGTGCTCGACTCCGGGATCAGTACGGGCTGTGTGGTGGCGATCGTGCTGAACCTGGCCTTCAACCACTGGGGCAGAAAGGGAAGTTCGGGTACCCCGGGCACTTCGGAGACGGAGACGGAAGCCGATGCCCCCACCGGAGCCGACCGGGCACCGGCCCCCGCGCCACCGCACTGAGCACCGCCGGGCGCGAGCGCGAGTGACGGCCCGGCACCGGGCCGTTGACCGGACTACCGCAGGACATGCCGGGAGCGGGTGCGTCCCACGCTTTGCGTAGTCGGGAGATGTTGCGCATCCGATTGACGAGGGAGCGCGGCGACTTGAACGAGTGCCGTGACATCCGGGCCATCCAGTTGCCGAAGTGGGGATGGGTGGCCGCCGATCCCGGGGTCGTGCCCTGGCTGGTCTTTGATGAGGAGGGGAAAGCTGTGCTGCCGGTCCGCAGGTTCCTGATCGACTTCATCGCCCGGGACAACGCGGTGATTCGCAACTGTAGGACTTCTGGATCGAGTCCGGCGACGGACCGCTGGTCAATCCTGTGCCGCTTGCGCGGAGCGACGGCCGCCGCCCGCGCGCCCACCTCAATCCTCTGGAGCCAGGTCACCGGCGAGGCGGTCGATGTCCGAGGGCGGACCAGGGCCTACACGGCAACCATCAGGTGTGCAGGATGCGCAGGGCGAGCAGTGTCTGCCAGGTCCAGCCGATCGTGAGTGAGAGGCGCTGGATCAGTCCGCCGAGGTCGACCCAGCGTTGATGCTGGCTGAACGCGGCACTGGCCAGGGCCATCGTTGCTGCGAAGAGCACGCCGCTGGCGATCGAGTAGATGGCCCACCCGGGCGAGTAGGACAGGGCGAATACGAAACAGGCCACCGTAAGGGCGAGGAATCCGATGAGCGAGAACAGGTCATGCAGCGCCCCTGCGCGGGTGTGGTGCTGGAGCTGATCAGGGGTGCCGGGAGGGTAGCCGCTCACCGGATCCGTCCGGAAGGCGCCCGCACCCAACAGGCCCACCGCCCACACCCCCATCAGCAGAGCACCCCAATGGGAAGGCCCTGCACGCCACAGGCCCACCGTGAAGATCAGCGACAGTAAGCCCGTGAGGAGGAAGTTGACGGTCTGCGCCCACCCGGCGCGGCCGAGGGAGAGCGAACTGACGGGATGACGGAACGGTTGGTAGTCCACACGGCTGGCACCTTCCAGTAGATACGTGACGGTGAACACAGGGCCAGCGGCCATCCCGCAGGCAAGAAGCGCTTGATTACCCATCGTGTCAACATAGGTTGACGAGGTGGGCGTGTCAACCTATGTTGACATGAGGGTGGCTCGTGGGGAGCGGGAGGCCGCCCATGATGTGGGCGATGTCGACGTAGTAGGCGTAGTCACCGTCGCGGGTCAGGTCACGGAGCCGGGCGATACCGGCCGTCAGGCCGTCGTGCGTACCTCGGACCGCATGGTGGTAGCGCCCGGCCAGGTCAATCAGGTGGAGGTGGCTGCCGTCCGCTGGACTCCCTGCTCACGCCGGATCATTGGGGCGATGACCGACGCCGCTTCCTCCCGTTCGCGACGGCTACTTTGCCTGGGTGGTGCACTTTCGGCCTTGGCGAATAACAGGGACTGGGGCACCAGTCGTTCTGCATATGATCTGAGCCGGGTTCAGGAAGGGGGCTGATCGTGGCATGGGATGAGAGCGGCGCGGGTGGTGCACCGGTCGGCCCGTTGGCTCCGGGTGGCGGGGATCTGTTCGGCTCGTCACCGGCGGAGAAGAAGTCGGCGGCCAACGACATCGAGACTGAGTTGGAGCCGGACACCAAGAGGGCCTCGGGTGGGGCGAAGGAGAGCACGAACACCGCGGCCAGGACGCTTGACGGCTGGGAGACTGCCTCCGGCCTGAAGAAAGTAGTGGGGACCTGGGACCAGCAGGTGAAAGTGTTGATGGGACGACTCGGCGCGGAAAAGGCCTCTCTACGCAGCGCCTCTGGCGTGTTCTTCCAGATCGATGTCGGCACGGGCGACGAACTCCGACGTGTCAGATCCAATCTTGACGAGCTGTAGAGGGTCGGCCCGTGTTGACCTACCAGGAAATCATGACGACCGATCTCAGCGTTCTGACGACGGCTGCCGAGAAATGGGAAACCATGGCTGCCGAACTCGCGAAGGTCGAAAAGCGTTACGGGGAGACCGTTCAGAAGATCACGCTGGGACAGAACTGGCATGGGCTCAGCTTGGAAGCGGCGCACACGAAGTTCGCGACGACCCGACGCGAATACAAGTCCGCGCAGACCGAGGCAAAGTCGGTAGCCAAGATTCTGACAAACGCGCACGCCAGTTTCGCGGACCTGAAGAAGAAGGTCGAATCGGCCCGGGACGACGCAGTGGCCGCAGGCATGGCGGTCTCGACAGCAGGACGCGCAGCCTTCGACTTCACACGGCTCCAGGAGCCTGCTCAGGAACAGGCCCTGCGACGCGACCCGGAACTGAAGAGTGTGGAGGAGTCCTGGACCTCGCATATCGCTTCGGCGGTGCGCGCCATGGACGAGTTCGACAAGGCCGTCAAGCAAGCGCTCGAAGCCGTGGTTGTGGACGGAAACCTGATCGACGGCACGATCGGAGGCTTCAACGCCACCGCCACGCCTGTCATCCCCCCGACAGGGCAGGCGCGCAGTGAGCAGAAGTTCACCGACGCGGAGAAGTGGATCTTTGAGGAGATGAAGCGGAACGCGAAGTCGGACACCGTCGGCAACATAAAGACCCTGCTCGATGAGCCTGAATGGTATGAGTTCGGGCGGAATTATGGATCCGACATCAACACGGCGATGGTGATGTGGGGCGCGAAGGTGGCCCCGGGCCAGGACTGGGACCACAAGCCCCAACTCCAGCAGCGGTACGACCTCCAGACCATCGACGACTACTACTTCAAGCAGCCGGGAACGAACCGCGAAGTCTTCTACGACATCTACTCCAACGTTCACTACGGATACGTGGGTCGGGCCGCCGGCTTTGACACGGACACCCTGATCCAGGGGGCCTCTCTCGGAGAAACAGTACTCACGGGAGACGACGACCAAGGCGATCAGATCACGATGCGGGTTGGGGTCGACCTCTACGAGAAGTACGGAGACGACCTGACCGAGGAACAGCTCCGGCAAGGAATCAACGACGCGATGGACCAGATGGAGCAGGCGCAGCGCGACGGCGAGAACGTCCCGCAGGTCAGGACCCGGAAGTGACGCGCGGGCAGTGGGGCTGCGTGGCCGCCCCCGTAGGCGGCCTGGCCACGGGCGTGCTCGGGTCTGTGCTTCTCGCGGCTGCCTGGCGGGCATGCGACGTCGGAGTGAACGGGGCGGCCAACGGCCTTGCCCTGATTTTCTACGGGGCTCTGCTCGCGATCATCTCGGCGGTGTGGTGGGGTGTGCTCATCGGCTACGTAGGACGTTGGAACCTCGCGGTTGCCCTCCTTGGTGGCACGGTCGGCGCCGCGGTCATCGTCTGGATCTTCGTCGCCCTTCTCCACGTTCCGAACGGCTACCGCTGCTGACTACCGGGGTGTACGAGAGCTGATCAGCACGGCAAGCAGGTCAGCCTCGACGCCGCCACCACCAAGCTCAACAGCCTCGGTCGGGCCCCGGCCGACGGCCGACCCCAGCTGGTCCACCTCGGCATGCCCGTCCTCACAGACCCCGCACCGCAGCTCCGCGAGAACCGGGAGAACACGGGCCCGGACCTGCGGCTCTTCTGGAGTCACAAGCCGGAAGCAGTGAGGATTCGGTACATCTGGGGCGGCCGCAGGGCGGAGTTGGCAGCGGCATCGTCGGCTACCTGGGGGTCTGGGTCAGAGAGCAGATGCTCCAGCAACGCGTCCGTGATGTTGGGGTGACGGGCGACCCCGCGGCGGAGGAAGGACTCGGCAGCGGCGGCGAGTTGCTGAAGCTCTGGCATAGGTAGTTCTGGGTCTTGGAGGGCGAGGTAACGCACGTTCGGGCTTGGTTCGTCGACGAACGTGCGCAGCGTGTGACGGGGGAAATTGGGGTGGTCGACGAGTGGCGGTCGGATGTGGAATACGTCGCTGTGTGCGCGTACCAGCCCTTCCAGGACGTCCGGTGGTGTGTCCGGCCGACGGGCGGCAGCACGACGGACCAGGAGTTCCGGGTCGTTGTCCAGCCGGCGCCATGCCTCTTCAGGTAGGTCGTGACAGGAGGCCAGTACGCGCCGGAATGTTGGGTACTGGCAGTCCAGGTAGGTCATCCTCTCGTTGAGGGGCGCTTCGCGCAGCCAGTCCGGTTCGGCGAAGTTCCAACTCAGCGCTACCTCGGCCTCGATGCTTCCGTCCGCGCGTTCGGCTTCTACGAGCGCATACAGCCGGTCCCGGGTTTCGGCGTCCACATGGCGACTCTGCGCGGCCGCGACCCGCACGAGCGGGTCGTCGATGTCCAGTAGCCGGGCAACCATCTCTGTCGATAGATGAGGGTTCCCGGCGACGGCCTGTTGGACCTCCTCTTCCTCGCTCCGCATGAGCTGCGCAAACTGCTCTGACGTGAGCGGGACGTAGCGCGCCACGTTGATGCGCACGGCAGGGTCGGCAATGCAACGCTCCCTCCACTCAGGCGGGACACCCGGTTGCCTGTGCTCGGTGGCGGCTGCACGGACCTGCGGGTCCGGGTCGGCGAGTAGTTCTACTTGCACGGCGAGAGGCCGGTCGTACCAGGTTCGCGCGACCGCTGCGCGCAGGCTCGGACTCGGCGCGCTGACGAGCGCCGTCCGAGGCCGGCCGTAGGCTTCCTCCAGGTCATCGATGCCGATCGGCACCTTGCGCTCCACCATGTCGCGGACAAAGTCTGCGTACGCGTCACGGATCGCCGGATCGGGATGCTCGGCGATCCTTCGGCGCATCTCCGGGGAAATCCGGTCCCCGTGAAGGCTCACCGCGGTGTCGTCGTCGCCATGCGTCAGCAGAGCCTCGACAACAGCGTCCTCCAGCCGCCCGCGACGCAGCGACATCCCGTGTCGGCCGGCCTTGTGTGTGGCCAGGCGTATCAGGATGTCCTGAGGGGCTGTTGGGTTCCGCCCCAGCCCGGACAGCTGGGGGTGATCGAGGCTTGTCATGCGCTCAACCTAGACGGACCGCTGCGTGCCGGCCTTCCGTCGGTCCTCAGTCCGGAAAAGGACCGCCACTCACACCGAAGGTCTTGCGCGGGAGCGGTCAGCCGATGTGGAAGTCCTCCCCGTACACCTTCCAGTCGAGCGGTGGGTCCAGGTTCAGATTGCCGGCGTCGAGGAAGACGCGTTGCGCGGTGTCCACCCGGCTGGTGTCCTCGTGTGCCTCCTCCTGCTTCATCGCCCAGACCCGCGCGTCGAGGAAGGCGTTCAGATACGCGGTCTCGTCGCCGCCCTCCGACGGCGGCCGGGCCTCGTTCAGGGCGCGCTCGCGGATCCCGCTGAAGCTGGTGTCGGAGTTCCCGTCACCGTGCATCACGATGGCGTCGTAGTAGGCGAACTGCCCGAGTGTGCCGACGCCGTCCTCCTTGCCGCGGTTGAGGGCCGGGTTGAAGTAGACGCGGTCGCGCTCGTCGTTCTGCGCGGTCCGGAACGCGGGATCCGCCGCCGCCTCGCGCCACGCGTCGGGGTAGCCGGGGTCGAGCCCTTCGTGCGAGTCCGTGCCGTCGACGGCACGCAGGGCGGGGAGGTAGGAGGCGAGGGGATTGTCCGGCGAGCGCTCCGTGTAGAGCTCGACCAGATCCAGCATGTCGCTGGTGCCGGAGCAGAAGCCGATGATGCCGGCGGTGTAGCCGCGGCCGTCGCCGATGTCCTCGATGTAGCCGTACTGGCCCTTCCAGTCGAGCGAGGAGTTCTCGGCGCTGGAGACCAGTTGCATGGCGATCTCCTTCTTCGCCGGGTCGTCCAGACCGGGGGCGGCCGGGACGGATGCCGTGGCGCCCGCCCGGTCCGCTCCGGGCGCCGCGTGCGCGACGGCCGTGACGGGACCGGCGACGAGGACGAGACCGAGCAGGACGCGGGGAACGAGTCCGAATGTGCGGGTGCGCGCGTGGGGGGTTGGCACCGGACCTCCATGGGGGGAGTTGATCGAAGCCGATCGGTTCGGTTTCTGTTAGGAAGCTTTCCTACCGAAAGTTGAGGGTGACGTACACCCATGGCGCGTCAAAGAAATCGATGATGCGCGGAGGAACGGGCCGGGCGCATACTGCCCCAATGCCCGTGACCCTGCACCACATCGTCGTCGACACGCACGATCTGCCCGGCCTCGCACGCTTCTGGGCGGCGGCGCTGCGCTGGCGGGTGCTCTCCGAGCGCGAACGGGAGGTGGTCATCGGGCCCGACGAGTCCGCGCCGGTCGGGATGTGCTTCATGCCGGTGCCCGCGACGGAGCGCAAGACCGTCAAGAACCGCCTCCATCTCGATCTGACGACGGGCGCGGAGGACCGCGAGGCCGAGATCGAACGGCTGATCGCGCTCGGCGCGCGCCGGGTCGACGTCGGCCAGAGCGGCGAGGAGTCGTGGACGGTGCTGGCGGACCCGGAGGGGAACGAGTTCTGTGTGGTGCGGCCGAAGGCGACCCTGATCGGCTAGCGAGGGGGTGGGCCAGGGCCGCAGGTGTCAGCCGCCGTCGATGCGGTAACTGTCCCCGTACAACTGCCACTTGAGCGGCGGGTCCAGGTTCAGATTGCCCGCGTCGAGGAAGACACGCTGCGCCGTCTCGACGCGGCTGGTGTCCGAGTGCGACGGCTCGCGTCCCATGGCGGCGACCCGTGCGTCGAGGAAGGCGTTCAGATACGCGGTCTGGTCCCCGCCCTTCGCCGGTGACTCGGCCTTCTTCAGGGCCTGTTCGCGGATCGTACGGAAGCCGACCGAACCGCGCGCGTCGCCGAACCCGTGCATCACGTAGGCGTCGTAGTAGACGAACTGCCCCAGCGCGCCCAGCCCGTCGGCCTTCGCCGCGTCCACGGCGGGGTCGAAGTAGATCCGGTCACGCTCGTCGTTCTGCGTCTTCCTGAACACCGGATCGTCGTCGGCCGCCCGCTGCCAGGCGGTGGTGAACGCGGCTCCGAGTCCGTCGTGCGAGTCCCCGCCCCGGACCGCGCGGAGCGCCGGGAGGAACGGCTCGAGTACGTTGCCGTCCTTGCGCTCGGTGTAGCGCTCGACCACCTTGAGGAGATCGCCGCAGCCGGTGCAGAAGCCGACGATGCCCGCGGTGTAGCCGCGGCCGTCGCCGATGTCCTCGATGTAGCGGTACTGCGCCTTCCAGTCGAGCGAGGAGTTCTCGGCGCTGGAGACCAGCTTCATCGCGATCTCCTTCTTCGCCGGGTCGTCCAGAGCCGTGGGGTCGCCCTCCCGCGCGGAGGCGCCGCACGCCGTGCACAGCGCGGCGAGCGCCAACAGCAGTGCGAGCAGCGGCGCGAGCAGCGGGCGGCGGAGCGCGTACGGCATGGAGCGGCCTTTCCTCATGGCCCGCGGTCCGGCACGGCCCGGCCCCGGTCACACCGCCCAGTCAACAGCCCCGGCGGCGCCGACGCACAGGTGATCCATGTCCGTCTACCTCGACCGACCGCCCGGACCGCGTGGATCCCGTTGTCAGAGGCTCGTGCCAGGATTCTCACCATGGATCTCGCACAGATTTTCGTTGACCTCGACACGCAGCCATGGGCGGAGTGGGAGCACGCCTACGGAAGCGCCGACGATGTCCCGGGCCAACTGCGGGCGTTGGCGAGTGACGACGCCGAGGAGGCGGAAGAGGCGCTGTACGAGCTCTACGGAAACATCATTCACCAGGGGTCGGTCTACGAGGCCACGGCCTACGCCGTGCCGTATCCCGCCCGGCTGGCGGCCGCGGGGATCAGGCCGGCCGACATGCTCATGCTGCTCGGCTGCATCGCGGAGAGCGAGGACGAGCGCAGTGACACACCGGGCGTGTGCCGGGTCGCCGTGACCGCCCAACTTCCCCTGATACTCCCGCTGATCGAGGCGACCGACACCGCCGTACGGCAGGCGGCGGTCTGGGCGGCTGCCAGGACGGGCGCCGCCGAGCAGGTGCTTCCGGCGCTGCGGCGGTGCTGGGAGAGCGAGTTGGACCCGCTGGTGCGGGTGGAAGTGCTCGCGGGGACGGCATGGCTCGACCCGGCGGGCGCGGAGGAGTTCGAGAAGGCCGTGCTGGGGGAGACGTCCGCGGGCGCGGGCGACGGTGCGCATGATGCCGGGCACGGGGTGGAGGCCGCGCCGGTACGGCTGGCGGCGCTGCTGGCCTGCGTGGACGCGGACCTGCCATGGACCCCGGTCCATCACGGCGCGCTCATCTCCCTGCTGCCGGCCGGTCCACTGGTCGCGGGCCGGTTCGACCAGGAGCAGACCGAGCCGTTCCGGTACGTGGTCGAGGGGCTCCTGGAGCGGGACACGGACGAGGCGCGAGAGGCCGCGTTCACACTGATCGAGGCCGGGCTGCGGCACCCGGACGCCGACGCGCGCGGCGAGGCGGTCGCGGCGGCCGAGCACGCCTGCCAGGTCTCCCGCGCCGCGACGGGCCGTCTCGCCGGGCCGTTGACCGTACTGCTCGACGATCCGTCGTCGGCGGGCGCAGCCCTCTCGGTCGTCGATCAGCTCGGCCGCCGGGCGGCGCCCGCCGTCCCCGCGCTCGAAACCATCGCCGCCGAAGGGGGCGAGCTGGCCGACCGCGCGCTGGCAGCGCTCGTCCTGACGGACCCGGAGCGGGCGGCCCCGCTGCTGGCGGCGGACCTGACCCGGCGGCCGAAAGCGCTCGACGCCGCGGCGAAACTGAGCCCCGCGTCGAGGACCGGGGACGCCCGCGCCGGGGACCCCGACCCGTTCCCGTACACACCGGAACTGCTGGACGCCGTCCGGGCCCGGCTCGCGGACGACGACATCGACTGGAACGGGTCGATCCACCTCGGCCTGGTCCTGTCCGGCTGGGGGCACCGCGCGGCAGCGGCCGTGCCCGACCTGCTCGCCGCGCTGGACCGGTATCCCTTCGTCGTCCTGCGCACCCTGCCCGCCGTCTGCCCGCCGGAGGAACGGGCCCGCGCGGTCACGGCGCTGCGCGACGCGGACCTCAGCGGGCAGAACCCGGTCGACATCGGCTCGGCGCTGCACCGGCTCTCGGGCGGAACGGACGGCACGGGAGACAGGGGCGACACCGGGGCGGTGCTGTCGGCCGTCGTCGAGGCGCTGGCCTCCGGCGGCCGGGACATGACCGAGGCGGCGAAACTCGCCGGAGAGCTGGGCGGTTCGGAGACATCGGCCTCACTGCTCCCACACCTGCGTGCCGCGTTGAGCGATACCGCCCGCAGGACGACCGACCCGGCTTCCGACACTTCAGGAGCGGGGCGCACGAACCCCGACCTCGACAGCGACACCGAGATCGCCCGCGCGCTGTGGCGGCTCACGGGAAGCGCGGACGAGGCCCTGCCGATCATCGCCGGTGTGCTGGAGGAGGCCGACGGGGACTGGCACCGCTGGCAGAACGTACGCGCCGCGCGGGCTGCCGGCGCGCTCGGCGAGCGGGGCCGGCCGCTCGCCCCGCTCCTGGAACGCAAACTCGCCCATCGCGAGCACGCGGCGGCAGCCGCGCTGGCCCTCCTCGCCGTCGACCCGGCCGGCCAGGACCACGTCCGGCTGGCGGACGCGGCCCTGGCATCGGCCGAGACCGACTCCGACCCGCTCACCGCCCTGGACGTCCTACGGGCGGTCGGCACAAGCGACTTGACGGATGATCAGCACCGTCGGCTGACCCGCCTGGTGGAGCGGGACGCCCACGTCTTCATACCCGGCTTCCCGCACGCCCCGGCGGCGGCGGACGCCCGCTTCCGGGAGGAGGCACGGGCGCTGCTGCGCACCGATCCGCAGAGCGCGCCGACCCGTCCGGCCTGACAAGGGCCTGTCCGGCAGTTCTTCGTGGATCAGCCCGCCGAGACGGGTGCGTCGGCCTACGCTCCGGGCCGCCAGTCCGGCCGGCGACCGCTCAACCCGATCACCCGGTCGAGCAGCGGCGCGTCGGCCGGTACGGGGACGGGCCGGCCGAACAGCCCGTCCGGTCCCTCACCCGTCTCCGCGCTCGCCGCCGCCGGTTCGAGGAAGGGGATCACCGCCTCCAGGCTCGCCGTGTCGACCTCGTACGCCTGGCCCGTGCTGCGCGCCAGGTCCCAGCCGTGCACCAGCAGCTCGTTCAGTGCCACGAGTCCCGCCACCTCGGCCGGCAGGTCCACGCCGCCGGCCCGGGTGAACCCCTGCCAGGCGTCGGGCGAACGCCAGGTCTCGGCGAGTTCGTCGAGCTGACCGGGGAGCGCGGTCCGCCAGCCGTCCTCCAACTGGGGCAGCCCCTCGGTGGGCGGGCTGTCGGTCGTCGGCCCCAGTGCCTTCTTGCCCGCGTCGCGGAAGGCGACGGTCAGCCCCACCAGATGCGCGAGCAGTTCCCGCACGGTGTAGTCCGGGCACGGCGTGGGTCCCGCGAGGTGCCTCTCCTCGATGCCGTCGATCAGTCCGGCCACGCTGCGAGAGACGGGGCCGTGGTCGGGAAGTTTCGGATCGGTGTCGGTGTCCATGACGGGTAGACCTCCCGGACCACGAGAACTCATCGGTCCGGTGAGCCCGGCAAGATCCGCAAGACACGCTCAAGAGGTCAGCGCGTCGTGCCACGCCCCAGATACGTGATGTCGTCCGCCGCGTCCGGCACGGTGATCTCGTGGAAGCCGACGCGGTCGTAGAACGCGCGCGCCCCGGTGTTCGCGATCAGCATCGACAGATGCAGGGCTCCGACGCCCTTGGCGCGCAGCGCGTCGAGGAGCGTGTGGATCAGCGACCGGCCGTACCCCCGCCCCTGCCACTCCGGCAGCAGATCGATGTGCAGATGCGCGGGATACGCCGTGAGTTCGGCCAGCACCATCCGCTCCGGATCGTGCAGCAGACCGGCCATGACCTCGCTCGGTGTCCGCTCCCCGTCCCCTTCCGGCACGGGGTACCTGTCGCCGACGGCCGGCAGCCACTTCTCCCGGAACGCCGTCACGAACCGCCCGGTGTCCGCGACCCCGAGCACATATCCGACGGGCCGCCCCTCCCCGTCGTCGAGCACGAACGCCAGGTCCGGCTCCAACTCCACGTAGGGACCGGCGAAGATGCTGGGCACCAGTTCGCCGTCGGGGTACAGCTGCCGTGAGTCCCCGCCCGCGTCGGCGGTCCGCACACAGATGTCGTACACGGCGTCGCGATCGCCCAGACGGTAGGAGCGTATGAAGGCCATGCCCCGAGTCTGTCGTGCCTGAGAGCGCTCTCGCAACGGTCTTCCCGGCCGACCGGGCCCTGGTCTGGCGGTTCGGGTGGTTCGGGTGGTTCGGGCGTCAGCCCATGCTCGCGGCCACCTCGCTGCGCAGTTGCGGCAGCTTGTCGTGGATGACGCCGGGGCAGAGCGTCGTGCCGAAGTCCTTGTGGCCGAAGATCTGGCTCGGTGCGATGCCGTACTGCCCGCACACGTACGCGCAGAGGGTGACGAGCACGTCCCACTGTGCCGGCGGCGGCTGCGCGCCGTCGTGGTACGCGCCCTCGTTGGCGATGCCGATGGACTGCTCGTTCTGCCCTGACGTGTGCGAGGCGAGTACGAAGCTGCTGCCCCCTCGCAGGGTGCTGAGGCTGCGGTGCCGCCCCTCGGTGATCCAGCCGCCCCGGCTGACGACGAAGTGGTAGCCGCTGTCCAGCCACCCGTTGTCGTCCATGTGCAGGTCCTGGACCCAGTGGGCGTGCGTATGGGCCTGGGCGCGGGAGAAGACGGAGGTGTTCGCGCTCACGGTGTGATGGACGACGATCTTGACCGGGCGCTTGTTCAGCACGCTCACGGGGCTTCGGGGCGGCCGGGCGTTCCACTGCGCGGTGGTGTCGATGTCCGGCTCGACGCCACGCGCGGCGCGGGCGGTGGCGTGCGCGGTGGCGGGCAGCGCGGCGGCGACCAGCCCGCCGGAGCCGGCGAGCAGGATGTGACGGCGGCTGGGCTTGCGAGAGCTCATGGTGGTGCCTCCTGGTCCGCGGTGTCACCGAGTGTTCGGGGGCGGGGGCCACCCGGTGCCGGGAGTCGCGCTGTGGGGGCTTCCCGGCACCGAGTGGCATCGTGAGGAGGTGGGGGCGGCTATGTGTTGTTGGCGAGAGCCACGAGCCGGTCCATGGAGCCGTTGAACTTGTTGCGGTCCACATCACCCGAGACACCGCTGACCCGGCCGGTCGCCGTGTACTGCCAGATCGTCCAGGTGGGGAAGCCGGCCGGGATGTTGGGGCTGGTCGTGCCCCAATGGGCCACCCACAGGGGCGACTTGGCGGCCATACCGGTCCAGTTTCCGGTGCAGCTGTTCCACCAGCTGGCCGTCGTGTAGATGACGACGTCCCGGCCCGTGCGGGCCTTGTAGGTGTTGTAGAAGTCGTTGACCCAGGTGCGCATCTGGGTGGTGGACAGGCCGTAGCAGGAGGCGCCCGAGGGGTTGCCCTCGATGTCGAGGACGCCGGGGAGCGTCTTGCCGTCCTTGGACCAGCCGCCGCCGTTGCTGGCGAAGTAGTTCGCCTGGGTGGCCCCGTTGGAGGAGTTCGGGCGGGCGAAGTGGTACGCCCCCCGGATCAGGCCGGCGTTGTAGGAGCCGGTGTAGTTCGCGCTGAAGCGGGCGTCCTTGAAGTTCGTGCCCTCGGTGGCCTTCATGTAGGCGAAGTCGATACCCGCGGCCTTCACCGAGGTCCAGTTGATCGCGCCCTGCCAGTGGGACACGTCGATGCCCTGCACGCCGCTGGTGTCCATCGGGGCCGGGGCGGGCGTGGGGCCCTGCTCGAGGCGGGTTCCCGCGCCCATCCACGCCTGGCCGGGCCGCACGGTCTCCTCGGGGCCGGGAGGTGCGGCGGACGCCGGTCCGGCGCCGGTCATGAGCAGCGCGGCGACGGTGGCGAGAACGCCTGGGACCAGGACGCCCTTGGATCTGATGAGTCGTCGGTACGGAGAGCTGTGCACGGACATGGCTGCCTCCGGGACGTGGTGGGGGTGTGGGTGCCCGGCCTCCGTCTCTCCGGAATGCCATGGACACGACATGAGTAACGCACGCGTCAACTACGCGCGTAAAGGGGGTACGGGAACGGCCCGTGGTGTAGTCCTGTGACGCCGCGCATGAGCTGCGCCGACGCGCCGTGGCGGCAATAACTTTCACTCCTGAAGCCACCCGAACCACCCGGCGGGGACACGCCGCACCCCCGGCGCCGTGGAGCGGTGCCGGGGGTGCGGGGGTGGGGTGCGCCTGGGTGAACTACCTTGCTCAGCCCCGCAGTTGTTCGTAGGCCGGGAGCGTCAGGAATTCCTCGTAGTTCTCGTCCAGCGCCACCGTCAGCAGCAGGTCGTGGGCCTGTTGCCACCTGCCGGCCGTGAACGCCTCCTCGCCGATCTCCTCGCGGATCGCGGCCAGTTCCCCGGACGCGATCTTGCGGACCAGGTCGGCGGTCGCCGTCTCGCCGTTCTCGAAGACGACACCCGCGTTGATCCACTGCCAGATCTGGGAGCGGGAGATCTCGGCCGTCGCCGCGTCCTCCATCAGGTTGAAGATGGCGACCGCGCCGAGGCCGCGGAGCCAGGCCTCGATGTAGCGGATGCCGACCTGGACCGCGCCGATCAGGCCCTGGTAGGTGGGCTCGGCTTCGAGGGAGTCGACCGCGATCAGTTCGGCGGCCGTCACCGAGACGTCCTCGCGAAGGCGGTCCTTCTGGTTGGGACGTTCGCCGAGGACGGCGTCGAAGGAGGCCAGCGCGATCGGGACCAGGTCGGGGTGGGCGACCCAGGAGCCGTCGAAGCCGTCCGCCGCCTCACGGTCCTTGTCGTCCTTGACCTTGGCGAAGGCCACCTTGTTGACCTCGGGGTCGCGCCGGGAGGGGATGAAGGCCGCCATGCCGCCGATCGCGTGCGCGCCGCGCTTGTGGCAGGTGCGCACGAGGAGTTCGGTGTACGCGCGCATGAACGGGGCCGTCATCGTCACCGCGTTGCGGTCCGGCAGTACGAACTTGGGACCGCCGTCGCGGAAGTTCTTGACGATCGAGAACAGGTAGTCCCAGCGGCCGGCGTTCAACCCGGAGGCGTGGTCGCGGAGTTCGTAGAGGATCTCGTCCATCTCGTACGCCGCGGTGATCGTCTCGATCAGTACGGTCGCGCGGACGGTGCCCTGGGGGATGCCCACGTAGTCCTGCGCGAAGACGAACACGTCGTTCCACAGCCGTGCTTCGAGGTACGACTCGGTCTTCGGCAGATAGAAGTACGGGCCCTTGCCCAGCTCGATGAGCCGCCGGGCGTTGTGGAAGAAGTAGAGACCGAAGTCGACCAGCGCGCCGGGGACCGCGCGGCCCTCGAACTGGAGGTGGCGCTCGTCCAGGTGCCAGCCGCGCGGACGGGTGACGACCGTCGCGAGTTCGTCGGCGGCCTTGAGGGCGTACGACTTGCCGGACACCGGGTCGGTGTAGTCGACCTTCCGGGCGTAGGCGTCCATCAGGTTGAGCTGGCCGTTGATGACGTTCTCCCAGGTGGGAGCGGAGGCGTCCTCGAAGTCGGCGAGCCAGATCTTCGCGCCGGAGTTGAGCGCGTTGATCGTCATCTTGCGGTCGGTGGGCCCGGTGATCTCCACCCGGCGGTCGTTCAGCGCGGGAGGGGACGGCGCGACCCGCCAGGAGTCGTCCTCGCGTACGGCCGCGGTCTCCGGCAGGAAGTCCAGCGTCGAGGTGCGGGCGATCTCCGCTCGGCGTTCGTGCCTGCGGGTCAGGAGTTCGTCACGCCGGGGGGTGAACCGCCGGTGCAGCTCGGCCACGAAGGCGAGAGCCGCGGGGTCGAGGACCTCGTCCTGCCGGGGCAGGGTGTCGGCATCGACGACGGCCAGCGGGGACGGCGCTGGTGCGGACATGAGCTGTCACTCCTTACGGGCGGTGCCGGCGACCGCCGGGTCACCGTCGGCGGCACTGGGTGCCGCGGCTCCGGACTGCGGTCGCGGGCGCCTTCCGGTGGATCGGGCGCTTCTGACCTGTGGATAGTAGTTTCCTCATGGTGGAACTTCAATGGTTTGTTGATGTCGAGATTCTCCGGGTCGACAGACCGCGGCGCTCAGTGCCAGGGCTCTCACTCAAGGTGCGACAGATCCTCCTCCGTGTCGATGTCGTACCCATCCGCGACATCCCCGCACTCGACGAAGGCGATGTCCCGCGCACGGGACCTCAGATACCCACGTGCCCCCTGATCGCCCGTCGCATCCGCCGCGACCGCGGCCCAGTGGCGCGCACCGAAAAGCACCGGATGGCCGCGCTCGCCTCCGTAGGAGGCCGCGGCGAGCGTGTCGGGGGAGCCGTACGCGGCCAGCACCCGCGCCACCGCCGCCGGGCCGATTCCCGGCTGGTCCACCAGCGTCACCAGGGCCGCGGAGTGGATCGAGGCCGCGGTCAGCGAGGCCAGCCCCGCCCGTAGCGACGAGCCCATGCCGCTTCGCCACTGCGGGTTGTCGACCAGTACGCAGCCCGGCAGTTCGGCACGGGCCCGCACCTCGTCGGCCGCGGCGCCGAGCACCACATGGACCCGCTCGCAGCCGCCCTCCCGCAGTGACCGCACGGCGTGCTCCACCAGCGGGCGCCCCCGGTGCGGCAGCAGCGCCTTCGGCCGCCCGCCCAGCCGGCGTCCGCCGCCCGCCGCGAGCAGCAGCCCCGCCACCGGCGACTCTGCGTGATCGTTCTCGTCCATGGGTTCTCCTTACCTCACAGGCCCCCTCGCGCGCCCGCGCGCCCCTGCCGCGCGCCGTCCATCGGACGGACCGTCAGGTCGTACTGCGGCCCCGACCTGGCGATACGTCAGTTGGACAGTTGAATATTGTCCATCCAGTGGCGCACGGCCGCTCAGGTGGCGTTTACTGTCCCGCGTCTCGCGGCGCCTGGCGTGTGAGAAGAGAGGCGCCGGAGGGGCGAGCACCATGCCGAAGGCACATGCACCATGGCGTGCGAGGGGGAGAACTTTGTTGCGGAGCGTGGGGCATACGCGAGTGACAGAGAAGGTTGAGGATCCAAGACTGACCGGCCTGCGGTTCGCCGTGGCCCGGCTCAGACGTGAACTCGCCTCGTATCCGAGTGAGTTCAGGGACAGAGGAATCGCGGAAGAGGAACTGGCCGCGCTGGCCGCGATGGTGGCGGGAGGCGATCCGGAGATTCGGCGGATGCGTCGCTCGCTCCTGCTGATCGTGGGCTCGATCGGTTCGGTGAGCGCGTTGGCGCCCACCCTGATGGATGTCAGGAGGGCGGTCGACCTCTTCGGAGAGTTAGCGCACTGAGTACGACCAGGGCCGGGCACCAGTAGCCCGGCGGGCGCCGCCAACCCGGTCTTTCAGGTACCGGGTACCGGAGCCGATCGGTCCGGGCGCCGTACGTCCCAGGGGATTGGGACGTACGGCGCCCGGACCACGAATGGACGGCGGACGGACCGGGCCCGCGAGCGCCGGTCTCACCCCTGCTGGTGCGCAGCCGCCGTGCTCGCCAGTGCCTCGGAGAGATCCCGTGCCACTTCCTGGAGTATCGGCACGATCCTCTCGGTGGCCGTCTCCGTGACCCGCCCGGCCGGTCCCGAGATCGAGATCGCCGCCGGGGTGGGGGAGTTGGGAACCGGCACCGCCAGGCAGCGGACCCCCATCTCCTGTTCGTTGTCGTCCACCGCGTAACCGGCGCCGCGCACCAGCTCGAGCGCTTCGAGGAAGCCGTCGGGCGTCGTGATCGTTTTCTCCGTGGCCGCCGGCATGCCCGTACGTCCGAGCAGTGCCCGCACCTCGTCGGCCGGCGCGTCCGCGAGGAGGGCCTTGCCCACGCCCGTCGAGTGCGGGAGCACCCGTCGGCCGACCTCGGTGAACATCCGCATCGAGTGCTTGGACGGCACCTGCGCGACGTACACGACCTCGTCGCCGTCGAGCAGCGCCATGTTCGCCGTCTCGCCGGTCTCCTCGACCAGCCGCGCCAGATACGGCCGCGCCCACGTACCGAGCAGCCGCGACGCCGACTCGCCGAGCCGGATGAGGCGCGGGCCGAGCGCGTAACGGCGGTTCGACTGCTGGCGTACGTAGCCGCAGGCGACGAGCGTCCGCATCAGCCGGTGGATGGTCGGCAGGGGCAGACCGCTGCTGGCCGAGAGTTCGCTCAGGCCGACCTCGCCGCCCGCGTCCGCCATCCGCTCCAACAGATCGAACGCGCGCTCAAGGGACTGGACGCCGCCGCTCGCGGATGCGGGCTTGGCTGCGTCGGTGGCGCTGGCGCTGGCGGCGCTGGACGTCGGCACAACAACGGTCCTTTCGGGACGTAGGGACGACAGATGGGCGAGTCAGCAGTTTACCGGGCGGTCCATGGGGCGCCCGGCGGTCGGACCGGCAGCTCCGTGCCACGTTTTCGCCGGTCAGGGGGTGTCTGTCCGGGTGTCGTCCGTCACCCGCCGTGATCGGTTTGTACGGTGGGCGAGTGGGTCGGCTTCTGTCTTGCGAAAGTCGATTTTCACTGTGTGGAAATACTTGAGTGTAGTGCAGGGTGCCCGTTCCGGGGCGGAGCGGCCTTGACGGACCCCGGTCCGGCATGAAGACTCCTTCAACAGTTCGTTGAATTTTCGTGCGGACATGACGACGGAGACGACGGAAGTGAGGGCTGCCGGTGACCGACCTGGACCCGGACCTGGGCATGGACCGCGCCGTGGACCTGGTGCTGCGCTCGACGCGCGTCGTCACCCCCGAGGGCACCCGCCCCGCGTCGGTCGCCGTCGCGGACGGCACGATCGCGGCGGTCCGCCCGTACGAGCGGCCCTACGGACACGCGGACGGCTCCGGACCGCCGCCCGGCGCCCGGCTGGTGGACGTCGGCGACGATGTCGTCCTCCCCGGCCTCGTCGACACCCATGTGCATGTGAACGACCCCGGCCGCGCCGAGTGGGAGGGCTTCTGGACCGCGACGCGAGCGGCGGCGTCCGGCGGCATCACCACGCTGATCGACATGCCTCTCAACTCCCTGCCGCCGACCACCACGACGGCCCATCTGCTGATCAAGCGGGCGGTCGCGAGCCGCAAGGCGCACATCGACGTGGGCTTCTGGGGCGGCGCGCTTCCCGACAACGTCGGGGACCTCAAGTCCCTTCACGACGCCGGGGTGTTCGGCTTCAAGGCGTTCCTGTCACCGTCCGGGGTGGAGGAGTTCCCCGAGCTGGACGCCGCACAGCTCGACCGGTCCCTCGCCGAGATCACCGGCTTCGGCGGGCTGCTCATCGTGCACGCCGAGGACCCGCGTGAACTGGCCGCAGCGCCGCAGCGCGCAGGCGCGAAGTACGCCGACTTCCTCGCCTCCCGCCCCCGCGACGCCGAGAACGCCGCGATCGGGGGGCTGATCGCGGCGGCCCGCCGGCTGGACGCCCGCGTCCACGTCCTGCACCTGTCGTCCGCCGACGCGCTGCCGCTGATCGCCGCCGCCAAGCGGGAGGGCGTACGGCTGACCGTCGAGTCCTGCCCGCACTTCCTCACCCTCACCGCCGAGGAAGTCCCCGACGGCGCTACCGAGTTCAAGTGCTGTCCGCCCATCCGCGAGGCGGCGAACCAGGACGCGCTCTGGCGGGGGCTGGCCGACGGGACGATCGACTGCGTCGTCTCCGACCACTCGCCCTCCACCACCGACCTCAAGACCTCGGACTTCGCGACCGCGTGGGGCGGTATCTCCTCCCTCCAGCTCGGCCTGCCCGCCATCTGGACGGAGGCCCGCCGGCGCGGTCACTCGCTGGACGACGTGGCGCGCTGGATGTCGACGGCCCCCGCCGCGCTGGCCGGACTCGACAGGAAGGGCGCCATCGAAGCCGGCCGCGACGCCGACTTCGCGGTCCTGGCGCCCGACGACTCGTTCACCGTCGACCCCGCCGCGCTCCAGCACCGCAACCGCGTCACCGCGTACGCGGGCAGGACGCTGTACGGCGTCGTCAGGTCCACCTGGCTCCGAGGCCGGCGGATCGTCGCCGACGGAGCCATCGCCGAGCCCTCCGGCCGACTG
Organism: Streptomyces sp. NPDC060366; assembly: GCF_042725135.1. Lineage (NCBI taxonomy): Bacteria > Bacillati > Actinomycetota > Actinomycetes > Kitasatosporales > Streptomycetaceae > Streptomyces > Streptomyces sp. NPDC060366. The sequence continues at coordinate 539,387 of NZ_JBHXDC010000001.1, read as the reverse complement.
CTCGAAAGGAACAACTGATCGTGGTCACAAACCCCTTGTCCGCCCCTGAGGCTTCCTCCGCCGCCCCTGCCGCGCCCTTCTCCGCCGTGCCCTCCTTCACCGGTGACGCGAGCCCGTACGGAGGCGGCGACCCGTACCGCGACTACCGCTCCGCCGACCTCCCCTTCACCCACCTCGTCGACCTCGCCGACCGCAGGCTCGGCGCCGGGGTCGTCGCCGCCAACGACGAGTTCTTCGCCGAGCGCGAGAATCTGCTCAAGCCCGGCCCCGCCGAGTTCGACCCGGAGCGCTTCGGACACAAGGGCAAGATCATGGACGGCTGGGAGACCCGCCGCAGGCGCGGCGCGTCCGCCGCCCGGCCGCACCCCACCGACGACGACCACGACTGGGCACTCGTACGGCTCGGCGCCCCCGGCGTCGTACGCGGAATCGTGGTCGACACCGCCCACTTCCGGGGCAACTACCCGCAGGCCGTCTCCGTCGAGGCGACGTCGGTACCCGGCTCCCCGTCCCCGGACGACCTGCTCGCCGACGACGTCAAGTGGACAACGCTCGTACCCCGTACGGCCGTTGGCGGTCACGCGGCCAACGGGTTCACCGTCGGCACCGAGAAGCGCTTCACCCATCTGCGGGTCAACCAGCATCCCGACGGCGGCATCGCACGCCTGCGGGTGTACGGCGATGTCGCCCCCGACCCCGGATGGCTCGCCGCGCTCGGTACGTTCGACCTCGTCGCCCTGGAGAACGGCGGCCGGGTCGAGGACGCGTCCGACCGCTTCTACTCACCCGCCACCAACACCATCCAGCCGGGCCGCTCGCACCAGATGGACGACGGCTGGGAGACGCGCCGCCGCCGCGACAAGGGCAACGACTGGATCCGCTACGAGCTGGCGGAGCAGGCCGAGATCCGGGCCGTGGAGATCGACACGGCTTATCTGAAGGGCAACTCGGCGGGCTGGGCGGCGCTCTCCGTACGCGACGGAGAGCCCGGAACCGGATCGGAGGCGGCGGGCTGGACCGAGGTCCTCCCCCGCACCCGCCTCCAGCCCGACACCAACCACCGCTTCGTCCTCGACAGCTCCGTGACGGCCCGTCAGGTCCGGATCGACATCTTCCCCGACGGCGGCATCTCCCGACTGCGCCTCTTCGGCTCGCTCACCGATGAGGGAGCGGCCCGACTCTTCCTGCGGCAAAGGGAGTTGGGCGGCTGACCGCGCGGGCAGGGCAGGTCGCCCGCTACGCCGCGTGCCCGCCGTCCACCGAGAACTCGGCGCCCGTCACGTACGCCGCGTCGTCACTCGACAGGAACGCCACCATCGACGCCACCTCGTCGGCGGCCCCGAACCGGCCGAGCGCCGTCATCGCGCTCTGACCCGCCGCGTACGGGCCGTCGGCCGGGTTCATGTCCGTGTCGATCGGACCCGGGTGGACGATGTTCGCCGTGATCCCCCGCTCACCCAACTCGCGCGCCAGCGCCTTGGTCAGCCCGATCAGCGCGGCCTTGCTCGTCGCGTAGAGCGTCCCGCCGGGACCGGGCACCCGCTGGGCCATGCAGCTGCCGATGGTGACGATCCGGCCGCCGCGTGTCAGCTTCGTGGCCGCGGCCTGGGTGGTGAGGAAGACCCCCTGGACGTTCACGGCCAGTAGTTGGCCGACATCGGCCACCGGGAAGGAGTCCAGGGGGCCGAGCAGACCGATCCCCGCGTTGTTCACGAGGATGTCGAGCCGCCCGCCGAGACCGGCCACGGCTTCCTCCACGACGCCCGCCGCCTCGGCCGGGTCCGCCGAGTCGGCGCGCAGCGCGAGGCCGCGCCGACCGGTCGCCTCGATCTTCCGTACGACCTCCTGAGCGGCCTCCTCGTTCGCGACGTACGTGATCGCGACATCAGCGCCCTCCTGAGCGAGCCGCAGGGCGATCGCCGCGCCGATACCCCGGCTGCCGCCGGTGACCAGCGCGGTGCGGCCGGCCGGCGCGGAACTCGTTACAGACATGTGGTGCGTCCTTCGGTCGATCGCCCGCGAGGGGCGGGCGATGAGTGGGTGCGGATGTCTTCGATCAAACCGGCGCGGCCCGTGCGCCACCGGCGGGAATCGGACGACGACGACCGGCGGGGGTTGTCCTCGATCGCCGGACGGGCTGAAGTGCTGCCCTCAATCGCCGGGCGGGCTCAAACGCTGCCCTCAATCGCCGGGCGGGCTGCATTTCCAGCCCGTCCGGCGGACATCTCAAGCCCGTCCGGCGATTGAGGACGCCGCCGGACGCGGCGGAACGCATCCAGCCCGTCCGGCGATTGAGGACGCGCCCTCCGGCCGGTGACCTAGGTCGATGACCCCGTGACTTTGGTAGCCGTCGTTGCCCACGACGCGCCACCCCACCCGCCACCTGCATAGATTGGTCCGTATGACCCGTACGGAATACCCCTGGCTGCTGCCGTCGGCGATGGCGGCACCCGACGATCCCGGCCCCGCCGGGAATCCGGGCGGGCGGCGTCGGCCGCGGCGTACCGTGCGCGACTGGGTCGTGGACCTCCTCGCCTTCCTCTTCGCCGTCTTCATCGGCATGGTCGCGCTGGACACCGCCGACCAGGCCGGCAACAGCGAAGGCCTGCTCATGGCCGACATGCTGGTCGGCCTGGCGGCCTGCTGCACCCTCTGGTCGCGGCGGCGCCGGCCGGTCGGACTGGCCGTCGGCCTCAGCGTGGTGCAGGTCGTGTCGCCACTGGCGGGCGGCGCCGCCCTGGTGGCGCTCTTCAGCCTGGCCGTCCACCGGCCGTTCAAGCCCGTCGCCGTCGTCGGGGCCGTGGGCCTGGTCGGCATGGTCGGCCAGGCGTATCTGCCACCCGACCCGACCCTGTCGCATCTGACGGCGATCATCCTCGGAGCGCTGGTCGTCCTGCTCTTCGTCGCCGCGGGCATGCTCGTACGGGCCCGCCGGCAGCTCGTCGTGGCGCTGCGCGAGCGCGCCGTACGAGCGGAGAACGAGGCGGCGCTCCGGGCCGAACAGGCGCAGCGCCTGGCCCGCGAGGCCATCGCGCGCGAGATGCACGACGTACTGGCCCACCGCCTCACGCTGCTCAGCGTCCACGCGGGCGCGCTGGAGTTCAGACCCGACGCGCCGCCTCCCGAGGTGGCGCGGGCGGCGGGTGTGATCCGCGACAGCGCGCACGAGGCGCTCCAGGACCTGCGCATGATCATCGGCGTGCTGCGCGCGCCCGGCGACGAGGGCGAGCGCCCCCAGCCCACGCTCGTCACCCTGGACGCCCTGGTCGCCGAGTCCCGTGACGCCGGGATGAAGGTCACCCTCGACAGCGGCGTCGACGACCCGGCCGCCGTACCGCCCACCACCGGCCGCACCGCCTACCGCATCGCGCAGGAGGGTCTGACCAATGCCCGCAAGCACGCGCCGGGCACCGGCACGACGGTCCTGGTGAGCGGCGGCCCGGGGGACGGTCTCACCGTCGAGGTACGCAACGAGGCGCCCATCGGCCCGGTCCCGAACGTGCCCGGATCCGGCCAGGGGCTGATCGGACTGACCGAACGCGCCACCCTGGCCGGTGGCCGGTTCGAGCACGGCCCGACGGACGACGGCGGATTCGCCGTCCGGGCGTGGCTACCGTGGTCCCCATGACCACCACGATCATCCGGCTGCTCATCGTCGACGACGACCCGCTCGTGCGCGCGGGACTGACCTTCATGCTGGGCGGTGCGGACGACATCGAGATCGTGGGGGAGGCGTCCGACGGCTCCGAGGTCGACGCGCTCGTCCGTGAACGCACGCCCGACGTCGTGCTCATGGACATCCGGATGCCCGTCATGGACGGCCTGACCGCCACCGAACAGCTGCGGGCCCGCGCCGAAGCGCCCGAAGTCCTCGTCCTGACCACGTTCCACGCCGACGAGCAGGTGCTGCGGGCGATGCGCGCGGGCGCCGCCGGATTCGTCCTGAAGGACACACCGCCGGCCGAGATCGTCGCGGCGGTACGGCAGGTGGCGGCGGGCGAACCCGTGCTCTCCCCGGCGGTCACCCGCCAGTTGATGCACCATGTCGCGGGGGCGCCGACCGGCGTGCGCAAGGACACGGCGACCGGCCGGCTGGCCCGGCTCGCGGAGCGCGAACGGGAGGTGGCGCTCGGCGTGGGACGCGGCAGCTCCAACGCGGAGATCGCGGCGGAACTGTTCATGAGCGTCCCCACGGTCAAGGCGCACGTGTCCCGCATCCTGGCCAAGCTCGACCTCAACAACCGTGTGCAGATCGCCCTGTTGGTGCACGACGCGGATCTGGTGACGGACGGCGACTGAGGGGCGGGCCCGGCCACCGCGGTCGGTGGCGTACGCCGGAGCGACGTAACCTGACGCGATGACCGTTGTCGATCTGGGCGTGTATGGGCCCGATTTCACCGCCGACCCGTACCCGTACTTCGCGAAACTGCGCGAGTCGGGCCCGGTTCATGAGGTGCGTACGCCGCACGGTGAACGGCTCTGGCTGATCGTCGGGCACCGGGAGGCGCGGGCCGCGCTCGCCGATCCCCGGCTCTCCAAGTCACCGGCCACGGTGGGCGCCACCATGCTCGACGAACGGGTCATCGGACCGAATCTGCTGCTCGTCGACCCGCCGGACCACACCCGGCTGCGCAAGCTCGTCGCCAGCGAGTTCACCGCCCACCGAGTCGCCGGACTGCGGGAGCGGATCCAGCACATCACGGACGAGCTGATCGACGCGATGCTTCCCGCGGGCCACGGCGACCTGGTCGAGTCGCTGTCGTATCCGCTGCCCATCACCGTCATCTGCGAACTGCTCGGTGTGCCCGCCGCCGACCGTGCGGTCTTCCGCGCCTGGTCGACGGAGATCGTCGCACCCACCGACCCCGGCGGCGAATACACCGCCGTGCACGAACTCGGCTCTTACTTCGACGAGTTGATCGAGGACAAGCGCTGCGCCGGCCCCTCCGGCGATCTGCTCTCCGCCCTGCTGCGCACCCGTGCCGAGGACGGCGACCGGCTCTCCGCCCCCGAACTGCGCGCCATGGCCTACCTGTTGCTGATCGCCGGTCATGAGACGACGGTCAATCTCATCACCAACGGCATGCGCGCCCTGCTCTCCCACCCCGATCAACTGGCGGCCCTGCGGGCCGACTTCGGCCTGCTCGACGGCGCCATCGAGGAGATGCTGCGCTACGAGGGCCCGGTCCTGAACAGCACCGTCCGCTTCACCGGCGAGCCCGTGACGGTCGGCGACACGGTCATTCCCGCGTGCGAGGCGGTGCTGGTCGGTCTCGGCGCGGCGGGCCGGGACCCCGCGCGCTACCCGGAGCCGGACCGCTTCGACATCCGGCGTACGGCGACGGCCACGGCGACCGGCGCCAAGGGCCGCAACCACGGACATCTCGCCTTCGGACACGGCATCCACCACTGCCTCGGCGCGCCGCTCGCGCGCCTGGAGGCCCGGATCGCGGTCCGAACCCTCCTCGAACGCTGCCCCGGCCTGACCCTCGACCCGGATACGGGGCCGCTCGACTGGCTGCCCGGAATGCTGATCCGCGGGGTGCGGGGTCTGCCGGTGCGGTGGTAGGGATAGAGAGTGCCGTGCGGGTACGTTCCGGAGGAGTTCGACCATGCAGGAGTTCGACATTGTCCTGGCGCGGAAGGTGCTGGACAGCCAGCCCTTCAGCAGCCTGCTCGGTACCCGGGTCATGGTCTTCGGTGACGGCGAGGCGGAGCTGGAACTGGACATCCGGGAGGACCTTCAGCAGCAGAACGGCTATCTGCACGGGGGAGTGCTGGCGTACGCGGCGGACAACAGCATCACGTTCGCGGCGGGCTCGGTGCTCGGTCCCGCCGTGCTGACGGCGGGCTTCTCCATCCAGTACATGCGCCCCGGCACGGGCCGCACGCTGGTCGCCCGCGCGTCCGTCGTCCACGCGGGCCGGCGGCAGGCGACGGTGCGCTGCGATCTGTTCACGGTGGCGGACGACGGTACGCAGACGCTGTGCGCGGTGGCGCAGGGCACGGTGCTCCCGGTGCCGAAGCCCGCCTGAGGGGTCGTCCCCGATCGCCGGGCGGGCTCGTTCAGCCGCCCGGGATCTCGTCCAGCCGTACGGGCCGGTGCTCCAGCCGGGACAGCTCGCACGCCTCGGCGATCCGCAGGGCGTGCAGCGCCTCGTGGCCGTCGCAGGGATTCTCCAGCTCGCCGCCCACGACGCGGATGAAGGCGTCCAGCTCCGCCTCGTACGCCGGGGCGAACCGCTCCAGGAAGCCCGGCCACGGGTTGTCGCAGCGCGGCGGGCCCTTCGGTTCGGTCGAGGTGATCGGCGTACGGTCGTCGAGGCCGACCGCGAACTGGTCGAGCTCGCCCGCCAGTTCCATCCGTACGTCGTACCCCGCGCCGTTGCAGCGGGTCGCCGTGGCCGTGGCGAGCGTCCCGTCGTCCAGGGTGAGGACGGCGGCGGCCGTGTCGATGTCCCCGGCCTCGCGGAACATCGCGGGGCCGGCGTCCGAACCGGTCGCGTACACCTCCACCACCTCGCGCCCGGTGACCCAGCGCATGATGTCGAAGTCGTGGACCAGACAGTCCCGGTAGAGCCCGCCGGACAGCGGCAGATACTCCGGAGCCGGCGGCGCCGGGTCGGAGGTGATGGCCCGGACGGTGTGCAGCCGGCCCAGCGCACCGGACCGTACGAGATCGCGGGCCGCGCCGTAACCGGCGTCGAAGCGGCGCATGAAGCCCAGTTGCAGGACGGTGCCGGCGGAGTCGACCTCCTTCAGCGCGCTCAGCGTGCCCTTGAGGTCCAGCGCGATCGGCTTCTCGCAGAATGCGGGCAGCCCCGCCCGCGCGGCGCGGCTGATCAGATCGGCGTGGGCGGAGGTGGCCGAGGCGATGACCACGGCGTCCACGCCCCAGGAGAAGATCTCGTCCACCGAGGGGGCCGCCGTCGAGCCCGTACGGTCGGCGACATGTGCGGCGCGAGCCGCGTCCGTGTCGGCGACGACCAGGGAGCCGACCTCGCGATGGCGGCTCAGCGCCTGGGCGTGGAAGGTGCCGATACGGCCCGTGCCGATGAGTCCGATGCGCATGGCCCCCAAGGTGGCCTTCGCCTCGTCGTCATGTCAAGCGTTTGTCCTGACATTTAGACCTGTTGATGATCTTTGCAATGATCTTTGCTCGGACGGTACCGATCTCCGACCGTCCGCTTCACTTGTCCTGACAACCGAACTACAGGACTTTCCGTCAACATCTCACGGGGCTACGCTCGCCCACGTGTCCAAACAGCCGGAGCAGGAGCAGCCGAGCGGGTCGGCCCCCCGGGCCGCCGCGCTCCAGCTCGGTGTGGACCGCACCAGCCCCGTCCCGCTCTACTTCCAGCTGTCGCAGCAGCTGGAGGCCGCCATCGAGCAGGGCGGTCTCGCGCCGGGCAGCCTCCTCGGCAACGAGATCGAGCTGGCGGGCCGGCTCGGCCTCTCCCGGCCCACCGTCCGCCAGGCCATCCAGTCGCTCGTCGACAAGGGCCTGCTGGTACGCCGCAGGGGCGTCGGCACCCAGGTCCTGCACAGCCAGGTCAGACGCCCCCTGGAGCTGAGCAGCCTCTACGACGACCTGGAGGCGGCCGGCCAGCGCCCCGCCACCCGCGTCCTGCGCAACACCGTCGTACCGGCCACCGCCCAGGTCGCCGCCGCCCTCGGCGTCGCGGAAGGGGCGGACGTACGCCTCGTCGAACGCCTCCGCTACGCCCACGACGAACCGATGGCCCGGCTGCGCAACCATCTCCCGCTCCAACTGCTCGACTGCGACACCGCCCAGCTCGAATCCACCGGCCTCTACCGGATGATGCGCGCCGTCGGCATCACGCTGCACAGCGCGCGCCAGTCGGTCGGCGCTCGTGCCGCCGACGCCGGGGAGGCGCGGCTGCTCGACGAGGCGACGGGCGCGCCGCTGCTCACGATGGAGCGCACCACCTTCGACGACACGGGGCGCGCCGTCGAGTTCGGCGCGCACATCTACCGGGCCTCGCGCTACGTCTTCGAGTTCCAGCTCCTCGTCCGTTCGTAGAGCCGCCGCACGGCCACCGGTACGGCTCCCCGTACGGCTCCTGGCCGTCCAAATCTTCGTAAGAATGTTCGGACAAAGTATTGACGGGGCCGCGCGACCGCCGCTAGAACTCCCCCAGCCGCAACGGGGCGGCCGGGAGAGAAGGCGGAACCACCATGCGTACCAACCGAAAGGCGGCGGGCCGCACGGCGGCGGCGCTGCTCACCGCTTGCGCGCTCGCCCTCGTCGCCGGATGCAGCGGCTCCGGAGGCAAGGACTCCGAGGACAAGGCTGACGACGGCGGGGGCGGTACGGCGGCCAAGACCCCGCGCATGAAGATCGCCATGGTCACGCACTCCGGCGAGGGCGACACCTTCTGGGACATCGTCCAGAGCGGCGCCAAGGTCGCGGCGGCCAAGGACAACGTCCAGTTCCTCTACGCGGCCAACAAAGAGGGCAAGGAGCAGGCCCAGCTGATCCAGAGCTACATCGACCAGGACGTCGATGGGCTCGTGGTCAGCCTCGCCAAGCCCGAGGCGGTCAAGGCTGTCCTCGCCAAGGCCACGGCCGCCGGTATCCCCGTCGTCACGATCAACTCCGGCGCCGAGTTCTCCGAGCCGTTCGGCGCGCTCGGCCATATCGGACAGGACGAGGCCATCGCCGGTGAGGCGGTCGGCGAGGAGCTGAACAAGCGCGGCAAGAAGAAGGCGCTCTGCGTCATCCACGAGCAGGGCAACGTCTCGCTCGAAGGCCGCTGCGCCGGTGTCAAGAAGACCTTCGAGGGCACCGTCGAGAATCTGAACGTCGAGGGCACCAACATGCCGGCGACGACGTCGTCGATCGAGGCGAAGCTCCAGAGCGGGAAGGACATCGACGCGGTCGTGACGCTCGGCGCGCCCTTCGCCGCCGCGTCCGTGAAGGCCAAGGAGAGCGCCGGGTCCGGCGCCGAGATCAACACCTTCGACCTCAACGAGGACGTGGTCAAGCAGCTCAAGGCCAAGGAGATCGGCTTCGCCGTCGACCAGCAGCCCTACCTCCAGGGCTATCTCGCCGTCGACGAGCTGTGGCTCAACAAGAACAACGGAAATGTCATCGGCGGCGGCAAGCCCGTACTCACCGGACCCGCCCTCGTCACGGAGAAGGACGTCCCCGCGCTGGAGAAGTTCACCGCACGCGGCACCCGATGACAGACAGCCGTCACCGCCCGATGACATGCACGTGCCCGTACCCGATGAACAGGCCCCGAACAGCCATGACCGATACTTGGGCCGCCGGGCCGGGTCCCACCGCGCCCGGCGGTATCGGGAAGTACGGCAAGAAGGGCACTGCGTCGTGGCAAGGGGTCGAACAGGGGTACGTCGGACAGGGGTGCGCGCGACGGGCGCGGTGCTGGCGGCGGTTCTCGGGGCGGCGTCCCTGGCGGGATGCAGCAGCACCGGCGGCAAGCGCGCCGAGGAGCGGGCCGCGGCGGCCGAGGCACAGGGGCGGGCCGCGGTGAGCACGCCGAAGTGGACCTTCGCCATGGTCACCCACTCGGGAGACGGCGACACCTTCTGGGACATCGTCCAGAAGGGCGCCAAGCAGGCCGCGGTCAAGGACAACATCAACTTTCTGTACGCGCACAGCGACGAGGGCCAGCAGCAGGCCCAGCTCGTCCAGTCGTACATCGACAAGGGCGTCGACGGGCTGATCGTCACGCTCGCCAAGCCCGACGCGATGAAGGCCGTCGTCGCCAAGGCCACCAAGGCCGGCATCCCGGTGATCACCGTCAACTCGGGCTCCGAGCAGTCGAAGCAGTTCGGCGCGCTCACCCACATCGGCCAGGACGAGTCGATCGCCGGTGAGGCCGTCGGTGACGAACTGGACGAGCGCGGCCGGAAGAAGGCCCTCTGCGTCCTGCACGAGCAGGGCAACGTCGGCCACGAGCAGCGCTGCGCCGGGGCGAAGAAGACCTTCGACGGCACGATGCAGAATCTTTACGTCGACGGCACCAACATGCCGGACGTACAGGCGTCCATCGAGGCGAAGCTCCAGACCGACAAGAGCATCGACGCCGTCGTGACGCTCGGCGCGCCCTTCGCGGACACCGCCGTCAAGGCGAAGGAGACGGCGGGCAGCAAGGCCGAGATCGACACCTTCGACCTCAACGAAGCCGTCGCGGGCTCGCTCAAGGCGGGCCGGCTCGGCTTCGCCGTCGACCAGCAGCCGTATCTCCAGGGGTACGAGGCCGTCGATCTGCTCTGGCTCTACCGGTACAACGCCGATGTACTCGGCGGCGGGCTCCCGGTCCTCACCGGCCCGCAGATCATCAGCAAGCAGGACGCGGCCGAGCTGGAGAAATACGCGGAGCGAGGGACCCGATGACCACAACCGCACCACCCGTGAAGGACCGGCCGGGCGACGGCGGGCAGGGCAGCCCGGCCAAGGACGAGCGGCTGCTCGGTGATTCGCCGCTGCGCAAGCTGCTCGGCAGGCCCGAACTGGGCGCGGTCGTCGGCGCCTTGGCGGTGTTCCTCTTCTTCGCCGTCGTCGCCGACTCGTTCCTCAAGACATCCAGCTTCGGCACCGTCCTGTACGCGGCGTCGACGATCGGGATCATGGCGGTGCCGGTGGCGCTGCTGATGATCGGCGGCGAGTTCGACCTGTCCGCCGGTGTGCTGGTGACCAGCTCGGCGCTGATCTCCTCGATGTTCAGCTACCAGATGACGGCCAACATCTGGGTCGGCGTGTTCGTGTCCCTGCTGGTCACCCTGGCCATCGGGGTGTTCAACGGCTTCATGCTGACACGGACGAAACTGCCGAGTTTCATCATCACTCTCGGCACGTTCCTGATGCTCACCGGTCTCAACCTCGGTCTGACCAAGCTGATCAGCAGGACCGTCTCGACCAAGAGCATCAGCGACATGGAGGGCTTCGAGTCGGCCCGTAAGCTCTTCGCCTCCGAACTTAACCTCGGCGGCGTCGAGTTGAAGGTCACCATCCTCTGGTGGGCGGGCCTGGTCGCCCTGGCGACCTGGATCCTGCTCCGGACCCGCTTCGGCAACTGGATCTTCGCGGTCGGCGGCAACGCCGAGGCCGCCCGCGCCGTCGGCGTCCCGGTCCGGCTGACGAAGATCGGCCTCTACATGGGCGTCGGTTTCTGCGCGTGGGTCTCCGGCCAGCACCTGCTCTTCTCGTTCGACGTCGTCCAGTCCGGCGAGGGCGTCGGCAACGAGCTGATCTACATCATCGCCGCGGTCATCGGCGGCTGTCTGATCACCGGCGGTTACGGCTCGGCGATCGGCTCCGCGGTCGGTGCGTTCATCTTCGGCATGACCAGCAAGGGCATCGTGTACGCGGAGTGGAACCCGGACTGGTTCAAGTTCTTCCTCGGAGCGATGCTCCTTCTGGCCACCCTGCTCAACGCATGGGTCCGCAAGCGCGCGGAGGCGACCCGATGACCAGCACGCCCAGCACGCCCGGCATGTCCACGTCCGGCACGTCCGCGACCGGCGGCACGGCGACCACGACGCCCCTGGTCGAGCTGGACGACGTCAGTAAGTACTACGGCAACATCCGCGCCCTCGAAGGCGTCTCGCTGGAGGTGTACGCGGGTGAGATCACCTGTGTCCTCGGCGACAACGGCGCGGGCAAATCCACTCTCATCAAGATCATCGCGGGGTTGCACCGGCACGACGCGGGCGAATTCCTCATCGAGGGCCGCGGGACCACGCTCGGCTCGCCGCGCGAGGCGCTGGACCTGGGTATCGCCACCGTCTACCAGGACCTCGCCGTCGTACCGCTCATGCCGGTCTGGCGGAACTTCTTCCTCGGCTCCGAGCCGACGAAGGGCGTCGGCCCCTTCAAGCGCCTCGACGTCGAACAGATGCGCCGCACCACCCGCGAGGAACTGCTGCGGATGGGTATCGACCTGCGCGACGTCGACCAGCCCATCGGCACCCTGTCCGGCGGCGAACGGCAGTGCGTGGCGATCGCCCGCGCCGTCCACTTCGGCGCGAAGGTCCTCGTCCTGGACGAGCCGACCGCCGCGCTCGGCGTCAAGCAGTCCGGAGTCGTACTGAAGTACGTGGCCGCGGCGCGCGACGCGGGTCTCGGCGTGGTCCTGATCACCCACAACCCGCACCACGCGTATCTCGTCGGCAACCGATTCGTGCTGCTCAAGCGCGGTGTGATGGCCGGCAGCCACACCAGGGAATCGATCACCCTGGACGAGCTGACGCGCCAGATGGCGGGCGGGTCGGAGCTCGAGGAGCTCAGCCACGAGCTGGCCAAGGCCCCCACCCCGGCCCACCTCGGTGGCCGTCCGGTGGACGACAACGGGCATCTGGTCGACAACGACGAGAAGGGCGAGCCGTCCGGCGGCACCGCCAAGCCCTGACCCACCTCCGTACCGCCCGGATGGCAGAATCGGCGGTGGTGGACAACCGTCCACCGCCGCCGTCCCGGACACCCGGTTCGGTGCGCCCCCGATCCGCAGGGACGACACGACACGTGCGAGCACCCAGGCCGCGTTCCGGTAGCAGCGCCGACCGTCCGGCCGGCGGCCCCGGGACCCGACGGACACAGCCCAAGGCGTGTCGTCACAGCCCCCGCGCCGGTTCGGCGGACCCCCGGCGTACGGCGGCTCCCCGGCACGTGAGGGGGCCGGTCCGATGAGTACCTACCGTGATCTCACCCACCGGGGCTCCGCGCGCGCCACCGTCCTGCGGACCGTCGGCACCCGCGAACGCCGCTCCCACGCCTCCGCGCCGCGCGTGCCCACCGTCGGGATCGACATCGGCGGTACGAAGGTGATGGCCGGCGTCGTGGACCCGGACGGCAACATCCTGGAGAAGATCCGCACCGAGACGCCGGACAAGTCCAAGAGCCCGAAGGTCGTCGAGGACACCATCGTCGAGCTGGTGCTCGACCTCTCCGACCGGCACGACGTGCACGCCGTGGGCATCGGCGCCGCCGGCTGGGTGGACGCCGACCGTGCGAAGGTCCTCTTCGCCCCGCACCTCGCCTGGCGCGACGAACCGCTCAGGGACTCGATCTCCTCCCGGCTCGCCGTCCCGGTGATGGTCGACAACGACGCGAACACCGCCGCCTGGGCGGAGTGGCGCTTCGGCGCCGGACGCGGCGAGGACCACCTCGTCATGATCACGCTCGGCACCGGTATCGGCGGCGCCATACTGGAGGACGGCCGGGTCAAGCGCGGCAAGTACGGCGTGGCCGGCGAGTTCGGCCATATGCAGGTGGTGCCCGCCGGCCACCGCTGCCCGTGCGGCAACCGAGGCTGCTGGGAGCAGTACAGCTCGGGCAACGCGCTCGTCAGGGAGGCCAGGGAGCTGGCCGCCGCCGACTCCCCGGTGGCGTACAACCTCATCGAACGCGTCAAGGGCCACATCCCCGACATCACCGGACCGCTGATCACCGAGCTGGCCCGCGAGGGCGACGCGATGTGCGTCGAGCTGCTCCAGGAGATCGGCCAGTGGCTCGGCGTCGGCATCGCGAATCTCGCGGCGGCGCTCGACCCGTCCTGCTTCGTCATCGGCGGCGGCGTCAGCGCGGCGGACGATCTGCTGATCGGCCCCGCCAGAGAGGCCTTCCGCCGCCAGCTCACCGGGCGCGGCTACCGGCCCGAGGCCCGTATCGCCAAGGCGCAGCTCGGCCCCGAGGCGGGCATGGTCGGCGCGGCCGACCTCTCCCGGCTCGTCGCCCGCCGCTTCCGCCGGGCCAACCGTCGCAGACTTGAGCGGTACGAGAAGTACGAGCTGTACGCGGAGGCCATCCGCACCGGCCGGATGCCGCAGGACCTGCGCGAGGAGCAGGAGCTGCGCGAGGCCGAGGAGTCCCGCGCCGCGGCGGTCCGCGAACGGCAGGAATCCGCCGCGGCGGCCCAGCCGAAGCCGGACGCGACACCGGAAACGGCGACGGATCCGGGGACACGGGCGCCCGACGCGCCGGAGCCGTCCGACCCGCCGCGAGAACACCGTACGAGTCCCAGCCGAGCCCCCCGCACCAGCCAGGAACCTCCTTCATGACCGTGCCCCGACAGTCGACGCCCGACGACGCGAAGCCGCCGGAGAACCACCGCCATATGGTCCGCCGCCGGTGGGTGACGGCGATAGTGATCGTGCTGCTCATCGGCGTCCCCGCCGGTTATCTGGTGATCTCGGCCGGCCAGAGCAGGCGCAGCGGACTCGACAAGGAGCTTGAGTCCTCGGCGACCGGCCTCACCGACGCCGTGCCGTCCCGGATGAAGCAGCGGGTCTTCGAGGTGCCGATCCCCGCGCGCGCCACGAACGTGCGCTACTACGAGACGAGCAACTGGAAGTCCAGCCGGCTGTATGTGCAGTTCAACGTGACGTCCGGCCGGCTCGACACCTTCCTCACCGAGCTGGGCTCGCACCGCTCGGAGCTCAAGGAGGGCAACGTCACGATCGCGCCCCGCGATTCGCGCACCGTCGGCTGGAACTTCGTCCCGACCCGAGTGTGGTCGGGCACCACGCACAAGCAGAAGGACCCACGTCCCACGCAGGACATCACCGTCGACCTGAGCGATCCGGCGATGCCCCACGTGTACGTGGTCTCCACGACGACCCCGTGATCGCGGTCGCCCCGTGACGGGCACCGGCGTGCGGGGCGGCGAGTGGAGTCGCCACCGTGTGAAGGATCTCCGTCCGGCGGCCGGTACTTGGGGAGGTCCGGCGAGTCTCCCCGACCCCCTCCCGTGCGGAAATGCGGGATGTGGGAGCGTGAGCGGGTGAGCGAGACCACCACGAAGACCTTGCAATACCGCGTCGACGGGCCAGAAGACGCACCGACCCTGATCTTGGGTCCCTCTCTCGGCACGACCTGGCACATGTGGGACAGGCAGACGCCCGAGCTGGCGAAACACTGGCGCGTACTCCGGTTCGACCTGCCCGGTCACGGCGGCGCGCCCGCCCACCCCGCCACCGGTGTGCCCGAGCTGGCGGACCGGCTCCTCGCCACGCTCGACGGGCTCGGCGTGCAGCGCTTCGGCTACGTCGGCTGCTCCATCGGCGGCGCGATCGGCGCGGAGCTTGCGCTGCGCCGCCCCGACCGGGTGGCCTCGCTCGCCCTGGTGGCCTCGTCGCCGCGGTTCGGTACGGCGGACGAGTTCCGCCAGCGCGGCGTCATCGTCCGTACGAACGGACTCGACCCGATGGCCCGCTCGGCGCCCGAGCGCTGGTTCACGGCCGGTTTCGCCGCCGCGCAGCCCGCGATCGTCGAGTGGGCGGTCCAGATGGTCCGCACGACCGATCCGGGCTGCTACATAGCCGCGTGCGAGGCCCTGGCGGCCTTCGACGTACGGGCGGAGCTGGGCCGGATCGGTGTGCCGACGCTCGTCCTGGTCGGCGCCGAGGACAAGGTCACCGGCCCCGCCGAGGCCCGCACGCTGGTCGCCGGGATACCGGACGCCCGCCTCGCGCTGGTGCCCGGAGCCTCGCACCTGGCGCCCGTCGAGCAGCCGGCCGCCGTCACGGACCTGCTCGTACGCCATTTCTCCACCGCCTGGCAGAACCCCTCCGACACCTCGACCGGCCTGACGGTGCTGCCCGACTGGGCCACCTATGCGGGTCCGGGCACGCCCGCCGGCCCGCCGACCCTGTCGCCGATGACCGCTCCAGTCGCCGAGATCGCCTCCGCCGAGCAGCCGCAGGCCGTGGCGGCCGTACGCCCGGATCAGTACGAGGCGGGCATGCGGGTCCGCAGGGAGGTCGTCGGCGACGCCCACGTCGACCGGGTCATGGCCGACACGGACGGCTTCGCCGGCGACTTCCAGGAGCTCCTCACCCGCTACGCCTGGGGCGAGGTGTGGAACAGGGAGGGTCTGGACCGCCGCAGCCGCAGCTGCGTGTCGCTGACGGCCCTCGTCGCGGGCGGTCACCTCGACGAACTCGCCGTCGAGACCAGGGCCGCCCTGCGCAACGGGCTGACCCCGGCCGAGATCAAGGAAGTACTGATCCAGGCCGCCGTCTACTGCGGCTTCCCGGCGGCGACCGCGGCGTTCCGCGTCGTCGCCGCGGTGGTCCAGGAGGAGACCACCCCCGAGCACTAGGGGATGTCACTCCCGTTTGCCGTACCGGGGGCGCGTGTCGACCATGGGAGGTGCGATACCGGTGGTCGTATCGGAACGCCGTCCAGGAATCCGCAACACGAGGTGGTCACGGTGAAGCTCACCAAGAAGTCCCACTCCTGCGTCCGGCTGGAGAAGGAGGGGCGGACGCTCGTCGTCGACCCCGGCGTCTTCAGTGAGCAGGACGCGGCGCTCGGCGCCGACGCCGTCCTCGTCACGCACGAGCACCCCGACCACTTCGACGAAGGCAGGCTGCGGGCCGCCCTCGAAGCGGACCCGGCCACCGAGGTCTGGACCCTGCGCAGCGTCGCCGAGCAGCTCTCGGCGGCCTTTCCGGGGCGCGTGCACACCGTGGGGCACGGCGACACGTTCACCGCGGCGGGCTTCGACGTGCAGGTGCACGGCGAACTCCACGCGGTGATCCACCCCGATCTGCCGCGGGTCACCAACGTCGGGTATCTGGTGGACGATTCGCTCTTCCATCCCGGCGACGCGTTCACCGTGCCCGACCGTCCCGTCGAGACGCTGATGCTCCCGGTGCACGCGCCGTGGAACAAGATCTCCGAAGTGATCGACTACGTACGCGAGGTCAAGCCGCGGCGCACCTTCGACATCCACGACGCGCTGCTCACCGATCTGGCGCTGCCTCTGTACGACGGCCATGTCGGCCGCCTCGGGGGTGCGGGCCACGCCAGGCTGGCGCCCGGTGAGGCCACCGACCTGTGAGGCCACCGACCCGTGAAGCCGTCCCGGTGGTCGCCGGAACGGGCACTGTCGGACCTCGCGGATAGGCTGTCGTCCATGCGCATCGCCACCTGGAACGTCAATTCGATCACTGCCCGGCTGCCGCGTCTGCTGGCCTGGCTGGAGAGCACGGGCACGGACGTGCTGTGCGTCCAGGAGACCAAGAGCACCCTGGAGCAGTTCCCCGCCGACGCCCTGCGCGAGCTGGGTTACGAGTCCGCGGTCAACGCCACCGGCAGGTGGAACGGAGTGGCGCTGATCTCTCGCGTCGGTCTCGACGACATCGTCAAGGGCCTGCCCGACGGCCCGGAGTACGAGGGCGTCGAGGAGCCCCGCGCGATCTCCGCGACCTGTGGTGACGTCCGGGTCTGGTCGGTCTATGTGCCCAACGGCCGCGAGGTCGCGCACGATCACTACGCGTACAAGCTGCGCTGGCTGGAGGCGCTGCGCGCGGCGGTGGCCGAGGACAGCGCGGGGGACAGGCCGTTCGCCGTCCTCGGTGACTTCAACGTCGCGCCGACCGATCAGGACGTGTGGGACCCGGCGCTCTTCGAGGGCGCCACCCATGTCACCCCCGCCGAGCGTGCCGCTCTGACGGCTCTCCGTGAGGGCGGTCTCTCCGATGTGATGCCGCGACCGCTCAAGTACGACCAGCCGTACACTTTCTGGGACTACCGCGAACTCCGGTTCCCGAAGAACCGGGGTATGCGGATCGACCTCGTCTACGGCAATGGGCCCTTCACCGCCGCCGTCAAGGACAGTTATGTCGACCGTGAAGAGCGCAAGGGCAAGGGAGCTTCGGACCATGCTCCGGTCGTCGTCGATCTCGACCTCTGATGTTCCGGAGGCCGGGTCGGCATCGTCGGGTCTGGCCCCGGGCATTCTGCCTCTGATACCGCCCGCGTGCCCTGAGGTGCGCGGGTACGGGGAAATGGCAGGCTGAGTGGTATGAACATCCCTTTCTTGGACAACTGGCGCAAACGCAACGGTGCTGATGAGGGGGCGTCGTTGGCATCCGTCGTCGGAAGCGATGCGGAAGGCGTGGCCGAGCTGCTCTCCGAGTGTGAGCTGCTGCGTGTCCGGGCAGGGCAGTCCGGTCTCGAACTGGACGATTCCCCGGCCTCGTTGGAGGCTCTGGACCAGTTGCCGCCGCACTGGCGCGACGACCCGGAGGAGCTGCCCTGGCTCGGCAACGACGCGGGGCTGTATCTCGGTACGGTCATCGTGCGTACGGTCGCGGGGGCGGCCTGGCACATCTGGCCCGGCGGTCACCCCGTCGTACGCCTCGTCTCCGGCCGGGAGATCCAGGTCGTGGAAGCCGGTCTGGACTGGGCCGTCAGCGGTGCGCCCGAACTGTCGCAGGTGTACGCGGAGGCGGCCGAGGCGTGATCGCAACTCCACTCTCTGGACGTTAATACGGCTTATGCCCGATTTATGCGTGTCGGGTGTGAAGTCCCTTGCCGGGCTGGATAGTTTGCGCTGACCGCGACATTGCCGAGAACGGGGAGGGCAGCGCATGGCCGTCGACCACGGTCCGACGGGCAGTCCGCGGCGGGAGCCGCAGTCGATTCCACGACCCACCCGCACACAGCCGACCGGATTCCCCGGTCAGGGAGTTCGGATGCGCGGACGCGCTCATCGCGCCGAATCTGGACTACGATTTGTCGTTCATCCCCACAGTGACGGTGGTCTCGACGGCAGAGGCCACGGATGCCGCGCCGGCCTCGGGTGCCACCCGGGAGTCCGTACGCGTCCGCCGTGCCCCGCGCACGCGGGGATGGTCCCGCCGCCGCCCGACGCGCGGTAGCTCAAGGGACACGGCCCGCCTCCCGCTCTCGCGGGGGGACCCTCTGGCAGCAGCCGGAGATCACTTCTCGCGCCGCGGGACCGACCGGCACCATGGGTCGGACGTGGACGGGGAGAAGGTCAGCTGCGCGCCGGGAGGGCCGTGCTCGACATGGAGCGGGCCCGCGTCGTCGCCACGTACGACGAGGGTGCCGCTCCTCCCTCCCCCCCCATCGGCTCCCGCACGGGGCCGCCCCTCAGCCGGCCGCCCGGTGCGAGGTGCGTACGACGGGAGCGGGCTCCTGCGCCGCCCTGGTGACGTCCGAGACCAGCTCGACCACATCGGGGCCGTACGCCTGCGAGTTGACCACCTTCAGCAGCAGACAGAACGAGTCGCGACCGTGCTTTCGCGACAGCTTCTCGTGGTGCCTGGCCAGATAGCGCGAGGCCGCCTGGTTGGTGATGGCCCGCTGCCCGCAGAAGAGGAAGACCGGCCGGGACTCCTGGCCGGCGGTCAGGCGCGCCAGGATGACGTACTCCGCGACGCCCGGCTCCGCGCGGTAGCGCTCGCTGCCTATCTGGAAGGCCCCGCGGTCCGGGCCCGGATCCGGATCCGTGTTGATCTTGACGCCGGGCAGCAGCGAGGACAGATGGGCGGCCATCCGGCGGTTGGACGCCGGACCGCCCAGACAGAACTCCGTACGCTCCCCGAACCCCTGCTGTGCGGAGTCGTGCTGGACTATCTGCGCGTGCGCGCCGCAGTCCTTGATCAGCGCGGACATCTCCAGCAGCGCGAAGACGTCATGACGGTGGACGGCGCCGTCGCCGCCCGCCTCCCGGTTGACGACCAGCAGACACTCGGAGTTGCCCGGCAGCCCGAAGAACGCCTGCTTCCTGCGCAGCTTGCGGCGCCAGAGATAGGTCCGGGCCATCCAGCCGAGGGCGGCGCTGATGCCGGTGGCGAGCACCCCGAGAACGATGTTGCGTACGTCGTCTGTCATGGGCGCGCATGTTAGCCGGACGACGCCGTCCCGGACATGGCACGCGGACTTCACGGGCCGCGAACACGGCCGGTCCGGTGACGAGGACGAACCGGCCGGCGGACGGCCCCGATGAACCGTTCATTTCATAGCACCAATGGTTCTGGCGGGGCGCGAGCGGTGAAGTTACGCTCCGCGGACGGACGTCCACCGGAGGTACAGATGCGCCGCCCCGCCGCACGCACCGCACGCACCGTCTCGGTCGTGGCTCTCGCCGCCGCCATGCTCTCGGTGGGCGCCGCGGCGCCTCCTACGAAGGCACCGGCGAAACCGCCCGCCAAGACCCCCGCCAAGACCCCCTTCGCCGTCGGCCACGGCGGAGCCGTGTCGAGCGTCGACACGGACGCGTCCGCCGCGGGCATCGAGGTGCTGCGGCGCGGCGGCAACGCCGTTGACGCGGCGGTGGCCACCGCCGCCGCACTCGGTGTCACCGAGCCCTACTCGGCCGGTATCGGCGGTGGCGGCTACTTCGTCTACTACGACGCCGCGTCCCGCTCCGTCCACACGATCGACGGCCGCGAGACCGCGCCCAAGTCCGCCGACGCCACCCTCTTCCAGGAGGACGGCAAGCCGATCCCCTTCGCCGAGGGCATGACGAGCGGACTCGGTGTCGGTACGCCCGGTACCCCGGCCACCTGGGAGCGGGCGCTCGACTCCTGGGGCAGCAGCTCGCTGCGGCAGCTGCTGAAGCCCGCCGAGCGGCTGGCCAAGGACGGCTTCACCGTCGACGAGACGTTCCGCTCCCAGACCGCGTCGAACCAGGCCCGGTTCGCCGACTTCCCGGCCTCCGCGGAGCTGTTCCTGCCCGGCGGCGAACTGCCGGTGACCGGTTCGGTGTTCAAGAACCCCGACCTGGCGCGTACGTACGCGGAACTGGGCAGGCACGGCACCGACGCGCTCTACCGGGGCGACCTCGCCCGCGACATCGTGCGCACCGTCCGCACCCCGCCCGTGGACCCGGACGCCACCCGCAACGTGCGGGCGGGCGATCTGACGACCGGCGACCTGGCCGCGTACCGGACGAAGCGGCAGACGCCCACGAAGGTCTCCTACCGGGGGCTCGACGTGTACGGCATGGCGCCGTCGTCCTCCGGCGGCACGAGCGTCGGTGAGGCGCTCAACATCCTGGAGAACACCGATCTGACGAGGGCCTCGCAGAAGCAGTATCTGCACCGCTTCATCGAGGCGAGCCGGATCGCCTTCGCCGACCGGGGGCGCTGGCTCGGCGACCCCGCCTTCGAGGACGTCCCCACCAAGGGCCTGCTGTCGCAGCGCTTCGCCGACTCGCGCGAATGCCTCATCAAGGACGACGTGGCCCTCAAGAGCCCGCTCGCGCCCGGGGACCCGGCGAACCCCGTGGCGTGCGCGCCGGGAGGTACGGCGGCGCCGACGACGTACGAGGGGGAGAACACGACCCATCTGACGGCCGCCGACAAGTGGGGCAACGTCGTCGCCTACACACTGACCATCGAGTCGACGGGCGGCAGCGGCATCACCGTGCCCGGCCGGGGCTTCCTCCTCAACAACGAGCTGACGGACTTCTCGTTCGCCGCCGCGAACCCGGCCGTCCACGACCCGAACCTGCCCGGCCCCGGCAAGCGGCCGAGGTCGTCCATCTCCCCGACGATCGTGCTCGACGACCGTGACCGGCCGCTCCTGGCGCTCGGCTCACCCGGCGGCGCGACCATCATCACGACCGTCCTCCAGACGCTCACCGGCCATCTCGACCGGGGTCTGCCGCTGGTCGACGCGATCGCCGCACCCCGCGCCAGCCAGCGCAACTCCGCGACGACGGAGCTGGAGCCGGGCCTCTACGACAGCCCGCTGCGTGGCCAACTCGAAGCACTGGGGCACGCGTTCACCAAGAACCCGGAGATCGGCGCCGCGACGGGCGTCCAGCGGCTGCCCGACGGCCGCTGGGTGGCGGCGGCGGAGAAGGACCGCAGGGGCGGCGGCTCCGCGATGGTGGTCCACCCGGCGAACCGGCCCTGACGCGCCCGTCCACGATCGCCGGACGGGTTCATGAAGCCCGTCCGGCGGCGCGGCATAGTCTCAGGGGTATGACTCTCGACGCGCTCCGCCGAAGCCGCTACGTCAGCCTCACCACGTACCGGAAGGACGGCACCGGGGTGGACACCCCGGTCTGGCACGCCGTGGAGGGCGGCGTGCTGTACATCTGGACCCGCAGCGACTCCTGGAAGGTCAAGCGGCTCCGTAACAACAGCCGTGTCGTCGTGACGGCGTGCGACGTGCGCGGGCGCATCGTGCCGGGCGCCGCGACCGCCGAGGGCACGGCGCGGCTGCTCGAAGGCGAGGAGGCCGCCCAGGTCAACAAGTTCCTCGCCCGCAAATACACCTGGCAGTTCTGGCTCGTCGCGAAGCCGGCCGCGCTCGTACGCCGCGGTAAGCGCGTGCACACCGGAATCGTGGTGACTTTCTGACGCCTCTTCGGCGCGCCGACTTGTGAAACAACCTTGAGCCGTAACCACATTTTTTCCTCGGAAACGTGACGTCGCCCACTCAGTGAGCACATACTTGAGTGATCGCACCGCACCGTGCGCGAAAATCCCGCGTAGCCGTCACGTAACACGGCTGCGGTTTCATGCCGGCGGGCCGGACGGTTGGCTCAAGGCAGTGCGCGGCAGGGCAGGGGCGGGAAAGACAGCGATGACTAGGCACGAACTTCCGGCGGAAATCGGGGCTTTCGCGCGGTACTTCCGCGGGATGACGGCGCTCCTCGACCCGGACGGCGGCTGGTACGCCGTGTTCAGGCAGCGGGACCCCGAAGGGCTCAGGGCCTGCCTCGACGGTGCCGAAGTACCGCCCTGGGACGTCGTGGAGTCGCTGCTCCACGACCTCGCCGCGAGCCACGAGAACCGGCCGGTCGACCGCGAGACGGCGCGGGCGAGCAGACTGCACGCCGCGTCCGCCGCGGCGCACGACCGGCGCCCCGGCGGCCCCGACGCGCTGGGCGAGCGGCTGCGGCTGATGCAGCACGAACAGGCCACGGCGGCGAGCCGTGCCGACGAGGTGATGCGCCGCCTCCGACTGGTCGGCCAGGGTTCGCCGGAGGCCGACCAGCTCGAATACGACCTGGCTTGGGTCCGCGACGACTACGCGCGCGCCACGGCCCGCTGCACCGAACTGCGCGAGCGCCTCGCGGCTGTCGAGCCGTCGAACGCCCAGGCCGCACACTCCACACACGCCACGCGGGGCGGATCCGCCCCGCGCCCCTCCTCGCCCGCGCACGCCGCACCGGCCGGCCCGGAGTACGGCTCCCCGGAGGCGAGACCCACGGCCGCCGAGGGGTGGTACCGGGCCGAGGAACCGACGGTGGACGACCAGTCGGTATTCGGCCGTCCCGACGGCGGCCGGCCCACCGCGCCCGACGAGTGGTTCCGCCCCGAGCCTGGCCGCACCGGCGAGGCCGGCGGCGGGGACGGCGGACGCGACTCCGCGTCCGCGGGCTGGGGCGGTCCGGACGGCCGCCGAGGCGCCGGTGACCCGAGCGACACGGGCTCCAACCCCGCCGTCGGCCCCGAGGATTCGCAGGAAATGGCGCAGGTGCCCGGCCAGCGCCGTAAGCAGCGCAAGCAGCGTGGCGCGCGCTTCGCCTTCACCGAAGGCACCGATCCGGCGGCCGCCCCCCTCGTACCGCCCGCCGCCACCGCACCGCCGCGCGGCGCCCGCTTCGGCGGCTCGTCGGGCTCCGAGCGGACCCGTACCGACGGGCCCGACAGCGGCCTGACACGGGAGCAGGCCGAGGCGCGCCGCGCCGCCCTCGACACGGTCGCCGTGCTCGTACGGCTGCGGGCCGCGGGCCGCAGCGGTGAGGCGCACGTGGCGCTCTGCGAGGCGGCGGCCAGGCCCGCCGAGCAACTGCCCTTCCTCGCCGCCGAACTGCACCGCGCCGAACTCGGCGCCGACTGGGCGTCGGTGCTGTGGGAGGCGTCGTCCCTGCCGCCGGACCGGCTCGCGGCGGCGGCGAGCGCGCTCGCCATGGCCGGCCGCGACGCGGACTGCGGTGTGCTGCTGCGCCAGGGCGTCTCCCGGCCCGCCGAGGACATAGGCCACGCGGCGGTCGCCCTCGGCGACGCGGGCCGCGCCCAGGAGGTCCAGGCGCTGCTCGGCGCGTTCGTTCGCGCCCGTACGCCCGAGGACGCGGCACGCGTCGCGGCGGTGGACCCCTCGCGCCTGGTCCCGTGGCTGCTCGAAGCGGCGCGAGCCGTCTCCACCGGCCACGAACGCGATCTCGCCCGTGCGCTGCGGAGCGCGGGCAAGGGCCGGGCCTGACGCGGACGGCTACGCCGGGCTCCGGCCCGGTCCGGCCGCCTCGAAGACGGGGCCCGGAAGCTCTGTGGACCGGGTGGGTGCGAATCATGATCGACTCTGCGGCTTAACAGCGATGGTCTTGCCCCCGTGGGGCGGCGGGCTTAGGTTCTCCTCCTACGCACCGTATCTACGGGCGTAGAAAGCGCTCGGAAAGCGCTTGGAACGCGCTCGGGAAACGCCCAGCAAACGCTCGACCTTCCGCCGAAGGAGCAGCTCGTGGCCAGAGTCGTACGCGCCGCACTCGTCCAGGCGACCTGGACCGGCGACACCGAATCCATGATCGCCAAGCATGAGGAGCACGCCCGCGAGGCGGCCCGGCAAGGCGCCAAGGTCATCGGTTTCCAGGAGGTGTTCAACGCCCCCTACTTCTGCCAGGTGCAGGAGCCCGAGCACTACCGGTGGGCCGAGGCCGTCCCCGACGGGCCGACCGTGACGCGGATGCGGGCACTGGCGCGGGAGACCGGAATGGTCATCGTCGTGCCGGTGTTCGAGGTCGAGCAGTCCGGGTTCTACTACAACACCGCGGCCGTGATCGACGCCGACGGCTCGTACCTCGGCAAGTACCGCAAGCACCACATCCCGCAGGTCAAGGGCTTCTGGGAGAAGTACTACTTCAAGCCCGGCAACGCGGGCTGGCCCGTCTTCGACACCGCCGTCGGCAAGGTCGGCGTGTACATCTGCTACGACCGGCACTTCCCGGAGGGCTGGCGCCAACTCGGCCTGAACGGCGCCGAACTGGTCTACAACCCGTCGGCCACCTCGCGCGGTCTCTCCAGCTATCTGTGGCAGCTCGAACAGCCCGCGGCCGCCGTCGCCAACGAGTACTTCATCGCCGCGATCAACCGCGTCGGCCAGGAGGAGTACGGCGACAACGACTTCTACGGGACGTCGTACTTCGTCGACCCGCGCGGCCAGTTCGTCGGCGACACCGCGAGCGACAAGGCCGAGGAACTGGTCGTCAGGGACCTGGACTTCGGGGTCATCGACGAGGTCCGCCAGCAGTGGGCGTTCTACCGGGACCGCCGCCCGGACGCGTACGAGGGGCTGGTGCAGCCGTGACCGAGGCACCCGCGAACCCGGCCGCCGCCGCGGCCGGCCCCGGCCCGGCGTCCCACGACGCGGGCGTACGCCTCCCCGCCACCGACCTGCACGGCCGGCACCGCGCGGTCCTCCCCGACTGGCTGGCCCTCTACTACAAGCGGCCCATCGAACTCACCCACGGCGAGGGCCGTCACGTCTGGGACGCCGAAGGCAACCGCTACCTCGACTTCTTCGGCGGCATCCTCACCACCATGACCGCCCACGCCCTCCCCGAGGTCACCAAGGCGGTCGCCGAGCAGGCCGGGCGGATCATCCACTCGTCCACGCTCTATCTCAACCGTCCGATGGTGGAGTTCGCGGAGCGCGTCGCCGCCCTCTCCGGCATCCCGGACGCGCGGGTCTTCGTCACCACCTCCGGCACCGAGGCCAACGACACGGCCCTGCTGCTCGCGACCGCGTACCGCCGCTCCAACCAGATCCTCGCGATGCGCAACAGCTACCACGGCCGGTCCTTCTCCACCGTGTCCATCACCGGCAACAGCGGCTGGTCCCCGACGAGCCTCTCGCCGCTCCAGACGCTGTACGTGCACGGCGGCGTCCGCACCCGGGGCCCGTACGCGCACCTGTCCGACACGGACTTCATCGCCGCGTGCGTCGCCGACCTGGAGGACCTGCTCGGGCACACGCGCGTGCCCGCCGCGCTGATCGCCGAGCCGATCCAGGGCGTCGGCGGCTTCACCTCGCCGCCGGACGGTCTGTACGCCGCGTTCCGCGAAGTCCTCGACCGGCACGGCATCTTGTGGATCAGCGACGAGGTGCAGACCGGCTGGGGCCGCACCGGAGACCACTTCTGGGGCTGGCAGGCGCACGCCGAGAACGGTCCGCCGGACATGCTCACCTTCGCCAAGGGCATCGGCAACGGCATGTCCATCGGCGGTGTCGTCGCCCGCGCCGAGATCATGAACTGCCTGGACACCAACTCCATTTCGACCTTCGGGGGCAGCCCGGTCACGATGGCCGCGGGCGTCGCCAACCTCTCCCACCTCCTGGAACACGACCTTCCCGGCAACGCGCGCCGCGTCGGCGGCCTGCTGATCGAGCGGCTGCGCGCCGCCGGCGCCGGTGTCCCCGCCGTACGGGAGGTGCGCGGGCGCGGCCTGATGATCGGCATCGAACTCGTGAAGCCGGGCACCGACGAGGCGAACCCGGAGGCCGCCGCGGCGGTCACCGAGGCGGCACGCGAGGGCGGCCTGCTGATCGGCAAGGGCGGCGGGCACGACACCAGCGTGCTGCGCATCGCACCGCCGCTGTCCCTCACGGTCGCGGAGGCCGAGGAGGGCGCGGCGATCCTCGAACGCGCCCTGGACAGCGTCTAGTCGCCGATCGCCCCAGCCCGTCACGCACGTCCACTTTCCGTCCTGTCACGGAGGCCATGTCATGAGTAAACGCACGCTCGTCCGGGGCGGTCTGGTCATCACCGCCGCCGACGAGGTCCACGCCGATGTGCTGACCGAGGACGGCCGTATCGTCGCGCTCGCCGCCAACGGCTCCGACGTCGCGGCGAGTTGGACCGCGGACCGGGTCATCGACGCCACCGACAAGTACGTCATCCCCGGCGGTGTCGACGGCCATACGCACATGGAGATGCCGTTCGGCGGGACCTTCGCCGCCGACACCTTCGAGACCGGCACCCGCGCCGCCGCCTGGGGCGGCACCACCACCATCGTGGACTTCGCCATCCAGTCGCCCGGCCAGGCGCTGCGCGAAGGGCTCGACGCCTGGTACGCCAAGGCGGACGGCAACTGCGCCATCGACTACGGCTTCCACATGATCCTCGCCGACGTCAACGAGGACTCCCTCAAGGAGATGGACCTCCTCGTCCAGGAGGGCATCACCTCCTTCAAGCTGTTCATGGCCTACCCCGGCGTGTTCTACAGCGACGACGGCAAGATCCTGCGCGCCATGCAACGGGCCTCCCACAACGGGGGGTTGATCATGATGCACGCCGAGAACGGCATCGCGATCGACGTCCTCGTCGAGCAGGCCCTCGCCGCCGGACGCACCGACCCCCGCCACCACGGCGAGGTGCGCAAGGTGCTGCTGGAGGCCGAGGCGACACACCGCGCGATCCAGCTCGCCCGCGTCGCCGACGCTCCCCTGTACGTCGTGCACGTCTCCGCCGAGGAGGCCGTCGCGGAGCTGGCCGCCGCCCGCGACAAGGGACTTCCGGTCTTCGGCGAGACCTGCCCGCAGTACCTCTTCCTGTCCACCGACAATCTCGCGGAGCCGGACTTCGAGGGCGCCAAGTACGTCTGCTCGACCCCGCTGCGGCCCCGCGAACACCAGGCCGCCCTCTGGCGCGGACTGCGGACCAACGACCTCCAGGTCGTCTCCACCGACCACTGCCCGTTCTGCTTCAACGGGCAGAAGGAGATGGGCCGCGGCGACTTCTCCAAGATCCCCAACGGGCTGCCGGGCGTCGAGCACCGGATGGACCTTCTCCATCAGGCCGTCGTGGAAGGGCACATCACCCGGCGCCGCTGGATCGAGATCGCCTGCGCGAGCCCGGCCAGGATGTTCGGTCTGTATCCCAAGAAGGGCACCATCGCGCCGGGCGCCGACGCCGACATCGTCATCTACGACCCGCACGCCGAACAGACCTTGTCCGCCCGGACGCACCACATGGACGTCGACTACTCGGTGTACGAGGGCAAGCGGATCACCGGACAGGTCGAGACCGTGCTCTCCCGCGGCGAGGTCGTCATCGACGGCCGCAAGTACACCGGGCGCCCGGGGCACGGCAGTTACACCCCCCGCTCCACCTGTCAGTACCTCACCTGAAAGTTGGGAGTGGCCCCGCCATGGACTTCGGACTCGTCCTCCAGACCGACCCGCCCGCGTCGGCGGTCGTCGGCCTCATGCGGCGCGCCGAGCGCAACGGCTTCCGGTACGGCTGGACCTTCGACTCCGCCGTGCTCTGGCAGGAGCCGTTCGTCATCTACAGCCGCATCCTCGAACACACCACCAAACTGATCGTCGGGCCGATGGTCACCAACCCGGGCACCCGCACCTGGGAGGTGACCGCGTCCACCTTCGCCACGCTCAACGAGATGTACGGCAACCGCACCGTGTGCGGCATCGGCCGCGGCGACTCCGCGATGCGGGTCGCCGGCCGCGCGCCCAACACGCTCGCGCGGCTCGGCGAGGCCATCGACGTCATCCGTGAACTCGCGGAGGGGCGCGAGGCGTTGGTGGACGGCAGTCCGATCCGGCTGCCCTGGGTGCGGGACGGGAAGCTGCCGGTGTGGATGGCCGCGTACGGGCCGAAGGCCCTGGCCATGGCTGGCGCGAAGGCGGACGGCTTCATCCTCCAGCTCGCCGACCCCTATCTCACCGAGACCATGGTCAACGCTGTCCGTACGGCCGCGTCCGACGCCGGACGCGACCCGGACTCCGTCACCATCTGCGTCGCCGCCCCCGCCTATGTCGGCGACGACCTGGCGCACGCGCGCGACCAGTGCCGGTGGTTCGGCGGCATGGTCGGCAACCACGTCGCCGATCTGGTCAGCCGCTACGGCGAGCACTCCGACCTGGTGCCCGACGCCCTCACCACGTACATCAAACAGCGCGAGGGGTACGACTACAGCCACCACGGCCGCGCCGGGAACCCGTCCACGGACTTCGTCCCCGACGACATCGTGGACCGCTTCTGCCTGCTCGGCCCGGCCGAGGCGCACATCGAGAAGCTGAAGACGCTACAGGCCCTGGGCGTCGACCAGTTCGCCGTCTACAACATGCACGACGCGAAGGAGACGACGATCGACACGTACGGCTCCGAGATCATCCCGGCGCTCAACTGAGCCCCTGTCGGGGCGGCGGCCGGCTCGGTGACGTTACGCCGACTTTTCGACCGGGGCGGTGACGTCGCCGGTCACCGCCGCCTCGACCCGCTCCACCGCGCAGATCGCGCCGAACGCCACCGGATGCACCAGACAGTGATCGGTACGCGGCGGGATGAGCCACGCCGCCAGGTCCTCGTCAGTGACGCGGTACGGGGCGAGGACCGGGCACCGGACCGACCGGTATACGCGAGCGTGTTCGCCTACGAGTCGGGGCTGGTAGCACCGCGCGAGCGGCGGGGCTGAGGCCGGGGGAGGGGCCCCGCGCCCGGAGGTGGGCTCCGCCGGACAGTGCCTACGGCACCCGCGTCGTCCACTGCGCCGTGCCGAACTTCGTCTCGGCCAGCTCCTGCGCCCGTGCCATCTCCTCGTCGGTGACCTTGCCCTCCGTCAGGCCGTACCGCCCCCGGAAGGATCCGATCATCCGCTCGATGACCGCCTCGCGCGGCAGCCCCGTCTGGCGGCGCAGCGGATCCACCCGCTTCGCGGCGCTGCGTGTGCCCTTGTCGGAGAGCTTCTCCTTGCCGATGCGCAGGACTTCGAGCATCTTGGCCGCGTCGATGTCGTACGCCATCGTCACGTGGTGCAGTACGGCGCCGCCGCCCACCACCCGCTTCTGCGCGGCGCCCGCGATCTTGCCCGCCTCGGTGGCGATGTCGTTGAGCGGCTGGTACCAGGCCTTGACCCCCATGTCGCCCAGCGCGCCGAGCACCCAGTCGTCCAGATACGCGTAACTGTCGGCGAACGTCAGGCCCTGTACGAGGGCGTCGGGGACGGACAGCGAGTACGTGATGGTGTTGCCGGGCTCGATGAACATGGCGCCGCCGCCCGAGATCCGCCGTACGACCGTCACGCCGTGCCGCTCGGCGGCCTGCGGGTCGACCTCGTTGCGCAGCGACTGGAAGCTGCCGATCACCACGGCGGGGGAGGCCCATTCCCAGACCCTCAGCGTCGGCGCGCGGCGCCCCGCCGCGACCTCGTGCGTCAGGACCTCGTCCAGGGCCATGTGGAGCGCGGGCGCCTGCGGCTCCATGTGGATGAGCTGCCAGTCGTAGTCGGTCCAGTCGGTGGCGTGGGCCAGCGCACGCCGCACCGCGATGCCGATGCCGTCACTCGTCAGCCCGTACATCTGGGTGTCGGGCGGCAGCGCCGTCTGGATACGGGCGGCGAGAGAGGCCGCGTCGAGATCGGCGGGCGCGCCTTCGAGCGCCCGGTCGATGACATGGATCGCCTCGTCCGGCTCCAGGAAGAAGTCCCCGGAGACCCGGACATCACGCAGGACGCCGTCGCGCGCGTCCAGATCCACGACGACGAGCTTGCCGCCGGGCACCTTGTACTCACCGTGCACCGCTCCGCCTCCACCTCTTGTTGTCTGTGCGCTGCAACGCGGACGGGCGGGCGGATCATCCCGGACCGGTCCTCGGTGATCCACCCGCCCGTCCGCCCGTATCGCGCTACGCCACCGGCAGGCGCGCGCAGCGACGGCAGGCGCGGGCCGAGGAGGCCACCATGCCGTGCGAGAGGGCGGTGACCATGGCCGCGAGGGTGACCAGCGGCCAGTTCGTGGCCAGCGGTGACAGCACGGCCAGCGCGAGGGTGGCGACCACCATCGCCACACCCGCCGCCGTGCCTGCCCAGGCGACCGCCAGCGGCAGCCGCTCAGGGGTCCGCAGCCCGCGGGCCAGCGCGCCCGTGGCGGCCAGCGCCGCCGCGGCGAGCAGCGTGGCGACGGCCGCGACGGCCGCCAGCTGGACGGCGAGGAGCTGCGCCGTGTGGTGGAGCTGCCAGCCCTGCCCCGCGGTCCAGATGAGATGCCAGCAGGCGATCAGGAACGGGACGGTGAGGGTGACCGACAGGGCGGTCCGCCGGGTCTGCGCGATGGTCAACTCCCGCTGGCAGCTGGGCACCAGCTCCTCGGGGGTGCCGAACTCCCGCACCGCCAGGCGGGCGGCCTCGTCGTGGGGCAGCCCGTCGCGGGTGTGCGCCTCCACCGTGTCGGTGAGTCCGTCCCGTATCTCCTGGAGCATCCGGGACTTGGCCCGGACCGGGCCATGCAGCGCGGCGGACAGGGTCGCGACGTGGTCCGCGACCGGGTCGTCGGACGTGGTGCTCACGTCGTTCATGTCGTTCATGTCGCGGGCCTCGGCGCCGGGGCGGTGGCGGCCGGGTTCAGGACCGAGCCGATCGCCGTCGTGAACTCGCGCCACGCCGTCCGTTCGCTCTCCAGACTGCCGCGCCCGGCGTCGGTCAGCCGGTAGCAGCGCCGTCGCCGTTCGCCGACGGACTCCCAACTGCTGCCGAGCAGTCCGAGCCGCTCAAGCCTGTTCAGGGCCGGATAGATCGTGCCCGTACGGAGCTGGAGCGCGCCCTCGCTCCGCTCCTGGACCGCCGCGATGATCGCGTAGCCGTGCAGCGGGCCGGGTTCGAGCACGGCCAGCAACAGTCCGTCCAGGTGCCCACGCACCGCGTCTGTCTTCATGGGTAGCCAGCCTACCTATAGAACGCATTGGCGTGGTACCTATTGGCAGCCAACTTATCCAAGTGCTCTCCGAAGGGCCCCGCGGTGACCAAGCTGCTGCTGTCCATCCATGTCCTCGCCTCGATCCTGGTGGTCGGGCCGATCGCCGTCGCGGCGTCGATGTTCCCGCGCTACGCGCGCCGGACAGGGGAGGGCGGCGGCTCCTCCGGCGCCGCGGCGCTGCTCCACCGGATCTGCGCCGGGTACGCGATCGTCGGGGTCGCCGTACCGGTCTTCGGGATCGCCACCGGCGCGCAGCTCGGCGTCCTCACCGACGCCTGGCTCATCGTGTCGATCGTGCTGACGGCGATCGCCGCCGCGATCCTCGCGCTGGCGATTTTGCCCGGCCAGGAGAGCATGCTCGAGGCGTCGGAGAAGGGGGAGGGCGGTGACATGGCACGCGCAGCCGCCCGGCTGTCCGGGCTCACCGGCGCCTTCAATCTGCTCTGGGCGGTGGTCGTGGTGCTGATGATCGTGCGCCCCGGTTCCACGACCAGCGCCTGATCCGCTGCCCGAACTTCCGCCTGATCCGCCGTCCGGTCCGCGGCCTGATCCGCTGCCGGGTCCCCGCCGTTGGGTGCCTCGGGTCCGAGAACCCTTGCCGAGTAGCCTGCCGGAGGAGCGGACGGAGGGGGAGGGTCCGGGCTCGGGCCCCCTCCCCGGATTCTCCCCAGGAACCGTCCCGCGCGCCGACCGGTCCGGCCAGGCGCGAGGAAACAACGAGGTGAGAAGCCGTATGTTCACCACCCGCCCCACCCTCCAGGGCACCTTCGGCATGGTGTCCTCCACCCACTGGCTCGCCTCCCAGTCGGCGATGGCCGTCCTGGAGGACGGCGGAAACGCCTACGACGCTGCCGTGGCCGCCGGGTTCGTCCTGCACGTCGTGGAGCCGCACCTCAACGGGCCGGGCGGCGAGGTACCGATCATCCTCGCCCCCGCCGGCGGTGAGGTCCGGGTGCTCTGCGGCCAGGGACCCGCGCCCGCCGGGGCCACGGTCGAGCACTACCGGTCCCTCGGCCTCGAACTCGTCCCCGGCACCGGACCGCTCGCCGCGGCCGTGCCCGGCGCGTTCGACGCGTGGATGGTGCTGCTGCGCGACCACGGCACCAAATCCCTCGCGCAGGTGCTGCGTTACGCCATCGGCTACGCCGAGGACGGCCACGCGCCCGTCGAGCGGGTCGGCCAGACCGTGGAGAGCGTCCGCGAGCTGTTCGAGACCGAGTGGACCTCGTCGGCCGACGTCTACCTGCCCGGCGGCCGGGCCCCCGCCCCCGGAGAGCTGTTCCGCAACCCCGCCCTGGCCGCCACCTGGCGCCGGCTGACGGCCGAGGCCGAGGAGGCGGGCGGCGACGACCGCGTCGCGCAGATCGAGGCCGCGCGCTCCTTCTGGCGCACGGGATTCATCGCCGACGCGCTGATACGCCAGTCCGACCGCCCCACCCTCGACACCAGCGGCTCCCACCACACCGGCACCCTCACGGCCGCCGACCTGGCCGCCTGGTCCGCGACGTACGAGGCGCCCGCGACGTACGACTGGAACGGCTGGACCCTCTGCAAGGCCGCCGGCTGGAGCCAGGGGCCCGCCTTCCTCCAGCAGCTCGCCCTCCTGCCGCCCGTGCCCGAGCTTCCGGCGTACGGCTCCGCGGAGTACGTCCACCTCCTTACGGAGGGCTGCAAGCTGGCCATGGCCGACCGCGAGGCCTGGTACGGCGACGCCGCCGACGTACCGCTCGGCACGCTGCTCTCGGAGCCGTACAACACGGCACGTCGCGCCCTGATCGGGGAGAAGGCCTCCTACGAACTGCGGCCCGGCAGCCCCGACGGACGCACGCCCCTCCTCAGCGCCCACGCCACCGCCGTCGCCGCCGGAGAGGCCGACTTCGACGCCCTCGGCGTACCGGCGGCGGGCGCGGGCGAGCCGACCGTCGCCCGGAACGGCGCGACCCGCGGCGACACCTGCCACCTCGACGTCGTGGACCGCTGGGGCAACATGATCGCCGCGACGCCGAGCGGCGGCTGGCTCCAGTCCAACCCCGTCGTGCCCGAACTCGGCTTCCCGCTCGGCACCCGCCTCCAGATGGCCTGGCTGGAGCACGGGCTGCCCAACTCCCTCATGCCGGGTCGCAGGCCGCGCACCACGCTCACACCCTCCGTCGCCCTGCGTGACGGCACACCCGTCCTGGCCTTCGGCACCCCCGGTGGCGACCAGCAGGATCAGTGGCAGCTGCACTTCTTCCTGGCCGTCGCGCTGCGCCCGCGCGTATGCGGCGGACTCGACCTCCAGGGCGCGATCGACGCGCCCAACTGGCACAACGACAGCTTCCCCGGCTCCTTCTATCCGCGCGGGATGCGGCCGGGCAGCGTCACCGTGGAGCCCGCCATGGACGCGGCCGTCGTGGAAGGACTGCGCGGCCGGGGCCACGACGTCACCGTCGGCGAGCCCTGGTCGGAGGGGCGGCTCTGCGCGGTCGCCAGGGACCCGCGGACGGGAGTGCTGTCCGCCGCGGCCAACCCGCGCGGTATGCAGGGGTACGCGGTGGGCCGGTAGCCGCCACGTGGTGGCCGGACGCCCAGCGGCCATCGAGCCGTCATCTCCGCTCCCACCTGCGTTGTCACCCCTCTGTGGTTCTCTTGAGGCATGATCGATGACTTCCTGAACGGTGACCTTTCCGCTGTCGAGGCGGCGGTGCGCGATGCCGCCGCCGCCGAGATCATGCCGCGCTACCGGCAGCTCGCCGCCCACGAGATCGTCGAGAAGTCCGGCCCGCACGACCTGGTGACGAGTGCCGACCGGGGCGCCGAGGAGCACCTGACCGCAGCCCTCACGGCGCTGCTGCCCGGCTCGGTGGTGGTCGGCGAGGAGGCGGTGCACGCCGACCCGGCCGTGTACGGGGCGCTGAGCGGCGACGCGCCCGTGTGGATAGTCGACCCCGTCGACGGCACCCGCCAGTTCGTCCGGGGCGAGCCCGGTTTCTGCATGCTCGTCGCGCTCGCCCTGGGCGGTGAGGTGCTGGCCTCCTGGACGTACGCGCCCGCGACGGACGAGATGGCGACCGCGGTACGGGGCCGGGGCGCCCTGCTGGACGGTGTCCCGCTGCGCTGCGGCTCCCCCGCGCCCGACGCGGTGCTCGACGTCGCGACGTCCCACCCGGACTACACGACGCCCGAGGAGAAGCGGGCGCTGCTGGGCGTCCGGAGCGCCGACGACATCGCCGCGCGGCCGTGCGGATCGGCGGGGCTGGAGTATCTGGACATCGCGCGCGGCGCGCTCGACGCCGTCGCCTTCAGCTGGGAGCTGGCCTGGGACCACGCGGCGGGCCTGCTGCTGGTGACGGAGGCGGGCGGCGCGCAGACGACGCTCACGGGCGAGCCGTTCCGGATCACGGGAGGCAACGCGCTGCCGTTCACGGCGGCGCGGGACGCGACGACCGCGCGGCGGGTGCGGGAGCGTCTGCTGGCGGGCGCACCGGCGGAGGCCGAGGCCGAGGCGGGGGCCGGAGCGGGTCCGGGAGCCTGACGGGCCTGGTGGCCCGTGGATCGGGCCGCATCCGTCGCCCCGCCGACGGCTTGTCAGCGGCCAGGAATATCCTGGTTCCTCTGCCATCGGCTGACGAAGGAGTCCGAAGGTGCCGTCGATGCTCGATGCCGTCGTCGTGGGGGCGGGACCCAACGGGCTGACCGCCGCGGTCGAGCTGGCCCGGCGTGGATTCTCCGTCGCCGTGTTCGAGGCCTGTGACACCGTGGGCGGGGGAGCGAGGACCGAGGAGCTGACGCTGCCCGGCTTCCGTCACGACCCGTGTTCCGCCGTGCACCCCCTGGGCGTCGGCTCGCCCGCGTTCAACGACATGCCCCTCGGGCGGTTCGGCCTGGAGTGGCTGCACCCCGAGCTGCCCATGGCCCACCCCTGGGACGACGGCACGGCCGCCGTGCTGTCCCGTTCCGTCGCCGAGACCGCCGCCTCCTTCGGGCCGCGCGACGCGGGTGCGTACCGCCGGCTCCTCGCCCCCTTCCTCGGTAAGTGGGACGACTTCGCACGGGACTTCATGGCGCTGCCCCCCAGGGGCCTGCCGCACGACACCCTCACGCTCGCGCGCTTCGGGCTCGCCGGGATCCCGTCGGCGAACGTGCTGATGAGGCGCTTCAAGGACGAGAAGGCCAAGGGCCTGTTCGCCGGTCTCGTCGCCCATGTCATCGCCCCGTTGAGCGGGATCGCCACCGGCGGGGTCGGGCTGATGTTCGCGCTCGCCGCGCACGAGAACGGCTGGCCGCTGCCGCGCGGCGGCTCCCAGTCCATCTCGGACGCGCTCGCCGACTATCTGCGCGACCTCGGCGGCACGGTCCACACCGGATTCGAGGTCAAGAGGCTCGACGACCTGCCCCCGGCGCGCGCGTACGTCTTCGACACCACGCCGACCGCGCTCGCCCGTATCGCGGGCCTCGGCAGGGTGTACGACTCGTACAAGTACGGCCCCGCCGTGTTCAAGATCGACTACGCGCTGGACGGGCCCGTGCCCTGGACGGCGGAGGCCGCGCGCCGGGCCGGCACCGTCCAGGTGGGGCCCACGAAGGGGGAGATCAGCACCGCGCTGAACCTGGCGTACGGCGGCAGCGCCCCGGCGACGCCGTTCCTGATCACCGCCCAGCCCAGCCTGGTGGACCCCTCACGCGCCCCCGAGGGCAAGCATGTCTTCTGGGCGTACGGCCATGTCCCGCACGCCTGGGACGGCGACCTGACCGACGCGATAGAGCGGCAGATCGAGCGTTTCGCGCCGGGCTTCCGGGACCGTGTCCTGGCCCGCGCGACCGCCGGCCCGCCGGAGCTGGCCGCCCGCAACGCCAACTACGTGGGCGGGGACATCGCCAGCGGCTCCGTAGCGGGTCTGCGACTGCTGGTGCGTCCCAAGCTCTCCCTGTCGCCGTACAGCACCCCGCACCCGGCGGTCTTCATCTGCTCGTCCTCGACCCCGCCGGGGCCGGGCGTGCACGGCATGTCGGGCCAGAACGCGGCGAAGGCGGTGTGGCGCAAGCTGCGGGCGGGCTGACAGCGTCGGCGCCCAGCCCGCAGCCCGAGCCGATGCTCGGCGGGCGCGGCCCGTGCGAGACGCCCTGCGCGATGATGCCGGTCCCTCGGCGGCATGGTGCCCTCGCTGCTCGTCGGAGTGGCTGCTTCGTCCTCAATCGCCGGACGGGCTGCAAATGCAGCCTGTCCGGCGATTGAGGACGAAGCGCGGCCCACGGGCCGTGCAATCCAGATCGGGGGCTGCCACGAGTCCTGGCAGCGTGAGGTTGATGTCGGATTTCCGCCAGCCTCACCAACCCCGTGTGACCGATGCTTGACGCATGCACACCGACACCGAGCGCTGCTTGCGTGCCGTCCGGTCCAAGGACGCGCGATTCGACGGATGGTTCTTCACGGCCGTCCTGACCACCGGTATCTACTGCCGTCCCAGCTGCCCGGTCGTGCCCCCCAAGGCCGAGAACATGGTCTTCCACCCGAGCGCGGCCTCCTGTCAGCAGGCCGGATTCCGCGCCTGCAAGCGCTGCCGGCCCGACACCAGCCCCGGCTCGCCCGAGTGGAACGCCCGCGCCGACTCCGTCGCCCGCGCCATGCGGCTCATCCATGACGGGATCGTCGACCGTGAAGGCGTCACGGGCCTCGCCGGGCGGCTCGGCTACTCGCAGCGGCAGATCGAACGGCAGCTGCTCGCCGAGCTCGGCGCCGGGCCGCTCGCCCTGGCCCGCGCCCAGCGGGCCCAGACCGCGCGGCTGCTCATCGAGACGACCACCCTGCCGATGGCCGAGGTCGCCTTCGCCGCCGGCTTCTCCTCGATCCGCACCTTCAACGACACCGTCCGCGAGGTGTTCGCGCTCGCCCCGACCGAGCTGCGCGCACGCGGCGCCCGGCGGTCGGACGCCGCCGCCCCCGGACCCCGGACACCCGGCGTGATCAGCCTGCGGCTGCCCTTCCGCGCACCGCTGACCCCCGACAACCTCTTCGGCCACCTGGCGGCGACGGCGGTCCCGGGCGTCGAGGAGTGGCGGGACGGCGCGTACCGGCGCACGCTCCGTCTTCCGTACGGACACGGCATCGTGGCCCTCACGCCGCGCCCCGACCACATCGGCTGCCGGCTCGCGTTGACCGACCCGCGCGATCTCACCGTCGCCATCAGCCGCTGCCGCCGCATGCTCGACCTGGACGCCGACCCGGTTGCCGTGGACGAGCAGCTGCGCACCGATCCGCTGCTGGCCCCGCTGGTCGACAAGGCGCCCGGCCGCCGGGTGCCGGGCACCGTCGACGCCGCCGAGTTCGCCGTACGCGCGGTGCTCGGCCAGCAGGTCTCGACCGCCGCCGCGCGCACGCACGCCGCCCGTCTCGTCACGGCGTACGGCACACCCGTGGACGATCCCGAGGGCGGTCTCACCCATCTCTTCCCCACGACCGACGCGCTGGCCGCGCTGGACCCGGAATCCCTCGCGCTGCCGCGCAGCCGCCGCACCACGCTCACGACCCTGCTCGCCGCGCTGGCCGACGGCACGCTTCCGCTCGGTACGGACAGCGACTGGGACGAGGCCAGGGCGCGGCTCCACGCGCTCCCCGGTTTCGGCCCCTGGACCGTCGAGGTGATCGCGATGCGCGCGCTCGGCGACCCGGACGCCTTCCTGCCGGGCGACCTCGGTGTCCGGCGGTCCGCGCAGGCACTGGGCCTGCCGTCGACACCCGCCGCGCTCACCGCGCGCGCCGCCGCCTGGCGGCCCTGGCGCGCGTACGCCGTGCAGTACCTCTGGGCCACCGAGGACCACGCCATCAACATCCTTCCCGCATAAAGGAGTTCACCGCATGACCAGATCACACACCGTGATCGACAGCCCGTACGGGCCGCTGACCCT
This sequence comes from Streptomyces sp. NPDC060366, assembly GCF_042725135.1. NCBI lineage: Bacteria > Bacillati > Actinomycetota > Actinomycetes > Kitasatosporales > Streptomycetaceae > Streptomyces > Streptomyces sp. NPDC060366. The sequence goes on along the minus strand of NZ_JBHXDC010000001.1, from coordinate 501,031 downwards.
CGTGGCGACCGAGGGGGTGCTGAGCGCCCTCTACATGACCGAGCAGCGCCACCGCCCGCCGCAGGAGACGTTCGGCGAGGTGGACGCGCGCCCGTTCGGCATCGTGATCGACCAGCTCGACGAGTACTTCGCGGGCGAGCGGACCGAGTTCGACGTGCCGCTGCGGCTGAACGGAACGCCGTTCCAGCGCGGCGTCTGGGAGCAACTGCTGGCGATCCCGTACGGCGAGACCCGGTCGTACGGCCAACTGGCCGACGCCCTGGGCAAGTCGGGGGCGTCGCGCGCGGTCGGACTGGCCAACGGCAAGAACCCGGTGGGCATCATCGTGCCGTGCCACCGGGTGATCGGTTCGACGGGCAGCCTCACCGGATACGGCGGCGGACTGGACCGCAAGCAGCGCCTGCTGGCCTTCGAGGGCGCGGGGCGCGTGGGTACGGAGCCGGGGACGGGCGCGGCGGGCACGCTGTTCTGACCCGGCGGCCGGCCCCGCCCGTTCCTGTCCCCGCCGCCGTCCCCTTCAGCTCGCGTGGAACCGCGTCAGCAGCGTGGGCAGGGCCGTACCGATCGGCTCGCGGATGATCTCGTCGGCCTGCTCGTCGTACGGCGTCGGCTCGGCGTTCATCACGATGAGCCGTGCGCCGTGCTCGGCCGCGATCCCCGCCAGTGAGGCGGCGGGCTGCACCTGGAGGGTCGACCCCACTGCGATGAAGACATCGCACGCCTTGGTGATCGACACCGCCTGCCCGAGGACCTGCGGGTCGAGCCGTTCGCCGAACATCACCGTCGCCGACTTGAGGACGGCGCCGCACACGGTGCACGGCGGATCGTCCTCGCCCGCCTCGACGCGGGACAGCGCCTCCTCCATGGAGGACCGTGCCCCGCACCCTGTGCAGACCACCGCCCGCGCCGTGCCGTGCAGTTCGAGCACCTTGCGGGCGGGGGTCCCGGCGAGCTGGTGGAGACCGTCGACGTTCTGCGTGATCACCCGGACCGCGCCGTCGCCCACCCGGTCGAGCTCGGCGACGGCACGGTGCGCGACGTTCGGCTCGGCGCGGAAGGTCGGGCTGTCACGGCGCATCCGCCAGGAGCGGCGGCGGATCTCCGGGTCGTTCATGTACGAGTCGTACGTCACCAGCTTCTCGGCCGCGGGGTCACGCCGCCACACGCCGTTGGGCCCGCGGTAGTCGGGAATGCCGGAGTCCGTGGAGATCCCGGCGCCGCTGAAAATCGCGACGAGAGTCATGCCGCGAGGGTATGCGGCGGAGCCGGGGACGGGCGACCCGATTGCTGTCCGACGGCCGATGCCTGCTAGCGGAGGTTGTCGAGGTGACCCGGGTGGGGCGCGTGGCCGGCGTAGTCGGACGGCTCGGTGACGCTGTCGGAGAGGACAGTGGCGACCGGGGAGAAGGGGGTGGGGGTGCTGCCGGTCCAGTGGTTCATAACGGCCTTGCCCGTCTGCTTGGTGACGCCGTCCTCCACGACCGTGCCGGCCTCGGCGAGGTAGTAGCGGCCGTCGTCGAGCGACACGAGCCCGTACTGACCGGTCGACTCCCAGCCGTGGATGCCGGACGGCGGGTGGTGGAGCCCCCGCGCCAGGAGCGGCAGCAGCCGCCCGCGCTCCGGTGTCGGCTGGCCGCTGACGGGTCCCGTGACCGGGCGCTTCGAGCCGTCGAGCACGAAGAGCGAGTAGTTCGGGAACTGCGTCTTGGTGCCCTTGTACGCGGCCAGCAGCCAGTTGCCGGTGTGCGCGTCGTAGTCGAGGTTCTGGACGCCGTAGGTGGTGTTGCCGGTGTAGCTGAAGTACTTGCCGTCAGGCGATCCGGGGCCACTGGTGTGCGGGTCGGCCTCGGTGAGCGGGCGCTCGTACTTCTTCCACCGCCGGATGTCGTACTGGAGCAGCACCTGGTTGTCGTTGTCCTGCCGGGTGGTGTTGGCGTAGACGCCGTACGCGACGGTGAGCAGCTGCGTACGCGCCGGGCCCAGCCCGTCTTCGCGGGGCTTGTCGTCGAAGGCGGGGCCGAACGCGACGCCGTCGATGCCGCTGCATCCGTAGCGGTGGTCGGCGGTCTTGGCGGTGTTGCCGTCGAAGACGCCGTTGCCGTCCATGTCGGCCGTGTAGTCCTCCACGACCTCCTTCAGATGGACGGTGGAGACGACATCGGTCGTCTGGGCGTCCATGTCCATCTCGGTGATGCGGTCACCGTCGAAGATAGCGATGTAGAAGGCCTCCGCCGCCTTGTACTCCAGGGAGCCGTAGACCCTGCCGTCCTTGGTGTTGAAGTCCAGGTCCCCGAGGTGCCCGGTGAAGCCGGTGACCGAGCCGACCGGCTTGCCCGTCAGGTCGGTCTTGACGAGGAGGTTGGTGAACGAGAAGTACACGAAGCCCTTGCGGCGGTCGACGGCCATGCCCTGGACATGACCGGACTTCCAGGCGCCGCCGTCCACGGTCGCCGGGAGCTCGGGGAACTTGAGGGGCTCGGGGGGCTTGGGGAGTTTGGGAGGCTTGGGTGCGCCGCGCCCGGGGCCGGTGCCTGTCGCCGGCGTGAAGGCCGCGTCCGCCGCGTCCGCCGCTTCCGTCGTCTCCGCCGACGCGGTCACCGCGCCCGCCGCCACAACCGCCGTGGTGAGCACGGCTGTCAGCCAGCCGCGAATCTGCCGTCGCATGTTCCCTCCGGTGTCCTGGGCCTGGGATTCTGGATCATGCAGGGCGCGCGTGCACGGCGAGCCAACGCGATATGAACCGACGTCAACCGCGGTCGGACGGTAGTGCGGCGCGTACATGACATATGAGAGCAGCTCGTGCCGCACCCGTCACCACCGCGCGCGTCGGTGACCCGCCCCGGTCACCCGACCCGGAGGCCGTTCTCCAACTCCACGGCGCCCGTGCCGGCTTCGAGCACGTCGAGCCCCGCGAGGACGCGGCCACCGAGCGAGCCGATCATCAACTCGGGGATCCTGGCGCGGTCCACCAGCCGCCAGGAGAGCAACTCCTCGTGCTGGAGCCGGATATCGCCGAGCCGCTCCTCGTCCAGCACGCCGCCGTCGTACAGATACGCGGCGATGGGCGGCCGGTCCGGCGCCTGCGACCAGTCCACCACCAGCAGCCGCCCCAACTCGACGTCCAGCCCGATCTCTTCGAGCGTCTCGCGGCGCGCGGCCTGCCGTGGCGTCTCGCCCTCGTCCGACTCGACGGTCCCGCCGGGCAGCGCCCAGCCCGGTCGGTAGCCGGGCTCGACGATCAGCACCCGCCCCTCCCGGTCCCGGAAGAGCACGGCGGCACCGGCGAGCACGCGGGGGAGCCCGGCGATGTAGGTGAGGTAGTCGGCATCGCGAGAGGTCGTCACGCGGAAAGCCTAGATCAGAGGCCCCCTTCGGGCGCTGTGACCGCACTCATGTCTATGGAAGGTTTGTCAGCCTTTTCGCGCTCCGTCGGCGTGCGGTGCCCATGGGCAGGAAGCCGCGGGGCCGGATAGGGTCGGTGCGGCGCGACTGCCTGTTCGAAAGCAAAGGATGACAAGGTGACGGACGGAGCAGTAACCGAGGCCGCGCACGTGCTCGTCGCGGCGGACAAGTTCAAGGGCTCGCTCACCGCCGTGGAGGTCGCCGAGCGGGTGACGGCCGGGCTGCGCCTGGTCGCCCCCGAGGTGACGGTCGAGGCGCTGCCCGTCGCGGACGGCGGTGACGGCACCGTGGCCGCGGCCGTGGCGGCGGGGTTCGAACGGCGTGAGGTACGGGTCACCGGCCCGCTCGGTGAGGAACTGACCGCGGCGTACGCGCTGCGCGACGGCACGGCAGTCGTGGAGATGGCCGAGGCGTCGGGCCTCCAGCACCTCCCGAAGGGCGTCTTCGCACCACTCACGGCCGGTACGTACGGCTCCGGCGAACTGCTGCGCGCCGCGCTCGACGCGGGCGCGCGCACCATCGTGTTCGGCGTCGGCGGCAGCGCCACGACGGACGGCGGCGCGGGCATGCTGGCGGCGCTCGGCGGGCGCTTCCTGGACGCCGGCGGGCAGCCGGTGGGGCCGGGAGGCGGCGGGCTGCGCGATCTCGCGACGGTGGATCTGTCCGGGCTCGATCCCCGTATCGCCGACACGGACATCGTCCTCGCCAGCGACGTCGACAACCCGCTGACCGGGCCGAAGGGCGCGGCGGCGATCTACGGCCCGCAGAAGGGCGCCTCCCCCGAGGACGTCGACGCGCTCGACGCGGCTCTCGCGCACTACGCGCGCGTCCTGGAGAAGACCGTCGGGGCCGGGGCGGCCGAGCACGCGCTCTCGCCCGGTGCCGGCGCCGCGGGCGGTATCGGCTACGGCGCCCTCGTCGGGCTCGCCGCGAGCTTCCGGCCCGGTATCGAGGTCATGCTCGACGTGCTGGGCTTCGGCCCCGCGCTGTCCCGCGCGACGCTCGTCATCACCGGCGAGGGGTCCCTGGACGAACAGACGCTGCACGGCAAGGCCCCGGCGGGCGTGGCGGCGGCGGCCCGCGCGCGGGGCATCGAGGTGATCGCGGTCTGCGGCCGTCTGGCGCTGCCCGCGGAGGCGCTCGGCCGCGCGGGGATCCGCCGCGCGTACGCCCTGACGGACCTGGAGCCGGACCCGGCGCGCTGCATGGCGGAGGCGGGGCCGCTGCTGGAACGCATGTCGACGGGTATCGCCCGCGACTTCCTGACGTGACGCTGCGGGCCCGTCCGCCGTGGGGGGGCTCGTCACCGGGGTCGCCCGCCCGCAGGCCGGGCTCGTCCTCAATCGCCGGACGGGCTGAAGATTGCCCCGACACGTGAGGTTGTCGTCGATCGCCGGACGGGCTCGAAATGCGGCTCGCCGCACCGGGTTTGTCCTCGATCGCGGACGGCTCGAAAGTGCCCGCCGCGCGGGTCGGGCTCGTCCTCAATCGCCGGACGGGCTTGAGATTGCCCCGCCACGCAGAGGTGTCCTCGATCGCCGGACGGGCTTGGCATGCGGCCCGCCGCAACGGGGTTGGGGTTACCGCCGGGCAGGGGCGAATCAAGCCCGTCCGGCGATTGAGGACACAACCAACCAGCCACCCTCACCCCGGCGTCAGGCGGAACGCGTCGAGGGCCAGGGTCATTTCGATCAGGTCCCGGGGGCGGGACAGGGAGCGCGATGTCAGTTGTTCCAGGCGGCGCAGGCGGTTGAAGACCGTGTTGCGGTGGCAGTACAGACGCGTCGCCGCGCGGCCCGCCGAACCCCCGTACTCCAGCCACGCGTCCAGCGTCTCCAGCAGCACCGCCCGGTCCGCCGGGTCCAGGTCGAGCAGCGGGCCGAACACGTCGGCGATCAGACGCGCCGCCAGTTCCGGCTGGCTGACCACCAGCGCAGTCGGGAGGCGTTCGTCCAGCCGGACGATGCTCTGCGAGTCCGGCGGGAGCGTACGCAGCGCCGTCTCGGCCAGCCGGCGCGCCTGGCCCAGGCCCGACAGGCTGTCCACGACCGGGCTGATACCGCCCGGCCCCTGGCAGGGCCGCACCAGCTCCGCCGTCAGCTCCGCGAGACCCGCCTCGCCGTCCAACGCGACGACCGCGATCTCGCAGTCCGTCCGCATCCGCCAGAAGAAGCGCATCCCCTCCGCCACGGCCAGACGCCGGAACGGCTCCCGCCCGTCCCGTCGCTCCACCCGGAGGACCACCACCGCGTAACGCCCCTGCTCCGGCAGGTCGAGACCGGCCGCCGCTCGCGCCGCGAGGCCCGGCGTCGAGCGGCCCTCCAGCAGCGCGTCGAGCAGGGCCTGCACCCGCTCGTCGCTGCGCCGTCGCATCGACTGCTCCGTGCTGCGGTACGCCTCCGCGACCGTCGTCGCCTGCCGGTCGACGCCCGCCCACATGTGGGACGCCGTGTGCAGGAGCATCGGTAAGTCGTCGGGGTCCTCCTCGCCGACGATCCGCAGCAGTTCGTCCCACACCAGATAGCCGGCGTGCCGGTACGCGTGCAGGAGCAGATCGAGCGCCAGACCCTGCTCCGCCCGCTGCCGGCCCAGCTGTTCCGCGTACGTCAGATCGCGGCGCGGCGCCGTACGCGGGGCCGCGATCGCCTCGATCCCGTACCGCATCGCCTCGTTGATCTGCCGCCAGTGCTCGTCGCGCGGCACGGCCGCGTCGAACTGCGCTGAGTGGAGCGTGAGTTCGTCCATCAACTGGTCGGTCAGCGCCGGTACGCGCTCCAGCAGTACCCGGGACGCGGTCACCAGGACCGACCACTCACGATCAGTGCGCGCTCTGCGGCCACCCATGGCTGGTGAGGATGCCACCGGGAGGCGCGGTGCGACAGCCCTTGTGCGCGTGCACAATCCGGCCGCCGCACCGCTGGTCATCGGCAGCGATTCGGCTCCACGCCGTGGACGGTGCCCCGGCCCGGTGCTGAGGTGTGCCTCCACGGCATGTCAGGACATCCGAATCAGCCGAGTCCGACGACATCCGAAGAACGCCCGGCGCAACGCAGAGGAGAATGCATGGCCGCGCTCGAAGTGCGTGCCCTGTCCGTCGGTTACGGCCCGGTACGCGCCCTGCACGAGGTGTCTCTCGACGTACCGTCCGGCGGGATCACCGCGGTGCTCGGCGGCAACGGCGCGGGCAAGTCCACGTTGCTGAGAGCCATTTCCCGCACCCTCGGCTTCCACCGGGGCACGGCGGGCGGCGGCACCGTCCACTTCGACGGCCGGCCCCTCGGCGGGCTGAGCGCCGCCGGTGTCGTCGCGGCCGGTGTCGTCCAAGTCCCGGAAGGGCGGCAGGTGTTCGCCCGAATGACGGTCGCCGACAACCTCCGGGCCGGCGCACTCGGCGCATCAGGTGGCCGCAAGCGGTACGCGGCGTCCCTCGCCGAGGTGCACGAACTGTTTCCCGTGCTCGCGGACCGCGCGGGCCAGCGCGCCGGACTGCTCTCCGGCGGCGAACAGCAGATGCTCGCACTCGGCCGTGGCCTGATGGCACGCCCCCGGCTGCTCCTCCTGGACGAACCGTCCCTCGGGCTCGCCCCCCTCATGGCCGCCCGGATCGGCGAGACGATCCAGCAGATCAACGCAAGGGGCACGGCCGTCCTGCTGGTCGAGCAGAACGCGGCCATGGCGCTGCGGCTGGCGTCCCGCGCGTACGTCCTGGAGGTCGGCGAGGTCACGCTCGAAGGGGACGCCGCCGAACTGGCCTCCTCCGACGAGGTGCGCCGCCGCTATCTCGGAGTCGTCGACGAGACGGCCGCCGAGGACGCGGGCCTGGCCCAGGACTCCGCGCCGGTGCTGCGGAGGTGGAGCGCGTGACGGACTCCGAGAAAAGGCCGGCCGCCCCGGCGGGCCGCACATCGGCCGGACATCCCGAACGGACGGTCGGGCACACCTCCGGCCACCGGGGCGTCCCCGCCGAAAGCCCGGCCCTCACCGTCACCGACGTCACCGTCCGGTTCGCCGGACTCACCGCGCTCGACGCCGTCTCCTTCACCGTCGAACCCGGCAGCGTCCATGCCGTCATCGGCCCCAACGGGGCGGGCAAGTCCACCTGCTTCAACGTCCTGTCCGGCGTCTACCGCGCCACCTCCGGCAGCGTCCGCCTCGGCACGGCCGAACTCACCGGGCTCGCCCCGCACCGTATCGCCGCGCTCGGCGTCGCCCGCACCTTCCAGAACCTCGCGCTCCCGCCGCACGCGACCGTCGCCGACAGCATGCTGCTCGGCCGCCACCGCCTCACCCGCGCCGGCTTCCTCGCCACCGGGCTCCGTCTGCCGTCCGCCGCCCGCGAGGCCCGCGAACACCGGGCCAGGGTCGGCGAGATCGCCGAGTTCGTGGGGCTGGCCGACGATCTGGACCGGCCGGCGGGAGCCCTCCCGTACGGCAAACAGAAGCTCGTCGAGCTGGGCCGCGCCCTGTGCATGGAGCCCACGGTGCTGCTCCTGGACGAACCCGTCGCCGGGATGACCGCCGACGAACGGCGCCGTACGGCCGCCGTCGTGGCCGGCGTACGCGACAGCCTCGGCATCTCGATCGTGCTGGTCGAACACGACATGGGGGTGGTGATGCGGCTCGCCGACGCCGTGACCGTACTCGACTTCGGACGCCGGATCGCCGGCGGTACGCCCGCCCAGGTGCAGAGCGATCCGGCCGTCGTCCGCGCCTACCTCGGCGAGAGCGCCGGGAACAACCCTGCCAACGAGGAGGCCACGTCATGACCACCTTCGTCGAACTCCTCCTCGGCGGACTCTCCATGGGTTCCGTCTACGCCCTCATCGCCCTCGGCTTCGTCGTCATCTTCAAGGCCACCGAAGTGGTCAACTTCGCCCACGCCTCGCTCCTCCTCGCGGGCGGCTACGTCACCGCCGTACTCCACGACGACATCGGCTTCTGGCCCGCGCTCGCCGTCGGCATCGCGGGCGCCGCCGTCGTCGGATCGGCCGTCGAGTACACCGTCATGCGCCGCTACCGGGGCTCCGACCACAGCGTCCTCGCCATAGTCACCATCGGCGTCGACATCCTCCTCACCACCGAACTCACCCGCCGCATCGGCACCGACGTCCTGGCGCTCGGCGACCCCTGGGGCGACAAACTCCTCACCGTCGGGGACATCACCATCGCCCAGACCCGCGTCGCGGCCTTCGTCGCGGCGGCGCTGCTGATCACCGCGTTCCTGCTCGCCTTCCGCTACACCACCTGGGGCGTCGCGATGCGCGCGGCGGCGGAGAACCCGCAGACCGCCGCGCTCATGGGCGTACGCCTCGGCCGGGTCTCGCTCTCCGCCTGGGCGGTCGCGGGCTCGCTCGCCGCCGTCGCCGCGCTCTTCCTCACCGTCTTCCCGACCCCCGGCCTCGAACGCGCCACCTCCCTCGCCGCGCTCAAGGCCTTCCCCGCCGCGATACTCGGCGGCCTCGACTCCACGACCGGAGCGCTCGCCGGGGGACTCATCGTCGGCGTCACGGAGTCCTTCGCCACCGGATACCAGAGCGATCTGACCTTCCTCGGGCGCGGCTTCGGCGACCTCGCGCCGTATCTCGTGATGGTCGTGGTGCTGCTCGTCCGGCCCGCGGGGCTCTTCGGTACGAAGGAGCTCGCCCGTGTCTGACACGACGGAAGCACCGGTCACGGCGCGCTCACGCGCCCTCGTCCGCCACCCCCGCGCCTACGCCTGGCTCGCCGGTTCCCTCCTGCTCCTCGCCCTGCCCTTCTACCTCGACCGTTTCTGGCTCCAGGCCGGACTCTTCGCCATGGCCGCCGCCATCGGCGCCATCGGCCTCAACCTCCTCACCGGCGCCACCGGACAGCTCTCCATGGGCCACTCCTTCTTCCTCGCCGTCGGCGCCTACGGCTACTGCGTCCTCGCGGGCGAGAGCGGCGAGGAGAACGGCCGGCAGCTCACCGGACTCGGCCTGCCGACCTGGCTCGCGGTCGTACTGGCCGTACTCCTCGCGGGCGCGGCGGGCGGCATCTTCAGCCCCATCGCCGGTCGGCTGCGCGGCGCCTACCTGGGCATCGCGACCCTGGCCCTGATCTTCATCGGGCAGCACGTCCTGTTCAACGCGGGAGGTCTGACCGGAGGGTTCAACGGCCGCGACGTCCCCGTGCTCTCCCTCTTCGGTTTCGCCTTCGACGACACCGAGGTCGTGATCGCCGCCGTCCCCTTCGGGGCGTCGGAGAAGCTCTGGTACGCGGGCCTGTTCGCCCTCCTCGTCGGCGGGCTCTTCGCGCGCGGCGTGCTGCGCGGCAGGCCCGGCCGGGCCATGAACGCGATCCGAGACCACCGCATCGCCGCGGGCGTGATGGGCGTGCCGGTCGCCCGCTACCGGGCCGCCGTGTTCGTCCTGTCCTCCATGTACGCGGGGCTGGCCGGGGTACTGATCGCGCTGATCTTCCAGCGGACCGTGCCCGACTACTTCGGCATGATCCTCGCCCTCGAATACCTCGCCATGATCGTCATCGGCGGTCTGGGCACGGTCGCCGGCGCGGTCGTCGGCGCGGCCTTCGTCGCCCTGCTGCCACAACTCCTCACCCACTACAGCGACTCGCTCCCGCTGGTCGCCGACCCGGGCTCGGGCGGCGTCACACCGGGCGAGGCGTCCCGCTATCTGTACGGCGCCGCGATCGTCGCGGTGGTCCTGTTCCTGCCCGGCGGACTCACCCGCCTGTCAGTTCCGATGGTTCGACGGCTCTCACGGGAGAAGACATGAAGCGACGCGCACGTCACACGAACGCACCGAGGGCCGGCGCGGCGCTGCTGGTCGTGCTCGCCCTCGCGCTCGCCGGGTGCAGCGGCAAGGCCACCGAGGGCGACGACAAGGCCGACGGCGGGGGCGCCGGAGGAGTGAAGACCGGGGAGGGCGTCAGCGACAAGACGATCTCGCTCGGTGTGCTCACCGACATGACCGGTGTCTACGCCTCGCTCGGCAAGAGCGTCACCCAGGCCCAGCAGCTGTGGGCGGACCAGACGAACAAGGCGGGCGGTATCTGCGGCCGCACGATCGAGCTGACGGTGCGCGACCACGGCTACGACCCGCAGAAGGCCGTCGCCGCCTACACGGAGCTGGAGCCGGACGTGCTCGGCTTCGCCCAGTTCATCGGCTCGCCGTTCGTCGCCGCCGTCGAGAAGCGGATCGACGGGCAGGACAAGGGCCTCGTACTGCCGCAGGCCTGGTCGGCCAATCTGCTCGGCAGCCCGTACGTACGGGTCGTCGGCGCCACGTACGACATCGAGACCATCAACGCCATCGACTACCTCCTCACCCAGAAGCGCATCACCAAGGGCGACAAGATCGGTCATGTCTACTTCGAGGGCGACTACGGCGAGAACGCGCTCGTCGGCTCCGAGTACGCGGCCGAACAGGCGGGTCTCACCGTCGTCGAGCAGAAGATCAAGCCGACCGACAACGACATGTCCGCGCAGGTCGCCGCGCTCAAGAAGGCCGGTGTCAAGGCGATCGTGATCAGCGCCGGACCGCGCCAGGCGGCCTCATTGGTGGGTGTGGCCGCGGCCGGCGGATTCAATGTGCCGGTCGTCGGCAACAACTCGGCGTTCGCGCCGCAGCTCCTCGCCACGGCGGCGGGCCCGGCGCTGATGAAGGACTACTACATCGCCTCCTCCACCCTGCCCATCGGCTCCGACGAGCCGGCGCCGAAGAAGCTCGCCACCGAGTACGCGGCGGCCTACCCGGACGACGGCCTCGACAACGGCGTCGTCTCCGGTTACACGGCCGCGACGCTCTACGGCGAGCTGCTGAAGACGGCGTGCGAGAAGAAGGACCTCACCAGGGCGGGCATCGACAAGGCGCTCCTCGGGCTCGACGCGTTCTCCACCGGTTTCGGGATCACGCACGACTTCTCGGACCCGGCGGCGCCCTCCACCCGGCAGTCCGTGATCATGAAGCCGGACTCGAAGGTGCCCGGTGGTCTGAAGGTCGTCCAGGAGGCGCAGGTCGCGAAGCCCGCGGAGTCGTTCACCTTCGGCGGGTAACCGGTCATCCGGCACAGGGAAGGGCCCGGACGCCTGAAGCGTCCGGGCCCTTCCCTGTGCCATTGCCCGCCGCTACGGAAGCTGCGCGGCACGCGCCTCGCGGCGGTTGTCCCTGAACGTGTTCACCCGTCGTGCCGTGGCGAAGAGCGGGATCACCGCGCCCGTCACCACCTGGAGCGCACAGCCCGTCTGGAGCAGGAGCTGGCCACCCGGCGCGTCGAACGCCCAGGCCGCCAGGAGCCCCATCGCGGCCACGATCCAGCTGAGCATCGCCACCGCGAGGACACCCCGCGGCTTCGGATACTCGACCCGGCTCACCATCAGCCACGCCACGCCGATGATGGCGAGCAGCGTCGGTACGAAGGGGAGCTCCAGCAGCACGATCGAGACGACCGTCAGGGCGCCGAAGGGGCTCGGCATGCCCTGGAACATGCCGTCCTTCAGCGTCACACAGGAGAATCTCGCGAGCCGCAGGACCACCGCCAACAGCACCACGATCGCCGCCAGCGCCGACACCCGCTGATGCGCGTCGTCGGCGACCATGCCGTACACGAGCACGAAGTACGCGGGCGCCAGACCGAAGCTGATCAGGTCGGAGAGGTTGTCCAGCTCCGCGCCCATCGGCGAGCTGCGGAGCTTGCGCGCCACGAGTCCGTCGAAGAGGTCGAAGACCGCGGCGCAGAGCATGAGGATCACGGCGGTGGCCGCGGAGTGCCGCGCCATGCCGGTCTCTTCGCTGCCCGTGAGGTGCGGGATCAGGATGCCGGTGGTGGTGAAGTAGACGGCCATGAAGCCGCAGGTCGCGTTGCCGAGAGTGAGGGTGTCAGCTATCGACAGCCGCATGGAAAGCGGCATGTCTTCGGCTTCGTCCTCCTCCTCGGCCTCGGCGACCCAGCCGGCCGGTGTGTCGGGATCAATCACGGTCAATTCGAGTCACCCCTGCGGTCGTCGTCTGGCCGACCTCGACGGCTACCTCGACACCTTCCGGAAGGTAGATGTCGACGCGCGAGCCGAAACGGATCAGGCCGATGCGCTCGCCTTGCTCCAGTTTGGTCCCCTGCGGTACGTACGGAACGATCCGTCGGGCGACGGCGCCGGCGATCTGCACCATCTCGATGTCACCGAGCTCGGTGTCGAAGTGCCAGACGACGCGCTCGTTGTTCTCGCTCTCCTTGTTGAAAGCGGGAACGAAGCCGCCGGGGATGTGCTCCACGGACGTCACCGTGCCCGCGAGGGGGGCACGGTTCACATGCACGTTCAGCGGGCTCATGAAGATCGCGACGCGGGTGCGCCCGTCCTTCCACGGCATGATGCTCTGCACCACTCCGTCGGCCGGTGAGATGACCCGGCCCTGTGTGATCTCTCGCTCGGGGTCGCGGAAGAACCACAGCATGCCTGCCGCGAGAGCGGTGGCGGGCACAGCGAAGGCGGCGGCGCGCTTCGATCGGCGCGCACGGACCAGGCTGAGTGCTGCGGTGGCGACGGTCGGCAGAAGCCACGGCGATGCTCCGCGCGCGAGGCGGACGCTGCCGCGTGGTGCGGAGGTTTGGCTGTGGGGCATGGATGACCTTCGTAGCGGATGGAGCCGCACGGGCAACGGGGGACGGCGGCTTTCCGTCGATGGTATCGGTTGCCGGGTGCAACTGGGCAATGCAGAAGCCGAGTCGGCGGCCGGAAGACGATGACGCGGTGTGATGTTGTGGGTGGTCAAATGGGATCAAAGGCCGTGATCAGCCTTGGAATCGGTACTCCTCGAGCAATCGGCGGCCAATGATCATTTTCTGAATCTCGGCGGTACCCTCGCCGATCAGCAGCATCGGCGCCTCACGGTAGAGACGCTCGATCTCGTACTCCTTGGAGAAGCCGTAACCGCCGTGGATACGGAAGGCGTCCTCGACGACTTCCTTGCAGTATTCGGAGGCGAGGTACTTCGCCATCCCTGCCTCCAGGTCGTTTCGTTCCCCGGAGTCCTTTTTGCGTGCCGCATTCACCATCATGGCATGCGCCGCTTCGACCTTGGTGGCCATTTCCGCCAGCTTGAACTGGATCGCCTGGTGCTGGGCGATCGGTTTGCCGAAAGTATGGCGCTGCTGGGCGTACGAGACACCGAGTTCGAAGGCACGCTGTGCGACTCCGCAACCACGCGCGGCGACGTTCACGCGGCCCACTTCTACACCGTCCATCATTTGGTAAAACCCTCGTCCGGAGGCGCCGCCGAGTACCCGATTGGCCGGAATGCGCAGTCCGTCCATGATCAACTCGGTGGTGTCGACGCCCTTGTAACCCATCTTGTCGATCTTGCCGGGGATGGTGAGACCGGGCCGCACCTCACCGAAGCCGGGCTCCTTCTCGACCAGGAAGGTGGTCATCGACTTGTGGGGCGCCGTGCCCTCCGGGTGTCCTTCGTCACTGCGGCACAGAACGGCGACGAGCGTGGACGTGCCGCCGTTCGTCAGCCACATCTTCTGGCCGTCCAGCACGTACTCGTCGCCGTTCCGCACGCCCTTCGACGTGATCGCCGACACGTCCGAGCCGAGCCCCGGCTCGGACATCGAGAACGCGCCGCGCACCTCGCCGGCCGCCATCCGCGGCAGGAAGGTGTCCTTCTGCTCCTCGGTGCCGTGCTGCTTGAGCATGTACGCCACGATGAAATGCGTGTTGACGATGCCCGAGACGGACATCCAGCCGCGGGCGATCTCCTCCACGCAGAGCGCGTACGTGAGCAGGGACTCACCCAGACCGCCGTACTCCTCGGGGATCATCAGCCCGAACAGGCCGAGTTCCTTCAGCCCTTCGACGATCCGCGTCGGGTACTCGTCGCGGTGCTCCAGTTCGGTGGCCACCGGAAGGATCTCTTTGTCGACGAAGTCCCTTACCGTGGAGAGGATCTCCCGCTGAATGTCGGTCAGGTCCGCGGTCTGGGCGAGACGGCTCATGGGTCAGCTCTCCTGCGTCGTCGGCTCGGGGCGGCCGGGCTGTTCGCCGCCGCGCTTGTCGATGTAGGTCGCGGTCGGCACCATCACCCTGCGGCGGAACACACACACGACCGTGCCGTCCTGCTTGTAGCCCTTGGTCTCGACATATACGACTCCCCGGTCGTCCTTGGACCGTGACGGCGTCTTGTCCAGGACGGCCGTCTCGCCGTAAAGCGTGTCGCCGTGAAAGGTCGGCGCGATGTGCCGCAGCGACTCGACCTCCAGATTGGCGATGGCCTTTCCGGAGACGTCGGGCACCGACATACCGAGCAGCAGCGAGTAGATGTAATTGCCCACCACCACGTTCCTGCCGAAATCGGTGCTCTTCTGGGCGTAGTTGCTGTCGAGATGGAGCGGATGGTGGTTCATGGTGAGCAGACAGAACAGGTGGTCGTCGTACTCGGTGACGGTCTTTCCCGGCCAGTGCTTGTAGACGGCCCCGACCTCGAACTCCTCAAAGGTGCGTCCGAATCGCATCTCTCACGCCTCCGGGGCTTCGAACTTCGAGGTCCGCCGCAGACCCGCCGCCCGGCCCTTGCCGGAGACGACCAGCGCCATCTTGCGGCTCGCCTCGTCGATCATCTCGTCGCCGAGCATCGCCGACCCCTTCTTGCCGCCCGCCTCGGACGTCGCGTAGTCGTACGCGTCGAGGATCAGCTCCGCGTGGTCGTAGTCCTCCTGCGACGGCGAGAAGATCTCGTTCGCCGCGTCGATCTGGCCCGGGTGCAGGACCCACTTGCCGTCGAAGCCCAGCGCGGCGGCGCGGCCCGCGACCTCGCGGAACGCGTCCACGTCCCGGATCTGGAGGAACGGCCCGTCGATCGCCTGGAGATCGTGCGTACGAGCCGCCATCAGGATCCGCATCAGGATGTAGTGGTAGGCGTCCGCGCCGTAACCGGGCGGCTGCTGCCCGACCACCAGCGTCTTCATGTTGATCGACGCCATGAAGTCGGCGGGGCCGAACACGATGGTCTCCAGCCGCGGCGACGAGGCCGCGATCTCGTCCACGTTCACCAGACCCCTGGCGTTCTCGATCTGCGCCTCGATACCGATCCTGCCGACCTCGAAGCCCATCGTCTTCTCGATCTGGGTCAGCAGCAGATCGAGCGTCACGACCTGCTGCGCGTCCTGGACCTTGGGCAGCATGAGGCAGTCCAGATTGTGGCCCGCGCCCTCCACGACCGTGATCACGTCGCGGTACGTCCAGTGCGTCGTCCAGTCGTTGACACGTACGACCCGGGTCTTGCCCGTCCAGTCACCCTTGTTGAGCGCGTCCACGACGGTGTGCCGGGCGCCCTCCTTGGCGAGCGGCGCGCACGCGTCCTCCAGGTCGAGGAAGACCTGGTCGGCCGCCAGTCCCTGGGCCTTCTCCAGGAAGCGCGGGTTCGAGCCGGGCACGGCCAGGCACGAGCGCCTGGGGCGGAGCCTGTTCGCGGGCGTGTCCGACGCGGCTGACGTGGGCGACGTGGTCATGCGGAGACCTCCAGGGGGTCGAGCTTGTTCGCGTGACGGATCTCGTCGACGATACGGCCGATGATCTCGGTGATCCCGAAGTCCTTCGGGGTGAAGACGGCGGCCACTCCGGCGGCCCGCAGCGCCTCGGCGTCGGCGCCCGGGATGATCCCGCCGACGACGACCGGGATCTCCCCGGCCCCCTCCTCCCGCAGCCGGCCGAGCACGTCCGGGACCAGCGCGGCGTGCGAACCGGAGAGGATCGACAGGCCCACGCAGTGCACGTCCTCGGCGACGGCGGCGCTCACGATCTGTTCGGGCGTCAGCCTGATGCCCTGGTAGACGACCTCGAACCCGGCGTCCCGCGCGCGTACGGCGATCTGCTCGGCCCCGTTGGAGTGCCCGTCCAGCCCCGGCTTGCCCACCAGCAGCCGCAGCCGCCCCGAGCCCAGTTCGGCGGCCGTACGGGACACCTTCTCCCGTACGGCGGCGAGCGGCGTCCCCGCCTCCGCGGCGACCGCGACCGGCGCGCCGCCCACCCCGGTCGGCGCGCGGAACTCGCCGAAGACGTCCCGCAGCGCCCAGGACCACTCACCGGTCGTCACACCGGCCCGCGCGCACTCCACGGTCGCCGCCATCAGATTGCCGGTGCCGGCCGCGGTCCGCTTCAGGGCGCCCAGCGACTCGCTCACCCGCGTGTCGTCCCTGTCCGCCCGCCACTCCTGCAACGCGGCCACCACCCGGGCCTCGTTCGCCGGATCGACCGTCATGATCGCGGTGTCCAGATCGGCGGTCAGCGGATTGGGCTCGGTCGCCTCGAAGCAGTTGACGCCGACGATCTTCTCCTCGCCCGACTCGATACGGGCCCGGCGCTCGGCGTGCGACGAGACCAGCCGCGACTTCAGATAGCCGGACTCGACGGCCGCCATCGCGCCGCCCATCTCCTCGATGCGCGCCATCTCCGCCAGCGAGTCCTCGACGAGGGAGGCCACCTTCGCCTCCACGACGTGCGACCCGGCGAAGATGTCCTCGTACTCCAACAGATCGCTCTCCAGGGCGAGTACCTGCTGTATGCGCAGCGACCACTGCTGGTCCCAGGGCCGGGGGAGCCCCAACGCCTCGTTCCAGGCCGGGAGTTGTACGGCGCGGGCGCGGGCGTCCTTGGAGAGCGTGACGCCCAGCATCTCCAGCACGATGCGCTGCACGTTGTTCTCCGGCTGCGCCTCGGTCAGCCCCAGGGAGTTGACCTGGACGCCGTAACGGAAGCGCCGCTGCTTCTCGTCGCTCACCCCGTACCGCTCGCGGGTGACCTGGTCCCAGATGCGGCCGAAGGCGCGCATCTTGCACATCTCCTCGACGAAGCGCACCCCGGCGTTCACGAAGAACGAGATCCGGGCGACGACGTCACCGAACCGCTCGGCCGGCACCTGCCCGCTGTCGCGCACCGCGTCCAGCACGGCGATCGCCGTCGACATCGCGTACGCGATCTCCTGGACCGGGGTCGCCCCCGCCTCCTGGAGGTGGTAGCTGCAGATGTTGATCGGGTTCCACCGGGGGATGTGCGCCACCGTGTACGTGATCATGTCGGTGGTCAGCCGCAGCGACGGCACCGGTGGGAAGACATGCGTCCCGCGCGACAGGTACTCCTTCACGATGTCGTTCTGCGTCGTCCCCTGGAGCAGGTCGCTGTCCGCGCCCTGCTCCTCGGCGACCACCTGGTAGAGCGCCAGCAGCCACATGGCGGTCGCGTTGATCGTCATCGACGTGTTCATCCGGGCGAGCGGGATGTCCTGGAACAGCCGCCGCATGTCGCCGAGATGGGAGACGGGGACACCGACCCGGCCGACCTCGCCGCGCGCCAGGACGTGGTCGGGGTCGTACCCCGTCTGCGTCGGCAGGTCGAAGGCGACGGAGAGACCGGTCTGACCCTTGGCCAGGTTGTTCCGGTACAGCTCGTTGGACGCCTCGGCGGTCGAATGGCCGGCGTAGGTCCGCATGAGCCACGGCCGGTCCTTCGGGCGCCTGCCGCTCGCCTCGCGGCCCGGTTCCGCTGACGGCATGTCACACGTCCCGGAAGCGGTTGATGGCGTCGATGTGCTGTTCACGGGTCGACGGGTCGCCGACCCCCAGCCCCTCGCGGGGTGCCAGCGCGAGGACGCCGACCTTGCCCTGGTGCCGGTTGCTGTGGACGTCGTACGCGGCCTGGCCGGTCTCCTCCAGGGCGTACACCTTCGACAGGGTCGGGTGGATCTTTCCCTTGCCGACGAGCCGGTTGGCCTCCCACGCCTCGCGGTAGTTGGCGAAGTGCGAGCCCACGATCCGCTTCAGCGACATCCACAGATAGCGGTTGTCGTACTCGTGGGTGTAGCCGGACGTCGACGCGCAGGTGACGATCGTGCCGCCCTTGCGCGTGACGTAGACGCTGGCGCCGAAGGTCTCCCGGCCCGGGTGCTCGAAGACGATGTCGACGTCCTCGCCGCCTGTGAGTTCGCGGATGCGCTTGCCGAACCGCTTCCACTCACGCGGGTTCTGGTGGTGCTCGTCCTCCCAGAACCGGTAGTCCTCGGCGGTACGGTCGATGATCGCCTCCGCGCCCATGCGCCGGCAGATCTCGGCCTTGTGGTCGCTGGAGACCACACAGACCGGATTGGCGCCGCCCGCGAGCGCGAACTGGGTGGCGTACGAGCCGAGTCCGCCGCTCGCCCCCCAGATCAGCACGTTGTCGCCCTGCTTCATCCCGGCGCCGTTGCGCGACACCAACTGGCGGTACGCGGTGGAGTTGACCAGACCGGGGGCCGCCGCCTCCTCCCAGGTCAGATGCCGGGCCTTGGGCATCAGCTGGTTGGACTTGACGAGCGCGATCTCCGCCAGGCCGCCGAAGTTGGTCTCGAAGCCCCAGATGCGCTGCTCGGGGTCGAGCATCGTGTCGTTGTGCCCGTCCGAGCTCTCCAACTCCACGGACAGGCAGTGCGCGACGACCTCGTCGCCGGGCTGCCAGGTGTTCACGCCGGGGCCGGTGCGCAGCACGACCCCGGCCAGGTCGGAGCCGATGACGTGGTACGGCAGGTCGTGGCGCCTGGACAGCTCGCTGAGCTTGCCGTAGCGCTCCAGGAAGCCGAAGGTCGACATCGGCTCGAAGATCGAGGTCCAGACGGAGTTGTAGTTGACCGAGCTGGCCATGACGGCCACCAGGGCCTCGCCGGGCCCGAGTTCGGGCACCGGCACGTCGTCGATGTGGAGCGACTTGCGCGGGTCCTTCTCGCTCGATTCGAGACCGGCGAACATCTCGGTCTCGTCCTTGTGCACCGTCACCGCCCGGTACGTCTCGGGCAGGGGCAGTGCGGCGAAGTCGGCGGACGTGCTGTCCGGCGACTGGATGGCGTCCAGGATGTCCTTCACGATGTGGCCTCCGGCGAAGCGTGTTGCGGGAACGCTGAACAGGTCCCTGAGGGATGGGACGAGGGGTCGCGCTGTGCGCGTGGTGCGGTGGAGGTGTGCCGTCGGTTCGGCGCGTGGTGGTGCTCGGCGACGCCGGGTGGGCGCGTGGGATGCCTGTGACGCAGGCGTCCGGGCACACGGGCCGGGTGGCTCGCGGGGACAGACGGCGTACGAGAGGTCTCGGTACGCCGCCCGCCCGGACACACACAACGTATGGCACGCCGTGTCGTTGGACAAGGCACTGCGTGCCAAGAATTTGTCTCAGTTGTCATCCGGCGGACACGCATGAGCGCCATGGGATCACGCGGGGTGAGGCGTGGCGACTCAGCGTGCGGTGTGGAGCCGGGACCGTACCCATTTGTACGGGCGCTTCATGAGATGGCGCGGGCCTCCCCAGACGAGCGTCATCTGAACCAACAGGAGGCAGGCGGCGGTCACCGTCATGAGCGTGGTGGGATCCGGCTCGGTCGCCAGGAGCGCGATGGCCGACAGAGCGCCCATGATGAGCGCCGGGACGACCACTTGGGACGCGACGGCCAGCAGGTTGAGCCTTCCCCGCGCGATGCCGCGGCGCCAGTAGTGCCGGGCCGCCCAGGCCCCGACGACCGTCAGCCCCAGATGGGCACTCCACAACGCCGCCGGTCCGCTTCCGTCCACCACCGTGCCGGCCACCAGGCACCCGGTGGCCCAGAGAATGGTGGACCCCGGCAGGATCAGCATCCTGGCCCGGTCACGGAGGGTGAGCAGCTCCGAGGAGAGCGTAGGCGGCGGCGGAACGTCGGGCGGCGCGTCCCGTGCCTCCTGGGCCTCGACGAGGGGCCGTATGGAGTCGAGGAGCTCCGAGCCCAGCTCGATCTCGCCGCTGTCGAGGTAGAGCCTGACCAGCATGAGCTGGCAGTTGGTCTCCTCCCCCCGCAACTGGTGAGCGCGCGCCAGCTCCAGGGCGTCACCCAGCAGGGGCGCCGCCGCGTGGGGCGCGGATGCCAGCAGCTCCGTCTCCGCGCGGGCGCGAACCGCCACCACCGTGGCCCGCACATCCGCGGAGCGCACGGCGAACTCCTGCGCGGTGACACCGTGCGACCGGGCCGCGTCCCACTCCCCGCGATTCTCCGCGTTCTTCGCCAGCCGGCGGTGGGCTCGCGCCGCCCGGACGGGGTGGCCGGCCGACTCGGCGAGATCCGCGGCGTCCCGGTGGACGCGCCGGGCGTGGTCGGGGTGTCCGGCTTCCGTGAGGTGGTCACCCAGTGCGATACGGGAGTCCAGTTCCCTCTCGGTGTTCCCGTCCCACCGCCACAGGGAGACCGCCTTCCGCCGCTGCCTGATCGCACCCATGAGGTCGCCCTTCATCGCGGCCGCGTCGGCGTTGACGTCGTGCCAGTCCCGCACCCGGACCGGGTGGCGGACGTTCACCAGGTTGGCGACGTCGAAACACGTCATCCCATGGTCCCAGCAGGAGAGGTCGCCGTAGCGCGCCGCCATCGTGCCCAGCAGCTCGATCTGGCGCGCGAACTTCCTCTCCCGCTGCGCGGAAGCCACCAGATCGCCCAGCAGGTGCAGCGACTCCACCAGTTGGGCGCGCTTCGTCAGGAAATCCAGCAGCGGGTCCCCGATCGCCGCCACCCGCTCGTGGGCGTCCGCCGCGACGGCCATGGACACGGCCTTGGCGGCGGCAACCGCATGGTGTTCGAACCAGGGGCCGGGGTGCGGCGCTCCCGCCTCGTCGGCGTAGTGGTCCAGCAGCCGGCTCAGTGCCCGGGCGCGGGCCTCGTCCGTCTCCTCCTCGGCGAGACGGGCCCGCGCGTACAGCCTGGTCAGATCGTGAAAACGGAAGTGCCCGGAGGCGCCACCGGGCAGCAGCAGATGGTCGTCGCGCAGCCGGTCCAGCGCCCGCCTCGTCCGCGCCGGGGACAGCCCGCTCAGCGCCGACGCCGACGCGGCGTCGAGTATCTGGCCCGGATGCAGGCCGAGCAGCCGCAGGAGCCGGGCCGTCGGCTCGTCGAGCTTGCGGTAGCTGAGGTCGAAGGTGGCGTCCAGCCCCAGTTCGCCGAGCCGGTCGCGCTGCGGACGCAGCGCGCTCAACAGCGGTGCGGCATCGTGCTCCTCCCGGTCCAGGCGCGCCCGTACGACGTCGAGCGCGAGGGGCAAATGGCCGCACAGGCCGGCGAGTTCGTCCAGTTCGTCGTTCTCGCCGGAGTCTTGGGTCGCACTCAGCAGAGCCCGTGAGTCCCGTGCGGCGAGGACGTGCAGCGGAAGTACGGCCAAGTCCCGGGTTTTCGGCCGGGTGCGCGCGGTGACCAGCAGCCGGTGCCGTGGGTCGGCCGGCAGCAGCGGCGTGAACTGGGTCCCGTCCGCGGCGTTGTCGAGCAGGACCAGTACCGCCCCGTGCTCGTCGCCGTGCGTCTTCAACTGGGACCGGAAGAGCGCTTCGAGACCGATACGGTGCGGCGGGAGTTCGCCGCCGGGGACACCCAGCATCCGCAGAAAGGCGCTGAGCAGCTCCTCGGGCCCCGGCGGGCGGTCCGCAGGGAGAGTGCCCGCGTCGGCGTACAGCACTCCGCCCGGGAACCAGCCCCGCTCCAGGGCCTGATGGGCTGCGTCCAGCGCGAGCGACGTCTTGCCCACACCGCCCTGGCCCGTGACCACGACACCGAGCGGGTCGGTGGAGGAGCGGTCGGGGCGGTCGGGGCGGTCGGGGCCGAGGAGGGCGAGCAGCGACCGGGTCGGTGCCTCGCGGCCCACGAGGGGGGCCGGCCGGGCCGGGAGCCCCGCGAGCGCCTGCCGGGGCGCGGGGGCGGCGTTCGTCCCGTACACGTTCACGAGGTCGGCGCGGCCCACCTGGACCACGGTCTTCGCGCTGCCGCTGAACTCGTTCCGGAAATCCTGCTCCCCGGACACCAGCGCCCCCTCCGTCGGTCCCGGCATCGAACTGACTGCCTATCACGGAAGCCGCGGCGGGTGGCAGGGTCAGCGGTTTCCCAGTGCCTGCTTGATCGTGCGCATGACCTCGTCCAGCGGTGCGTCGGTACGGGCCACCGCCACCAGGACCTCGCCGCTCGTGCTCACCGTGGCGGCGGGACTCGCGCCGCCGCCCATGGTCCGGCCCGCGCCGATGCCCGAGCCGAAGGTGTCGCGGACGATCGCGAAGGCGTGGTCGAGCTGTGTCTCCACGTCGCCCTGGCCGTCGGCCCGCAGCCAGCGGCGCAGCACATGGTTGTGCGCGGTGACGACGGCGGACGCGGCCACCTCGGCCAGCAGCGGGTCGTCGTTGCCGTCGGGGTGCTCGTGTTCGTCGAAGTGGCCCAGGAGATAGCGGGTGAACAGCCGCTCGTAGCGGGCCACCGAGGCGATCTCGGCCTCGCGCAGCGTGGGCACCTCGCGGGTGAGCTGGTAGCGGGCCACGGACAGGGTCGGCGAAGCCGCGTACATCCGCATGACTTCCTTGATGCCCCGGCACACGGTGTCGAGGGGGTGCTCGTGCGCCGGCGCCGCGTTCAGGACCGCTTCCGCGCGGACGAGGGTGTCGTCGTGGTCCGGGAAGATCGCCTCTTCCTTGGAACGGAAGTGCCGGAAGAACGTCCGGCGCGCGACCCCGGCCGCCGCGGCGATCTCGTCGACGGTCGTCGCCTCGTACCCCTTGGTGGAGAACAGCTCCATCGCCGCCGCCGACAGCTCCCGGCGCATCTTCAGCCGCTGCGCCGCCGCGCGGCCGCCCGCCGCGCTCTCCGGCGCGTCGGCAGTGGTGTTCGTACGGGCGGGCCGTCGGGCGGAGTCAGCGGGCTGAGCCATGACCCGAACGTACTGCATCCGCGCAGGAGGGCGCGCCCGTGGGGGCCGCGCCGGGACGGGCCGCGAAAGGCGGCCCGCCCGGCGATCGAGTCCACGGCACGCTCAAGACGGGCTCCTAGCTCCGCGCCGCGTACTCGCGGAAGCCGCGTCCCGTCTTGCGGCCCAGGCAGCCCGCCGCCACCAGGTGTTCCAGCAGTGGCGCCGGTGCCAGCCCCGGGTCGCGGAACTCGCGGTGCAGGACCTTCTCGATGGCCAGCGAGACATCGAGACCGACCACGTCCAGAAGCTCGAACGGCCCCATCGGATAGCCGCCGCCCAGCTTCATCGCGGCGTCGATGTCGTCCAGCGTCGCGTAGTGCTCCTGGACCATCTTCACCGCGTTGTTCAGATACGGGAACAGCAGCGCGTTCACGATGAAACCGGCCCGGTCGCCGCAGTCCACCGGGTGCTTGCGGATCGTCGCGCACACCTCGCGGACAGTGGCGTGCGCCTCGTCCGACGTGAGGACGGTACGGACCACCTCGACCAGCTTCATCGCCGGAGCCGGGTTGAAGAAGTGCATGCCGATCACGTCCCGCGGGCGCGTCGTGGCGCGGGCGCACGCGACGACCGGCAGCGACGACGTCGTGGTGGCCAGCACGGCGCCCGGCTTGCAGACCTTGTCGAGCGCCGCGAACAGCTCCCGCTTGACCTCCAGGTCCTCGGCCACCGCCTCGACCGCGAGATCGACGTCGTCGAACGCGTCGAGCGAACCGGCCGGTGTGATCCGCGCCAGGGCGTCGTCGCGCGCCTCCCCGGTCAGCCGCCCCTTGTCCACGGAGCGGCCCAGGGACTTGGCGATCCGTGCCTTGGCCGCGTCCGCCTTCTCCCGGCTGCGGGCGGCGAGCACCACGACGTAACCCGCCTTGGCGAAGACCTCGGCGATCCCGCTCGCCATCGTTCCCGAGCCCGCGACACCGACCGACCGGACCGCCGGGCGCCCGCTTTCGCCGCCGCGCCCGTCGTCCAGCGGGGTCAGCGCGTCGCGCACCACCGTGCCGCTGCCCGGCGCCTCGTACGTGTAGAAGCCGCGTCCCGACTTACGGCCGGTGAGCCCGGCCTCGCTGAGCTGCCTGAGGATCGGCGCCGGGGCGTGCAGCCGGTCGCGCGACGCCGTGTACATGGCCTCCAGGACCGTACGGGCGGTGTCGACGCCGATCAGGTCGAGCAGCGCCAGCGGGCCCATCGGCAGACCGCAGCCGAGCCGCATCGCGGCGTCGATGTCCTCGCGCGACGCGTACTTCGCCTCGTACATCGCGGCGGCCTGGTTCAGATAGCCGAAGAGCAGCCCGTCGGCGACGAAGCCGGGCCGGTCGCCCACGGCGACGGGCTCCTTGCCCAGCTCGCGCGCCAGCGCGGTGACGGCGGTGACGGCCGTCGGCGCGGTCAGCACCGACGACACGACCTCGACCAGCTTCATCGCGGGGGCCGGGTTGAAGAAGTGCATGCCGAGCACGCGCTCCGGATGGGCGGAGTCGGCGGCGAGCCGGGTGACAGACAGCGCGTTCGTGCCGGTCGCCAGTATCGTGTCGGGGCCGACGATCCCGTCCAGCGCGCGGAAGACCTGCTGCTTGATCTCGTACGACTCGGGGACGACCTCGATGACGAGATCGGCGTCCGCGGCGGCCTGGAGGTCGGTGAACGTACGGAACCGGGCGAGCATCCCGCGCCGCTCCTCCTCGGTGATCCGCCCGCGCTCCACGGCGCGGGCCGTGGACGCTTCGAGCGCGGCGACCGCGTGGGCGGTGGCGATCTCGTCGATGTCGATGCCGATGACCTCGCGGCCGGCGCGGGCGAGGACCTCGGAGATACCGGTCCCCATCGTGCCGAGGCCGACGACGGCGATGGTGGAGAGAGGGATGTCCATCACGGGACTCCAAGGGGATGAGTGACGACTGAAGAGGGGGACAGGCGCGTTGCCGTTGCCGTGCGCAGGGGCCGCCGCACTCGAAGTGGGCGCGCCGCACGGGCGTTGTGGATGTCGGAGTGAGAAGTCGGCGGACCCTGTCCCGGAGTCGCGCCGTGCGTGTGCAGAACCGACGGGCACTCACGGTGGCTGCGTCACCAGGCCACCGGGAGCCGCGGGGGTTTCCCGCTCACTTGAGATTAACCGGCGAGTAACGAGCGCGCCAGCCCTGGGGAGATGTGCGGTGCGTCACCGGCGGAAACCGGCCGTTCGGGCACCGGACGGTCACGGAGAGCGTCCTGTCGGACACGGAGCGCGGATACCCTGCCCGGCATGAGTGAGCTGGAACGGCAG
This sequence comes from Streptomyces sp. NPDC060366, assembly GCF_042725135.1. Taxonomy (NCBI): domain Bacteria; kingdom Bacillati; phylum Actinomycetota; class Actinomycetes; order Kitasatosporales; family Streptomycetaceae; genus Streptomyces; species Streptomyces sp. NPDC060366. The sequence goes on along the minus strand of NZ_JBHXDC010000001.1, from coordinate 475,644 downwards.
GCAGGACCTGCGGATGTGGCGGGGGCGGCCGAGGTGGCGGAGGCGGTGGGGGTGACCGAGGGGGCGGGAGTGACTGAGGCGGTGGGAGTGATCGGGCCCCGCGCCTCGGTCACTGCCCGTGCCAATCGGGCGGTCACCGACGACGAATCACGCGTACTCGCCGACCGGGTACGGGACGAGTCCGGCGACTCGGCCACGTACCGGCGGCTGATCGCCACCGAGAACCACGAGGAACTGGCAGACGTCCTCGTCGCCCCCCAACACCCCCTGTGGGCACGGGAGATCGCCGCCTTCCGGCTCGGCTGCGCGGGCGACCGGCGGGCGTTCGAGACGCTGGTGCTGCTCCTCAACCACCGCGACGCCCAGCGCTGCCTGTCGGCCTCCCACGCGCTGACCCAACTCCGCGACCCCCGTACGCCGCGCGCCGCCGCCGCGCTCGCCACCAATGTGCTGCGCACCGCGTACGCCCTCTACCCGGTGCGGCTGCTGGCCGAGCTACGGGCGCCGGAGTCCGTACCGGCCCTGATCGCCACCCTGGAGCGGCTGCTCGCGCCGAACGAGACCCACTGGCGGGTGGCGCTCGCGTGTGTGGAGGGCCTCGGGCGCCTCGGCGACCGACGCGCCCTGCCCCTGCTCCGGAGCGCCCGCGCACACCCCCGACTGTCCGCCGCCGCGTCGGAGGCGCTCAGACGCCTCGGGTGAGGGGCCGCGCGTAACGCACCTCGGGCACCGCGACACCCTCGACCTCGAACGGCTCCTCGGCGCCGTCGGGTCTGAATCCGGCCTTTTCGTAGAAGCGGCGGGCGCGGTGGTTCTCCCTCAGGACCCAGAGGAGGAGGCGGGAGTGGCCGTTCGCCGCGGCGCGCTCCAGCAAGGTGTCCAGCAGGCTCCGGCCGACGCCGGTCGCGACATGACCGGGACGCACGTACAGCGCGTACAACTCACCCGCACCGTCGGGTACGTCCTTGTCGCGGCAGCGGGCGGTGTCCTCAAGCGCCGGACGGGCTTGAAGTGCTTGCCAGGCGGAGGGAAGTGCCCGCCGGGGGGCCGGACGTGCTCGTTGGGCCGGCTGCAAACGCAGCCCGTCCGGCTATTGAGGACAGGCGTGGCCCGCGAGTCGCGCAACCCGGCAACGCTCTCCGGCCCCGGCCTCGGCGTGGTCGGCTACTCCTCGGAGACCGCCGCCGTCAGCAGGCGGTATGTCGGCTTGTCGAACGCCATCAGTCTGATCCGTTCGACATCCGTCCGCGTCGACCTCAGCGTGTCCACCGCGATCCGGGCCGCCCGTTCCGGCGGGAAACCGAAGATGCCCGTCGAGATCGCCGGGAACGCCACACTCCTGGCTCCCACTTCGTCCGCCACCTCCAGGCAGCGCCGGTAGCAGGAGGCCAGGACCTCCGGCTCGCCGCGGTCGCCGCCCTTCCAGGTCGGGCCCACCGTGTGGATCACGTGCCGGATCGGCGGGGGGAGGTCGAAGCCCGGGGTCGCCTTCGCGTCACCCCGTGCGCAGGGCGCGATCGCCGCGCCCGCCTCGGCGAGCCGCGGGCCCGCGGCCCAGTGGATCGCGCCGTCCACCCCGCCCCCGCCGCGCAGCGACTCGTTCGCCGCGTTGACGATGGCGTCCGTGTCCTGGTGAGTGATGTCGCCCTGTACGACCTCGATCACTGTCATCCCCGGATGATCGCGCACCTGGCACTACAACAGCGTCAGCTGTGTCGGCCCCGTCTCCGCCTCCGGGGCCGGTGTCTCCGGGGCCGGTACGCGCCGCCGTGGTGCCCGCCCGGCCGGGCCGATTCCGAACTCGTCCGCCAGTTCGTGGACCTGGCGCGTGATGCGGCGCTGGTACCACTTCGGCGCGTACGCCCCCTCCGCGTACAGCCGCTCGTAGCGCGGCACCAGATACGCGTGGTGTTCCCGCAGCCACCGCATGAACCACTCGCGCGCGCCCGGCCGCAGATGCAGCACCAGCGGGGTCACCGACGTCGCCCCGGACGCGGCTATCGCCCGTACCGTGGCCCGCAGTTGGTCCGCGCTGTCGCCGAGGAAAGGGATGACGGGGGCCATCAGGACCCCGCAGGCTATGCCGCTGTCGGTCAGGGTGCGGACGGCGTCGAGACGGCGTTCCGGCGAGGGGGTGCCCGGCTCGACCGTGCGCCACAGCTCCTGGTCGGTGAAGCCGACGGAGACGGACACGCCGACGTCCGTGACCTGCGCGGCCTCCCGCAGCAGCTCCAGATCGCGCAGGATCAGCGTGCCCTTGGTCAGGATGGAGAAGGGGTTCGCGTGGTCGCGCAGCGCCGAGATGATGCCCGGCATCAGCCGGTAACGGCCCTCCGCCCGCTGGTAGCAGTCGACGTTCGTACCCATGGCGATGTGCGCGCCCTGCCACTGGCGGGAGGCGAGCTGCCTGCGCAGCAGCGCCGGCGCGTTGATCTTGACGACGATCTGCGAGTCGAAGCCGAGGCCGGTGTCGAGGTCCAGATAGCTGTGGGTCTTGCGGGCGAAGCAGTACACGCAGGCGTGTGAGCACCCCCGGTACGGGTTGACCGTCCACTCGAACGGCATGCGCGACGCGCCCGGTACCCGGTTCACGATCGAACGGGCGCGGATCTCGTGGAACGTGATGCCGCGGAATTCGGGGGTGTCGAAGGTCCTGGTGGTCACCGCGTCCGTACCGAAGAGCGCGGCGTCGCGGGCCGACGTGGGGTTCTCGGCCAGATTGTCCCAGCGCATTTGCGCCTCCTCAGTTGTACTGACCACAGAATAGAACACGTGTTCCCATGATCGATGCAACCCCGGATTTGGGCGCGCCCCGTGGAGATGGTTGGCTTGCCGCCCGGAGAACCGAATGCTGGAGGAAGCCATGGCGCAGGTCGAAGCCACGACGGAGCGGATCATCGCGGCGGACGCGGAGACGGTGTTCGACGCGCTGGCGGACTACCAGGAGGTACGCCCGAAGGTGATGCCCGGGCAGTTCAGCGAGTACGAGGTCCGCGAGGGCGGCGACGGCGAGGGGACCCTCGTCCACTGGAAGCTCCAGGCCACCAGCAAGCGCATCCGCGACTGTCTGCTCGAAGTCACCGAGCCCACGGACGGCCAGCTCGTGGAGAAGGACCGCAACTCCTCCATGGTCACCACCTGGGTCGTCACCCCGGCGGGCGAAGGCCGTTCGAAGGCCGTCGTCACCACCGTCTGGGACGGCGCCGGCGGTATCGGCGGCTTCTTCGAGAGGACGTTCGCGCCCAAGGGTCTCGCCCGTATCTACGACGAGCTGCTCGCGAAGCTCGCGGCGGAGACGGAGAAGGCCACCGAGGCGTCCTGAACCGTCAAGTCCCCCCTGGCCGGGGCGTCCTGAACCTCGACAACCTCGACGGACGACAGCCCCGGCATCACTGATTCGAGTGGTTTTCCCCGCGACGCGTGACGTGCGCCCGCGCACCACGCGTCGCGGGAAAGCCGCTGATGAGCGCCCCCGACCGCTCCTCACAACCCCGTGCCACGGTGCGCCGTACCTCTTCTCGGTGAAGCGCCCGGCTTGCTCCCGCTCTGCGCGCAATGTGAAGAATTACGCCGCGCAGACGCGACGAAGGGGAGCAATTCGTGGGTGGGATCACGCTGGTGAAGGACGACGAGCAGGCCACCGTGCCCGCTCCGGCCGCGACCGAACCGCCCCCACCCCCCACCGGCGCCGCCACCCCGGGCGGTGAACTCTCCCCGCGCCGGGTGCGGTTGGTCTTCACCGGCCTGATGCTCGCGCTGCTTCTCGCGGCGCTGGAGCAGATGATCGTCGCCACCGCCCTGCCGAAGATCGTCGGGGAGCTCAAGGGCCTCGACCGGATGCCCTGGGCGATCACCGCCTATCTGCTGACCTCCACGATCGGCCTGCCGATCTACGGCAAGCTCGGCGATCTCTTCGGCCGCAAGGGCGTCTTCCAGTTCGCCATCGTCGTGTTCGTCGTCGGATCGGCCCTGGCCGGCTGGTCCCGCACCATGAACGAACTCATCGCCTTCCGCGCCCTCCAGGGCGTCGGGGCCGGCGGACTCATGATCGGCGTCCAGGCGATCATCGCCGACATCGTGCCGCCGCGTGAGCGCGGGCGCTACATGGGCCTGATCGGCGGCGCGTTCGGCCTCGCCTCGGTCGCCGGACCGCTGCTCGGCGGCTTCTTCACCGACCACGTCTCCTGGCGCTGGTGCTTCTACTTCAACGTGCCGTTCGGCCTCGTCACGCTCGCCGTCGTCACCGTCGTACTCAAGCTCCCCAAGCCCAGCGGCAAGGCGCGGCTCGACGTCATGGGCGCCGTGCTGCTCGCCGCCGCCTCGACGTGCCTGGTCCTGCTGACCAGTTGGGGCGGCACGGAGTACGAGTGGGGCTCCCGCGAGATCCTCGGCCTCGCCGCCGGCGCCGTCGTGACGGCCGTCCTGTTCGTGGTCGTCGAGCACTTCGCACCCGAACCGATCATCCCGCTGCGGCTGTTCCGCGACTCGGTCTTCAACATCACCGGACTCGTCGGCGCGGTCGTCGGCATCGCGCTCTTCGGCGCCGCCAGCTATCTGCCGACCTTCCTCCAGATGGTCGACGGCGCCTCGGCCACCGAGTCCGGCCTGCTGATGCTGCCGATGATGGGCGGCATCGTCGTGGCCTCCGTCGTCTCCGGCCAACTCATCAGCCGCACCGGCCACTACCGGATCTATCCGATCCTCGGCAGCGCCGTCTCCGCCGTCGGCATGTGGCTGCTGTCCCGGCTGGAGACCGACACGTCCCGGCTCGAATACAGCGTCTGGCAGGCCGTCCTCGGTATCGGCATCGGCCTGGTCATGCCGGTCCTGATCCTCGCCGTGCAGAACTCGGTCCAGCCCTCCGACCTCGGCACCGCCACCAGCGCCAACAACTACTTCCGGCAGATCGGCGGCAGCGTCGGCGCCGCGATCTTCGGCACGCTCTTCGCCGACCGGCTCACCGACGCGCTCGTCGAGCGCATCCCGTCCGGCGCCGGGCTGCCCAGCGCCGAATCCATCACCCCGCAGATGGTGCACGCGATGCCGCCCGCGCTGCGGGACGGCTACATCCAGGCGTACGCGGACGCGATGCCGCGGATCTTCCTCTATCTCGTGCCGGTGCTTCTGCTCGGCCTGCTCATCGCCTGCTTCCTCAAGGAGAAACCGCTGGTGTCCCACAACGCCTCCGCCACCGAGTCCACCGCCGTCCCGGCCGCCCGCACTCCCGGCTCCGCCGCCGCCTCCGCGAACGGCGCGGCCCCGCACGCGTACACACCCGGTGTCCCCGTCTGCGGCACCGTCCAGCACCACGACGGCAGCACCGTCCCGCGCGCCGCGCTCACCCTCATCGACGTGCAGGGCACCCAGATCGGGCGCGGGGCCAGCGGCGAGGACGGGCGGTACGCGCTGAGCGTGCCGGGGGCCGGTTCGTACGTGATGATCGCCGCGGCGGGCGGACACCAGCCGCAGGCCGTCACCGTCACCGTCGGGGAGCGCCCGATCGAGCTCGACGTGGTCCTCGGCGGCGCCGGTCGCCTCGCCGGATCCGTGCTGACCGCCGACGGCACGCCCGTGCGCGACGCGGCCGTCACCCTGACCGACGTACGCGGGGACGTGGTCGCCTCCACCCGCAGCGGGCGCGAAGGCGGCTATGTGATCTCGGAGTTGGTGGCGGGGGAGTACACGCTCGCGGCCAGCGCGCCCGCCTTCCGGCCGGCCGCGCTCCTCGTCAGCGTCCAGGCCTCGCGCGAGACCCGGCAGGACATCGAACTGGCCGGCGGGGCGGTGCTGCGCGGCACCGTACGGGCCGGGGGCGGCCGTCCGGTCGAGGACGCGCGCGTCACCCTGCTCGACGCCGCGGGCAACGTGGTCGACACCCTCACGACGGGTGCGGACGGGACATTCCGCTTCGTGGATCTGTCGTCCGGCGAGTACACGGTCATCGCCGCGGGTTACCCGCCGGTCGCCACCGTGCTGCGGATGGCGGGCGGCGGGCGCACCGAGAGAGACCTGCAGCTCGGCCACGCGGACTGACCGGATCGGCGAGTGGATCAACAGGCGTGCTACTGACTGAATTTCAGTCAACTTTCCGGCGTGCGCGGGCGCACAACCTAATAGTTCATTGCCCGGCGCATTGCGTGTTCGGAGCCGTACCGTGGGTGCACAGCCGCAGATCCCGGCGGCGGGGAAGGAGCCTTCCACCCATGGACAGTGGCACTCCGCCGCTCCGGTCACGGCGCGGTCGCGCCGCGACCGGCCGGATTCCGCTTGCCGTGGTCGTCGTGGACGCCGACGGCCTCGTGTCGCACTGGTCGAGCGGCGCACGGCGGCTTTTCGGCCATTCCAAAAAAGCCGCGGTCGGGCAGCCGGCCGGCGATCTGATGCCGGTCTCAGGGGCACTCACGGAGGACCGGACGGGACGGGTCAACGGCGCCTACGACACGTACGGCGCCGACGACGAACTGGGCCCGGAACTGCACGGGCGCAGCTCCTACCCCACCGCAGGCCGGGCGAAGCTCTCCGACCCGGGACGCCCCCGGCTCGACGTGCTCTGGTGGGCCTACCCGCTGGCCGGGCCGGGAGCCGGCCGCCATCTCGTACTCGCCGCGGACGTCGACCAGTTCCGCGGCGAGGTCGGCGACGCCGACAGCGGTCGGATAGCGCCGAGCTTCTCGCTGCACACCGAATTCCCCGACTCCCAGTCACTCGCCGGCCAACTCCCGCACATCCTGCCGAACATGAGCGTCTCCGAGTCGGAGCGCATCGTCGCCCAGGTCCTCGAACTCGGCTATCCCGTGCTGGAGTTCAGCCACCACGACCGGGTCCCGGTCACCCCCGACTGGGGTGTGCCGCGACGCGTCGCCGGACGGCCGGCCAACGCGTACGGTACGGCGGAGCCCGGCGCGGCGGGTTCCGGTCCCGTCTACGGCCACCCCGCCGACCGGCCCGTGCCCGCGCCCGACCCCGAACTCGACCTGGAGTACGCGGCGGTCCGCGAACGGCTTGAGTTCCTCAACGAGGTCAGCGGACTGATCGGCTCCTCCCTCGATCTCGCGCGCACCATCCGCGAGGTCACCAGCGCCGCCGTGCCCCGCTTCACCGACTTCGCCGGCACCCATCTGCGCGCCGCCGTCCTCGCGGGAGAGGGATTTCCCACGGGGCGCCCCGACGTGACCACCATCTGGCACCGGGTCTGGGTCGAGCACAACGACGAACCGGGCCGCTGGGACGACACGGTGCCGGTCGGCGAGGCCATCGCCTTCCCCGAACACACGCCGTTCTTCCAGTGCATGGTCACCGGCGAACCGGTCCTCATCCCACGGCTCAGCGAGGAGGACGGCGACCGGATCTCCGCGCAGTTCGAGAAGCGCGACCTGCGCCCGCTCATCAACAACCGCTCCATGCTGCTGGTGCCGCTCAAGGCGCGTGACGTGGTGCTCGGCTTCATGGTGCTGATGCGGCGTCAGGGGCGGCAGCCCTTCGACGACATGGACCGCACCACCGGCGCCGAACTGGCCGCCAGGGCCGGGCTCGTCCTCGACAACGCCCGGATGTACACGTATCAGGAGAACGTCGCCGACACCCTCCAGGACAGCATGCTGCCGCAGGTCGCCGCACGCATGGCGGGCTGCGACATCGCCACCCGCTATCTGCCCGGCGCCCGGCTCGGCCGGATCGGCGGCGACTGGTTCGACTCCGTCAAACTGCCCGGCTCACGCACCGCGCTCGTCGTGGGTGATGTGATGGGCCACGGCCTCAACTCGGCGGCGATGATGGGCCAGTTACGGACGGCCGTGCAGACGATGGCGACGATGGAGATGCCGCCCGCCCAACTGCTGCGCAATCTCGACGACCTGGCGCAGCGCCTGGGCGAGAACTATCTGGCGACCTGTCTGTACGCGGTGTACGACCCCATCCGCTCCGAGCTCCAGATCGCCAACGCCGGACACATCCCGCCCGTCCTGGTCCGCGCCGCGGACGGCCGCAGCGAACTGCTCGACCTGCCGACCGGCGCCCCCATCGGCGTCGGCGGCGTGCCCTTCGAGACCGCGACGGTACGGGTCGGTCCCGGCGACCGGCTGGTGCTGTGCACCGACGGTCTGGTCGAGGTGCGCGGCCAGGACATCGGCGCCGGTCTCGCGGCGCTCTGCGAGTCGGCCGCGCATCCGGCCGCCTCCATGGACCGCGCCTGCGACACCATCATCCGCGCGCTCAACACCCAGGGCGGACGCAAGGACGACGTGGCCCTGCTGATGGCCAGGCTGAACGGCATACCGGACGGTGACGTCGCCGAGTGGCAGCTCGCGCTCGACCCGCGCGAGGTGGCGCGGGCCCGGCGCCTGGTGCGCGGCAAGCTGTACGACTGGGATCTGGCGGGCGCCGTGGAGAACGCGGAGCTGATGGTCGGCGAGCTGGTCACCAACGCCGTACGGCACGCGCGCATCCGCCATGTCGGGCTGCGGCTGGTCCGTACGGACGCCCTGCTCTGCGAGGTCACCGACGACGAACCGGCCCCGGCGAGCCTGCTGGGCGCGACGGCCGACGACGAGTTCGGGCGGGGTCTGCGGATCGTGAGCCGGCTGGCCCGCGGCTGGGGGAGCAGTAGTTCGGCGCAGGGCAAGACCGTGTGGTTCGAACAGGCCCTGGCGGGCAAAGGGGCGTACGTGGCGCGGAAGTGACGCGTCGTCAATTCGCCTCTGACGGGGCCGAATTCGGGAGGTCGTCACAGATGGGCGTTACGGAGCGCTACCGGGATTCATGGGAAGGCTACTGGCGCGGGACCTCCGACGCGCCGGGCGAGGCGATCTGGGACTCCGACCCGTCCCTGACCGCCGAACCGCACTGCGACATACTTCTGCCGCACGCCGACCCGTCGCTGCCCGTGGCCGACCTCGGCTGCGGCAACGGCACCCAGACCCGCTATCTCGCCACCCGCTTCCCCCGCGCCCTCGGCGTCGACCTCTCGCACGCGGCGATCGAGCACGCCCGGTGCGCCGACACCGAGAAGGTGGCCGAGTTCGAGCAGCTCAGCCTCGTGGACCACGAAGCGGTCCGGGCGCTGTCCGCGCGGGTCGGCGACACCCATGTCTATATGCGCGCCGTCATCCACCAGAGCGAACCGCAGGACCGGCCCGCCGTCGCCGGGTCGGTCGCCACGCTGCTCGGTGAGCGCGGCACGGCGTTCGTCGTGGAGCTGACCTCCGGGTCCAAGGCGGTGCTCCAGCGGGCAGCAGCGGATCCCGGCGGACCGCCGGCGAAGCTGCGACGGGTCTTCGACCACGGACTGAAACCGGCCGGGGCCGCCGACGACGAAGTGCCGCGGCTGCTGGGCGAGGCGGGCCTGCGGATCATCGACAGCGGGGACACGACGCTGCCCCAGACGGAGTATCTGGCCGACGGCACCCGGATCGACCTGCCCGCGAGATGGTTCGTCCTGAGCCCTGCCTGACGCGCCCCGCGGGGCCGGGTTAACGTCGGCGGATGAGCCTTTCGACTTCCTCCGCCGTCGAGCCCGACTCGCCGGCCCGTGGGGCACGTACGAGTGGTGTGCAGTCCGTGGCCAGGGCCGCGCGGCTGCTCAGCGCTGTGGTCGACAGCCCTTCGGGGGCCACCCTGACCGAGTTGTCGAAGACCACCGGGCTCAATGTGAGCACCGTGCACCGGCTGCTGGGCACGCTGACGGCCGAAGGGCTGCTGTGCCGTTCGCGGGAGAGCGAGCGTTTCCTGCCCGGTCCCGTACTGCTGCGGCTGGGGCGGCGTTCGCTCTCCTCCAGCGGTCTGCCCGATGTCACCGCCGTACTCAAGGAGTTGGCCGATCTCACCGGGGAGACCGCGAGTGTCGGGGTGTGCCGCGGAGACACCGTGCTGACCCTGATGAGCGTGCAGTCGGAGCAGCCGCTGCGGTACTTGGGGGAGCCGGGCCGCTCCGTACCGCTGACCGACTCCGTGATGGGGCTCGCCATCGCCGCCTTCGACCCGGACCGCGACCGCGCACCCCTGACCGGAGCCGGCCCCGGAGACGGTACGTACGGCGACGACGACGGTGACCGCGAACGCTGGTCGCTGGGTGTCGAACTGCTGGCCACCCGCTTCCGCGGTTACGCCGTCCTCGACGATTCGGGCGGCAGCGGACTCCGGGGGATCGCCGCCCCCGTGCAGAGCGGATCGGCGTACATCCGGCTCGCGGTGGACATCCAGGGACCCGCGAGCCGGATGGCGGACGACGACCTCGGACGGCTGGGCTCCGCCGTGGTGGCCGCGGCGGAGAACCTGCGCGGGCTGCCCGTCGCACTCGCCCTGGGCCAGCTCTGAGCGCCCTCCCCGGGCCGCCTCCGAAGCCGGTCGACTCGCACCCCTTCGCTCTTTTCGCAGAGTGAAAACTCATCGCGCCATGTGAAAAGCGGCAGTTGACGCGTGATGCGGGCTGCCTTAAAGTCGTCCTCGCGATACCACGACCACGGTGCGAAGGGAGCGGACGACGACATGGCCCCACGACACGACGGCGCTCTCGTCATCTCCCGCAACCACCCGGTCTTCGACCTCCCCGAGATCGTCGCCGTCGAGCGCGGCCTGTTCGCGGACGCCGGTCTCGACGTGCGCTTCGCGGACGCGGGCACCGCCGGCGAGAGCGACGTCAGGGACCCGATCGCCCGCCGCAAGGAAGCGCTGTTCGAGACCGAGCGGACCGATCTGTTCAATCTCTGCGAATGGGGCGGCATCGACCGTCTGGAGCGCAACAGCCGTGGCGGGTACATCGGTTACCTCCGCCCGGCCGTCGTCGCCCAGGCGCTGGTGAGTTTCGATCCCACGCTGAACGAGCCGCACGACATGAACAACGTGCCCGTGGGTGTCAACGAGTTCACGGGCTCGCACTACACCGCCCTGCATCTCCTGGAGGGCACGGTGCCCCGGGAGCAGATCAAACTGGAGCATGTGGGCCCGCCCGCCGCGCGACTCGAATCCGCCGCGCGCGGAGAGCTGCGCGCCGTGATGCTGATGGAGCCCTTCCTCAGCCTCGCGCTGGAGCGCGGCGCCCATCTGCTCGGCTGCTACTTCTACCGGGGCGCGCAGGTCGTCGCCCCGCACCTGACGGCGGAAGATCTCGACCTCTTCATGTCGGCGGTCAACTCCGCCGTGGACATCATCAACGCGGACCGGCAGTCGTTCGCCGCTCATGTGGTCGAGGAGGTGGCGGGCGCCCTCGCGCCCGAGCGGCTCCGTCCGGAGTACCACCGCTTCACCCACGCGACGCCCTTCACCCAGGAGCGTTTCACGGAGAGCTACGCCTGGATGAGGTCCTGGCAGCTCACGGACGGCCGCAGTGGCTACGACACTCTTCTGGCACTGAGGTAAGGGGGCGAGTGACCATGACCATTGAACTGGCGCACGCGCCGCGCCTCACCCGGCGCTACCACCTCGACCTCTGTCTCCTCGCCGGCGGGCTGTGTCCGGGCGATCCCGGCTGTCTCACCCCCTGCCGTCAGACACGCTGACGCCTCGTACGGTCCGGCGCGCACGCACGAGCCGGCTTCCCGTCCCATCGGGCGCACCCTTCTGAACGGCGGCCCCGCCGCTGTCCGTCGCTGAACTCCTTCACGCGACAGCCCACCGTTCACCTCCGCTGCTCCGTCGGCCCACCGTCGTGCCGCCATGCCATGCCACGCCGCGCCCCGGTACGCCCCCGCACGGCGCGCGCTCCGCCCGCCTTCCCGCGCGGCCCCCTTGACCGCAACACCCTCCGAGGAGACCTCCATGCATCCCGCACACCCCTTTCCCCGGCCCATGAGCCGCCGGGGTCTGCTACGCGCCGGCGGTCTCGGCCTGGCCGCCGCCGGCCTCGGCCCGCTGCTCTCGGCCTGCGGGAGCGACGACTCCGGCAGCGGGGGCGGCCTGTCCGCCAAGGTCGAGGACACCCAGGCGGGCACCGCCGGCGCGGTCATACGGCCCATCAGCGAGAAGCAGAGCCTGGTGGGAGCGCTGAAGCTGTCGTACGTCGCCGGAACCGGCCCCGGTGATGTGCAGAACAAACTGCTCTCGGGCGCGCTGGACGTCGCCAGCATGGGACCGATCGGAGCCGCCGTCGCGCTGGAGGCCGGGGCCGACGTCGTGATCTTCTCCGCGAGCCTCGCCAACCACGTCCGCTGGCTGGTGCCGGAGAACAGCCCGTACCGGACGATCGAGGATCTGCGCGGCAAGAAGATCGCCACCCCGCCGAAGAACAGCGACGCCTACCGCTCGACCCAACTGTCCACCGCCGTCAACGGAGTTGATTTCGAGTCGGAGTACCAGGCCCATCCGGGCGCGGTACTCGCCGGTCTGGCGCTCTTCGAGCGCGGCGACGTCGACGCCATCATCACCATCGAGCCCAACGCCACCCGGCTCGTCGCCAAGGGGGCCAGGCAGCTCTCCACCATCACCGAACTGTGGCGCAAGGGCACCGGATCGGACGCCCAGCTCCTGCTGAACGGCCAGGGCGGCGAACGGAGTTGGGTGGACGCCAACAAGGAGACGGCCGCCGCTCTTGCCGCGCTGCGCCTCGGCGCCCACCACTACATCGCCGACCACCCCGAGGTGCTCGCCGAGCTGCACGCCTCGTACGGCGTTCCGGCCACCGAGAAGAAGGCCATCGCGCTGCTGCCCGAGCGGCTCGCGGGGATCTATCCGCAGGAGTGGAACGAGACCTCGTTCGCCAACCTGCGCGAGCAGTTGAAGGTGGCCGCGCGCACCGGGCTCATCAAGTCCGTACCGGACAAGACCGTCTATCGCTCGCTGGGGTGAACCGGACGTGACATCGAATCTGCTGAAGAGTCCCCGGACGGCCGCACCCGCCGCCGTCCCCCCGAACGATCCGCCCCGTCCCGGTCCCCGTCCACGCGCCCGCCGGCCGGCCCCGCTGACCCGGCTGGCCCGCCGCGTCCTCCCCGTCATCGCGTTCTTCGTCGTCCTCATCGGCGGCTGGCAGGTGCTCGCGCTGCGCGACGACAGCCCGCTCATGCCCCAAGTACCGGTCATCTGGCAGGCGTTGACCAGCGCGGTGGCCGACCCGGTGTTCTACGAGTCGCTCGGTGTCACGATGCTGAGGGTCTCCCTCGGCTTTCTGCTGGCCTTCGCCGTGGCCGTGGTCGTGGGCATCGCGATGGGCCGCGTCGAGTTCGTACGCCGTTTCTTCGAGCCCGCCGTGCTGATCGGCCTGACCGTGCCCGGCCTCGTCTGGGCACTGCTGTGCGTCATGTGGTTCGGGATCTCACTGACCAACCCGGTGGTGGCCGTCGCCCTGTCGGCGGCGCCCGCACTGACCCTGAGCATCTACCAGGGCACGCTCGCCATGGACGGCGACCTGCGCGAGATGGCATACGTCTACCGCTTCCCGGCCCGCTACAAGCTCCGCTATCTGTGGCTGCCCGCGCTGCGTCCGGCGCTGCTGTCCGGGGCCAGGCTCGGGCTGTCGCTGTCCTGGAAGGTAATCGTCCTGGTGGAGATGTTCGGAATGTCCAGCGGGATCGGCTACCAGCTCAACAACCAGTTCGCCGCCCAGGACGTCGCCGCCGTTCTCAGCTGGACGCTGCTGTTCGCACTGGTCATGGGGGTGCTGGAGTACGGCGTCCTGCAAGGTCTCGAACGGCGGCTGAACCGCTGGCGGAAGGTGACCGCCGTATGAGCACGCACTCCGCGCGCCTCGTCCTCGACGGCGTGACCAAGGGCTTCACCACCGGCCGGACCGGACAGCGCGAGACCGTCTTCGAAGACTTCGGGCTGCGCGTCGAGGAAGGCGAACTCGTCGCCGTCGTCGGTGCGTCGGGCACAGGCAAGACCACACTGCTCCATCTGGTCGCCGGGCTCGAACAGCCCGACGCGGGACGGGTGGAGACCGGCGGGAGCCAACAGGGTCGGCTGGGCGTCGTCTTCCAGCAGCCCCGTCTGCTGGACTGGGTCTCCGTCCGCCGGAACGTCGAACTGGCCCTGCACAGCGCGGGTCTCGACCCGGCCGGGGCGGGGCCCGCCCTGGCGGACGTAGGGCTCGCCGACTACGCGGACCGCTATCCCTCCGTACTCTCCGGCGGGCAGCGCCAACGGGCCGCCGTGGCACGCGCGTTCGCCGTTGAGCCGGAACTGGTGCTGCTCGACGAGCCGTTCAGCGCCCTGGACCAGCTGACCGCGCGGAGGCTGAGACTGCTGCTCCAGGACCTGTGGACCGCGAGGCCCCGGACGGGACTGCTGGTCACCCACAACCCGCTGGAGGCGGCGTTCCTGGCCGACCGGGTGATCGTCCTGGACGGCAGGCCGGCCGTCATACGCGAGGAGTTCACCGTCGGCCTGCCACGCCCCCGGCTGCCCGAGGACCCCGCCGTCTTCGATCTCCACAGCAAGATCCTCGCCGCGCTGGGCTGACCGCCCGCGCCCCACCGTCACCGCGCGGGCCCACCGCGCGGACAGGTGCCCCTCCCGGCACCGGCACAGGCCCCGCCCCGGGTCCTGCCCACCGAGACGAAAGGTGTCCGTCATGGCGCCCAGGAAAAAGATCACCATGGAGACGCTCTCCCTGGTCTTCTCCCTCCCCCAGCTCGTTGCCAAGGAGGAGGGCTACTACGAGGAGGAGGGGCTGGACGTCGACTTCGTGCCCAAGGGGTACGAGGCCGCCGTCACCTTCCTCGACGACCACGAACTCGTCAGCTCCTTCGGCACCGTGCGCTCCAACTTCGAGAGCGGCGACGCCTCCCTGTACCGCGCCTGCGAGTGGGGGCAGATACGCCGTTCGCACGACACCGAGGTCGGCGGCCGCGTCGTCGGCAAGCGGGCGGCGGTCGGCAGCCAGGCCATCTTCGTACGGCCCGACTCCCCGGCCGTGCACCCGCAGGACCTGGCCGGTGAAGCGGTCGCGGTGAACTTCCACCACGGCTCGCACTATCTCGCGCTCCAGGCCCTGGAGGGCTTCCTGCCGCGTGAGGAGATCAAGGTCGTGCACGTCGGCGGGCCGCAGCAGCGGTTCGAGGCGCTGCGCGACGGGCGTGTGCCGGCCGCCGCCCTGATGGAGCCGTGGATCACCGTGGCGCAGAAGCAGGGGTACCAGCTGCTCACCGAGGCGTTCTACGTCGGCTCGGAGATCGCCTCCCCCGAGGTCGACGCGGACACCTACGACGCGCTGAACCGCGCCGTGGTCAAGGCCGTCCACAAGCTGAACGAGGACCCTTACCCCTATCTGCACCACCTCATCGGCGAGGTCCCGGCCTCGATCGACCCGGACCTGAAGCCGACGGACTTCGCGCGGTGGCGTCTGCGGTTCGTGGAGCCCTCGCCGTACCCGCAGGGGCAGTTCCAGCGGACGTTCGACTGGATGCGCACCTGGGACCTCATCAAGGAGGACGGCTCCTCCTACAACACGCTGGTCGACAATCTGCTGCCGGCCTGATCCGGACGACAGGCCCCGAGGCGCGGCCCGCGACGCGCGGGGGCCGTACGGCGCTGGAACCGCCGTACGGCCCCCGCGGGTCTGCGCGCATCCTCCCATCCTCCCTGCCCCTTCCCCTTTCCCGACAGAGGTCCGACTGTGCGTGAGCTACGGGTGTGGCCCCTGTACGTGGGCGGATTCCTCGGCCCCTACGGCAGCACGATGGTCACCCCGATCGTGCACGAGGTCGCCGCCGGGCTGGACAGCACGCCCGGACTCGCGGCCGGCGCCGTCACCGCGTACATGCTCCCGTTCGCCGCGCTGATGCTGGTCAGCGGCACACTGGCGGAGCGGTGGGGGCGCGGGCGTGTGATGCGCGTGGCGCTCGCCGGGTTCGTGGTGGCGACGGTGCTGTGCGCCGTGGCTCCGACGATGGAACTCTTCCTGACCGCCCGCGTACTCCAGGGCGCGGCCAACGCCTTCACCACCCCGCTGCTGGTCGCCGCCATCTCCGACCTCGTCGGCGGGGCGCGGCTGGGCCGTGCTCTGAGCTGGTTCGCCGCCGCGCAGGCGGCCGGACAGGGAATGAGCCCGCTGTTCAGCGGGATGGGCGCGGCGGTGAACTGGCGCCTCGCGTTCGTGGTGCCTCTGCTGTGCGGACTGCTCCTGGTGTGCTTCCCTCCGTCGGCCGCGGCCACCCGGCGGGTCGCGACCGCGCCCGCCTCGTGGCGGTCCCTGGCCAACCGGCGTCTTGCGCTGGCCTGTTCGGTGTCGTTCCTCTGTTATCTCGCGTCGGTCGGGCTGACCGTGATGCTGGTGCTCCGTGCGCGGGACCGGTTCGGGCTGGGGCCGGTGGAGACCGGGCTGCTCAGTTCGGCGTTCGGGCTGGCCGGGATCTGCGCGGCGCCGGTGGCGGGCCGTCTGCTCGCCGGGAAGGGGCCGCACCTCTCCGGCATCTGGTCCAACGCGCTGCTCGTCACCGGGTTGGTGACGGCCGCCCTCGCGACGAGCCTGCCGGTGCTCCTGACGGGCGTGGCGCTGGTCGGCGCGGCGGTGACGGGCCTGCGTTCGGTCACCAACACGCTGGCGGTGACCAGCGCACCCGACAACCGGGGCGGCGCCGCGTCCCTCGCCCTGTCGGCCCAGTTCTTCGGAGGGGCCGCGGCGGCGCCGGTGTGGCTGCCGATGTACCACGCGTACGGGGACCTGGGGTTCGCGGCGGCGGCGGGTGCGCCCCTGGTGGCACTGGCCGTACTCGTCACATCGGCACGGAGCACGTCCGGGAAGGTTCGGACCGCTCCGCGACCTACGTGAAAAGATCCTTGGCCCGGGAATTCGGCGGCGGGTACCGTGGGCGAAATGAAGATCCTGATCAGCGCCGACATGGAAGGCGCCACCGGTGTGACCTGGCCGGGCGACGTCCTGCCGGGGACGCCGCAGTGGGAGCGCTGCCGCACCCTGTTCACCTCGGATGTGAACGCCGCCGTCCTCGGCTTCCTGGACGGCGGCGCCGACGACGTGCTGATCAACGAGGCGCACTGGTCCATGCGCAACCTGCTGCTCGAGGAGCTGGACGACCGGGCCCAGCTGCTCACCGGGCGGCACAAGTCGCTGAGCATGGTCGAAGGCGTCCAGCACGGTGACGTCGACGCCATCGCCTTCATCGGCTACCACACGGGCGCGGGCACGGAAGGCGTCCTCGCGCACACGTATCTCGCCAACTCCATCACCGGGGTGTGGCTGAACGGCGCGCGCGCGAGCGAGGGGCTGCTCAACGCCCATGTCGTCGCCGAGTACGGCGTCCCCGTGGTCCTCGTCACCGGCGACGACCTCACCTGCCGGGACGCCGACGGGTACGCGCCCGACGCCCGCAAGGTCGCGGTGAAGGACTACGTCTCCCGGTACGCGGCGGTCTGCCGCACCCCCGCGCGTACGGCCGCCGACATCCGTGCGGCGGCCCAGGAGGCGACCGCACTGGCCGTACGGTACGAACCGGTCGACGGCGGCCCGTTCACCGTCGAGCTGGAGTTCGACGCCGAACATCTCGCCGGGGCCGCCACGGTCGTCCCCGGAGTGGTCAGCAGCGGCGAACGGCGTGTCGCTTACACGACCGAGACGATGTACGACGGCATTCGCAGCTTCAAGGCGGTCACCACGATCGTCTCGGCCGCGGTGGAGGAGCAGTATGGCTGACATGACGCCCGACCAGACACCCGCCGGTTCACCCGGCACGACGCCCGCGGACGCGAGCACCGACCGGGCCGACGCCGTCGACATGGTGGCCCTGGACGAGGTGGTGTCCTTCACCTCCGAGCTCATCCGGATCGACACGACCAACCGCGGCGACGGCGACTGCTTCGAGCGCCCCGCCGCCGAGTACGTCGCCGAGCGGCTGGCCGCGGCCGGACTGGAGCCCACGCTCCTCGAACGCACCCCCGGCCGTACCAACGTGGTCGCGCGCATTCCCGGCAGCGACCCGACGGCCGACGCGCTCCTGGTCCACGGCCATCTGGACGTGGTACCCGCCGAGCCCGCCGACTGGTCCGTGCACCCCTTCTCCGGTGAGGTCAAGGACGGCGTCGTCTGGGGCCGCGGGGCCGTCGACATGAAGAACATGGACGCGATGATCCTCTCGGTCGTCCGCGCCTGGGCCCGGTCCGGGGTCAGGCCGCGCCGCGACATCGTCCTCGCGTACACGGCCGACGAGGAGGCCAGCGCGATCGACGGCTCCGCGTTCCTCGCCGACCACCACCCGGAGCTGTTCGAAGGCTGTACGGAGGGCATCAGCGAGTCCGGCGCCTTCACCTTCCACGCCGGACCCGGCATGGCGCTCTACCCCGTCGGGGCGGGCGAGCGCGGCACCGGCTGGCTCAAACTCACCGCGCACGGCAGGGCAGGCCACGGATCCAAGGTCAACCGGGCCAACGCGGTCAGCAGGCTCGCCGCTGCCGTCGCCCGTATCGGCCAGCACGAATGGCCGCTGAGGATCACCCCGACCGTCCGCGCCGCGCTGAAGGAAATCGCCACGCTGCACGGCATCGACGTCGACGTCCACGACGAGCACTTCGACGCGGACGCCCTGCTCACCAAGCTCGGCCCCGCCGCGGCCCTGGTCGAGGCGACCGTGCGCAACAGCTCCAACCCGACCGTCCTGGAAGCCGGTTACAAGGTCAATGTGATCCCCGGTCAGGCCGTCGCCTATGTCGACGGGCGGATGCTGCCGGGCACCGAGGACGAATTCCGCGCCACCCTCGACCAGTTGACCGGCCCCGACGTCGACTGGGAGTTCCACCACCGCGAAGTCGCCCTCCAGGCCCCGGTCGACTCCCCGACGTACGCCAAACTCCGGGCGGCCGTCGAGCGGTTCGATCCGGCCGGGCACGTCGTGCCGTACTGCATGTCCGGCGGCACCGACGCCAAGCAGTTCTCCCGCCTCGGCATCACCGGCTACGGCTTCTCGCCGCTGAAGCTGCCCGCCGGCTTCGACTACCAGGCCCTCTTCCACGGTGTCGACGAGCGCGTCCCGGTGGACGCCCTGCACTTCGGGGTACGCGTACTCGACCACTATCTCCAGACCGCGTAGAGGGAGTTGGGCATGGAGCAGCCGACGCCGTACGGCTCATGGCCGTCACCGATCGACGCCGCGCTCGCCGCCTCGCACGACGGGCGGCCCGAGTTCGTCGGCACGGTCGGCGACGAGGTGTGGTGGACGGAGCCGCGGCCCGCGGAGGACGGCCGGCGCGCACTCGTGCGCGGCCGGCCCGACGGCCGTGAGGAATCGGTCCTGCCCGCCCCGTGGAACGTCCGCAGCCGGGTCATCGAGTACGGCGGCAAACCCTGGGACGGTGCGGTACGGGCCGACGGCTCCACCCTCGTCGTCTTCGCGCACTTCCCCGACCAGCGGCTCTACGCCTACGAGCCGGACGGCGACATGCCCCCGCGCCCGCTCACCCCGGCCCCCGCGCCGGACGGCCGGCTGACCGGCACCCTGCGCTGGGCCGACCCGCAGATACGCCTCGACTCCGGCGAAGTCTGGTGCGTACTGGAGGAGTTCACCGGCGAGGCACCCACCGACGTACGCCGCGTCGTCGCCGCCGTACCGCTGGACGGCTCGGCCGCCGACGACCGGAGCGCCGTGACCGAACTCTCCGACGACCGGCACCGCTTCGTCACCGGACCCCGCGTGTCACCGGACGGCGGGCACGCCGCGTGGATCGCCTGGGACCACCCCCGAATGCCGTGGGACGGCACCGAGTTGCTGCTCGCCGACGTGACGGGGACGGGCCCCTTCGAGCGGGTGCGCACCGTCGCCGGGGGCCCCGAGGAATCCGTCGCACAGACCGACTGGGCCGCCGACGGCTCCCTCCTCTACGTCTCCGACCCCGGCGACTGGTGGCAGCTCCACCGGCTGCGGCTCGACCCGTCGGCGCCCCTCGGCGTGGGCGCGCCGACCCGGCTGAGCCCCGCCGTCGAGGAGGAGTTCGGCGGACCGCTGTGGAAGATCGGCCTCCAGTGGTTCCGGCCGATGGACGACGGCATGATCGCCGTCGTCCACGGCAAGGGCTCCACCACGCTCGGCATACTCGACCCCGAGACCGGTCAGCTCGCCGACGCCGCGGGACCCTGGACCGAATGGGCGGCCACCCTCACGGTCCGCGGCTCCCGGGTGATCGGTGTCGGCGCCAGCCCGCGCAGCGCGTACGAGATCGTGGAGCTGGACACGGCGACCGGGCGGGCCCGGGTCATCGGCTCGGCGCACGACGACCCGGTCGACCCCGTGTACTACCCCGAGCCGCAGATCCGCACCTTCACCGGGCCGGACGACCGCGAGATCCACGCCCACATCTACCCGCCGCACAGCCCCGACCACAGCGCGCCCGGCGATGAACTGCCGCCGTACGTCGTGTGGGCGCACGGCGGGCCGACCAGCCACTCCCCGCTCGTACTCGACCTGGAGATCGCCTACTTCACCTCGCGCGGCTTCGGCGTCGCCGAGGTCAACTACGGCGGCTCCACCGGCTACGGACGCGAGTACCGCGAACGGCTGCGCGAGCAGTGGGGCGTCGTGGACGTCGAGGACTGCGCGGCCGTCGCCCGCGCCCTCGCCGACGAAGGCACCGCAGACCCGGCGCGGCTCGCCGTACGGGGCGGCAGCGCGGGCGGCTGGACCAGCGCCGCGTCGCTGACCGGCACCGACGTCTACGCCTGCGGCACCGTCATCTATCCGATCCTCGACCTGTCCACCTGGGCCGAGGACGGGACCCACGACTTCGAGTCGCGCTATCTCGAATCGCTCGTCGGCCCCGTCGCCGAGGTCCCGGCCCGCTACCGCGAACGCTCCCCGATCAACCACGTCGACCGGATCACCGCCCCGTTCCTGCTGCTCCAGGGCCTGGACGACGTGATCTGCCCGCCCGTCCAGTGCGAACGCTTCCTCCAACGGCTGGCCGGGCGCGGCATCCCGCACGCCTACATCACCTTCGAGGGCGAGGGCCACGGCTTCCGTAGGACGGACACCATGGTCCGCGCGCTGGAGGCCGAACTGTCCCTGTACGCCCAGACCTTCGGGATCGACCGCCCCGACGTGCCCGTGCTGGAGCTGAAGAAGTGACCCCCGCGCCCGACCCGACCACCGCACCCCTGGCGCCACTCGTACGCGCGCCCCGGCTGCGGCCCGGCGCGAAGGTCGCCGTCGTCGCCCCCAGCGGCCCGATGCCCGCCGAACGCCTCGAAGCGGGCCTGGACATCCTGCGCGGCTGGGGCCTCGATCCCGTCGTGGCACCCCATGTCCTGGACACGCACCGGGAGTTCGGCTATCTCGCGGGGACGGACGAGGCACGCGCCCGCGACCTCCAGGACGCCTGGTGCGACCCGACGATCGAAGCCGTCCTGTGCGCACGCGGCGGCTACGGCGTCCAGCGCATGGTCGACCTGCTCGACTGGGACACCATGCGCGCCGCGGCCCCCAAGGCCTTCGTCGGCTACAGCGACATCACCGCGCTGCACGAGGCGTTCGCCGTACGGGCGGGCGTCTCCACGCTGCACGGCCCCATGGTCGCCGCACTGACCTTCCTCAAGGACCCCGCCACCCAGGAGTCGCTGCGCGCGACGCTCCTCGAACCCGACACGGTCCGGGTCATCGGCCCGGACACGGCACGCGCCCTCGTTCCCGGCCGGGCCCGCGGGCTCACCCTCGGCGGCTGCGTCAGCCTCCTCGCCGCCGACCTCGGCACCCCGCACGCCCGCCCTTCCGCCACGGGCGGGCTGCTGCTGATCGAGGACATCGAGGAGGAGCCGTACCGGCTGGACCGGATCCTCACCCAACTCCTGCGCTCCGGCTGGCTGGACGGGGTCGCCGGCATCGCGCTCGGCTCCTGGGCGGGCTGCGGCCCGTACGACGACGTGCGGACCCTGATGCTCGACCGGCTCGGCGGCCTCGGCGTCCCGGTCATCGAGGAACTGGGCTTCGGTCACGGCCCGACGAATCTGACGGTGCCGCTGGGCGTCCCCGCCGTCCTTGAGACGACGGCCGCCGGCGCCACACTCACCCTGGAGGTCCCGGCGCTGACGTAGCGCCGGCCCATCGGTCAGCGGCTCTTGCGGTTGATCTTCATGGTGTCCATGTCCGTCACCGACGACCGCAGCTCCCCGAAGCCGACACCCGCGCCGCCGACGAGAGCCTTCAGCGCCGACTCCGCCCGGTCCTCGGCGAGCGCCGCCGCCATCTCATCGCCGTCGGCCGCGTCGGAGAGGACGACGAAGCGGAACGAGAAGTGCTTGAGCACCCGGTCGTAGGTGAGCGACCCCTCGGGCGTGAACCGCATCCGGCTCAGCCCGTGCTCCTCGACCTCGTCGAGCAACCGGGCCCGCGCCTCGTCCGTCAGCTCCCGGAAAGTCCCGCGCACGATCACCCGATACGTGTGCTGCGTGGTCATGGACGTGCCGCCTTCTCACCGAGTAACCAGATTGAAGAACGAGCGTACGACGCCGAGGATGGATCGCATGCGGAATATCGTGGTGATCGACGCCCCCTCCAACCTCGGCCTCCGGCCACCCGCCCCCGGCACCGTGCCCGGCTGCTACAAGCTCGCCGGCGCCATGCGCGAGCAGCGCATCGTGCAGCGGCTCGGCGCCTTCGAGGGCGGGGTCGTCGTACCGCCGCGCTACGACCGGGGCGACTGGAAAGAGGGCGACGGGGTCTTCAACGCCGCCGCCATCGCCGCGTACACACCCAAACTCGCGGACCGGATCGAGCGCCACGTACGGGCCGGCGACTTCCCCCTCGTCCTCGGCGGTGACTGCTCCATCCAGCTCGGCGCCTCCCTCGCGCTGCGCCGGATCGGGCGGTACGGCATCGCCGCGATCGACGGCTCCGCCGACTTCCGGCACACCGGCAACTCCCCGTCCGTCGGCGCGGCCGGCGGCGAGGAACTGGCCATCGCCACCGGTCGCGGGCAGAGCGACCTCAGCGACATCGAGGGACTGCGCCCCTACATCCGCGACGAGGACGTGCGCCTCTTCGGCATCCGCGACTACGACGAGGACCGCGAGGAACTGGCCCGGCTGAGGATCCCCACCGTCTCCGTCGGCGAACTCCGCGAATGGGGCACCGCCGACATCACCGGCGCCGTACTCGGGACGCTGGAGCTCCCCGAGACCGACGGCTTCTGGGTGCACCTGGACGCGGACGTCCTCGACCCCGAGGTGATGCCCGCCGTCGACGCCCCCGACGCCGGGGGACTGCTCCCCGACGAGCTCCGGACGCTGCTGACGATCCTGGTGCGCTCGGACCGCTGCGTCGGGCTCAACCTGACCATCTACGACCCCGACCTCGACCCCGACGGCACCGCCGGCGCGCTGCTCGCGGACATCGTTGTGGCGGCCCTCACCCAAGACTGATCTCCAGGTCCTCTGTTCGGCGCGCACTCGACCGTGTTCCATGGTCATCGGGTGCGCGCCGGCCAACCGAGCCCCGGCGGCCCCAGCGAGCGAAGCGAGGTTTGCCTGTGGCCACGAGCGTGCGACGTGCCGTACTGACCCTGCCTGCCGCCCCTTTGGGGCCGGAGAACCCCCTGCCCGCGATGCGGCCGCTCGACGAGACGCACTCCATAGACGAACGCGCCAAGCGGGAGCTGCCCCGCGACATGGCACGGCAGATCGGTTACGAGCCGCTGCGCACCCTGCTGCCGGTCCGCGTCCTCGACGGTTACGGACGCGACCGCGAGCCGACCGACTTCGACGCGATCGTCATCGAGAACGACCGGCTGCGGGCCACCGTCCTGCCGGGCCTCGGCGGCCGGATCCACTCCCTGCACCACAAGCCCACCGGACGCGAACTGCTTTACCGCAACCCGGTGTTCCAGCCCGCCGACTTCGCGCTCAACGGCGCCTGGTTCTCCGGCGGCATCGAGTGGAACATCGGCGCCACCGGCCACACCACGCTCTCCTGCGCGCCTGTGCACGCAGCCCTCGTCCCCGCGCCCGACGGTGGCGAGATGGTCCGGCTCTGGGAGTGGGAGCCCCTGCGCGGCCTGCCGTTCCAGGTCGATCTGTGGCTGCCCGACGACTCCGACTTCCTGCACGTCGGCGTCCGCATACGCAACCCGCACCAGGGGCCGGCGCCCGTCTACTGGTGGTCCAACATCGCCGTCCCCGAGGACGAGCACACCCGCGTCCTCGCACCCGCCGATGAGGCGTGGCACTTCGGGTACGAACGGAGCCTGCGCCGGGTCCCGGTGCCCGAGTACGACGGCGTCGACCGCACGTACCCGCTGCGCGGCGAATACCCCGCGGACTACTTCTACGAGGTCCCCCTCGACGCCCGGAAGTGGATCACCTCCCTCGACGCGGACGGCCACGGACTCGTCCAGACGTCCACGGACACCCTGCGCGGACGCAAGCTCTTCCTCTGGGGCGCCGGGCGCGGCGGGCGGCGCTGGCAGCGGTGGCTCACCGAACCCGGCACTCCCGGCTACGCCGAGATCCAGGCCGGGCTCGCCCGTACCCAGCTCGAACACGTCAAGCTCGAAGGCCACGACGACTTCAGCTGGCTGGAGTCGTACGGCCCGCTCGAAACCGACCCCGCCGCGGTGCACGGCGCCGACTGGGACGCCGCCCGCGCGGAGGTCGCCGACCGCCTCGAACTCGCCCTGCCCCGCGCGGATGTCGACGCCGCGTACGAGGCGTGGCTGCCGTACGCGGACAACGAGCCCGGCGAACGCCTCGCCACCGGCTCGGGCTGGGGCGCGCTCGAAGTCCTGCGCGGCGCGATGCGCGGCGGATACCAACTGCCCGGCACACCGTTCGACGAGTCCATGCTCGGCGAGCAACAGGCGCCGTGGGTCGAGCTGTTCGCCCAGGGCACGCTCCCGAAGCCGCGCGAGATCGTGCCGCCGGGACCGACCCTCGTCGCGCCGCACTGGCGCGACATGCTGGAGACGGCGCCCGCCGAGCCGCTGACGGAGTATCACCTCGGTGTCACCCAGTGGCACGCGGGCGATCTGGCCCAGGCGGTACGGAGTTGGGAACGCGGCCTCAAACTCGCCTCCTCCCGCTGGCCGTTGCTCCGCTGCCTGGCCGTCGCCGACCGCGAGGGCGGCAACCCGGAACGGGCCGCCGACCAGTACGCGGAAGCCTTCGACGACCTCTGCCGCGAACGCGCCGACGAGGGAGAGTCCTGGACGGCGGCCACGGCGTCCCTGGCGCGCGAGGCGATCGCCGCGCTGCTCACCGTCGACCGCCCACGGGACGCGCGCCGCGTCTGGGACCGCCTGTCGGAGGCGACCCGGCAACGGGGCGCGTTCCGGCTGATAGAGGCCCAACTCCTGCTCGCCGAGGGCGAGAAGGCGGCGGCCCGCGCACTGTTCGACGCGGGCTTCGAGGTGGCGGACCTGCGCGAGGGCGCCGAGACGCTGAACGAGGTGTGGTCGTCCCTGACGGACGACCCGCTGCCGGAGGCGTACGACTACCGGATGCGTCCTGCGGCCGGCTGACGAGCGGAGTTCTCGGACGGGCCGCGCGCACGGCCCGTCCGACGTCCCGTCAGCCGTTCTGGACCGGGTTGCGGTCCACGTACTCGAAGATCGAGCCGTCCGGGTGGACGGCGATCAGGTTGCGGCCGGCCGGTGTGGGGACCGGGCCCGCGACGACCTGGGCGCCGACGCCCGTGAGCGCGGCGAACGCCTCGTCGACGTCCTTGACGGCGATCGTGGCGGTGACCTTGCGCAGCACCTCGATCTCCTCGGCAGGACCGCTCATCAACAGGAAGCAACTGACGGCGGCGACGGAGACCCCGCCGCGCTCGAAACGGAGCGCGGGGCTACCGGTCAGGCGTTCGTAGAACGCGACCGAGGTCTCCAGGTCGTCGACGCAGATGCGCAGCGTGGTTCCCAGGATTTCCATACGGGTGAGGGTAGCGAAGCACCCTCACCCGCGACCATGATCTCGAAGGACCCAACCCTCAGACCCGGCACAGGACTTCGCCGTGCGGGACCATGAACCACGCGTCGGGGTCGGCGCCCCACACGCGCCACGCCTCC
The DNA here is from genome assembly GCF_042725135.1 of Streptomyces sp. NPDC060366. Taxonomy (NCBI): domain Bacteria; kingdom Bacillati; phylum Actinomycetota; class Actinomycetes; order Kitasatosporales; family Streptomycetaceae; genus Streptomyces; species Streptomyces sp. NPDC060366. The sequence goes on along the minus strand of NZ_JBHXDC010000001.1, from coordinate 449,721 downwards.
GCGATGGCGGTGAGGCGCTCGTCCGTCGCGTGGCCGCCGCGCACCGCGAGCTCTGCGTAGACCGACGCCGTCGTCCGCTCCGCCCAGAGGCCGCTCCACCACGCGCGTTCCTCCGGGGTGGCGAAGCACCAGGCCGTCGCAGTGGACGTGATGTCCGTGAAGCCCGCGTGGCGGGCCCAGGAGCGGAGCCGGCGGCCCGCGTCCGGTTCGCCGCCGTTGGCGCGGGCGACCCGGCGGTACAGCTCCTGCCAGCCGTCCAGCTCGGGCGACGACGGGAACCAGGTGAACGCGCCGTAGTCGCTGTCGCGCGCCGCCACAACGCCTCCCGGCCTGCACACGCGGCGCATCTCGCGCAGGGCCTGTACGGGGTCGCCGACGTGCTGGAGCACCTGGTGGGCGTGGACGACGTCGAAGGAGTCGTCCGGGAAGTCCAGCGCGTGGACGTCGGCGACCGCGAAGCGGACGTTGTCCAGGTCGCGCGCCGCGACCGTCTCCGCGGCCCGCTCCAGCACGTCCGCCGCCGCGTCGACCGCGGTCACCGTGCCGGGCGCCACCAGCTCCGCCAGGTCGGCCGTGATGGTGCCGGGACCGCAGCCCACGTCCAACACGTCCAGGCCGGAACGGAGTTCGGGGAGGAGATACGCCGCCGAGTTCGCCGCCGTCCGCCAGCGGTGCGAGCGCAGGACCGACTCGTGGTGGCCGTGGGTGTAGACGGCGGTCTCTCGTACCATGACCGGGCTCCCTCTCGTGAAGTGGTCCCGTCACGGTACGCCGCGATGTCGGAATATGAGACCCGTGTCTCGCGATGTGGTCAGAGACGTCAAGGGGCGTCAAGGGGCGACAATGGGGCCTCACTCGCCGGCCGTGCGCCGCCACTCCTCACGCGTGAGCCCGTACTCCACGTCCCCCCGCTCCGAGCCCTCGATGACCTCCGGCCAGTCCTCGAAGTACGTACGGAGATACGTCAGCCCGGCCTTCTCCAGCACCCGCCGGGAGCCCGTGTTGACCGTCATCGTGTTCGCCGTGACCCGCTCCGTGCCCAGCTCGGTGAACGCCTTGCTTACGAGCGCGCGAGCCCCCTCCGTCGCGTACCCCCGGCCCCACACCGCCCGGTGCAGCCGGTAGCCCAGCTCCACCACCTCCCAGCCGGCGTCGTTCAGCGGCCGTAGCTCGAACCAGCCCAGCCACTCGCCGGTGGACCGCTCCTCGGCCGCCCAGAAGCCCCGCCCGAGGAGCCGGGGCAGGACCTCGGCCCGGAACGTCCCGGGCGCGGCCGGCACGCCGCCGTCGATGAAGCGCTTCACGCCGGGGTCGTTGTCCAGCGCGAGGAGACGGTCGAGGTCGGCCTGGACGCAGTCGCGCAGCCGCAGCCGCGGGGTCTGAAGAAAGGGCGGGGTCTCGGAGTCCATGTCCGGGATCCTCGGCCGAGGGCCCCGGGCCGCGCCAGCGATTTCGGCCGGGCGGGACTTCGCGGACACGAACCGGAGTCACTGGAAGGCGCGCGGGCGGTAGACCGTCAGCCCCTCGTTCGCCTTGTCGATCGTCAACTCGACCGGCGACTCCGCCACTTCGCCGTCGAAGGCCAGCGGCGTACCGGGCGCGATCCCCTTGATCCGTACCCGCCGCATCCGCTCCGCCGCGTGCACCGGCGACCGGCTCAGCGGACCGGCCGCCGCCGCGGCCAGCAGCCGCAGGCTCGGGAAGCTGCCGCCGTGCACCACCCGGACGTCCAGCAGACCGTCCGCCAGGTCGAGCCGGTGGCCGGGCGTGAACCCGAAGCGCTGGTAGATGCCGTTCCCGGCGAACAGCATCCACAGGGACCGCTGCCGGCCCTCGAACTCCGCCTCCAGCTGATGCTGGCCACGCAGCACCTTCACCGCCGCCAGCACCCCGGCGGGCCAGCCGCCGATCCGCGGCCCCCAGTGCTCCCGTACGCGCACCAGCTCCGGGTAGACACCCAGGCTGAAGGTGTTGAGGAAGTGCCCGCTGACCCCGTCGGGACCGGTGAACCGCCCGAGGTCGACGCGGACCGCGTCACCCTCCGCCATCGCGCGGCACGTGTCGTGGAAATCCTCGATCCCCAGGTCGTACGCGAAGTGGTTCAGCGTGCCGCCGGGGAACACCGCCAGTGGCAGTCCGTGCCGGGCGGCGACCACCGCGGCCCGGTTGACCGTGCCGTCACCGCCGACGATGCCCAGCGCGCGGCACCGCTCCGCCGCCTTCTCCAGCTCCGTGTTCACCTCCTCGGGATCGCACTCCACGAACTCCGCGAGCGGCAGCGCGTCGTGCAGCGCGCCCGCGGCGTCCGACGAGCCCGACGCCCGGTTGACGACGATCACCATGTCCTCGCCGCCCGGCAGGACCGGCGCCTGCGCGTGCGGCCGGCCCGGCGAGGGCAGCTGCGAGCGGGTCGGCACGATGCCCCGTACCGCGTACGCCGCCCCCACCCCCAGCGCGGCGCCCACCAGCACGTCGCTCGGGTAGTGCACACCCGTGTAGACGCGGGACGCCGCGACGGAGAACGCGATCGGCGCCACCACCGCGCCCCAGCCCTTCGACTCCAGGGCCACCCCGGTGGCGAAGGCGGCGGCCGACGCCGCGTGCCCGGACGGGAAGGAGGTGGTGATCGGCTGCCGCTTCAGCTGCCTGATCACCGGTACGGCGTCCAGGACGGGCCGCCGGCGGCGTACCGACCGCTTGCCGACGGTGTTGATGGCCGCCGACGCGACGGCCAGCGACGCCACCCCGCGCAGGGCGGCACGCCGGGAACGCTGCCCGCGCCCGATGAGGGCGATTCCGGCGGCGGCCCCGAACCAGAGGAGACCGTGGTTGGCCGAGCGGCTGAGCCGCGGCAGCACAGGGCCGGCGCCGGGCCAGTGCCGGTCCGCCGCCGAGCTGAATACCTGCTGGTCCCAGCCGGTGAGCAGGGCGGCGATCCGGCTCCGGGTGCCGGGATCGGCCGGGGTGCGGCCCGCGTAGATGTCAGACATGGAACGCGAGTACCCCGTACCACGTGGCGCCACGCAGAACCCGGGCCGGACGCGAAAGGCCGGACACGTGTTCGGCCGGACTCGCGTTCGGCGGGGCGGCCGGGGAGAGTGGGAGACATGGACGATTCACTGCTGGACAGGCACGGCGAGGCGCTCGACCTCTTCACGGACCGGGTGCACGCCGTCGGCGCCGACCAGTGGCGGGCGGGCACGCCCTGCGCCGAATGGTCCGTACGCGACCTGGTCAACCACCTGACGGCCGAGCAGCTCTGGGTGCCCCCGCTGGTGAGCGAGGGCCGGACCATGGCCGAGGTGGGCGACGCCTTCGACGGCGACGTACTGGGCGAGGACCCCGTCGCCACCTGGGACCGCGCCGCGGCGGCGGCTCGCGCCGCGTTCGCCGAGCGGGGCGCGCTGGAGCGCGCCGTTCAGCTCTCGTACGGCAGGACACCGGTCGCCGCCTACTGCGCGCAGATGGTGCTCGACGCCGTGGTCCACACCTGGGACCTGTCGCGCGGGATCGGTGTGAACGAGCGGCTGCCCGGACCGCTGGTGGACTTCGCGCTGGCGGAGGTCGAGCCGTACGCGGGCGGCCTCTCAAGCAGCGGCCTGTTCGACGCCCCGCTGAAGCCACCGCCGGGCGCCGACGCGCAGACCCGCCTGCTGGCGATGCTCGGCCGTAAATCGGGCCCGTCGGCCGGCTGACCACATCCGGCCGGACGGTCGGATCAAGGCCGATGAGGGCGGGAGGTGGCGGGCATGGGCTCGATCGGTACGACGGGGTCTGCCGGGCTGATCCATGAAGGACACGGGCCCGTGCGGTACGGGCCGTCGGCCCCGGACATGGGCCTGCCCGCGCTGCCCGAACTCGTCGCCGTACTCGCGGACGCGGCAGGACAGACATCGCCCGAGCCGCCCGGCGGCGGCCCCGTCCTGCGCGAGGCCGCCTGCGGCTACTGGTCCAGACGCGGCCTGCCGACACATCCCCAGGAGGCGGCGGTGGCGGCCGGCCCGCAGCCGCTGCTTCTCGCGCTGCTCGCCGCGCACGGCGGCGACATCCTCATGCCCCGCCCGCACCCGGCCTCCTGGGCGCCGCAGGCCAGACTCCTGGGCCGGCCCGTGTTCCAGGTGCCGACGCCCGCGGAGTGCGGCGGCGTACCCGATCCGTACGCCCTCCTGGAGACGGTGCGCCGGGTACGGGCCGAGGGCGGCACGCCACGCCTGCTGCTGCTCTCGATCGCCGACGACCCGACCGGCACCGTCGCCCCGCCCGAGCTTCTCAGGGAGGCGTGCGAGGCCGCCGTCGGCGAGGGCCTGCACATCATCAGCGACGAGACATGGCGTGACACCCTGCACCGGCCGCACGAGACGGTGCCGCTCAGCCCGGCCGAGATGTGGCCCGACGACGTCACGGTCTTCTTCGACCTGGCGGGCGCGTTCACCCCGGCGTCGTGGCCCGCCGCCGTCGCGCGCTTCCCCGCCACGTCGGGCGGCGCCCTGCGCCGGGCCAGGACGCTGGACCGTCTCACCGCGCTGGGCGCGCTCGTCGCGGGGCCGGTCGCCGCCGCTGCCGCCCACGCCTTGGACGAGCCGACGGCCGTGACCGAGCGGGCCGCCGCCGCGACGGCGCTGCACGCGCGCGTGGCCGGCGCCGTACACCACGCCGTTCTCAGCGCCGGGGCGCTGACCAGGCCGCCGCAGGCGGGCCGCCATCTCTACGCGGACCTCGGGCCCGCGCGCCGCGCTCTCGCCGCACGCGGGGTCGGCGACTCCATGGAACTCGAGGAGTTCCTGGGCGAACGGCTGGGCGTTCAGGTGCCCGGCGGGCACCGGTTCGGGGACGAACTGGGCGCGTTGCGGGTGCGGCTCGCCACCGGACCCCTGCTCGGGTCGACCCCGGAGGAGCGCATGGAGTCCCTCAACGCGGCGGATCCTCTGGAACTCCCGCACGTCGCCGAAGCGCTCGGCATTCTGACGACGGTTCTGGCAGAGGCGCGCGAACCGCGCTGAACGGGATTTCCCCGACGGAACCCGGCCGGGACGGGGAGACGGCGCGCACCGCGCCGGGCCCCGCCGACCGTCTGCGTACCGCCCTGGAGGGCCTTGCGACGAACCGCCTTCGCACCGCGCGGAACGAGCCTCGATGCCTGAACTCGGCCTCGGCGGCTGCCTCCCCGTGCCTCCGCCTTCCGAGCCACGGTCGACACGGACATCAGCCGCTGTGCGGCGGACGCTCCCGTGACGCTCACGCCTGTCGGCCGTCCGGCTCCGTCGGGCCGTCGGCGACCGGGCGACCGCCCGCCGTCGCCGGGCCGTCCGGCCCGCTCTTCCCGTCCGAGCCCTTGCCGCGCCCCCGCAGCCTTCGCCACAGCGCCGGCCCGCCGCTGATCAGCACCGTCAGCGCCACCGCCGCGACCACGCCCTCCCACGGCTCCGCGAAGAGCGACCCGCCGAGGATCCCGATCAGCTGGTACGTCGCCGCCCAGGCCAGGCACGCCGGCAGCGCGCCCTTGACGAAGCGCGTCGTCGGCCACCGGCTGAGCAGACACGCCAGCATCACCGGGATCCGCCCCGCGGGCACCAGCCGCGACAGCACCAGCACCGTCACGCCGTGCTCCCGCAACTTGCGCTGCGCCTCTTCAAGAGTGTCGTCGGCGACCCGCCGCTCCAGCGCCGCCAGCCAGCGCGAGCCGTTCTTCGAGTTGACCCCGCGTCGGCCCAGCCAGTAGAGCGCGATGTCGCCGAGGAACGCCGCGAACGAGGCGACGACGAATATGTAGAGCAGCGCGAGCGGCGCCGTCTGGTGGAAGGCGACCACGGCCGCCGAACTCACCACCGCGCCCGTCGGTACCACCGGCACCAGGGCCCCCAGCGCCACCAACAGGAACAGCGACGGATAGGTGACCGCCTGCTGCGCCGACTCCGACGGCAACTGGCTCATGAGCTGGTCGATCACAGGGTGGCTCCCGGCCGCACACTCTCGCCGTGCTGAAGCCGGTGCACGGCGACTCCGGGCGCGCGCCGGGCCGCCAGGCGGACGAACTCGTCGCCCGGCGAATGGAATTCGTGCGGTCTGACCCCGTCCATGCCGATCGGCCAGAACGTGCCGTAGTGCACCGGCACCGCGGCGCCGGGGGCGAGGCGGGTCAGCGCCTCGGCCGCCCGGTCGGCGTTCAGATGACCGTGGCCCAGATGCGGCCCCCAGCCGCCCACCGGCAGCAACGCCACGTCGACCGTGCCCACTGCGTCCGCCATCTCGTCGAAGAGTCCGGTGTCGCCCGCGAAGTACGTCCGGCACTCACCGGTGATCACATAGCCGAGCGCGGGGGAGCGCTGCGGCCCCACCGGCAGCCGCCGCCCGTCGTGGTACGCGGGCACCGCCCGTACCCACAGCGGCCCGATCTCCACCTCGTCGCCCGCCTCGACCTCGGTGATCCGCAGACCGCCCGTCCGTCTGACGGCGTCCAGCCGCCGCAGTCCGGGAACCGCCCGCCGCGCGCCGCGCGGCACGATCAGCCGGGTGCCCGGCGCGAGCTTCGCAAGCGACGGCAGATGCAGATGGTCGGAGTGCAGGTGCGAGACCAGCACGGCGTCGGCCACGGCGGCCTCCGGCGGCGGCACGTCACCGCGCCGACGGCGCAGATGCGCCAGCCGGCGTGCGAAGAGGGGGTCCGTCAGCACCCGGACGCCGGAGTCCTCGACGGTGCAGGTGGCGTGACCCCACCAGGTGATGACATTTCCCAAAGCGGGACCTCAGCTCCGTCCGTATCAGGCCTTCAGCGTACGGCGGCCGGGCGGCGGCCGGGCGTGGGACGGGCAGGAGGCGGCTCGCGACCCCCGACCCCGCGCCCCTGACCTGCGCGCCTGACCCCGCACGCCCGAGGGCGTGCGCCCATGGCACATCCATGCGCCCACCCGTGCCCGGTACGCGCCTCCTTAAGCAGGCCCGATCGGAGTAGGGTCGTCGAACACCGGGGGACAGGGGGCGGCTTCGGGGGAGCGGTCGGGTGCAGCTGAGCGGGGGGCCGGAAACATGGGCGATTTACGAGTGGCGGCGATAGCCAGCCTCACCCCGCTCGAAGAACTCGACCGCGAGCCGTTCCTGGTGGACATCCGCGGCCAGCAGGCGATGTGCGCCCGCTGGGCCGCCGACAAGGGATACGTCGTCACACGGCAGCTGCTCCTCTACAGGATGCGCTCCGACCACTACGGGCTCTGGGTCGACGTCGACGCCGGTCTGGTGGACGCGTTCGTCGTCCCCAACGAGCGGGTGCTCGACCGGGCGTTGGCCTCCGTCCCGGCCTTCTACGCCGAGTGCGAGCGTCGCGGCGTCCCCGTGGAGACCGTGGGGACGGACGAACCTCTGTACGACGCGACGTCCAAGGCCAAGGTCCACCGCAGGCTCTCCATGCCCACCGCCGGGTACGACGGCTGCTGAACACTCCGTCGCCCGCCCTTCGGTCCACGCCCCTTGCCGGCCCCCGCCCCTTAAAGAGGACCGGCCCCGCCGCGCGCTGTGTCAGGCTGTGGAGCAGGCCCGTGGACGTGTGCGGGCCCTGGACGTGAGGTGAAGACGCGGTGTTCAAGGGGCGATGGCGGACGGCCGGCAGGGCCCTGGTGCGGGTGGTCGTCGTATGGGCGGTCTCCACCCTGACCATGCTGGCGCTCGCCGGCATCCTGCCCGACTTCCAGCTCCAGGGCGCCGACGACAGCCTCACCAGGACCGCGCTCACCGCTGCCTGGGGAGCGGGCGCCTTCGGCCTGCTCAGCGCGCTCGTCTGGCCCTTCCTGGTCCGCGCCCTGCTGCTCGTCCCCGCCCTCGTGCTCGGCCTGCTGGTCTTCTTCCTCAACGGCTCCCTGCTGCTTGTCGCGCTCAAATCCACCCCCGACGGCGGGGGCGCCGCCAACCCCGAGAACGCGATCGTGGTCGCCGCCGTCATGTCCGCCGTCGCGTCGGCCACCTCCACCGCCCTCGCCGTACGCGACGACAACGCCTACCGCCGCAGGCTCTCGCGCCTCGCCGAACGCCGTAGGCGCCGCAGCGGTGAGGACAGCGCCCGGCGCGGCTACACGGCGTCGCCCGGCACGCTCTTCCTCCAGCTCGACGGCGTCGGACACCAGGTGCTGCTCGACGCCGTCGCCGACGGTCACATGCCCACCGTCGCCGGCTGGCTCGGCGAGCGCCCCACCCACCGGCTCACCCCCTGGCGCACCGACTGGTCCAGCCAGACCGGCGCCAGCCAGCTCGGCATCCTGCACGGCAGCAACCACGATGTCCCCGCTTTCCGCTGGTACGAGAAGGAGAGCGGGCGGATCATGGTCAGCAACCGGCCCGCGAGCGCCGCCGAACTCCAGCGCCGGGCCATCGAGCACACCCGCGACGCCGGGCTCCTCACCCTCGACGGCGCCAGCCGCGGCAACCTCTTCAGCGGCGGCGCCGACCAGCTCGCGCTCGTCCTGTCGATGGCCGCGCGGCGCGGCAGGGCGACCCGCTCACGCGCCGGCTACTTCGCCTACTTCACCGACCCGGCCAACGCCGTCCGTACGGCCGTCTCCTTCGTCGCCGAGGTCTGCCGCGAGATAGGCCAGTCGACGCGCGCTCGGATCCGCGGCGACCTGCCGAGGGTCGGCCGTGGCGGGCTCTACCCGTTCATCCGGGCCTTCGCGACCGTCGTCGAGCGGGACGTCGTGGTCGCGGCGGTGATAGGGGACATGCTGGCCGGGCGAGCCGCCGTCTACGCCGACCTCGTCGCGTACGACGAGGTCGCCCACCACTCGGGACCGCACAGCCGCGACGCCACCCGCGTCCTGGAGCGGCTGGACCGCTCGATCGCACTGCTGGCCAAGGTCGCCGACCACGCGCCGCGCTCGTACCGGCTCGTACTCCTCTCCGACCACGGCCAGAGCCCCGGCGAGACCTTCCTCGGCGGGTACGGGCTCACGCTCCGGGATCTCGTACGGGCCGGCTGCGGACTGCCCGTGCCGCGCCGCGCGGTGCGCACCAAGAGCGGCGCCGAGGCGCGCGACGCGGCCCGTGACGCCGTGCGGACAGCGCTCCACCGCCCCGTCGAGGAGGGCGAGGAGGGAGACGAGAAGCGGTCGGCGCGCGGCTCCGACCCGATAGTGCTCGCCTCCGGGAATCTGGGGCTGATCTCCTTCCCGGACGTCCCGGAGCGGATGAGCCGCGAACAGATCGACGAACGTCACCCCGCGCTGCTGCGGACCCTCGCCAACCATCCGGGCATCGGCTTCCTCCTCGTACGGAGCGAGGCGAACGGCTCCGTCGTGCTCGGCCCCGCCGGGGCGGAGATCCCGGTCGCCAAGCTGGACGACACGGGGCTGCTCGCCACGATGGGTCCGGGCGCCGCCGACGCGGTCCGGCGCACCGACACCTTCCCCCATGTCGCGGACATCATGGTCAACTCGATGTACGACCCGGCGACGGGCCGGGTGCACGCGTTCGAGGAGCAGATCGGCTCCCACGGAGGACTCGGCGGCGAGCAGTCGAACGCCTTCCTGCTGTCGCCGCTGACCCTGCCGCCGCCCGTGCCGGGCGGTGGCGAGCTGGTGGGCGCGGAACAGGTCCACACGGTGCTGAAGCGCTGGCTGTACGACGGTCTGGGACCGCAGGTCCCCCTCGGTCTGACGCCGGCCACGGCGGCCGTGCCCCGGGAGGAGACGGAGCCGAGCCCCGAGGGGACCTGAGCCCCGGGGCCCGCTCCCGGCGCCCGAAAGGGCCCTGCCCGGGTCGGCGTAACCCGCGTCCGCCAGGAGAGCGGTTCTCGCCCTTCCGGCGCGCACGGCGGCGTCCACGGGCACAGGATGCACGATCAGGAGGTCGTGCCGAGTGAACAGCGCCCTGGAACCGCGCAGCCCCCGGCCCGCCAGCGCGGGCCGTCCCCCCGCCCGCGCCGTCGTGCTGCTGCTGGCGCTGCTCGCCCTCCTTGGGATGTCGCTCGACCCGTGCGCGTCGGCCGCGCGCGGCGCGGAACCCCGGCCGGCCGCCTCGACGCCGCCCGAGCCGGCGGGGGAGGGGCACCACGACACGGCGATGGCGACGCAGACCGCGTCGGCCAGGACCGGGCGCGGGGCGGCGGGCCCACGCGCCGAAAAGGACAGCCGGCCGTCGCGGCCTCCGTACGGAGGGGCCGCCGTCGCCTCGTCGAGGAGCGGGCCGGTCGCGGCGCCGCCCGTCCGCCGTGTGGTGCTGCGCTGCTGAGAGGTCCGGCACGCCCGCGTGCTTGTCGACCCCATTCAGCAGCCGGTCAACCCCCATCGCACCGCGAGGACACAGCCATGCCCATCGACCCCTTCGCCGTACTCAACGCCCTGCTGCGCGCCGAGGCGGCGCGCTCCGCCGAGCACGAGACCAAGTCGCCGACGACCACCCCCGCCGCGCCCCCGGCCATCCCCGACAGCGACCTGCCCACCGAGCCGCGCCCACGCCGGGAGGGACACGGCAGGTCTTAGCGACTCGGCCGTTCCCGGCGCCGGAACCGCTCCGGTGCCGGGGGCCGGGCGCGACGTGATCAGCCCAGTGCCGACATCAGGTACTTCGCCGTCGCGGGATCGGCCGGCAGGAACGTCTCGATCGCCAGCTCGGCGACCGTCACGTCCATCGGTGTGTTGAACGTGGAGATGGACGACAGGAAGGTCAGCACCTGCCCGCCGTGCTCGATGCGCAGCGGCAGCGCGAAGGTCCCCAGCGCGAACGCCGCCGCGTCCTCGGCGTCCTCGCCCCCTTCCGGCCCGTCGTCGACTCCCTCGGGCGGCGGATACGCGGCGACCTCCTCGTACAGCGCGCGCAGCTCCTCGGAGCGGGCGAGCGCGATCTGCCGCTCCATCTGGTGCAGCAGATGGAGTCGCCACTGCCGGAAATTGCGGATGCGCGGCGCGGCGCCCTCCGGATGCAGGATGACCCGCATCGCGTTCACCGGCGGCACCAGCAGATGCTCGGGCACGCCTTCCATGAGCAGGGCGAGGCCCCGATTGGCCGCCACCAGTGTGTACGTTCCGTCCACGACGAGGGCCGGATACGGCTCGTACCCCCGCAGCAGCCGCTCCAGCCCCTCCCGCACCACCGCCATCGACGGGTCGTCGATCGCGGTCTCGGTGAACCGCGGCGCGTAACCGGCCGCCAGCAGCAGGGTGTTGCGCTCCCGCACCGGTACGTCCAGATGTTCCGACAGCCGCAGGACCATCGCCTCGCTCGGCCGGGACCTGCCCGTCTCGACGAAGCTGATGTGACGGGCGGACGAGTCGGCGCGCAGGGCCAGCTCGAGCTGGCTGATCCGGCGCTGTTCACGCCAGCCTCTGAGGAGCGGACCGACCTCGGTAACCGACGCGCGAGATGTCATACGTGGACGGTAGCCGGGTCCGGGACGGCGCCCGCCCCGGACCCGGTGTTCTGCGGGCTCCTCCCAGGTGGGGCAATCTGGTTGTCAAGGGGCGAAACCTGGCGTGACTCCCGTTTGCCGTCGCTGTCCCCGGGCACGCGGGCAGCCGGGAAGTCCACGGTCCGCCCGTCCGGCCGCACCCGGTCGCATCCGGTGAGGAGTGACATGCGTAGCGAACTACTGACAGAACTGGCGCAGCAGCTCAGGGTGGACTCGGTCCGGGCCGCCGACATGGCGGGTTCCGGACATCCGACCTCGTCGATGTCCGCGGCCGACCTCGCCGCCGTACTGCTGGCCAATCACCTCACGTACGACTTCGACCGGCCCGACCATCCGGGGAACGACCGGCTGATCTTCTCCAAGGGGCACGCTTCGCCCCTGCTCTACTCCATGTATCTCGCTGCCGGTGCCGTGGACGAGTCGGAGTTCCGCACCTACCGCCGGCAGGGCAGCCGGCTCGAAGGCCACCCCACGCCCCGCCTCCCCTGGGTGGACGTGGCGACCGGCTCGCTCGGGCAGGGCCTGCCGGTGGGCGTCGGCATGGCGCTCGCCGGGCAGCGGCTGGGCAAGGTCCCGTACCGGGTCTGGGTCCTCTGCGGTGACAGCGAGATGGCCGAGGGCTCGATCTGGGAGGCCGCCGAGCACGCCGGATACCAGCATCTCGACTCGCTGACGATGATCCTCGACGTGAACCGGCTCGGCCAGCGCGGCCCCACCCGCCACGAGCACGACCTCGGCGCTTACACCCGCAGGCTGCACGCCTTCGGCTGGCACACCATCGAGGTCGACGGCCATGACATCGACGCGATCGACGCCGCCTGCAACGAGGCCCGCTCGACCGTCGGGGAGCCGACGGCGATCATCGCCGCCACCAGGAAGGGCCGGGGAGTCGCCGCCGTCGAGGACAAGGAGGGCATGCACGGCAAGCCCCTGCCGGACGCGGCGAGCGCCATCGAGGAACTGGGCGGCCGGCGGAATCTGCGGGTCGAGGTGCGCAAGCCCGACCCGGCGGCCACCGACCCCCGTACCGAGGTCGGCCATCTGAACCTGCCGCGCTTCGACGTGGGCGACGAGATCGCCACCCGTGACGCGTACGGCCAGGCCCTGACGGCCCTCGGCTCCGCGCGCGGCGACATCGTGGCGCTCGACGGCGAGGTCGGTGACTCGACCCGTACCGAGTTCTTCTCGAAGGAGCACCCCGAGCGGTACTTCGAGCTCTACATCGCCGAGCAGCAGCTGGTGGCCGCCGCCGTCGGCATGCAGGCGTGCGGACAGATCCCGTACGCCTCCACCTTCGCGGCCTTCCTCACCCGTGCGCACGACTTCCTGCGGATGGCCACGGTCAGCCGGGCGTCGATCAGCGTCGTCGGCTCGCACTCGGGGGTCTCCATCGGCCAGGACGGTCCCTCCCAGATGGGCCTCGAAGACCTCGCCATGTTCCGTGCCCTGCACGGCAGTACGGTGCTCCAGCCGTGCGACGCGAACCAGACGACCCGGCTCGTCGCCGCGATGGCCGAACTGGAGGGCGTCTGCTATCTGCGCACGCTGCGCGGGAAGACACCGGTCGTCTACGGCCCCGACGAGCAGTTCCCGGTCGGCGGCAGCAAGGTGCTCCGGCACTCCATCGACGACCGGATGACGCTCGTCGGCTCCGGGATCACCGTCCACGAGTGCCTCAAGGCGGCCGACCTGCTGGCCGCCGAGGGCATCACGGTGCGGGTCGTCGACATGTACTCGATCAAACCGGCCGACGAGGTCACCCTCCAGGCCGCCGCGGCCGACACCGGCTGTCTGATCACGGTGGAGGACCACCACCCGCAGGGCGGCCTCGGCGACGCCGTGGCGGAGGTGTTCTCCGACGGCAGGCCGGCGCCCCGGCTGGTGCGGCTCGGTGTGCGGAACATGCCGGGTTCCGCGACCCCCGCCGAGCAGTTGCGCGGCGCGGGCATCGACGCCGACTCGATCGCCGCCGCCGTGAAGCTGCTGACGGGCACGGCCGTGGTGCGCTGACGGAGATCGCGGAAGCACCGACCGAGACCGCGGAAAGCGCCGGCCAGACAGCACAGGAGGAGTGAGCACTCATGCGCGTCGCGTTTCTGATGGCACCCGAGGGCATCGAGCAGGTCGAGCTGACGGAGCCCTGGCAGACGGTGGTCGACGCCGGTGGTGAGCCCGTCCTCATCTCGACCCGGGCGGGCGAGGTGCAGGCCTTCAACCACCTGGACAAGGCCGACACCTTCCCCGTGGACGCGACGGTGGCCGACAGCTCGGTCGACGGTTTCGACGGACTCGTCCTGCCCGGCGGCGTGGCCAACCCGGACGCGCTGCGGACGGACGAGGGGGCGGTCGCCTTCGTGAAGGGGTTCTTCGACGCGGGCAAGCCGGTGGCGGCCATCTGCCACGCCCCCTGGACGCTGGTGGAGGCCGGCGTGGTGCGCGGCAGGACCCTGACCTCCTGGCCGAGTCTGCGGACGGACATCCGCAACGCGGGCGGTACCTGGGTGGACGAGCAGGTGCAGATCTGCACCGACGGGCCGAACACTCTCGTCACCAGCCGCAGGCCCGACGATCTGAAGGCGTTCGACTCCGTCTTCCTCGACGTCTTCGACGTCTGAGAATTCATCACGGAATGCGCCCGTTTGCGTACACCGTGCGATCGGCGCAGTGTGGATGAGCCGGACAACGTCTGTCGGGCGTCCGCCCGGGCAGCCGGGCCGACCTCGGAATCGGGAGACGAGCATGCTTCTGCCGGACAAGGCCCGGCTCGCCCAGCTTCTGCGCCGCTACCGGATCTGGGAGCAGCTGGTCCTCCAGGAGCCGCACAACTCGGTGCGCAGGCGACGGCTGGACGACGCCGCCTACACCCTGTGCGTGCTGATGGGACACCGCACCGCGCACGAGGCGATCCGTGCGGCGGAGTCGTATCTCGGCAGAAGCGACCGGGGTGTGCGGGCGCGCAAAGGGGCCCGGGCGCGCAGGGCGACCGAAATCTCCGGGGCCGGCGAATTCTGAGGCCCGGCCGACAACACCAGCAGCCGGAAAGAAAGGGTGTGAACGGGCATGGCCGAATTCCTCACCGACATCCAGACGATTCGCGAACGCGCGCGCAAGGAGATCGGGAAAGGCCCGGTGACCGATGCCTACGGGGCGGATGTCGGCCGTGTCATCCAGGTCCTGAACGAGGCGCTGGCCACCGAGATCGTCTGCACCCTGCGCTACAAGAGGCATTACTACACGGCGACGGGGCTGTACGCGGAGCCGGTCGCGGCGGAATTCCTGGAGCACGCGGGGGAGGAGCAGCAGCACGCCGACAGGCTGGCCGAGCGGATCGTGCAACTCGGTGGCGAGCCCGACTTCAACCCGGAGACGCTGACCAGGCGCTCGCACGCGGAGTACGACGCGAGCCTGGACCTGATCGAGATGATCAAGGAGGACCTGGTCGCCGAGCGGGTCGCCATCGCGGCGTACACGGAGATCGCGCAGTGGCTCGGGACCGGTGACCCCACCACACGCCGCATCTTCGAGGATCTCCTCGCGCAGGAGGAGGAGCACGCGGACGACCTTCGGGGACTGCTGGAGCGACTGCCCGGCAGCGCCAAGTCCTGACCGGAGGGCGCGCCGCCGTGACGACACCGCCGCCGGCCGACGGGCACTCAAGTGCCCGCCGGCCGACGGCGGTTCCGCGTCCGTCGGCGGTGGTACGGCCTTCGGTCGGCGGTCGTCGGCGGTGGTCGCGCGGTGGGTCAGTGACCCACGGTGCGGCGCTTGCGCGCGGCCCACGTGATGCCCGCACCGGCGACGAGTATGACGGCCGCGGCGCCCGCGATCAGCGGGGTGGTGCTGGAGGAACCCGTCTCGGCGAGGTCGTCACCGGCGGGGCTCGGCTGCGACGACGGCACGGCTGCGGCAGTCGTCTTGCTCGGCTCCGGCTTCGGCTCCTCCGCGGGCGGCGTGGGCTCGTCCGGAGGCGTCGTCGACGGCTCGGGCTCGGGCTCGGTGCCTTCGCAGACCGGCGCGGTCTTGGTGTCGTTGAGCGAACCGTCGTTGCCCGAACCGTCCACCACCACGAGGTTGAGCTTCAGTTCCTTCGTGTGCTCGGGCAGTTCGATCTTCTTGTGGAACTCGCCACCGAACTTCTCGGTGGGCAGCAGCTCCTTGCCGTCGACGGTCAGGGTCACCGTGTTCTCGGCGCCGGCGGTGTAGTTGACGAGATCGACGCTCACCTCCGAGCAGGTCACGGCCCAGGCCGGGGTGTGCGCCACCGCCGGGCCGGCGAAGAGGCCGACGCCGAGCGCACCCGCCGCCGCGACCGTCACGAGCGCCCCGGGGCGTCGCCACGATCTGTTGAATACAGTCACTGAAATCCTCCGCGGGAACTGCGCCGGCCGGGATGGCGGCGCGCGCGCACAGTACCGCCATTCGGGACCCACTTCGCACGCGCCCCTGCCGACTTGACCGTCCCATGGGGCTGTTGTGCCCGAAATCGATGCCCACGCCACTTTGCTCGCTCCCGGCCCCTTGCCGCGCCCTTGTCTCGTTTGTAACTTGGCGCAGATGCTTCGTAGGAAGCGCTTTCTGCGCGGTCCGGGGTCACACTGTCCGGACCGCACCGTCCGAGCCGATGAGGTGAGCGGGATGCCCAAGCCCGGAACAACAGGCAGAAGTCGACTGGCCATTGCGGCGGGGGTGCTGCTGATGGCGCTTTTCGTGCCACCGGCCGTGGCGCGGGAGGACGGGCCGGTCGCCGATCCGCTGCCCGACCCGACGCTCTCCGAAATTGGCCTGGTTCTTGACGAGTTCTCGACCCTCCCCAAGTCCGAACCGGTACCGCCACCGACCGACGACCGGCTGAAGCGCTGGGCCCGGATCAACTTCGTCGGTGAAGTCCCGGACAGCTCGGGCCGGTTGTACGTCCCCGACCTCAACGGCAAGCTGCATCTGCTGGACGACGCGGGCACACCCACCGAGTACCTGGACGTCGGCGCCGCCTTCGGCCCCGACTTCTGGTCCCACCAGGGGCTCGGCAGCGGCTTCGGATTCGTCGCCTTCCACCCGGAGTTCGCGGACAACGGCAAGTTCTACACCGTCCACACCGAGGCCAGGGACGCGCTCAAGAAGCGTCCTGACCTGCCCTCCGGCGGAGTCACGGTCGTCCACAGCGTGGTCACGGAGTGGACGGCCGACGACCCGGCCGCCACGACCTTCGACGGCTCGCGCCGCGAGGTGATGCGGCTCGGCTTCCAGAGCACGATCCACGACATCCAGGAGATCAACTTCAACCCCAACGCCCGCCCCGGCGACGAGGATTACGGGCTGCTCTACATCGCGGCCGGCGACGGGGGAGCGGGCTGGCGCAGTTCCGTACCGCAGGATCTGTACGTACCGCAGGGCAAGATCCTGCGCATCGACCCGAGCGGCCACAACGGCCCCGGCGGCAAGTACGGCATCCCGCCGTCCAACCCCTTCACACACCGGCAGTACGTGCTCGGCGAGATCTACGCGTACGGCTTCCGGGACCCGCACCGCTTCAGCTGGGACTCCGCGGGCAGCGGACAGATGTTCGTCGGGAACATCGGGGAGCACCGCATCGAGTCCGTCTACGACGTCAGGGCCGGTGACAACCTCGGCTGGAGCGACCGCGAGGGGCCCTTCGAGTACCGCAAGGAGGGGAACCCGACCTGTGGCGTCTACCAACTCCCCGACAACGACGAGCAGTACGGCTACACCTATCCGGTCGCGGCCTTCGACCACGTGCCGCCGCCGGCCACACCGTGCGCCGACAGCGGCAACGCGCTGATCGGCGGCTTCGTCTACCGAGGCGCGGAAATCCCGGAGTTGCGCGGCAAGTACGTCTACGGCGAGGGCGTCGGCGGCCGGATCTTCTACTCCGAGGTGGCGGACATGCGCCGTGGCGGGCCGCTCGCCGAGGTGCACCAGTTCAAGGTCATCGACGCGGCGGGCGCGACGACCTCGATGGCGGAACTGGCCGGGGACGACCGGGTCGACCTCCGGTTCGGCACGGACCGCGCCGGTGAGCTGTACGTGCTCGCCAAGGCCAACGGGAAGATCTGGAAGGTGACCGATGCGCGCTGACACACCGGGACGCGGCCGACTCGCCCTGGCACTCGCCTCCGCCGCGACCCTCCTGGTCACGGGGTTCGTTCCGGCGGGCGGGCCCGCGGACCGGGCGTCGGTCGGGCCCGCGCACACGCCGCGTCCGGTCGCCGCGTACGACTTCGAGCACCCCGTCCCCGGTGACCCGGCCCGCGAGCGGGACCGGGGCAGGTCGGGCACCGCGCTCGAACTCGTCAACGGCGGCGCGCAGTCACGGGTGAGGGACGACGAGCGGCCCGGCCGGGTCCTGCGTACCCGACAGGTCTCGCCCGGGACCGCCGGCACCGACGACTGGAAGGCGGGCGTGTACGGCCCGCAGGGGGTGCCGACCCTCGGCGCCTTCAACGGCGTGCGCGAGACCACCGTCATGGGCTGGTTCAGGATGACCGCCGACAATCCCTCGCCGAACTCCAACACCGCCGATCCGGACGACCGTTACAACGCGATCGGCCTCGCCGGGATCCTCTCCGGCACCTCGCAGGGCCACGATGTGCGAGCCCTGCTCGAACTCATCACGGTCAACGGGGAGATGAAGGTCGTCGCGCTCGGCCGCCGGCTGGACAACGGGAGTTCACAGACGTTCGCGGCCGACGCCGACTGGCGGCAGATCCTGCCGCCCGACACCTGGGTGTCACTCGCCGCGACGTTCGACTTCGACAACGGCACGATGGCGCTGTACCGCGACGGCCGCCCGCTGCCCGGCCGGCACGTCGTGGCCGGTGACCCGTGGGCGGTGGACGGGCCACCGGAACCCGACGCCGCGTCGCCCACCGATCCGCGCGGAATCAAGATCGGCGGCAGCTATCCGCAGAACACCCAGGAGGGCAATCCCTGCGACTGCCGGATGGACGACCTGATGTTCTTCGACCGGGCGCTCACGCCCGCCGAGATCATGTCGCAGTACCGGCGCACGCGAGGATAATGGGGCGGACGGGGCAGACAGCCACAGTTCGGAGCCGAACGTGAGCCGTACAAGCCGTCCGCGCGTCGTCGTCGTGGGAGCCGGATTCGCCGGATTCGAGGCCGCCCGTACGCTCTGCCGGAGCGTACGGGACAAGGCCGAGGTCGTCCTGCTCAACCCGACCGACTACTTCCTCTACCTACCGCTCCTGCCCCAGGTGGCCGCCGGGATCCTGGAGCCACGCCGGGTGACCGTCTCCCTGCACGGGGCGCTGCCGCGGGTACGCGTCGTACTGGGCGAGGCGGACCACGTCGACCTGGCGAAACGGCTCGTGCGGTACACCGGCCCCGAGGGCGAAACCGGCGAGCTTACCTACGACCGGCTGGTCCTCGCCGTCGGCAGCGTCAACAAACTGCTGCCGATCCCCGGCGTCACCGAGAACGCGCACGGCTTCCGGGGCCTGCCCGAGGCCCTGTACCTGCGCGACCACGTCACCCGCCAGATAGAACTCGCCGCGGCCGACGACAGCGCCGTGAGCAGGGCGCGCACCACCTTCGTGGTGGTCGGCGCGGGCTACACCGGCACCGAGGTCGCCGCCCAGGGCAAGCTCTACACCGACGCCCTGGTCCGCAAACAGCCCGGCAGCAAGCACCGGCCCGCGCCGCGCTGGCTGCTCGTCGACATCGCGCCCAGGATCCTGCCGGAACTGGACCGCAGGCTCTCCGAAACCGCCCAGCGCGTACTGCGCGGACGCGGAGTGGACGTCCGCACCGGCACGTCCGTCACGGAGGCCACACCGAAGGGCGTCCAGCTCGACGACGGGGAGTTCGTCGAGACACGGACCCTCGTCTGGTGCGTCGGCGTCCGGCCCGACCCGCTGGTCAGCGAGGTCGGACTGCCCGTCGAACGCGGCAGGCTGCGGGTCGATCCGCGGCTCAACGTCCCCGGTCACCCGGAGGTCTTCGCGTGCGGCGACGCCGCCGCCGTACCCGACCTGACCAGACCGGGGGAGTACACCCCCATGACCGCGCAGCACGCGTCCCGCCAGGGCAGGGTGGCCGGCCACAACGTGGCCGCGTCCCTCGGTCACGGGGAGACGCGCACGTACGCGCACCACGATCTCGGCTTCCTCGTCGATCTCGGCGGGGTCAAGGCCGCCGCCAACCCGCTCGGGGTGCCGCTCTCCGGCCCGCTCGCCGGAGCCGTCACCCGCGGTTACCATCTGGCGGCCATGCCGGGGAACCGGGTCCGCGTCGCGGCGGACTGGATACTGGACGCGGTGCTGCCCCGGCAGGGCGTACAGCTCGGGCTCGTACGCTCCTACACCGTGCCGCTCGACACCGCGTCTCCCGAACTGGCGAGGGTCCCCGGCGGACCTCGTAAGGAGTGACCCATGGCGAAGAACTCGCTGACGTCCCAGGAGATCGAGGACCGGCTCGCGGCGCTGCCCGAGTGGTCCGTCGAGGACGGGAAGATCGCCCGTAGCTACCGGCTCGCCGACCACTTCGCGGCGGCGGCGATGGTCGTGCACGTCGCACGCATCCAGGAGGAGCTGAACCACCACTCCGATCTCACCCTCGGCTACAACACCGTCGACCTGGCCGTGAACTCGCACGACGTGGGCGGGATCACCGACCGCGACTTCGATCTGGCGGCACGGGTCGAGGAGATCGCACCCGTGCACGGGGCGGGCTGAGGCAGGTCTCCGGCCGTCCACGGCGGCGCGTTTAGTCTGGCCGGTATGGACGCACTCGCCGGACTTCTCGACGGACCCCGCGCCCGAGGGGCCTTCCTGTTGCGCATGGTGATGGAACCGCCGTGGTCCGTACGGATCGAGGACCACGCCCCGCTCTGTCTGATGTGCGTCACGCGCGGCGAGGCATGGCTCGTCCACGACTCGGGCACGGAGCCCGTCGTACTGCGTCCCGGCGACATCGCGATCGTGCGGGGCCCGGAGGCGTACACCGTCACCGACGCTCCCGGCAGTGCGCCGCACGCCCTCATCGGTCCCGGCGGCACCTGCCACACCCTGCACGGCGAACCGCTCGCCCAGTCCATGAACCTCGGCGTACGGACCTGGGGCAACGCCCCCGACGGGTCGTCGACGATGCTCGTCGGCACCTACGGGATGGACGGCGAGGTCAGCCGGCGGCTACTCGACGCGCTGCCCGACGTGCTCCACCTGCCCGCCGACGCCTGGGACTGTCCGCTGCTGCCGGTCCTGGACGACGAGATCTCACGGGACGACCCCGGCCAGAGCGTCGTGCTCGACCGGGTGCTCGATCTGCTGCTGATCGCCGCGCTGCGCACGTGGTTCTCCCGCCCCGACGCGGCGGCGCCCGGCTGGTACCGGGCTATGGGCGACCCGGTGGTGGGCCAGGCGCTGCGGCTCCTCCAGAACGAGCCCGCCCAGCCCTGGACCGTCGCGTCGCTCGCCGCGAAGTGCGGGGTCTCCCGCGCGGCGCTGGCCCGCCGTTTCACCGCGCTGGTGGGCGAGTCCCCGATGGCGTATCTCGCCGACTGGCGGCTCTCGTTGGCGGCCGACCGGCTTCGGGAGACGGACGCCACGGTCGAGTCGATCGCCCGGCAGGTCGGCTACGGCGGCTCGTTCGCGCTGAGCGCGGCCTTCAAGCGGGTGCGGGGCATCAGCCCGCAGGAACACCGCACGGGGAAACCGGAGTTGGCGACCGGGGGAAAGCCCTAGGGACGTCCGGGTGCCGCCCCGAGTGACGTGACATCGGGCCGCTGGGAAGGTTCGAGCATGAACCTGACGAACATGAAGCGCCCGAGTACCAGTGTGCTGTTCGCGGCCGCGCCCGCGCTCTTTCTCGGCGGCTGGCTGCTGATGCGGCCGATCGACGGCCGGTCCGAACCGGGCGGCTGGTGGACGGCCGCGCACGCGGTGTGGCTCGCGGGATTCGTCCTCTTCGCCGCGATGAGCCTGCGCTTCCGTGAGATCACCGGGGCGCGGACCGCGGGGCAGCGGATCGCGCTGACCGCGAGTGTCGGGGTCGTCCTGCTCAGCGCTTTGGCGAACATGGTCCAACTGTCCATCGACCTTGTCGGCGGTTTCACGTCGGCGAACAGCGCCGAACTCAAGGACGCCTTCGCCGGGGTGAAGGACATTCCCGGCGCCGAGGCGATCGTCTACGGCATCGGGGCGCAGGTGATCTTCGTCGGGCTGGTCGTCTTCGCGATCCTGGCCGCGGTCGTACGGCGCGGTACGCCCGCGTCGGCCGCGCTGGTGACCGCCGGGACGGTGGTGATGGCGGTCGGCATGGGCTTCGGCCGCAACCACTGGAGCGTGCCCGCGGGCATGATCTGCCTTCTCGCGGGGCTGACGCTGCTGGGGCGTGAGGTGGGTGGGTACCGGGGGAGCGTGGCGCGCGGGTCGCGCCTGTCCTCGATCGCCGGACGGGCTTAGTGCTTTGTCCTCGATCGCCGGACGGGCCGCATTCGCGGCCCGTCCGGCGATCGAGGACAGCGGGGCCTCAGCCGTCGTACGTGTCCGGGTTGAAGCCCAGACGTGTTCCGGAGTCCAGCGCCGCGAGCGCCGCCAGGTCCTCCGCGTCCAGCTCGAAGCCGAACACCTCGAAGTTCTCGGTGATCCGCGACGGCGTCACGGACTTCGGGATCGCCACATTGCCCAGCTGAAGGTGCCAGCGAAGCACGATCTGCGCGGCCGTCCGCCCGTGCTTGCGGGCGATCGCCAGCACCGTCGGGACTTCGAGCAGCCCCTTGCCGGAGCCGAGCGGCGACCAGGCTTCCGTCACGATGCCGTGTTCGGCGTTGACGGCGCGGACCTCGGTCTGCTGGAACAGCGGGTGCAGCTCCACCTGGTTGACCGCGGGTACGACCGACGTCTCGTCCAGCAGCCGCCGCAGATGCGCGGGCTGGAAGTTGGACACGCCGATCGCCTTCGCCCTGCCGCTCCCGGCGATCTCCTCGAACGCGCGCCAGATGGTCAGGTAGTCGTCACGCACGGCGCGCGGCCAGTGGATCAGATACAGGTCGACGTGGTCGAGACCAAGCTTCGACAGGGACGTGTCGAACTCGCGCAGGACACCGTCCCGTGTCCAGGTCTCTTTCTTGCCGTTCCACAACTTGGTGGTGACGAAGAGGTCTTCGCGGGCGATCCCGGAGGCGCCGATCGCCTTGCCCGTGCCCTCTTCGTTCCCGTAGATCGCCGCCGTGTCGATGCTGCGGTAGCCGGCCTCCAGGGCCGTACTCACCGACCGCGTCGCCTCGTCGTCGGGCACCTGCCAGACACCGAACCCCAGTTGGGGCATTTCGACGCCGTTGTTGAGGGTGAGGGAGGGGACCTTACTCACGTGCGGTCGATCCTTACGTCGTCGGTTGATTCTCAGGGGCCCAACGAACGCGGGCGCGCCCGCATTCCCGTATTCCCACTCGTACGTCCGCACGAGTCCCACCCGCGCCCCGGTCAGCGGTAGAGCGCGTCCACCTCGACCGTGTACGCCGTCTCGATCGCCTTGCGCTTCAGCTTCAGCGACGGTGTCAGCAGCCCGTGCTCCTCGCTGAAGGGATGCGCCAGGATCCGGAACGTACGGATCGACTCGGCCTGCGACACCAGCGTGTTGGCCGCCACCACCGCGCGCCGGACCTCCAGTTCCAGATCCGGGTCGCGCACCAGGTCCACCGGGCCCAGTGGCGGCTTGCCCTGAATCGCGAGCCAGTGGTCCACGGCCTCCTGGTCGACGGTGACCAGCGCGGCGATGTACGGCCGGTCGTTGCCGACCACGATGCACTGCGCGACCAGCGGATGGGCCCGTACGCGCTCCTCCAGGCCGGCCGGCGACACGCTCTTGCCGCCCGACGTCACCAGGATCTCCTTCTTCCGCCCGGTGATGGTCAGATAGCCGTCCTCGTCGAGCGCGCCGAGGTCGCCCGTGGCGAGCCAGCCGTCCCGCAGGACGGCGTCGGTGGCCTTCGGGTCGTTCAGATAGCCCGCGAAGACGTGCTCGCCGTGCAGCCACACCTCGCCGTCCTTCGCGATGTGCACGGTGGTCCCGGGAATCGGCTGGCCGACGGTCCCGTACCGGGTGCGCTCCGGCGGGTTGGCCGTCGCCGCCGCGCTGGACTCCGTCAGGCCGTACCCCTCGAAGACCGTGACGCCGGCGCCCTCGAAGAAGAGGCCGAGCTGCCGGTCCATGCCCGAGCCGCCCGACATCGCGTGCCGCACCCGGCCGCCCATCGCGGCGCGGACCTTGGAGTACACGGCCTTCTCGAAGAACTGGTGCTGGATCCGCAGCCCCGCCGACGGGCCGGGGCCGCTCCCGAACGCCTTGTGCTCCATCGCCTCCGCGTGCCTCACCGCCACGTCCACGGCCTTGTCGAAGGGCCCCGTCCTCCCCTCACGCTCCGCCTTTCGGCGCGCCGCGTGGAAGATCTTCTCGAAGATGTACGGCACGGCCAGGATGAAGCTCGGCCGGAACGCGGCCAGATCCGGGAGCAGTTCGGCCGCCCGCATCACCGGCTGGTGGCCGAGCTTCACCCGGCCCCGGACCGCGGCGATCTCGACCATGCGGCCGAAGACGTGCGCGAGGGGCAGGAAGAGGAGCGTCGACGCCTCGTCACCGCGCTTGGAGTGGAAGACCGGCTCCCAGCGGGCGATCATCGTGTCCGTCTCGAACATGAAGTTCGCGTGCGTGATCACACAGCCCTTGGGGCGGCCGGTGGTGCCCGAGGTGTAGATGACCGTGGCCGTCGAGTCGGGTGTCACCGCCCGGCGGTGCCGGTGCACCACGTCGTCGTCGATGTCGACGCCGGCGGCGTTCAGTTCGGCGACCGCGCCGGCGTCGAGCTGCCACAGCCGCTTGAGGCGGGGGAGCCGGTCGATCACCGAGCCGACGGTCATCGCGTGGTCCTCGTGCTCGACCATGCAGGCCGACACCTCGGCGTCGTACAGCATCCAGAAGACCTGCTCGGCGGACGACGTCGGGTAGACCGGCACGGAGTGGGCGCCGACCGACCACAGCGCGAAGTCGAAGACCGTCCACTCGTACCGGGTGCGGCACATGATCGCGACGCGGTCCCCGAACCGGACGCCGTGTGCCAGCAGTCCCTTCGCCAGGGCCAGCACCTCGTCGCGGAACTCGGCCGAACTCACGTCCCGCCAGATGTCGTCGGGGCCTTTACGGCCGAGCGCGACGCGGTCGGGATCGTCCAGGGCGTGATCGAATACGACGTCCGCCAGCCCGCCCACATGGGGCGCAGACGCCATGGGTCGGACAGTGAACTCGCGCAATGACCTGCTCCTTGTGGCGCTCCGCACGGCGCCGTGACGGTACCCCAAGGGGAGGTCCGGCGGGAGGGAGCGGACGGAAGTGGTGTCTTGCCGTATCGCACCAGGTCAGAGGCGTGGGAGGAGTTCCGGGGGAAGGCGCCGGGACGGCTTCTGACCGTAGAGTAAGTGCGCTTGGCGGGAATCTCCACCGAATCTGTACGGTGCGATTACGGTCCCCGCCAGGCACGGAGGGCTTGGCCTGTACCACCGCCTCGGTGTGGCGGGTTCTCGTCGGTTGCGGATGTGGTGGCTGAGCCGTGAGCGGCGCGCCTCGGCGCCTCAGCGCGCGTCGGCGGGGCGGTGCAGCCGGTCGCCGCCCGCCAGGATGGCGGCGGCGAGCGCGTCCGCCGGGCTCCGGTCGGCCCCTCCCGGGACGCCCGCCCGCCGTCCGTGCCCGCCGCGCCGTCCGTGCAGCAGGACGAAGTCCACATCACCCAGCTCCGGCAGCCCCGCGCGGGCCGGCACCGGCACCAGGCCCGGCGGGATCAGACCACGGGTGTGGGCCATCACGCCCAGCCCCGCGCGGGCCGCCGCTACCAGCCCGCTCAGGCTCGCGCTCGTACAGGCGATGCGCCACGCGCGGCCGTCCGCCTCCAGCACCTCCAGCGCGCGGGCGCGCGTGATGCCGGGCGCGGGGAACAGGATCAGCGGCACCGGACGCTCGGGGTCGATCCGCAGCCGCGGCGCCCCGATCCAGGTCAGCGTGGACTGCCACACCAGTTCGCCGTGCGTGTCACCGCCCCGGCGCTTGGCCAGCACCAGATCCAGCTCGCCGGCCGCCAGCCGCTCATGGAGCGTGCCGGAGAGTTCGACGGTCAGCTCCAGATCGACCTCGGGGTGGTCGGTG
Organism: Streptomyces sp. NPDC060366; assembly: GCF_042725135.1. Classification (NCBI taxonomy): domain Bacteria; kingdom Bacillati; phylum Actinomycetota; class Actinomycetes; order Kitasatosporales; family Streptomycetaceae; genus Streptomyces; species Streptomyces sp. NPDC060366. Next base: position 424,166 of record NZ_JBHXDC010000001.1, on the reverse strand, counting down.
CGGAAAGACTCCAGGATCTCGGGCAGACGCGTCAGGACGAAGTCCTCGGAGGCGCCGAAGCGCAGCCGGCCCCTGAGGCGGGTCCCGGAGAAGTACGCCGCCGCCCGCTCGTGGGCCGCGAGGATCGTACGGGCGAAGCCGAGCATGGCCTCACCGTCCTCGGTCAGCTCCACGCTGTGCGTGTCCCGCGTGAAGAGCTGCCGGTCCCCGGCCGCCGCCTCCAGCCGCCGTACGTGCTGGCTGACCGTCGACTGCCGTACGTCCAGCCGCCGGGCGGCCTGCGTGAAGCTCAGGGTCTGTGCCACGGCCAGGAAGGTGCGGAGCTGGACGGGGTCGTACATGCGGCCCAGGGTAGCTCCCGTCATCGCGGAACGTGATGACAGTCAGAGCCGTATGCGGGATTCCCGATCAAGCTCGGACCCTGGACGATGGAGAGCGCGCGATCCGTCCCGGAACCCGGACAAGATCCAGAGCAGAGCAAGAGCCAGTGGAGCACATGAACCGCCGCACCTCGTCCCCCCGTCCGCGCCCCTTCCGCCGTCGCCCGGCCTCCTCCTCGTCCCCGGCATCATCGGCCCCCCGTACGGGGTGGCGCCGGTTCGCGCGTCTGCCGGTCGACCCGTACATCCTCGTCCTCCTCGGCACCGTCGCCCTCGCGGCGCTGCTGCCCGCGTCCGGCACCACGGCGGACGTCGCCGGCGGGGCGACGACCGGCGCGGTCGCGCTCCTGTTCTTCCTGTACGGCGCCCGGCTCTCCACCCGTGAGGCGCTGGACGGCCTCAAGAGCTGGCGGCTCCATCTGACCGTCCTGGCCTGCACGTTCCTGGTGTTTCCGCTGCTGGGGCTGGCCGCGCGGGGACTCGTGCCCTTCGCCTTGACACCGGAGCTCTACAGCGGGCTGCTCTTCCTGTGCCTGGTGCCCTCGACGATCCAGTCGTCCATCGCCTTCACCTCCATGGCACGCGGCAACGTGCCCGCGGCGATCTGCGCCGGGTCCTTCTCCAGCATCGCGGGCATCGTGGTGACACCGCTGCTCGCCGCCCTCCTGCTCGGCGGCGGCGCCAACGGGTTCTCGCCCGACTCACTGCTGCGGATCGTGGCGCAGTTGCTGCTGCCCTTCGTGGCGGGGCAGTTGCTGCGCCGCTGGGTCGGCGGATTCCTCACCCGGCACCGCACGCTGCTGGGCCGGGTGGACCGCGGATCGATCCTGCTGGTCGTCTACACGGCCTTCAGCCAGGGCATGGTGGCCGGCGTCTGGAGCCGGGTGACTCCGGGGAGGCTGGGCGCGCTGTTCGCGGTCGAGGTGGTGCTGCTCGCGGCGATGCTGACGGTCAGCTGGTACGGGGCGCGCCGGCTGGGCTTCGACAGGGCGGACCGGGTGGCGATCCAGTTCGCCGGGTCGAAGAAGAGTCTCGCGGCGGGGCTGCCGATGGCGAGTGTGCTGTTCGGCGCGCAGGCCAGCCTGGCGGTGCTGCCGCTGATGCTGTTCCACATGCTGCAACTGGTGGTCTGCGCGATGATCGCGAAGCGCCGCTCGCGCGAGCCCCTGCCCGACGAATCGCTGTCCGATGCCCCATCCGCGGACCGGCCGACCCCCGTGCGGGCCTGAACACCGGGCGAAACCCAGGCGAACCGAGCCCCACAAAAAAGCAGGAGGGACCCCGGCCGGCGCAGGGGGCGCTCCCCGCCGGCCGGGGCCTTGTCCCGTGTATCCCGTGCCGCGGCGGCGCGTCACACCTCGCTGTGGAGGGCGATGCGCTCGTCGCCGGCATACACGTTCATGGAGGGGCCGCGGAGGAAGCCGACCAGGGTCAGCCCGCTCTCCGCGGCGAGGTCGACGGCGAGGGACGACGGTGCGGAGACCGCCGCCAGGATCGGAATCCCGGCCATCACCGCCTTCTGGGCGAGTTCGAAGGACGCTCGCCCCGACACCAGCAGGATCACCCGTGACAGGGGCAGCAGACCCTGCTGGAGGGCCCGGCCGACAAGCTTGTCGACCGCGTTGTGGCGGCCCACGTCCTCCCGGATGTCGAGGAGTTCTCCGTCCTCGGAGAACAGGGCCGCCGCGTGCAGACCCCCGGTCCGGTCGAAGACCCGCTGTGCCGCCCGCAACCGGTCGGGGAGGTCGGAGAGCAGAGCCGGTTCGACACGGACCGGGGGAGTGTCGGCGATCGGGAAGCGCGCCGTGGTGCGTACGGCGTCGAGGCTGGCCTTGCCGCACAGGCCGCACGAGGACGTGGTGTAGACGTTGCGTTCCAGCGTGATGTCCGGCATCGGGACGCCGGGCGCGAGCTGGACGTCCACCACGTTGTACGTGTTCGAGCCGTCGTCCGTCGCACCGGCGCAGTACACGATCGACCGGACGTCGTCGGCCGAGCCGAGGACGCCCTCGCTGACCAGGAATCCGGCGGCGAGCGCGAAGTCGTCGCCCGGTGTGCGCATGGTGATGGCGAGCGGCTTGCCGTTCAGCCGGATCTCCATGGGCTCCTCGGCGACCAGGGTGTCCGGGCGGGTGGTGACAGCCCCGTCCCTGATGCGGATGGTGCGGCGGCGCTCGGTGACGCGTCCCACGGTGATCCTCCCCTTTCCTCGCTCGATCCGGCTCTGCTGGTGCTGGTCCCGATGCCGCTACTGGCGCTGTTGCGCGTGCTGGTAGCCGAAACGGCCCTTGATGCACAGGTTGCCGTGGGTCACCGGGTTGTCGTGCGGTGAGGTGACCTTGACGATCTCATTCTCCTGCACGTGCAGCGTGAGGTTGCAGCCGACGCCGCAGTACGCGCAGATCGTCGTGGTCTCCGTCTGCGCCGACTCGTCCCAGGTGCCCGCCTCGCGCATGTCGAACTCGGACTTGAAGCTGAGCGCGCCCGTCGGGCAGACCTCGATGCAGTTGCCGCAGTAGACGCACGCCGATTCGGGCAGCGCCACGGCGTGCTCCGTGGAGATACGGGCGTCGAAGCCGCGCCCGGCAACGGAGATGGCGAAGGTGTTCTGCCACTGGTCGCCGCACGCGTCCACACACTTGTAGCAGAGGATGCATTTGTCGAGGTCCCGGACGTAGAGATCGTTGTCGATCTTCGGCGTCTCGTTGACGCGGGCCGCGTCGGGCCCGAACCGGTCGGGCTTCGCCTCGTACTCCTTGATCCACTCGGCCGCGCGCGGTGTCGTGGACAGGTCGGTCGACGACGCGAGCAGCTCCAGGACCACCTTGCGGCTGGTCCGTGCGCGCTCGGAGTCCGTACTGACCTTCATCCCGGCCTCGGCCCGGCGTGAGCACGCCGGCGCCAGCGTTCGGGCGCCCTCGACCTCCACGACGCAGACTCTGCACGCGTTCTTCGGCGTGAGCGTGTCGCCCTCGCAGAGCGTCGGGATGTCCTTGCCGGCGGCCCGGCAGGCGTCCAGGATCGTGGAGCCCTCGGGGACCCGGGTGGGCTCGCCGTCGAGTGTGAACTCAAGCAGACGGCGCGGCAGTTGAAGAGGAACAACGGTCACTTGAAAGCCCCCAGACGGTCGATGGCGGATTCGACGGCGTTCCACGCGGTCTGTCCGAGACCGCAGATGGAGGCGTCGCGCATGGTCTGACCGACTTCGCGCAGCAGCGCGACGTCGTCCGAGGCCGCGGCGCCCGTACGGTCCTTGATGCGGTGCAGCGCCTCCTCCTGGCGGACGGTGCCGACCCGGCAGGGCACGCACTGACCGCAGGACTCGTCGCGGAAGAACTCGGCGATGCGCAGCAGCGTCCTGGGCAGGCCGACGGTGTCGTCCATGACCAGGATCACGCCGGAGCCGAGGGTGGTGCCGGCGGCCCTGGTCCCCTCGAAGGTGAGCGGGATGTCCCGCTCGTCGGGCCGTACGAAACCGCCGGCCGCGCCACCGAGCAGGATCGCCTTGATCTCGGTCGGTGTGCCCGCGAGATCGAGCAGTTCGCCGAGCGTGGCGCCGAACGGCAACTCGTAGATGCCGGGCCGCTCGACGCTGCCCGAGACGCAGAACAGCTTGGGCCCGGTGGAGTTCTCGGTGCCGATCGCCGCGTACGCCTCGGCGCCCATCGTCAGGATGGGCAGCACGTTGATCAGCGTCTCGACGTTGTTGGCGGCCGTCGGCTTGCCGAACAGCCCCTTCTCCACCGGGAACGGCGGCTTGGAGCGCGGTTCGCCGCGGAAGCCCTCGATGGAGTTGAAGAGGGCCGTCTCCTCGCCGCAGATGTACGCGCCGGCGCCCCGGCGGATCTCGATGTCGAAGGCGTAACCCTGGCCGAGGACGTCGTCACCGAGGAACCCGCGCAGACGGGCCTGGGTGAGGGCGTTCTCCAGTCGGTGCAGGGCGCGCGGGTACTCGCCGCGCAGATAGAGATAGCCGACGTGGGCGCCGGTGGCGTAACCGGCGATCGTCATGGCCTCGATCAGGGCGAACGGGTCGCCCTCCATGATCACCCGGTCCTTGAAGGTGCCGGGTTCCGATTCGTCGGCGTTGCAGACCAGATAGTGCGGCCGGTCGGGCTGGGACGCGGTGGCCTGCCACTTGCGCCCGGTGGGGAAGGCCGCGCCGCCCCGCCCGAGCAGTCCGGCGTCGGTGACCTCCCGGATCACTCCGGCCGGGCCGATGTCGAACGCCCGCCGCAGGGCGGCGTATCCGCCGTGCGACCGGTAGTCGTCGATGCTGAACGGGTCGACGACGCCGACCCGTTGGAGCAGCAGCAGACCTTCCTGCCCGGCCTGCGGTACGGCCATGGCGGCCGAGGGCTCATCGGGGGCGTCCTCTGGAGCCGTGGCGGCGTCGACCAGTGTGTCGACCGTGGCCGGCGCGATGACGGCGAACGCCTGGCGCCGGGGGGCGGGTTCGGCCGGCGAACCGTTGGCGTGCGTTCGCAGGGGTGTGACCGGCGCGCCGTTCGGCGAGTCCCCCGTGCCGAGATCCGCCCGGATGGGGGTGACTTCGGCGTGGACGGGCGCGTCCTTGTCGTCCGGACGGCCCGCCCGCGCCGATGCGCCGACGTTCCTCAGCCGGGGGTCCCGCTGCGCGGGCACGGTGTCGGACGGGGTGCCCGCCTGCAACAGCAGTGCCGCCGGGGCCCGTTCGCACAGCCCGAGACAGGGGCTCGACTGCCAGGTGACACCGTCGGACGCCGAGCCCGCCGCCCCCATCCGTTCCTCCAGGTCCGCGCAGAGCTTCGCGGACCCGTTCCCCGCGCACGCCAGGTCGGTGCAGACGTGCAGCACCTTGGCGGGGCGGGGCTTGACCGCGAACATCGCGTAGAACGTGGCCACGCCGTACGCCTCCGCCGGCGGCACCGTGAGCCGCCGGCACAGGTAGGCGAGCGCGCCCTCGCTGATCCAGCCCACGCGGTCGTTGACGGCGTGCAACCCCGGCAACAGCAGGTCGCGCCGTTCGCGTGCCTCGCGACCACCGCGGGCCCAGCGCAGATCCACGTCCGACCGGTCCGCCGCGCCTTCCCACGCCGACGTCGCGGGACCGAGCAGCGAGTCGACCGCCGCGCGCTCCTCGTCCGTCGGTTCGCTGTCACCGAAGTGCAGGTCCACTGATTCTCAGCTCCTCACTGCTGTCGCCGACATCTCTGTCACGTCTCCGGGCAACTTCTCGATCCGGATGGCCGACGCCTTGAACTCGGCCGTGCCGGCGATCGGGCAGTTCGCCTCGATCGTCAGCTGGTTGGTGTCCACCTCGTCCGGGAAGTGCATGGTCATGAAGGCCAGGCCCGGACGGAGTCCGCGGTCGATCCACACCGGCGCCCGCACCGTGCCGCGCCGTGAGGAGATCTGGACCTCCTCGCCGACCTCGACCCCGTACGTCCGCGCGTCCTCCGGGCACAGCTCCAGGTACTCGCCGCGCCGCAGCGGGGAGGCGAAACTCCCGCTCTGCACACCGGTGTTGTACGAGTCGAGCCGGCGCCCGGTGGTGAGCCTGATCGGGTACTGATCGTCCGTCAGATCCACCGGCGGGTCGTGCTTCACGATGCCGAACGGGGCGAGCCTGCCGCGCCTGGCGGGGTCCGAGTCCCACAACCTGCCGTGCAGATAGGTGGGTTCGATGCGCTCGGTGTCTGGGCACGGCCACTGGATGCCCTGGTGCTCGGCCAGCCGGTCGTACGTCATCCCGAAGTGGTCGGGGGACAGGGCGCGCAGCTCGTTCCAGACGGTCTCCGCGTCCGCGAACTTCCAGTTGTGTCCGAGCCGGCCCGCGATCTCACAGATGATCTCGATGTCCTCGCGCGCCTCGCCCGGCGGGTCGAGCGCCTTGCGTACGCGCTGGACCCGGCGCTCGCTGTTGGTGGTGGTGCCGTCGGTCTCGCACCAGGCGGCGGTGGCGGGCAGGACCACGTCCGCCAGTTCGGCCGTCCTGGTGAGGAAGATGTCCTGCACCACGAGGAAGTCGAGCGCCTTCATCCGGGTCACGGCCTGCTCGCTGTCGGCCTCGGACTGGGCCGGGTTCTCGCCGATGCAGTAGACGGCCCTGAGGTCGCCGGTCTCCATCGCCTCGAACATGTCGGTCAGGTTGAGGCCGTAGTGGGGCTGGATCACGGTGTCCCACGCGGTCTCGAACTTCCGCCGCACATCCGTTTCCAGGATGTCCTGGAAGCCCGGCAGCCGGTTGGGGATGGCCCCCATGTCGCCGCCGCCCTGCACGTTGTTCTGGCCGCGCAGGGGCTGGACCCCGGAGCCGTACCGTCCGACGTGCCCGGTGAGCAGCGACAGGTTGATCAGCGCCCGGACGTTGTCGGTGCCGTTGTGGTGCTCGGTGATGCCGAGGGTCCAGCACAACTGGGCCCGCTCGGCGCGGGCGTAGGCGTGGGCGAGGTCGCGGATCGCCTCGGCGGGTACGCCCGTCACCTTCTCGGCCACGGTGAGGGTCCACGGCTCGACCTCGGCCGCGTACTCCTCGAAACCGGTGGTCGCCTGCTCGATGAACTGCTTGTTCTGGAGGCCCGCGTGGATGATCTCGCGGGCGACGGCGTGGGCGAGCGGGATGTCCGTGCCGACGTTGAGGCCCATCCAGCTCTCGGCCCATTCGGCCGTGCTGGTGCGGCGGGGGTCGACGGCGTACATCCGCGCGCCGTTCCTGATGCCGCGCAGGACGTGCTGGAAGAAGATCGGGTGCGCGAAGCGGGCGTTGGAGCCCCACATCACGATCAGATCGGTGTGCTCGACCTCCTCGTACGAGGAGGTGCCGCCGCCGGAACCGAAGGCCGCGGAGAGTCCGGCGACGCTCGGCGCGTGGCATGTCCTGTTGCAGGAGTCGACGTTGTTGGTGCCCATCACCACTCGCGCGAACTTCTGCGCGACGTAGTTCATCTCGTTCGTGGCACGGGCGCACGAGAACATGCCGAACGCGCCGCGTGCGGCGCCCAGTCCCTCGGCCGCCCGGTCAAGTGCCTCTTCCCAGGTCGCCCGCCGGAACGGGCCGCCCTTCTCGTCCCGCACCAGCGGGTATTCGAGCCTGGCATAGGTCTTCGGCGTGCGATCCCGCCTTCTTGCGCTGCTTTTCACGCTGCGCTCCCTCATGAGTCATGGCTTGTGGCCGCGCCATTGCATACAGTATCCCGGTGGGCCGTGGGAAGTGGAAGCCTTGCGTATGGGTTTTGTGCGGGCGGGGGAGTGGCGGGTCCGTCCGGCGGGCCGGTTCGTCCCGCGGGGTCCGTCCGTCGGGCCGGTTCGTCCTCAATCGCCGGACAGGCTCAATCGAGCCCGTCCGGCGATTGAGGACAGGTGCGGCCAGCGAACCGCGCAACCTGTTGAACGCTCCGGTCGCGCGGCTACGCGGCTACGCGGCCACCCCGCGGGCCAGCAGGTCGGAGATGGCGTCGACCGTGCGGAGCGTCGGCACCTCGATGTCGCACATGGCGGCCAGTTCGACGACGGCCGCGAGCAGCACGTCCAGCTCCATCGGCTTCCCCTTCTCCAGGTCCTGGAGGGTGGAGGTCCGGTGGTCGCCGACCCGTTCGGCGCCGGCCAGCCGGCGCTCGACGGAGATGTCCGGGTGGCAGCCGAGTGCCTCGGCGACCCGGAGCGTCTCCCTCATCATCAGTTCGATGACTTCCCGGGTGCTGCGGTGCAGGCACATCTCCCGCATCGTGGCGCGGGTCAGCGCGCTGATCGGGTTGAAGGAGATGTTGCCGAGGAGTTTGATCCAGATCTCGTCGCGCAGTTCGGCCTCGACCGGACACTTGAGTCCGCCCGCCCGCATGGCCTCGCCGAACTCCTTGGTGCGTGGTGAGAGCGATCTGTCCGGCTCCCCGATGGAGAACCGGGTGCCTTCCAAGTGCCGTACGACGCCCGGCCCTTCCAGCTCCGTCGCCGCGTAGACGACACAGCCGATGGCGCGCTCCGGCGGCAGCACGGCGCTGACCGAGCCGCCGGGGTCGACGCTCTCTATACGGCGGCCGTCGTGCGGGCCACCGTGCCGGTGGAAGTACCACCAGGGAATGCCGTTCTGGGCGGCGATGACCGCCGTGTGGTCCTGGAGCAGAGGCGCGATCAGCGGCCCGCACGCCGCGTACGAATTCGCCTTCAGGCCCAGGAACACGTAGTCGACCGGCCCGATGTCGGCCGGCTGATCGGTGGCGTGCACCCGCGCGGTCCAATCGCCGCGCGGGCTGTACACCCGGACTCCGTGCTGCCTCATGGCCGCCAGATGCGGTCCACGGGCGATGAGATGGACTTCGGCGCCTGCGCGATCGAGCGCGGCACCGACATAGGCGCCGATCGCACCGGCACCGACGACTGCGACTTTCACCGTAGGGCTCTCCGTTCGCTTTGAGGGTGTTGAGAGAAGCGCGGAAAGGAGCACACTTTGCCGACGATATATTGTCTACAGTATGGAATAACTGCCGACAAGACTTCTGTCGTCGGCATACGGTCGACGTGAACAACGAGTGAAAGATCTTCCCAAACGGTCGGGACGGTTCCTAGAGTTCGCGACCATGACCCCACCACTCGCCCCGGTCGGCTGGAGCCGCTGGCTGGTACCCCCCGCAGCGCTCTCCGTGCACCTCTCGATCGGACAGGCCTACGCCTGGAGCGTGTTCAAGCCCCCGCTGGAATCCGCTCTCGGCCTCTCCGGCACCCAGAGCGCCCTCCCCTTCCAGCTGGGCATCGTGATGCTCGGCCTCTCCGCCGCCTTCGGCGGCACCCTCGTCGAACGCAACGGCCCGCGCTGGGCGATGACCGTCGCACTCGTCTGCTTCTCGTCGGGCTTCCTGCTCTCCGCGCTCGGCGCCGCGACCGAACAGTTCTGGCTGATCGTCTTCGGCTACGGCTTCGTCGGCGGCATCGGACTCGGTATCGGCTACATCTCGCCGGTCTCGACGCTGATCAAATGGTTCCCCGACCGGCCGGGCATGGCGACCGGCATCGCGATCATGGGCTTCGGCGGCGGCGCGCTCATCGCCTCGCCGTGGTCCGCGCAGATGCTGGAGTCGTTCGGCTCCACGAGCGACGGCATCGCCAAGGCGTTCCTCGTACACGGCCTGGTCTACGCGGTGTTCATGCTGCTCGGCGTCCTGCTGATCCGCGTACCACGCCCCGACGCGGCGCCGAAGGCGGCTCCGGCCCCCGCGTCGGCCCTGATCACCACCGCGCAGGTCTCCGCCAAATCGGCCGTCCGCACACCGCAGTTCTGGCTGCTGTGGATCGTCCTGTGTATGAACGTCACCGCGGGCATCGGCATTCTGGAGAAGGCCGCCCCGATGATCACCGACTTCTTCGCCGACACCGACACGCCGGTCTCCGTCTCGGCCGCCGCCGGTTTCGTCGCGCTGCTGTCGGCGGCCAACATGGCGGGCCGCATCGGCTGGTCGTCCACCTCCGACCTCATAGGCCGGAAGAACACCTACCGCCTCTATCTGGGCGTCGGCGCCCTGATGTACCTGCTGATCGCCCAGTTCGGCGACGCGTCCAAACCCCTCTTCATCATCTGCGCGCTCGTCATCCTCTCGTTCTACGGAGGAGGCTTCGCCACCGTCCCCGCGTATCTCAAGGACCTGTTCGGCACCTACCAGGTGGGCGCGATCCACGGGCGGCTGCTCACCGCCTGGTCGGCGGCCGGCGTCCTCGGCCCGCTCATCGTCAACCGGGTCGCCGACAGCCAGGAGGAGGCGGGCAAGAGCGGGCCAGGTCTGTACGGGCTCTCGCTGACCATCATGATCGGGCTGCTCGCCATCGGGTTCGTGGCCAACGAGCTGGTGCGCCCCGTACACCCGCGCCACCACCGGCCCGCGGACACCGCCGCGCCCGCGAACGTCCCCGCGCCCGCGAACACGGCCACGAAGCCGGAAGCACCGAAGGAGGCCCCCGATGACCACAGCACCGGAGAGCGGGAACGCAGTGCCTGAGTCCCGGCGAACCGCGCTGATCGTCTTCGCCTGGCTCTGGGTGGGCGTCCCTCTCGCGTACGGTCTGTACGAACTGGTCCGCAAGGCCACCCAGCTGTTCACCGGGTGATGCCTTCGGACGCCGCCGGATGATCCGGAGTCTCCAAGAGGAGGCGGGGAATCCTGTTGGGTCACCTGCCCCCTTACTCGTGAGTCGCTGACGAGACTGGGGATCTCCTGACGTCGACCGAAGAGGGGGTCCCGGGCATGACCGGCACTCGTATCGCCGCGCTCGGGCACTATCAGCCCGCCAAGGTGCTCACCAACGACGACCTGGCGGGCATGGTCGACACCAGTGATGAGTGGATCAGGAGCCGTGTCGGGATCAAGACCCGGCACGTGGGCGGGCCCGACGAGCCCGTGGACGAGATGGCGGCGCACGCCGCGGCGAAGGCGCTCGCCGCCGCCGGTCTGACCCCCGCCGACATCGACCTCGTACTGGTGGCCACGTCCACGGCGATCGACCGGTCGCCGAACATGGCGGCGCGCGTCGCCGCCCGGCTCTCCATGGGCTCACCGGCCGTGATGGACCTCAATGTGGTCTGCGCCGGCTTCACCCACGCGCTCGCCACCGCCGACCACGCCGTACGGGCGGGCGCCGCCACCCGCGCGCTGGTCATCGGCGCCGACAAGATGGCCGACATCGCCGACTGGACCGACCGCTCCACCTGCGTCCTCCTCGGTGACGGCGCGGGCGCCGCGGTCGTCGAGGCCGTCCGGCCGGGCGAGGAGCCCGGCATCGGCCCGGTGCTCTGGGGCTCGGTGCCCGAGATGGGCAACGCCGTACGGATCGAGGGCACCCCGCCGCGCTTCGCGCAGGAGGGCCAGTCCGTCTACCGCTGGGCCACCACGCAACTGCCGCCGATCGCCCGCAAGGTCTGTGAACGGGCCGGAATCGCCCCCGAGGACCTGGCCGCCGTCGTACTGCACCAGGCGAACCTGCGGATCATCGAGCCCGTCGCCCAGAAGATCGGCGCGGTCAACGCGGTCATCGCGCGCGATGTGGTGGACTCCGGCAACACCTCCGCCGCGTCCATCCCGATGGCGCTGTCCAAGCTCGTGGAGCGCGGCGAGGTGGAATCCGGCGCTCCCGCGCTGCTTTTCGGCTTTGGCGGAAATCTCTCTTACGCCGGGCAGGTCATCCGCTGCCCCTGACCGCTACGGTTCTCGGTAGACTGTAGACGATAGCCAATCGTCGTGCCGTTGCCGCGCCCGTTGCCGTAGCCGGCCAGGATGGGGGACCGCATGTTGTCCGCAGGACTGCCACAGGGCTCCGTGCCCAAGCTCGAACGCCCCGGCCCGCTGCGCGAGCGCGTCTACGAGGCGCTGCTCGAACTGATCACCGTGCGCTCGCTCAGGCCCGGACAGCATCTGGTCGAGAGCGAACTCGCCGGCCATCTCGGGGTCTCCCGCCAGCCCGTACGTGAGGCGCTCCAGCGCCTGAACACCGAGGGCTGGGTCGATCTCAGGCCCGCCCAGGGCGCGTTCGTCCACGAGCCGACCGAGGCGGAGGCTGACCAGCTGCTCTCGGTCCGTACGCTCCTGGAGGCCGAGGCCGCGAGGCTCGCCGCCGCGAACTCGGGTTCGGCGGGCATCGCGGCGCTGGAGGCGCTCTGCGCCAAGGGTGAGCAGTCGGTCGCCGACGACGACGTGGAGCTCACGGTCGCGACGAACGCCGCTTTCCACGCGAAGGTGATGGAACTGGCGGGCAACGTGGTCCTCGCGGAGCTGGCGGCGCAGGTGGACCGGCGGGTGCGCTGGTACTACGCGCCGGTGGCGCGGCAGCGCGGCAAGCAGTCCTGGATCGAGCACCGGGCCCTGATCGCGGCGATCTCCGCGCGGGACGAACAGGCCGCGACGCAGGTCATGCGCTCCCACACGGAGCAGACGCGCACCACGTACCACCACCGCGGGGAGGCCGCGGTCTGACGTACTTTCGTACGGGCGAGGGTGAGCCCGTACGATCAGTGACGAGGCGCCTCCGGCAGGACGCGGGGGCGCCTTTGCCATGCGCCGGACCAGGTGATCGCCCACCCCGTGAACCGCCCCCGCGCCCTCGTGGATGCCCCGTGCTCACGGACGGTGAAACGTCTTTGTCCTGACTGTGGAGAAAGTTAGGAGCGATTCCTGCGCAACTTCTTCCCACTCGGGGAAAGCGCTGCTACGTTCCCCTCGAAAGCCCGTCGAAACGACAACCGACGTAGCGACGCATCACAGAGCCGAGAGGCGGGGAGGGGCGCGTGAGACGTATGACCGCACGACCCGCGAACGCTCATCAGGCGCGACTGCTCCGGCTCTTGCGTGACGGTGGTCCCAACTCCCGCGCCCAGCTCGGTGATCAGGTCGACCTCTCCCGCTCCAAGCTCGCCGTGGAAGTCGACCGGCTGCTGGAGACCGGGCTCGTCGTCGCCGACGGACTCGCCGCGTCGCGCGGTGGCCGTCGCTCCCACAACATCCGCCTCGCGCCCGCACTGCGCTTCCTCGGGGTGGACATCGGCGCCACGTCCATAGACGTCGCGGTCACCAACGCCGAACTCGAAGTCCTCGGCCACGTCAACCACCCGATGGACGTCCGCGAGGGCCCGGTCGCCGTCTTCGAGCAGGTGCTCGCGATGGCCGCCAAGCTCAAGGCCTCCGGTCTCGCCGACGGTTACGACGGCGCCGGCATCGGCGTTCCGGGACCGGTCCGCTTCCCCGAAGGTGTGCCGGTCGCGCCGCCGATCATGCCCGGCTGGGACGGCTTCCCCGTACGCGAGGCGCTCAGCCAGGACCTCGGCTGCCCCGTCATGGTCGACAACGACGTGAACCTGATGGCGATGGGTGAGCAGCACGCGGGCGTCGCGCGCTCCGTGGGCGACTTCCTCTGCGTCAAGATCGGTACCGGTATCGGCTGCGGCATCGTCGTCGGCGGCGAGGTCTACCGCGGGACGACCGGCAGCGCGGGCGACATCGGCCACATCCGGGTCGAGCCCGACGGACGCGCCTGCGTCTGCGGCAACAGGGGTTGCCTGGAAGCCCACTTCAGCGGCGCCGCACTGGCCAGGGACGCCGAGGACGCCGCCCGTACGGGCCGTTCCGCCGAACTCGCCTCGCGCCTGGAGGCCGCCGGCCGGCTCACCGCCGCCGACGTCGCCGTGGCCGCCGCGGCCGGTGACCCCACCGCCCTCTACCTCATCCGCGAAGGCGGCAACCGGGTCGGCCAGGTCATCGCCGGGCTCGTCAGCTTCTTCAATCCCGGCCTCGTCGTGATCGGCGGCGGGGTGACCGGACTCGGCCACACCCTGCTGGCCAGCGTCCGTACCCAGGTCTACCGCCAGTCACTTCCACTGGCCACCGGCAATCTCCCCATCGTTCTCGGGGAGTTGGGGCCGACCGCCGGAGTCACCGGCGCGGCCCGGCTCATCAGCGACCACCTCTTCTCCCCGGCCTGACACCGGCAACCCGACGTCAGGCCGTACGGCACACGCTTCACCCGCACTACCGAAATAACAGCAAAAAAAGCAACAAAAGCTCCAACAAAGCACCACCGTTCACCGCACCACCCGCACCGCACCATCCGCATCGCACCGCCCTGTTCCGCACGCCCGCACGCCCGCTCACCGGCCGCATCCGCCGAGGGGATACGCCATGGCACCAGCACCACCCGAAGGCAGCCTGCTCACCATGTCCGGCATCACCAAGCTGTTCCCGGGCGTCCGCGCCCTGGACGGCGTGGACCTGGAGGTGCAGGCAGGCGAAGTCCACTGTCTGCTCGGCCAGAACGGGGCCGGCAAATCCACACTCATCAAGGTGCTCGCCGGCGCGCACCAGCCCGACGACGGTGTCATCACCTGGCGCGGCGAAGAGGTCCAGCTCAAGTCACCCATCGCGGCGATGAAGCTCGGCATCGCGACCATCTACCAGGAACTCGACCTGGTCGAGGGCCTGTCGGTCGCCGAGAACATCTTCCTCGGCCACGAGCCGACCGCCGCCGGCTTCATCGTCAAGGGCGGCGAGGCCAGGACCGCGGCCACCGCGCTGCTCGGACGCCTCGGCCACCCCGAGATCCCCGCGGGCCGGCCCGTCGGTGAACTCTCCGCCGCGCACCAGCAGATCGTCTCCATGGCCCGCGCGCTCTCCCACGACGTACGCCTCATCGTGATGGACGAGCCGTCGGCGGCGCTCGACCCGGACGAGGTCGACAACCTCTTCCGAATCGTCGACACCCTCACCGCCGACGGGGTCGCCGTCATCTACATCTCCCACCGCCTGGAGGAGATCCGCCGGATCGGCGACCGCGTGACCGTCATCAAGGACGGCCGCACCGTCGCCGTGGGTCTGCCGGCGAAGGAGACCCCCACCAGCGAGGTCGTCTCGCTGATGACCGGCCGGGAGGTCGCGTACGTCTTCCCCGACCGCCCGTCGGTCGCCGACGCACCGCGCGGCGAGCCCGTGCTGCGGACCGAAGGACTCACCAGGGAAGGCGAGTTCGAACCGGTCGACCTCGAACTGCGGCCCGGCGAGATCGTCGGCCTCGCGGGTCTCGTCGGCTCCGGACGCTCCGAGATCCTGGAGACCATCTTCGGCGCCCGCAAGCCCACGGGCGGCCGGGTGCTGGTCGACGGCAAGGAGCTGAAGCCCGGCAGCGTCCGCGCCGCCGTACGCGCCGGACTCGGCCTCGCCCCCGAGGAGCGCAAGGCCCAGGCCCTGCTGCTCATCGAATCGGTCACCCGCAACGTGTCGGTGTCCTCGATGTCCCGCTTCTCCCGCGGCGGCTGGCTCGACAGCTCCGCCGAGCGCAAGGCGGCCAGGGCCGCGACCCAGGAACTCTCCCTGCGCCCCGACAACCCCGACGCGATCATCCGCACCCTGTCGGGCGGCAACCAGCAGAAGGTCGTCCTGGCCCGCTGGCTGCTGCGCGGCTGCCGGGTGCTGCTTCTCGACGAACCCACCCGCGGTGTGGACGTCGGCGCCCGCGCCGAGCTCTACTCCGTGATCCGCCGGCTGGCCGACGACGGCCTCGCCGTACTTCTCGTCTCCAGCGAGGTCCCCGAGGTCCTTGGCCTCGCCGACCGGGTGCTGGTGCTCCGGGAGGGCCGTGTCGTCCACAGGTCACCGGCCCAGGAGCTTGACGAGCACCGTGTACTCGACCTTGTGATGGAAGGGAGCCCGACGCCATGAAACAGCCTGCCTCTGAGGCGCAGCAGGGCGGGCCCGACGCCGCACCCGCCGACGCCGTAGCCGTGCCGCTGACCAAGCCCGCCGGAAAGACCCCGGGAGGTTCCGGGAGCCGGCCGCCGCTCGGGCTGCGTCTCGATTTCCGTACGCTCTCGTTGCTCGGCGTGCTCGCCGCACTGATAGTCGTCGGCGGAATCACCAAGCCCGATCAGTTCCTGGACACCAGCAATCTCCAACTGGTGCTCACCCAGGCGTCGATCATCGGTGTCGTCACCGTCGGCATGACCTTCGTCATCACCAGCGGCGGCATCGACCTGTCGGTCGGCGCGATCGTGGCCCTGGCCTCCGTGTGGGCGACCACCCTGGCGACACAGGAGTACGGCTTCGCCGGCATCCTGTTCACCGCGATCATCGTGGGTCTGGCCTGCGGTCTGGTCAACGGAGTACTGATCGCGTACGGCGGCATGGCGCCGTTCATCGCGACCCTCGCGATCATGGCGTCCGCCCGTGGTCTGGCCCTCCAGATCACCGACGGCAACACCCAGGTCGTCACGTTGAAGTCGGTCCTCGACCTCGGCTCCCGCGACTCCTACATCCTGGGCGTCCCGCCGCTCGTCATCATCTTCGCCGCGGTGACGGTCATCGGCTGGCTGCTGCTCAACCGCACCACCTTCGGCCGGCGCACCGTCGCGGTCGGCGGCAACGCGGAGGCGACCCGCCTCGCCGGCATCGACGTGCGCAGGCAGCGGCTCTACCTCTATCTGCTCTCCGGACTGTGCTGCGGTATCGCGGCCTTCATGCTGATCGTGCTGTCCGGCTCGGGACAGAACACGAACGGAAACCTCTACGAACTCGACGCCATCGCGGCGGCGATCATCGGCGGCACGCTGCTCAGCGGCGGTCGCGGCACGATCGTCGGCTCCGTACTCGGTGTCCTGATCTTCACCACCATCACCAACATCTTCGCTCTCAACAACCTGCAGAGCGACGTCCAGCAGATTGCCAAGGGCGCGATCATCGTCGCCGCCGTACTGGTCCAGCGCCGCACGGCGCGCAACGGTGAGGGCTGACCTCGTATCCCCGAGGCCCGATCTCGTACCGCTTCCCGAAGCACCGCTTCCGACGCACCGCTCCATCCGCTCTCCTGAAGGGGACGAACCGTCATGCCAGAAACGAGCCGCAGAGGTCTTCTGTTCGGTACCGCCGCCATTTCGGCCGGTGCCCTCCTCACCGCCTGCACCAGCAACGAGAAGAAGGAGCCCGCCGCCGCCAACGAGCCGGCGGTCGACGACAAGCCCGGCAAGGCCGTCACCATCGGCTTCGCCGGCCCGCAGGCCGACCACGGCTGGCTGGCCGCGATCAACGCGAACGCCAGGGCGCAGGCCAAGAAGTACTCGGACGTCACCCTCGACATCACCGAGGGCTCGAACGACACCGCCGCGCAGATCGGCCAGATCGACTCGCTGATCAACAAGAAGGTCGACGTCCTGGTGATCCTGCCGGCCGACGGCAAGGCCCTCACCCAGGCCGGTCTCAAGGCGATGCGCGCGGGCATCCCCGTCATCAACCTGGACCGGATCTTCGCCGACCCGCAGGCGTTCCGCTGCTACGTCGGCGGCGACAACTACGGCATGGGTGTCAACGCGGGCAAGTACATCGGCGAGAAGCTGAAGGACAAGCCCAACGCCACCGTCATCGAACTGTCGGGCCCCGACAGCCTGGAGCTGACCAAGCAGCGCACCCAGGGCTTCGACGACGCGCTCAAGAACTACCCCAACATCAAGAAGGTCGCCCGCCAGGCGGCCGACTTCACCGTCGAGTCCGGCCAGGCCAAGATGGCCCAGCTGCTCCAGGCGCAGTCCAAGTTCGACGCCCTGTGGAACCACGACGACGACCAGGGTGTCGGCGCGCTGCGCGCCATCGACCAGGCCGGCCGTGACGGGTTCCTGATGGTCGGCGGCGCCGGCGCCAAGTCGGCGATGGACGCCATCAAGGCCGACAACAGCGTTCTGAAGGCGACCGTGCTCTACCCGCCGATCATGGCCTCGACGGCGATCGACCTCGCCCGCGCGCTCGGCCAGGGCAAGGGTGTCAGCGGCATGGCCGGACTGGAGATCCCGGCCCAGGTCACGCTGTTCTCGGCGGTCGTCGACAAGGACAACGTCGACGAGTACCTGCCTCAGGGATTCAGCTGACCGGCTCCGCCAGTCTGCCCCCACACGCGCGAGAGACGAGGAGTAATCCCTTATGACCAGCAGGGAAGCGTCGGAGAAGGAAGCCGGCGCACCGCCGCCACTCGGTATCGGCATGATCGGATACTCGTTCATGGGTGCCGCCCACTCCCAGGGCTGGCGCACGGCGGGACATGTCTTCGATCTGCCGATGCGGCCGCACCTCGCCGCCATCTGCGGGCGGGACGAGACGGCCGTCCGCACGGCAGCCGGCAAACTCGGCTGGGCCGCCGCGGAGACCGACTGGCGGGAACTCATCGCGCGTGACGACGTGCAGCTGGTCGACATCTGTACGCCTGGGGACAGCCACGCGGAGATAGCCATCGCCGCGCTGGAGGCGGGCAAGCACGTTCTGTGCGAGAAGCCGCTGGCCAACTCGGTCGCCGAGGCCGAGGCCATGGTCCGGGCCGCCGAGGCGGCCCGGTCCCGGGGCCAGTTGGCCATGGTGGGCTTCAACTACCGGCGGGTGCCCGCCATCAGTTACGCCCGCAAGCTGATCGAGGAGGGACGGCTCGGCGCGCTGCGGCACGTGCGGGTCACCTACCTCCAGGACTGGCTGGTCGACGCCGAGTTCCCTCTCACCTGGCGGCTCAAGCGTGAGCACGCGGGATCGGGGGCGCTCGGCGACCTGGGCGCGCACATCGTGGACCTCGCGCAGTTCCTGGCGGGGGAGCCGCTGGTCGGGGTCTCCGCGATGACCGAGACGTTCGTACGGGAGAGGCCGCTGCTGTCGGGGGCGTCGGCCGGTCTCTCGGCGTCCGGCGGCGCGGAGACGGGCCCGGTCACGGTGGACGACGCCGCCCTGTTCACGGGGCGGCTCGCCTCGGGGGCGCTGGCGTCCTTCGAGGCCACCCGGATGGCGGCGGGACGCAAGAACGCGCTGCGGCTGGAGATCAACGGCGAGCACGGTTCGCTCGCCTTCGATCTGGAGCGGCTCAACGAGCTCTCGTTCCACGACCAGTCGGAGCCCGCGGTCACCGCGGGATTCCGGCGGATCCTGGTCACCGAGTCCGAGCACCCGTATCTGGACGCCTGGTGGCCGCCGGGCCACGGGCTCGGCTACGAGCACACCTTCGTACACCAGGCCAAGGATCTGGTCGAGGCGATCGCCGCCGGAACCGATCCCGCGCCCTCCTTCGCCGACGGTCTCCAGGTGCAGCGGGTCCTCGCCGCAGTGGAGGAGAGCGCGGAGAAGAACGCCATCTACACACCCGTCCCGGCCCCGGCCGGAATCGAGTCCTGAGGGAAGGTCCGTATGCCACGCCCGTTCACGCTGTTCACCGGCCAGTGGGCCGATCTGCCACTGGAAGAGGTCTGCCGGCTCGCCCGTGACTTCGGTTACGACGGTCTGGAACTGGCCTGCTGGGGCGACCACTTCGAGGTCGACAAGGCGCTCACCGATCCGGGTTATCTGGAGAGCCGCCACCAGCTGCTCGACAAGTACGGCCTCAAGTGCTGGGCGATCTCCAACCACCTGGTCGGCCAGGCGGTCTGCGACAGCATCATCGACGAGCGCCACCAGGGCATCCTGCCGTCCCGCATCTGGGGCGACGGGGAGGCCGAGGGCGTACGACAGCGGGCCGCCGCGGAGATCAAGGACACCGCCAGGGCCGCCGCCGCGTTCGGGGTCAACACGGTGATCGGCTTCACCGGTTCGTCCATCTGGCATCTGCTGGCGATGTTCCCGCCGGTGCCGCCCGGCATGATCGAGCGGGGTTACGACGACTTCGCCGAGCGGTGGAACCCGATCCTCGACGTCTTCGACACCGAGGGAGTGCGCTTCGCCCACGAGGTCCACCCGGGCGAGATCGCGTACGACTACTGGACGACGAAGCAGGCGCTCGAAGCGGTCGACCACCGGCCCGCGTTCGGGCTGAACTTCGACCCGAGCCATTTCGTCTGGCAGGACCTGGACCCGACCGGATTCCTCTACGACTTCCGGGACCGGATCTACCACGTCGACTGCAAGGAGGCGCGCAAGCGTCTCGACGGCCGTAACGGCAGGCTCGGTTCGCATCTGCCCTGGGGCGACCCGCGGCGCGGCTGGGACTTCGTCTCGGCCGGGCACGGCGACGTGCCGTGGGAGGACGTCTTCCGCATGCTGCGGTCGATCAACTACGAGGGCCCGATCTCGGTGGAGTGGGAGGACGCCGGTATGGACCGGCTCTCCGGCGCCCCCGAGGCGCTCGCCGATCTGAAGCGGTTCGACTTCGACCCGCCCACCGCGTCCTTCGACGCGGCCTTCGGCGGCGGCGAGTAGCCGACGACCCTCAAGTCGTAGCCCAACACGAGCCCGGCGGGGACAAGTTCACCGCCGGGCCGTTCGGCATGCCCGGAAGGCCCTTTGTCCTGAGACGGGAAAAAGTTGAACTTCACCGCTGCGCAAGGGCTTTCCGTCTCGGACGAACAGCGTTACGGTCACTGAGATGTACAGGACATGTTGATCTCCGGTGCGACGGCGCGCTCCGGCGAGACAGCAGACCGAGAGCAACAGATGCGGGATCACGGGTGCTTGGACGAGCACTCCCCCCATCCCCCCACCCGAGGTGAGCCCCCATGCTCCTTGTCCCCTCGGACCCGCACGTACGACAGGCACTACCGGAGGACTCTCGTGCACAGTCAACGACGTCCCAGAGGCCGCTCCTTTCTCGCACTGCTGACCGGCGCCCTGCTCGCGGGGTCGACCCTCAGCGCCGTGCCGGCCAACGCCGCCGACCCCGGAAGACAGGCCGCCGCCCCCACGTTTCAGCAGGTGACCCTGGCAAAGGGCGCCGAAGAAGCCGGTGAGCCCATGACCCTGGCGGTACTTCCCGACCGCCAGGTCCTGCACACCTCGCGCGACGGCACACTGCGTATCACCGACGAGGGCGGCACCACCAAGGTGTCCGGCACCCTCGATGTCTACAGCCACGACGAGGAAGGACTCCAAGGAGTCGGCGTGGACCCCGGCTTCGCCCAGAACCGGGCCATCTACCTCTACTACGCGCCCAAACTCGACACCCCCGCCGGCGACGCGCCCGAAACGGGTTCCGCCGCCGACTTCGCCCCCTTCGACGGGGTCAACCGGCTCTCGCGCTTCACGCTGAACGAGGACGGCACCCTCGACGAGGCGAGCGAGAAGAAGGTCCTCGACGTGCCCGCCTCACGCGGCACCTGCTGCCACGTCGGCGGTGACATCGCCTTCGACGCGGACGGCAACCTCTACCTGTCGACCGGTGACGACACCAACCCCTTCGCCTCCGACGGCTACACGCCGATCGACGACCGGCCGGACCGCAACCCCGCGTTCGACGCCCGGCGTTCCTCGGGCAACACCAACGACCTGCGCGGCAAGGTGCTGCGTATCAAGGTCGCCGACGACGGCTCGTACACCGTGCCCGACGGCAACCTGTTCGCCCCCGGCACGGAGAAGACGAAGCCCGAGATCTACGCCATGGGCTTCCGCAACCCGTTCCGGATCTCCGTCGACAAGGAGACGGGCATCGTCTACGTCGGTGACTACGGTCCCGACGCGGGCGCGGCCGACCCGGACCGCGGTCCGGCCGGACAGGTCGAGTTCGCACGTGTCACCGAGGCGGGCAACTTCGGCTGGCCGTACTGCACCGGCGACAACGAGCCCTTCAAGGACTACGACTTCGGCACCGGCGAATCCGGTGCGGCCTTCGACTGTGCGGCGCCCAAGAACGACTCGCCGCACAACACCGGCCTCACCGACCTGCCGCCGTCCCAGGCAGCCTGGATCCCGTACGACGGCAACAGCGTCCCGGAGTTCGGCGACGGCTCCGAGTCCCCGATGGGCGGTCCCGTCTACAACTACGACGCGGACCTCGACTCCCCGGTCAAGTTCCCCGAGGAGTACGACGGGAACTTCTTCGCCGGCGAGTTCGGCCGCAAGTGGATCAAGCGCATCGACCAGGGTGCCGACGGCACGGTCGACTCGATCAACGACTTCCCCTGGTCCGGCACCCAGGTCATGGACCAGGAGTTCGGCCCCGACGGCGCGCTCTACGTCCTGGACTACGGCACCGGCTTCTTCGGCGGCGACGAGCACTCGGCGCTGTACCGCATCGAGAACGCCACCGAGGGATACTCGCCGGTCGCCGTCGCCAAGGCGGACAAGACGTCCGGCACCGGACCGATGGAGGTGGCCTTCTCGTCGGAGGGCACCGAGGACGCCGACGGTGACGAGCTGACATACGAATGGGACTTCGGCGACGGAGGAACCTCCACCGAGCCGAACCCGACCCACACCTTCGAGGAGAACGGCACCTACTCGGCGACCGTCACCGCGAAGGACCCCGGAGGGCTCACCGGCACCGCGTCCGTGCAGGTCGTCGTCGGCAACACCGCACCCGAGGTGAAGCTGGAACTGCCCGCGCCGGGCACGCTGTTCAGCTTCGGTGACGAACTGCCGTTCAAGGTCACCGTGACCGACCCGGAGGACGGGGAGGACATCGACTGCTCCAAGGTCACCGTCCGTTACATCCTCGGCCACGACAGCCACGGTCACCCGATCACCTCGAAGACCGGCTGCGAGGGCACCATCACGGCGCCCGCCGACGCCGAACACGATCCCAACGCCAATATCTTCGGTGTGATCGACGCCGAGTACACCGACGGCGGGGGCGGCGGCCAGGCCTCGCTCACCGGTCACGGCCAGTCCGAGATCCAGCCGAGGCACCGCCAGGCGGAGCACGCCAACGACTCGTCCGGCACCACCGTGACGGATCGTGAGGGAGCCAACGGCGGCAAGACCGTCGGCGGTATCTCGAACGGCGACTGGATCTCCTTCGAGCCGTACCACCTGGCCGGGGCCGCCAAGCTCACCGCGCGGGTCTCCTCCGGCGGCGCCGGCGGCACCCTCGAGGTGCGGGCGGGCGCGGCCGACGGCGAGGTCCTCGGCTCGGCCGAGGTGCCCGTCACCGGCGGCTGGACCACGTTCGAGGACGTCGAGGTGGCCCTGACCGGCGCCCCGGCGGAGACGACCGATCTCGTCCTGACGTTCAAGGGCGGCGAGGGCGACCTCTTCGACGTGGACGACTTCGAGATCACCGGGGAAGCGCCCGCCGCGGCCGGCGAGCGTGTCCTGGTCTTCTCCAAGACGGCGGGCTTCCGTCACGACTCCATCGAGGCCGGCACCCAGGCCCTGAAGGAGCTGGGGGAGTCCACCGAGATCACGGTCGAGTCCACGGAGGACGCGGGCGCGTTCACGGCCGACAACCTCGCGAACTACGACGCGGTGGCGTTCCTCTCCACCACCGGTGACGTGCTGAACGCCGAGCAGCAGACGGCGTTCGAGGAGTACGTCTCCGGGGGAGGCGGTTATCTGGGTGTCCACGCCGCGGCCGACACCGAGTACGAGTGGGAGTTCTACGGTGGTCTGGTGGGGGCGTACTTCGACTCCCACCCGGCGATCCAGCCCGCCACCGTGAAGGTCGAGGACCACGAGCACCCGGCCACGGCCCATCTGGAGGACACCTGGGACCGTACGGACGAGTGGTACAACTACCGCACCAACCCCCGTGAGAAGGCACGCGTACTCGCCTCGCTGGACGAGTCGAGCTACGAGGGCGGCAACATGTCGGGCGACCACCCGATCGCCTGGTGCCAGACCTACGACGGCGGCCGGTCGTTCTACACCGGTGGCGGCCACACCAAGGAGTCGTACGCCGAACCGGCCTTCCGCGACCATCTGCTCGGCGGACTGAAGTACGCCACCGGACAGGTCGAGGCCGACTGCACACCGGCGGGCGGCACCGACCCGGACCCCGGGTACACGGACATCTTCGACGGCGAGACGCTGGACGGCTGGAAGCAGGCCGGACCGGGTCAATTCGACATCGTCGACGGTGAACTGCGTTCCCAGGGCGGCATGGGCCTGCTCTGGTACGAGGCCAAGGAACTCTCCTCGTACTCACTCAAGCTCGACTGGAAGATGGAAGGCGACGACAACTCCGGTGTCTTCGTGGGCTTCCCGGCCTCCGACGACGTCAACTCGGCCGTGAACAACGGCTACGAGGTCCAGATCGACGCCACCGACGCCGACGACCGCACCACGGGATCGGTGTACGGATTCCAGGCCGCCGACATCGAGGCGCGGGACAAGGCGCTGAAGCCGCCGGGTGAGTGGAACAGCTACGAGTTCAGGGTCGACGGGGAGCGCCTCCAGGTGTTCCTCAACGGAGTCGAGATCAACGACTTCACCAACACCGACCCTGTCCGCAGCCTGAAGGACGGCCACATCGGCCTTCAGAACCACGGCGCGGACGACCAGGTCTCCTTCCGGAACATCCAGCTCAAGGAGGGGCCTGCGTAGTCGGCACGGTGAGGTGACCGGGATGTGCCCGGCGGTGGCCAGCAGCCACCGCCGGGCCGTCCGGTCTGCCATTTCTTCCTTTGTCCTCAACCAGGAAAAAGTTGAACCCAATTGCTGCGCAAGGTCTTTCCGGCACGGACCAACCGGGCTAACGTCCAGCGAGATGTAGGGGGCACGTTGCTCGCACAGGACATGTCCCAGCACGTCGAGAGCGGCGCTTCGGCGTCCCTCGGCACCCGCACGTACGAACAGCCCCACCCCCGGAGGACTTTCGTGCCCAGAAGACGTCATAGATCCAGATCCCTCCTCGCGCTCGTGGCCGGCGCACTGATCGCCGGCACCATCTCCGCCGTCCCCGCCGCCGCGCACCCGGACGATCCCCACCCGACGGACGACTCCTTCCAGCAGGTCGCCCTCGCCAAGGGTGCCGACGAGGTCGGCGAGCCGATGTCGCTCGCCGTCCTGCCGGACCGCCAGGTCCTGCACACCTCGCGCGACGGCACGCTCCGCATCACCGACGCCGCCGGCGACACCAAGGTCGCGGGCAAACTCGACGTGTACACGCACGACGAGGAAGGCCTCCAAGGCGTCGGTATCGACCCCGACTTCGCCGAGAACCGCGCGATCTACCTCTACTACTCCCCGGTGCTCGACACCCCCGCCGGTGACGCACCCGAGACGGGCACGGCTGCCGACTTCGCCGCCTTCGACGGGTACAACCGGCTCTCCCGATTCACGCTGAAGGAGGACGGCACCCTCGACAAGGCCAGCGAGAAGAAGGTTCTCGACATCGAGACCAACCGCGGCCTGTGCTGCCACGTCGGTGGCGACATCGCCTTCGACGCGGACGGCAACCTCTACCTGTCGACGGGTGACGACACCAACCCCTTCGCCTCCGACGGCTACACGCCGATCGACGAACGCTCCAACCGCAACCCGGCCTTCGACGCCCGGCGTACCTCCGGCAACACCAACGACCTGCGTGGCAAGGTCCTGCGGATCAAGGTCGCCGACGACGGTTCGTACACCGTCCCCGAGGGCAACCTCTTCGCCCCCGGCACCGCCAAGACGCGCCCCGAGATCTACGGGATGGGTTTCCGCAACCCCTTCCGCATCAACGTCGACCAGAAGACCGGCATCGTCTACGTCGGTGAGTACGGCCCCGACGCGGGCGCGGCGTCCGAGACCCGCGGCCCGGCCGGCCAGGTCGAGTTCGCCCGCATGACGGAGGCCGGCAACTTCGGCTGGCCGTACTGCACCGGCGACAACGACGCCTACCGCGACTACGACTTCGCGACCGGCACCTCCGGCCCGGCGTTCGACTGCGCGGCGCCGAAGAACGAGTCGCCGCACAACACCGGTCTCACCGACCTGCCGCCGTCCCAGGCCGCCTGGATCCCCTACAACGGGAACAGCGTCCCGGAGTTCGGCGACGGCTCCGAGTCCCCGATGGGCGGCCCGGTCTACAACTTCGACCCGGACCTGGAGTCCGCGGCGAAGTTCCCCGAGGAGTACGACGGGGACTTCTTCGCCGGCGAGTTCGGCCGCGAGTGGATCAAGCGCATCGAGAAGGACGCCGACGGCACCGTCAACAGCATCCACGACTTCCCGTGGACCGGTACCCAGGTCATGGACATGGAGTTCGGCCCCGACGGCGCGCTCTACGTCCTCGACTACGGCCGCGCCTGGTTCGGCGGCGACGAGAACTCGGCCGTCTACCGGATCGAGAACATAGCCAACGGCCGGGCCCCGGTGGCCAAGGCCACCTCCAGCAAGACGTCGGGAACGGCGCCGCTGCGGGCGAACTTCTCCTCCGCGGGCACCGTCGACCCGGACGGTGACGAGATCACCTACGCCTGGGACTTCGGCGACGGTGGCAAGTCCACCGAGCCCAACCCCAGCTACGCGTACAAGAAGAACGGCACCTACACCGCGACGCTGACCGCCACGGACCCCGACGGGAACACCGGCAACTCGTCCGTCAAGATCGTGGTCGGCAACACCGCGCCCAAGGTGAAGCTCACCGTGCCCGCCGACGGCGCCCTCTTCAAGTTCGGCGACAAGCTGCCCTTCAAGGTCACCGTCACCGACCCTGAGGACGGTCCGATCGACTGCTCCAAGGTCACCGTCAACTACATCCTCGGCCACGACAGCCACGGCCACCCGATCACCTCGGCCAAGGGCTGTGAAGGCACCATCACCGCCCCGGCGGACGGCGAGCACGACCCCAACGCCGACATCTTCGGTGTGATCGACGCCGAGTACACCGACGGCGGGGGCGGCGGCCAGGCCGCGCTCACCACGCACGACCAGGTCCAGCTCCAGCCCCGCCACCGGCAGGCCGAGCACTTCTCCCACGCCTCGGGCATCAAGACCTACGACAAGGCGTCGGCCAACGGCGGCAAGACCGTCGGAGACATCGACAACGACGACTGGATCTCCTTCACGCCGTACAACCTGACCGGGTCCAAGACCCTCACCGCCCGGGTCTCCTCCGGCGGCTCGGGTGGATTCCTCGAAGTGCGTACGGGCTCCGCCACCGGCAAGCTCCTCGGCTCCGCGCCGATCCCGGTGACCGGCAGCTGGGACACCTTCCAGGACATCGACGTACCGCTGCGCTCGGTGCCCAAGGCCACCACGGAGCTGTTCCTCGTCTTCAAGGGCGGTCAGGGCGCGCTCTACGACCTCGACGACTTCGAGATCAGCGACCAGGCCGCCGGCAAGACCGAGAAGCGGGTCCTCGTCTTCTCCAAGACCGCCGGGTTCCGGCACGACGCCATCCCGGAGGGGATCGCGGCCCTCAAGGAACTGGGCAAGACCAGCAACATCACGATCGACGCCACCGAGACCGCGGCGCAGTTCACCACCAACAACCTCGCCCGGTACGACGCGGTGGTCTTCCTCTCCACCACCGGTGACGTCCTGAACCCCGAACAGCAGAAGGCCTTCGAGTACTACATCTCCACCGGCGGCGCCTACATGGGCGTGCACGCCGCGTCGGACACCGAGTACGACTGGGCCTACTACGGCAAGCTGGTCGGTGCCTACTTCTCCGGGCACCCGCAGATCCAGGAAGCCACCGTGCGGGTCGAGGACCACGACCACCCGTCCACCGGACACCTGGAAGACGAGTGGCAGCGCACGGACGAGTGGTACAACTACCGTGACAACCCCCGCTCGAACGTGAAGGTCCTCGCCACCCTCGACGAGACCACCTACCAGGGCGGCACGATGAAGGGCGACCACCCGATCGCCTGGTGCCAGACGTTCGAAGGTGGCCGGTCCTTCTACACCGGTGGCGGCCACACCAAGGCGTCGTACGCCGAACCGGCGTTCCGTGAGCACCTGCTCGGCGGTCTGCGGTACGCGGCCGGCCAGGTCAAGGCCGACTGCAAGCCCAACACCGGCTACCGGGACATCTTCAACGGCAAGACCCTGGCGGGCTGGAAGCAGGCGGGCCCGGGCAAGTTCAACATCGGTGGCGGCGAGCTGCACACCGAGGGCGGCATGGGCATGCTCTGGTACCAGGCCAAGGAGCTCGGCTCGTACTCGCTGAAGATGGACTGGAAGATGGACGGGGACGACAACTCCGGTGTCTTCATCGGCTTCCCGGCCTCCGACGACCCCTGGTCGGCCGTCAACAACGGCTATGAGATCCAGATCGACGCCACGGACGCGGTCGACCGCACCACCGGCGCGATCTACGGCTTCAAGTCGGCCAACATCAAGGCCAGGGACCAGGTTCTGCGGCCTCCGGGCCAGTGGAACAACTACGAGATCAAGGTGCAGGGTGAGCGGGTCCAGATCATCCTCAACGGAGTCAAGATCAACGACTTCACCAACACCGACCCCGTCCGCAGCCTGAAGGACGGCCACATCGGCATCCAGAACCACGGTGCCGACGATCAGGTCGCGTTCCGCAACATCCAACTGAAGGAACTGGCCTCCTAGTACCTCGGAGGACCACCCGGCCTCCTGGCGAACCCACCAGGAGGCCGGCCGCCAGCCGGCGGCGGGCGGGGAGGCGCCGTACCCCCCGCCCGCCGTCTACCAACACACCCACCCGGCAGGGAGGCAGCCCGTGACCACCAACGATTCGACTGCAGGACGTACCGGAGTCTGGTTCGTAGGAGCACGCGGCTCCGTCGCGACGACAGCCGTCGCCGGCTGCGCGGCGGTCACCGCGGGGCTCCATCCCGCGACCGGCATGGTCGCCGAGACCCCGCCCTTCGCGGACTCGGGCCTCCCGGCACTGTCCTCGCTGGTCTTCGGCGGACACGACACCGCGAGCTGCCCCCTGCCGAAGCGGGCCGAAGCACTCACCGCCGCGGGCGTCCTCCCGCACGGCCTGCCCAACACGATCGCCGCCGAACTCGAGGCGGCCGACGCGGAGATACGCATCGGCGGGCCGATGCCCGGCGACACCCGCGACGACGACGAACTGATAGCCGCGTTCGCCGACGACATCACCGCCTTCATCCGGCGCACCGGCGTCGTACGCGCCGTCGTCGTCAACGTCTCCTCCACCGAGCCCGAGCCCGCCGCCGACGACCCGCGGCTGCCCGCCAGCTCCCTCTACGCCGCCGCCGCGATCAAGGCCGGCTGCTCCTACGTGAACTTCACCCCGTCGACAGGGCTGCGGAGCGCGGCCCTCGCGGACGCCGTCGAGGCCAGTGGACTTCCCCACGCCGGCCGCGACGGCAAGACAGGCCAGACGCTGCTCCGTTCCGTGCTCGCCCCGATGTTCGTCCAGCGCGCCCTCGACGTCAGGGCCTGGTCGGGCACCAACCTGCTGGGCGGCGGGGACGGAGCGGCGCTGGCCGACCCGGCGGCTGCCGCCGCCAAGAACGCGGGCAAGGAGCGGGTCCTCGCCGACACGCTCGGGATCGCGCCCGAGGGCGAGGTGCACATCGACGACGTGCCCGCGCTCGGTGAGTGGAAGACCGCCTGGGACCACATCGCCTTCGACGGGTTCCTCGGCTCCCGCATGATCCTCCAGACCATCTGGCAGGGCTGCGACTCGGCGCTCGCCGCGCCGCTCGTCCTGGACCTGGCCCGGCTGGTCGCCCGCGCCCACGAGGCCGGGCTGAGCGGGCCGCTGCCCGAGCTGGGCTTCTACTTCAAGGACCCGGACGGCGGACCCGCCGCGCTCGCCGAACAGTTCGACGCGCTGCTCTCCTTCGCCGAGCGCCTGAAGGAGAGCAAGTGAGCTTGCGCGCCTGGGCCGAACTCCTGCGGGTGTCCGCGCTGTTCACGGTCCCGGGCGACGCCCTGGCCGGCGCGGCGTCCGCCGGAGTCCGGCCCAACCGCGGTACCGCGCTCGCCGTCGGGGCGTCGCTCTGCCTGTACGAGGCGGGGATGGCGCTCAACGACTGGGCGGACCGCGACGAGGACGCCGTCGAGCGCCCGCACCGCCCGATCCCCTCGGGCCGCATCACCCCGAACGCCGCACTGGCGGCGGCGGGTGGCCTGACGGCCACCGGCCTGCTGCTGGCCTCCCGCGCGGGCCGCCCGGCCCTGGCGCTGAGCACGGCCCTGGCGGCCACGGTCTGGGCGTACGACCTCCGCCTCAAACACACGGCGGCGGGCCCGGTGGCGATGGGCGCGGCGAGAACACTGGACGTACTGCTGGGAGCGACGGCGACGCGCGCGGCGTCTCGCGGCTCGAAGGCCGGCCCGGTGGTGGGGGCCGCCGCCCCGTCGCCCGCGCGGCGGGGTGTACTGGCACGTCTGTCGGCGTGGGCCGGGCCCGGTCGGACCGCGGTGGAGAGCTCGGCGAACGGACCCACCGGCTCGGTGGCCCGTCCGCCGTCCGAGCCCGCCGCCTCGACCGCCCGCCTCTCGCCGTCCATGGGCCCGGGTGTGCTGACCGGTCTGTCGGCGTGGGCGAGTGGCCCGACGCCCGGCCCGGTGGCGGAGGCCGCTGCCTCGACCTCCCGTCGTACCTCGTCGCCCGCGCGGCCGGGTGTGCTGGGACGTCTGTCCGCGTGGGCGGGTGACTCGACGGCCGGCCCCGGACGGACCTCTTTGGCGAGCAAGTTCACCGGCTCGGTGAGCCGTCCCGCGACCGAGGCCGCCGCCTCGACGGCCCGCCTCTCGCCGCCCCGCCGGGCCTCGGTCCTCGGGCAGACGAGCGGACCGGCCCCTCGGGGCCGTACGACGATCCGGGCCGGCGGCCCCGTCGAGCCCCTGGCCTCCAAGCGCGCCGTACCGGGGGCCGGTTCCGGTGTGTGGCCGACGGCGACTGCATCGCTCGACGCCGCCCTGGCAGCCGCCGCGACCGCCGCGGCGGTCACCGGATCCGGCCCGCCCTCCGGACGGCACGCCGTACCCCGTGCCGCACTCGTTCCCGCCGCACTCCTCGGCGTCCACACCGTCGCCGTCACCACCGTCTCGCGCAGAGAGGTCTACGGCGGGTCCGTCGGGGCGCCGCTCGCCGCGCTCGTCGTCACCGGGGTGCTCGGCGCCCTGGTCGGCCTGCGCCGTACCGACACCGGACCACCGGGGCTCGTCACCCCCGCGCTCGCCGCAGCCTTCGTCGCCACCGCCGGGCAGGCATTCCTGCACGCCGCGCTCAACCCGTCTCCGCAGCTCACCCAGCGCGCGGTCGGCGGTGGCATCCGGGCGATGATCCCGTTCCAGGCCGCGCTCGCGGCACGCGGCGGGGCCCCCGGGATCGGACTCGTCGTCATGGGGCTCGTGCCGCTGGCCAGGAAGCTCGCGAAGAGGGTGAGTGTGACATGACCATCCGCTACGGATACGGCACCAACGGGCTCACCGATCTGCGCCTGGACGACGCGCTCGCGCTGCTCGCCGACCTCGGGTACGACGGGGTCGGGCTGACCCTCGACCACATGCATCTCGACCCGCTCGCCCCCGAACTCGCGGCCCGCACAAGCAAGGTGGCCGCGCGGCTGACCGATCTCGGTCTGGGCGTCACCGTCGAGACCGGCGCCCGCTACGTACTCGACCCGCGCCGCAAGCACGGGCCCACCCTGCTCGACGCCGACCCCGAGGCACGCGCCGCCCGCACCGGACTGCTCGTCACCGCCGTGCAGGTGGCCGCCGACCTCGGCGCGCACGCCGTCCACTGCTTCAGCGGCATCACCCCCGACGGCACCGACCCGGACACCGCCTGGAAGCGGCTGGAGGAGTCGATCACCCCGGTTATCGACGCCGCCGAGGCTGCCGGTGTCCCCGTCGCCATCGAGCCCGAACCCGGCCATCTCCTCGCCGACATCGCCGGCTTCCACCGCCTCAGAACGCTCCTCGGCGACCCCGAACCCCTCGGTCTGACGCTCGACATCGGCCACTGCCAGTGTCTGGAGCCCGCCCCGCCCGCCGACTGCGTCCGGGACGCCGGCCCCTGGCTGCGCCACGTACAGATCGAGGACATGCGGCGCGGCGTGCACGAGCATCTCCCGTTCGGGGACGGCGAGATCGACTTCCCGCCCGTACTGGCCGCGCTCGACGCCACCGGCTACCAGGGCCTGACCGTCGTGGAGTTGCCCCGCCACTCGCACGCCGGCCCCGAAATGGCTCGCACCTCCCTGGACTTCCTGCGCTCGAAGGGAGCATCGGCATGAACCGCCTGCCCAGCCACGGACCTGACGGACCCGACGGACCCGACGGACCCGACGGATTCGACGGGCGGCTCGACGCGAAGGCCGTCGCCTGGCTCGACCAGGCACTCGCCGAAGCGGCGGAGGCGGCGGAGTCGGGCAATGGGCCCGACAACGTTGCCGTCCCCCGCTGGGAACTCCGCTTCGCCGCCGCCGGCCGCCACTGCGGCCAGGAGAACGCCGACACCGTGCGCACCCTGCTGCTCCGCCGGGCCGCCGCCGACGTCGACACCCTCACCCGCCTCTACCAGCGCGGCACCGCCGCCGAGCGCCGCGCCGTACTGCTGACGCTCCCGCACCTCGTCCCCGGCCCCGAGGCCGTGCCGCTCGTCGAGGACGCCCTGCGCACCAACGACACCACGCTCGTCGAGGCGGCCGTCGGCCCGTACGCGGCCGACCATCTCGACCCGCACGCCTGGCGGCACGCCGTACTGAAGTGCCTCTTCACCGGCGTGCCCGTGGCCGCCGTCGCCGGCGCGGAACACCGCGCCGACGGCGACACCGAACTCGCCCGGATGCTGTCCGACTTCGCGTCCGAGCGGACCGCGGCGGGCCGGTCGGTACCCGCCGACCTGCACCGCGTACTGAACATGACCGGCGAGGAGTCCTGATGCGCATCTTCGACCCCCACATCCACATGACCTCCCGCACCACGGACGACTACCAGGCCATGTACGCCTCCGGAGTCCGTGCGCTCGTCGAGCCGTCCTTCTGGCTCGGCCAGCCCCGCACCTCGCCCGCCAGTTTCTTCGACTACTTCGACGCGCTGCTCGGCTGGGAGCCGTTCCGCGCCGCGCAGTACGGCATCGCGCACCACTGCACGCTCGCCCTCAACCCCAAAGAGGCGAACGACCCCCGCTGCACCCCCGTCCTTGACGAGCTGCCGCGCTACCTCGTCAAGGACGGCGTCGTCGCCGTCGGCGAGATCGGCTACGACTCCATGACCCCCGCCGAGGACGTCGCGCTCGCCACCCAGCTCCAGCTCGCCGCCGAGTACGCGCTGCCCGCGATGGTCCACACCCCGCACCGCGACAAGCTGACCGGACTGCGCCGCACCATCGACGTGGTACGCGAGTCGAACCTCGACCCCGAGCACGTCCTGCTCGACCACCTCAACGAGACCACGGTCAAGGACGCGGCGGAGTCCGGCAGTTGGCTCGGCTTCTCCATCTACCCCGACACCAAGATGGACGAGGACCGGATGGTCGCCGTGCTGCGCGCACACGGCACCGACCGCGTCCTCGTCAACTCCGCGGCCGACTGGGGCAAGAGCGACCCGCTCAAGACCCGCAAGGTCGCCGACGCGATGCTCGCCGCCGGTTTCTCCGACGACGACGTCGACAAGGTGCTGTGGCGCAACCCCGTCGCGTTCTACGGCCTCAGCGGCAGACTCCAGCTCGACGTACCCGCGCCGGAGGCCCTGCACGAGGGCAACTCCATCCTCCGCGGCGGGGAGTGAGCCCATGCGCTTCCGCCACCCAGACGGGTCCACCGTCCATCTCTCGTACTGCACCAATGTCCACCCCGCCGAGAACCTCGAAGGCGTACTGGCCCAACTGCGCGACCACTGCGAGCCGGTACGCAGACGCCTCGGCCGCGACCGCCTCGGCATAGGTCTGTGGCTCGCCAAGGGCGCGGCCCGCTCCCTCATCAACGACCCCGCCCAACTGCGAGGTCTGAAAAGTGAGTTGGAGCGGCGGGGGCTGGAGGTCGTCACCCTCAACGGCTTCCCTTACGAAGGCTTCGGCGCCGAAGAGGTCAAGTACCGCGTGTACAAGCCGGACTGGGCCGACCCCGAGCGCCTGGCCCACACCACCGACCTCGCCCGCCTCCTCGCCTCGCTGCTGCCCGACGACGTCACCGAGGGCTCCGTCTCGACGCTGCCCCTCGCCTGGCGCACCGACTTCGACGACGCCGCGGCCCGCACCGCGCACGCCGCGCTCACCACCCTCGCCGAACGGCTCGACGCGCTGGAGGAGCTGACCGGTAAATCCATCCGGATCGCGCTGGAGCCCGAGCCCGGCTGCACCGTCGAGACCACCGCCGACGCGATCGGACCGCTCACCGACGTCGCCAGTGCCCGCATCGGCATCTGCGTCGACACCTGTCACCTCGCCACCTCCTTCGAGGACCCGGCGACCGCGCTGGGCGCCCTCGCCGAGGCCGGCGTCACCATCCCCAAGGCCCAGCTCTCCGCCGCTCTGCACGCCGAACACCCCCATCTCCCCGAGGTGCGCGACGCGTTGGCCGCCTTCGCCGAACCGCGCTTCCTGCACCAGACCCGCACCCGCACGGCGGCCGGTCTGCGCGGCACCGACGACCTCGAAGAGGCCCTGGCCGGTGAGGCGCTGCCCGACGGCGCCCCCTGGCGCTCGCACTTCCACGTCCCGCTGCACGCACCGCCCGCCCCGCCCCTGACCTCGACCCTCCCCGTACTCCAGGACACCCTCGCCCTGCTCGTCGGCGGCCCCGAACCGCTGACCCGCCACCTGGAGGTCGAGACGTACACCTGGCAGGCGCTCCCGCCCGAGCTGCGTCCCCGCTCACGCGGTCGGCTCGCCGAGGGCATCGCCGCCGAACTCACGCTGGCCCGCGACCTCCTGGTCGACCTGGGTCTCAAGGAGCTGCCATGACCGCCGACCCCACGCCCGAGCCGTCCGCCGAGCCGGCCGCGAAGGGACCCACGCCCCTGCTGGTCCTGGACGTGGTCGGACTCACGCCCCAGCTCCTCGCGTACATGCCCAATCTCAAGAAGCTGGCCGCCGCGGGTTCACACGGCCCGCTGACCACCGTGCTGCCCGCCGTCACCTGTAGCGCCCAGTCCACCTTCCTCACCGGCACCCTGCCGTCCGAACACGGCATCGTCGGCAACGGCTGGTACTTCCGCGAGCTGGGCGACGTGCTCCTGTGGCGCCAGCACAACGGACTGGTCTCCGGCGACAAGCTCTGGGACGCCGCCCGCCGCGCCCACCCCGGCTACACCGTCGCCAACATCTGCTGGTGGTACGCGATGGGCGCCGACACCGACTACACGGTCACACCCCGCCCCGTGTACTACGCCGACGGCCGCAAGGAACCCGACTGCTACACCCGGCCGCCGGCCCTGCACGACGAACTGCACGACAAGCTCGGCACGTTCCCCCTCTTCCACTTCTGGGGCCCCGGCGCCGACCTCGTCTCCTCGCAGTGGATCATCGACGCCACCCGGCACATCATCGACACCCGCCGCCCCGACCTGGCGCTGTGCTACCTCCCGCACCTGGACTACGACCTCCAGCGCTACGGCCCCGACGACCCCCGCTCCCACCAGGCGGCACGCGACCTCGACGCGGCGGTGGGTCCGCTGCTGGACGACGCGCGCGCCGAAGGCCGTACCGTCGTCGCGCTGTCCGAGTACGGCATCACCAACGTCTCCCGGCCCGTCGACATCAACCGGGCCCTGCGCCGCGCCGGGCTTCTCGAGGTCCACACCCAGGACGGCATGGAGTATCTGGACCCGATGGCGTCGCGCGCCTTCGCCGTCTCCGACCACCAGATCTCGCACATCTACGTGCGCCGCCCCGAGGACCTGGCGGCGACCCGCGAGGCACTGAAGGACCTCAAGGGCATCGAGGAGATCCTCGACGAGCAGGGCAAGAAGAACTACGGCCTGGACCACCCGCGCTCCGGCGAACTGGTCGCCGTCGCCGAACCCGACGCCTGGTTCACGTACTACTACTGGCTCGACGACGCCAAGGCGCCCGACTTCGCGCAGCTCGTCGAGATCCACCGGAAGCCCGGTTACGACCCCGTCGAGCTGTTCATGGACCCCCTCGACCCGTACGTGAAGGTCAAGGCGGCCAAGGCCATCGCCCGCAAGAAGCTCGGCATGCGCTACCGGCTCGCCGTCGTCCCCCTGGACCCCTCACCGATCCGCGGCAGCCACGGCCGCCTTCCGTTGAGCGACGACGAAGGTCCGCTCATCCTCTGCTCCACCCCCGAAGCCGTCACCGGCCGCACCGAGGCCACCGACGTGAAATCCCTGCTCCTCAATCTCGCAGGACTGCACTGATCTAAGGAGTTCCACGCATGAGCCGCAAGAAGTCAGTCGACCCGGAGCTCGCAGCCAAGCTCAGCCGCCGCAACATGCTGGGTGTGGCCGCGGGCACCGGTGCCGCCGCCATTCTCGGTCTCTCGGCCGCCACCCCGGCCGCCGCGGGCGACAGGGGGCGCGGTCACGGACACGGTCACGGCCACGGCAAGGGCCAGCCCGTCCTCACTCCGGGCCACCTCGGCATCCAGCTCTACTCGCTGCGTGACAAGATCAACTCGCTCGGCTTCGCCAAGGTCTTCGCGGAGCTGGAGCGCTTCGGCTACGACGAGATCGAGTACGCGGGCTACAGCCAGGGCAACGCCGGGGCCATCACCATTCCCCAGCTCCGCAAGCTGGCCAGGAACCACGGTCTGCGTCCGATCGGCAGCCACGTCAACTACGCCGACGACAACAACCCCGACGCGTACAGCTTCGCCCAGAACCTGGAGAAGGTGCTGGACGACGCCCAGGCGCTCGGCCTCGACCACATCGGCACCGCGTCGGGCCCCTGGCGCCACGGCGACACCGTCGACGCCTGGAAGCGGGCCGCCGAGGACTTCAACACCTACGGCGCCGCCGCCCGCAAGCGCGGCATGAAGTTCTACCAGCACAACCACGCCGAGGAGTTCTCCTTCGCCAGCGACCAGCCCGGCGTCCGCCTCTACGACGTCCTGCTCGCGGAGACCGACCCCAAGCTGGTCTATCTGGAGATGGACATCTACTGGGCGTTCGCCGCCAAGCACCGCTTCAGCCAGACCGGCGACGGCAAGCCCGCGCCCTTCGACCCGCTGAGCTACGTGCTCAAGCAGCCCAACCGTTACCCGCTCTTCCACGTCAAGGACGGCGTGAAGAACGAGGAGGCGCGCGACGGCTACGACATGGTCGACGTCGGTGACGGTGACATCGACTACAAGAAGTTCATCTCGGCCGTGAACAAGACCCACAACGGCCGCAAGGACCACCACTGGCAGGCCGAGCACGACAACCCGGTCGACTCGCTCCTGTTCGCGGAGAAGTCGGCGGACCACCTGCACTCGCTGCGGGAGCGACGCCACTGATCCCGGCGCCCGAGGAGAACCCCTGAAAGAACAGCGAAACGGCCCGGGGCCACAGGTATTGCGGAATCATTCCCCGTCGCGGCTGATGGGCGCCGGGTTGGCCTTGATCAGGCCGCCCTTGGGCCGTCCGGGCTGATGCAGGAAGAGTGCCACGAAACCGGCGAACAGCGAGATGGAACCGGCGAGCACGAAGGCACCGCTGTAGCCCCACGCGCCGACCACGACGGCGCCCATACCGGAGCCGAGCAGACCCGACACGAGCTTGGAGCTGTAGACCATGCCGTAGTTGGAGGCGTTGTTGTTCTCACCGAAGTAGTCCGCGGTCATGGCCGCGAACATCGGGAAGATCGCGCCGCCGCCGAAGCCGGAGATGCTGGAGAACACGAGGAACAGCGGCAGGTTCTCGATGTTGCCGGACCACAGGATGCCGTACTGCGAAAGGCCCAGGACGATACAGACGAAGATCAGGCACCGCTTGCGTCCGTAACGGTCCGAGAGCCAGCCGATGACACCGCGGCCGGTGCCGTTCACGATGGCCTTCAGTGACA
The DNA here is from genome assembly GCF_042725135.1 of Streptomyces sp. NPDC060366. Lineage (NCBI taxonomy): Bacteria > Bacillati > Actinomycetota > Actinomycetes > Kitasatosporales > Streptomycetaceae > Streptomyces > Streptomyces sp. NPDC060366. The sequence goes on along the minus strand of NZ_JBHXDC010000001.1, from coordinate 386,778 downwards.
TCGCGGTCGCCACGATGCCGCCCGTGAAGCCGGCCTCGTCACCGAACGGCACCTGGAAGGCGATACCGAAGATGTTCACGCCCGAGGTGCACAGCAGGCAGAACCACATGACGGGGACGACTCGTGTCTGCCACGCCTCCTTGGGGGTGTACTGCTTCACCGCCGGCGGGTTCATCTTCAGGGCACGCCGTGCGCGCGGGTCGTCCGGCGTGCGCAGCGGGTCGACCTCCTCGGGCCACCAGTTGTTCGGCGGGTCCTTGAAGAAGTAACCGGCGACGGCGACCACGCCGGCCAGGAACAGACCGACCGAGACGAGCACCCACTTGAAGTTCGTCACGTCCATGTAGCCGGTGAACAGGAAGACGAACGGCACCGAACCGTAGGCGAAACCGCCGTTGACGAAGCCGGTCTTGCCTCCCTTGCGCTCCGGATACCACTTGCCGACCATGTTGACGCAGGTCGCGTAGACCATGCCGGCGCCCGCACCGCTGAACATGCCGAACCCGATGTACGCCACGATCACGTGCGGCGCGTACGCGAGGGACACGTAGCCGAGCAGGGTGCCGAGCGCGCCGAGCATCATCGCCCAGCGAGCGGGGAGTTTGCCGGACTCACGCAGCTTGCCCGCGGGGAAGGCCACGCCGCCCTGGAAGAGCACCCAGATACCGAGCATCCAGAAGATGTGCGCACTGTTCCAGCTGTGTGCGATGTGCAGCGTGTCCTCGGCGGAAGCGAACGCGTACTCCGCCGAGCTGATACCCATCATGCCGACCCAGGGCAGGATGACCATCCACTTGCGCTTGCGCCCCATGATGTCGACATCGGACTCGCCGAGCCGGTACATGCGCCCGTTAGCGTCCGTCACCTCCCTGTAGGGGACGGGTGCGGAGATGTTTGTCGTTGTCATTCGATCGAACCCCTTGCGTCGAAGAAGTCAGGCCAGCGCCCCCTGTCCGTTCTCTTCGTGCGGGGGGCCTGCGATGAGCGGAATCCACAGGCCCCCTGGGTCGCACCGTCAGGTCATCCGGTGCCTCCCCACAGCCTCGTCGTCGGCTCGGCTCTCACAGCAGCCCCGCCGCCCGCGCCCAGCGGCCGGTGTCGCCCCGGGGAGCAACCCCCGGACCCCCGGCCGGTGTTCGGCCGCCGTCCGTTCGTCACAGCAGCCCCGCCGCCCGCGCCCAGCGGTACTTCGCTCCGAGCACCTCGACCGGCTTCTCCGTGGTGTACGGGTACGCCACGACGCCCCGTTCGTAGAGGTACTGGCACGCGGCCTCCACCTCGACGTCGCCCGCGAGCGACGCCACCACCGGCTTCTCGATGCCGCGTTCGCGGAACTCCGCCACCACCCGCGCCGTCAGCTCGGCGAAGACCATCGGCGGGGTGACGATCGTGTGCCAGTAGCCCAGGACGAGGGAGTGGATCCGGGGATCCTCCAACCCGAGCCGGATCGTGGCCTCGTAGGTCGACGGCGGTTCGCCGCCGGTGATGTCCACCGGGTTGCCCGCCGCCCCGAAGGGCGGGATGAAGGCGCGGAACGCCTCGTCCAGGTCCGGCGGGATCTCCATCAGCGACAGGCCGTTGTCGACGATCGCGTCCGACAGCAGCACACCCGATCCGCCGGCGCCCGTGATGATCACGACGTTGTCGCCCTTGGGGGTGGGGAGTACGGGCAGCCCGCGCGCGTACTCCAGCATGTCGCTCAGCCCCGGCGCCCTGATGACACCGGACTGCCGCAGGATGTCCTCGTACACCGCGTCGTCGCCCGCGAGGGCACCCGTGTGCGAGCCCGCCGCCTTCGCGCCGGCCGCCGTTCGGCCGGCCTTGAGGACCACCACCGGCTTCTTGGGGACGGTCGCGCGCGCCGCCTCCACGAAGGCGCGGCCGTCCTTCAGATCCTCCAGGTGCATCGCGATGCAGTCGGTGTTGTCGTCCTCACCGAACCACGTCAGCAGGTCGTCCTCGTCGAGGTCCGACTTGTTGCCGAGCCCGACGATCGCCGACACACCCGTCCTGGTGGTCCTCGCGAAGCCGAGGATCGCCATCCCGATGCCGCCGGACTGCGAGGTCAGTGCCACGCCGCCCTTGACGTCGTACGGGGTGCAGAAGGTGGCGCAGAGGTCCTGCCAGGTGGAGTAGTAGCCGTAGATGTTCGGCCCGAGCAGCCGGATCCCGTTCTCCTCGGCGATCGTCACGATCTCCTGCTGGAGTTCGTGCTCACCGGTCTCCGCGAAACCGGAGGGGATCAGCACGGCGTTGGGGATGTTCTTGCGTCCCACCTCGCCCAGCGCACCGGCGACGAACTTCGCGGGAATCGCGAATATCGCCACGTCAGGCTCACCAGGAACATCCATCACGCTCTTGTACGCCTTACGGCCGAGTATGTCATCGGCTTTGGGGTTCACCGGATAGATCTCGCCCGCGAAACCTCCGTCGATGAGGTTCCGCATGACCGAATTACCGATCTTGCCGTCCTCGTTGGAGGCACCGATCACCGCCACCGAACGCGGCTCCATGAGCCGGCGCATGGAGATCAGGATCTCCTCGCGCGAGTAACGACGCCGTGCGACGGGCACCTCGTCGGTCAGCAGGATCCGTACGTCCGCCGCCATGACCCCGCTCGCCGACGCGAAGACCGGGTTGAGGTCCACCTCCGCGATACCGGGGAAGTCGGCGGCCAACTGCGAGACCCGCACCACGAGATCGGCCAGCGCGTCCCTGTCGACCGCCGCGCCGCCCCGTACCCCGCGCAGGATCTCCGCGGCCCGGATGCCGTCCAGCATCGACAGTGCGTCGTCCTTGGTGGCCGGTGCCAGCCGGAAGGTGACGTCCTTCAGCACCTCCACCAGGACACCGCCGAGACCGAAGGCCACGACCTTGCCGAAGGTGGGGTCGGTGACCGTGCCGATCAGGATCTCGGTCCCCGCGGGCACCATCTGCTGCACCTGGACACCGAGGATCCGTGCCTTCGGGTCGTACTTGCGCGCGTTGGAGACGATCGTGGTGAACGCGGAGCGCACCTCGGCCGCCGAACCGACGCCGATCTGCACACCACCGGCGTCCGTCTTGTGCAGGATCTGAGGCGAGACGATCTTCATCGCCACCGGGAACCCGAGCCGCGCCGCCACGGCCACGGCGTCGTCGGCCGACTCCGCGAGCGCCTCACCCGGTGTCGGGATGCCGTAGGCGTCCGTGACGGCCTTGCCCTCGGGGGCGGTGAGTGAGGTACGCCCCTGTGCCAGGGCGGCCTCGATGATCGCTCCGACCGCATCCTTGTCGGGCGTGAACTCAGTGCTGTCCGCCACTAGATGACTCCGTTCGTCTTCAACAGGCGCAGTTCCTCGTCGCCGAGACCCAGCTCGCCGACGTACACCTCCGCGTTGTGCTCACCGAGCAGCGGGGATGAGGTGATGTGGACGGGGGAGTCGGAGAGCTTCAGCGGGCTCCCGACCGTGGTGAAGGTCCCGCGCTGCGGATGCGCGACCTCGACGACCATGTCGTTGGCCGCGAGCGAGGCGTCCTCGATGATCTCCTTGGTGGAGAGGATCGGGCCGCACGGGATGTTGTGGGCGTTGAGCTTCTCCAGCACCTCCCACTTGGGAAGCGTCGAGGACCACTCCTCGATGAGCTGGAACATCTTGCCCAGCTTGGTGAGCCGGGCCTCGGGGGTCGCCCACTCGGGGTCCTCGGCCAGTTCGGGCCGGCCGATCAGCTCGCTGACGGGCTTCCAGCCGACCGGCTGCACGATCACGTACACGTAGTCGTTGGGGCCGCCCGGCGAGCACTTGACCGCCCAGCCCGGCTGACCGCCGCCGCTGGCGTTGCCCGAGCGCGGGACCTCGTCGCCGAAGTCCTCGTTCGGGTACTCGGCCAACGGGCCGTGCGCCAGGCGCTGCTGGTCGCGGAGCTTGACCCGGCAGAGGTTGAGCACGGCGTGCTGCATCGCGACGTTCACGCGCTGCCCGCGCCCGGTGGCGGTCCGCTGGTAGAGCGCGGCCAGGATGGCGGCCACCGCGTGCATGCCGGTGCCCGAGTCGCCGATCTGCGAGCCCGTGGCCAGCGGCGGCCCGTCCTCGAAGCCGGTGGTCGACATCGAGCCGCCCATGGCCTGCGCGACGACCTCGTACGCCTTGAAGTTGGTGTACGGACCCTCGCCGAAGCCCTTGATCGAGGCGTACACAATCTTCGGGTTGATCTCCTGGATCTTGTCCCAGGTGAAGCCCATCCGGTCGACCGCGCCGGGGCCGAAGTTCTCGACCATCACGTCGGAGCGGCGGATGAGTTCGGTGAGGATCTCCTTGCCGCGCTCGGTCTTGGTGTTGAGGGTGACGCTGCGCTTGTTGCAGTTGAGCATCGTGAAGTACAGCGAGTCGACATCGGGGATGTCGCGCAGCTGCTTACGGGTGATGTCTCCCGTCGGCGCCTCCACCTTCACCACGTCCGCGCCGAGCCAGGCGAGGATCTGGGTGGCCGAGGGGCCGGACTGCACGTGCGTCATGTCGAGGACACGGACACCGCTCAGTGCCTGGGGGTTCGTGTCGGGGGAGTTCTCCGGGGCTACTGGAGCCTGGGTCATCATGGCCTCCCTTACTTGTACATGGTCTGGTTCATGGTTCCGGGGGCGTACGCGTCGGGGTCGACCCAGACGTTGATCAGCGAGGGCAGTCCGGACTCACGGGCCCGCTGGAGCGCGGGCGCGATGTCGGCCGGGTCGCGGACCTCTTCGCCGTAACCGCCCAGCATCTGGGCGAACTTGTCGTAGTGGACGTCGCCGAGGGTGTTGCCGATCCGCTCGCGCTCGTCGCCGTACTTGGCCTTCTGGCCGTAACGGATCTGGTTCATCGACGAGTTGTTGCCGATGATCCCGACGAACGGCAGGTTGTAGCGCACCAGCGTCTCGAAGTCCCAGCCGGTCAGGGAGAAGGCGCCGTCGCCGAAGAGCGCGACGACCTCCTTGTCGGGCCGTGCCTTCTTCGCCGCGAGGACGAAGGGGACGCCGACGCCGAGCGTGCCGAGCGGGCCCGGGTCCATCCAGTGGCCCGGCGACTTGGGCTGTACGACCTGGCCGGAGAAGGTGACGATGTCGCCGCCGTCGCCGATGTAGATCGAGTCCTCGGTGAGGAAGTCGTTGATCTCGCTGACCAGGCGGTAGGGGTGGATCGGCGAGCTGTCCTTGCGCAGGTTCGGCAGCCGCTTCTCGATCGCGGTCTGCTCGGCGGCCCGCAGCTCCTCCAGCCATGCCTTGCGCTTGACGGAGCCGCCGTTGATCCGGCCGCTCGCCGCCTCGGTGACCGACTTCAGGACGAGGCCGGCGTCGCCGACGATGCCGAGGTCGATGTCGCGGTTCTTGCCGACCGTCCGGTAGTCGAGGTCGATCTGGACGACCGTGGCGTCCGGCGAGAGGCGCTTGCCGTATCCCATCCGGAAGTCGAAGGGGGTGCCGACGATGATGATGAGGTCGGCGTTGGTGAAGGCGTAGCGCCGGGAGAGCTGGAAGTGGTGCGGGTCGCCGGGCGGCAGTGTGCCTCGCCCCGCGCCGTTCATGTAGGCGGGTACGTTCAGCGTCCGTACGAGCTCGATGGCGTCGTCCGTGGCCCGCGTCGTCCATACCTGGCTGCCGAGCAGGATCGCCGGCTTCTCGGCGTGGACCAGCAGATCGGCGAGCTTCTCGATGGCCGCGGGGTCACCGGGCGAACGGGTCGAGGCCCGGTACTGGCCGGCCTTGGGTACGCGTGCTTTGTCGGCCGGGACCTTCGCGTCGAGGACATCGCGCGGAATCTCCAGGAAGGACGGGCCGGGAGCGCCGTTGTAGCACTCACGGAAAGCCATGGAGACCATGTCGGCCGCGCGGGCCGTGTCGGGGACGGTCGCCGCGAACTTGGTGATCGGCGTCATCATGTCCACGTGCGGCAGGTCCTGGAGCGAACCCATCTTGTGCTGGGTGAGCGCGCCCTGGCCGCCGATGAGCAGCATGGGTGACTCGGCACGGAACGCGTTGGCGACACCGGTGACGGCATCGGTCGTGCCCGGTCCGGCGGTGACGACGGCGCAGCCGGGCTTGCCGGTGATGCGCGCGTAACCGTCGGCGGCGTGGGCGGCGACCTGCTCGTGGCGTACGTCGACGACTTCGATGCCCTCGTCGACGCAGCCGTCGTAGATGTCGATGATGTGGCCGCCGCAGAGGGTGTAGATGACCTCGACACCTTCTGCCTTGAGTGCCTTGGCGACCAGATGACCACCGGAGATGAGTTCCTGGCTGTCGTCGGGCATGAGGTTGTCCTGTCCCTTCGTAGGGGAGGTCGGGGGGCTCTTGGGGGTGCTCCCGAGTGCTCCCGCGATGGATTGCATACAGTCGACGAATACTGTATGAAGCTTGTTATCCCGCATCCGGTGGGTGGTGTCCAGGGGGCGTGCGGCACTTTCATTCCTTTCTGTTGCAGTGGGAGCCGGCATGGATCTGTACGAGCACCAAGCCAGGGACCTGTTCGCGGAGTACGGCATCGCCGTGCCGGAGGCCGAAACAGTCGAGTTCGCGAGGGAGGCCGCGCTCGCGGCGGAACGGCTCGGCGGCCGGGTCGTCGTCAAGGCACAGGTGAAGACCGGAGGCCGGGGCAAGGCCGGCGGGGTGAAGCTCGCGGCCGATCCGGCCGCGGCGGAACTGACCGCCCGCCAGATCCTCGGCATGGACATCAAGGGCCACACCGTCGCCAAGGTGATGCTGGCCCAACCGGTCGACATCGAGACCGAGTTCTACGTCAGCTACGTGCTCGACCGCGCCGCGGGGACCTTCCTCGCGATCGCGTCCGCCGAGGGCGGCATGGACATCGAGGAGGTGGCGGCCACCCGCCCCGAGGCGGTGGCACGGATCCCCGTCGACCCGGCCGAGGGCGTCACCGCGGCCAAGGCCGCGGAGATCGCGGCGGCGGCGTCGCTGCCGCCGGAGACCGCCCCCGTACTCGAATCCCTCTGGCAGGTCCTGATCAGGGAGGACGCCCTGCTCGTCGAGGTCAACCCCCTCGTCAGGACCACCGACGGCCGCATCCTGGCCCTCGACGGAAAGGTGACCCTGGACGACAACGCCCGGTTCCGCCAGAGCCGTTGGGGCGACGAACAGCAGGACCCGGGCGCCGACCCGCTGGAGGCCGCGGCAGCCGCCAAGGGCCTCAACTACGTCAAGCTCGACGGCGAGGTCGGCATCATCGGCAACGGCGCGGGGCTCGTCATGTCGACCCTCGACGTCGTCGCCGGCTGCGGCGCCCGCCCCGCCAACTTCCTCGACATCGGGGGCGGCGCCTCGGCCCAGGTCATGGCCGACGGACTCTCCGTCATCCTGTCCGACCCCGACGTGAAATCCGTGTTCGTCAACGTCTTCGGCGGGATCACCGCCTGCGACGCCGTCGCCGACGGCATCGTCCAGGCCCTGGAGACCGTCCGGTTGACCAAACCGCTCGTCGTACGCCTCGACGGCAACAACGCCGCCCGGGGCCGGGCGATCCTCGCCGACCGCGCGCATCCGCTCGTGGAGCAGGTCACGACCATGGACGGCGCCGCGCGCCAGTCCGCCGTACTCGCGAACGCCGGATAACACCGGACAGCCACGGACAACGCGGACAACGGAGAAGAGGGAGAAGAGACCATGGCGATTTTCCTGACCAAGGAGAGCAAGGTCCTCGTCCAGGGCATGACCGGTGCCGAGGGCATGAAGCACACCCGCCGGATGCTGGAGGCCGGCACCGACGTCGTCGGCGGGGTCAACCCGCGCAAGGCCGGCAAGAGCGTCGACTTCGACGGCCGGGCGGTACCCGTCTTCGGCTCCGTCGCCGACGGCATCGCGGCGACCGGCGCGGACGTCACCGTCGTCTTCGTGCCGCCGCCGTTCGCGAAGGCCGCGGTCATGGAGGCCGTTGACGCGGGCATCGGCCTCGCCGTCGTCATCACCGAGGGAATCCCCGTCCATGACGCGGTCGTCTTCCAGGCGTACGCTGAGAAGAGCGAAACCCGGATCATCGGGCCGAACTGCCCCGGACTCATCAGTCCGGGACAGTCCAACGCCGGCATCATCCCGGCCGACATCGCGACCAAGCCCGGCAAGATCGGGCTCGTCTCCAAGTCGGGCACGCTGACGTACCAGTTGATGTACGAGTTGCGCGAGATCGGCTTCTCGTCGGCGGTCGGCATCGGGGGCGACCCCGTCGTCGGTACGACGCACATCGACTGCCTCGCCGCCTTCGAGGCCGACCCGGACACCGAACTCATCGTCCTCATAGGCGAGATCGGCGGCGACGCGGAGGAGCGTGCGGCGGCGTACATAGCCGACCACGTGACCAAACCGGTCGTCGGCTACATCGCCGGCTTCACCGCGCCCGAGGGCAAGACCATGGGCCACGCCGGAGCGATCGTCTCCGGCTCGTCGGGCACCGCGGAGGCGAAGAAGAAGGCGCTCGAAGCGGCGGGCGTACGCGTCGGCTCGACGCCCTCGGAGACGGCGCGTCTGGTGCTCGACCGCATCGCGGTCACGGCCTGACCCGACACCGGCCCCCGGCCGGGGACGGGACGTCGCCCGTCCCCGGCCGGGGGATGCCGCCCGGCGACCACCCCCGGCCCGCCCGGCGACCACTTTCAGCCCGTCCGGCGTTCACGCGCCGGGCGAGCGGAATCCAGCCCGTCCGGCGTTCGAGGACGAACCGGCTCCGGGCGGGCCCGGTGAAAACAACACGCACCACCCCGCCGTACCGGACGACCCGTGCACGTCGTCCGGCAACCGCGCTCACGCGCCCCGCCCCCTTTCGAGCGGAGTTCCCACCATGGCACCCACCCTCATCCTGAAGCCGGGCACCGCCTGGTCCGACGCCTGGCAGCACTCTCTCGCCGTCGCACCCGAGGCCTTCCGGGACGACCACGTCCTCAACCTCTGGGGCGCCTCCTGGCAGTCCGGCGGCCGTACCCTCCCCGCCTACAGCCCCGTCGACGGCAGCCCGATCGCCGGTCCGCCCCGGCTCGACGCCGAGACCGCCCAGCGGGCCGTACGCGCCTCGCTCGACCAGCACAGCGCCTGGCGGCACGTCCCGCTGCCCGAGCGCCGTGCCCGCGTCTCCGCCACCCTCGACGCCCTGACCGAACACCGCGAACTGCTCGCCCTGCTCCTCGTCTGGGAGATCGGCAAGCCCTGGCGCCTCGCCCGGGCCGACGTCGACCGAGCGATCGACGGCGTGCGCTGGTACGTGGACGGCGTCGAACCCATGCTGGAGGGCCGCAGCCCGCTGCCGGGCCCGGTCTCCAACATCGCCAGCTGGAACTACCCGATGTCCGTCCTCGTCCACGCCATGCTCGTCCAGGCGCTGGCCGGCAACGCGGTCATCGCCAAGGCGCCCACCGACGGCGGCGTCGCCTGTCTCACCCTGGCCGCCGCCCTCGCGGTCCGCGAGGGACTGCCGATCACGCTGGTCAGCGGCAGCGGCGGAGAGCTGTCCGAGGCTCTCGTCCGCTCACCGGAGATCGGCTGCGTTTCCTTCGTAGGAGGCCGCGACACCGGCGCCCGGATCGCCACCACCGTCGCCGACCTCGGCAAGCGCCACATCCTCGAACAGGAGGGCCTCAACACCTGGGGCGTGTGGAACCACACCGACTGGGACGCGCTCACCGCAGTCATCCCCAAGCTGTTCGACTACGGCAAGCAGCGGTGCACCGCGTACCCGCGCTTCGTCGTCCAGCGCTCGCTGTTCGCGGACTTCCTCGGGGCCTATCTGCCCGCCGTCCGCTCCATCCGGCTCGGTCACCCGCTGGCCGTCGAGCACCCCGACGACCCGCTGCCCGAACTGGACTTCGGCCCGCTCATCAACGCGGCCAAGGCCAAGGAACTGAACGACCAGGTGGCCGAGGCCATCGACCGCGGCGCGGTCCCCCTCCACCACGGATCGCTCGACGACGGGCGCTTCCTGCCCGGCCAGGACACCTCCGCCTACTTCGCCCCGGTGACACTGCTGGGCCCGCCGCCGTCCTCGCCGCTGCACCACGCGGAGCCCTTCGGCCCGGTCGACACGATCGTCCTGGTCGACACCGAGGCGGAACTCCTCGCGGCCATGAACGCCTCCAACGGGGCACTGGCCGCGACGCTGGCGACCGACGACCCGGAGACCTACGCGCGCCTCTCACCCCAGATACGCGCGTTCAAGGTCGGCCACGGACGGCCCCGCTCACGCGGCGACCGCGAGGAGTTGTTCGGCGGCTTCGGCTCCTCCTGGCGGGGCGCCTTCGTCGGCGGGGAACTGCTCGTCAAGGCGGTCACCAACGGCCCGGACGGGGAGCGCCCGCCGGGCAACTTCCCGGACTACCACCTGATGCCGTGACGGTGAACCCGGTACGGCCCTGAACCGGGATCGGCTGAGGTCGCCCGGACCCCTCCTCAGCCGATTCCTCGGGCCGTTCCCGCGCCCGCCCGCCCAGTGGTGGATCGTGCGTATTCCCAGGTCAGCGGCGCTGTCGGTGGCCCGGTGTAGCGTCGTACTCATGAACTCGAACGATCTCGCCAACCTCGCGCACCTCCGGCGAGCCCGAGATCTGATCGACCGAGAGTACGCGCTCCCGCTCGACGTGCCCACGATGGCGCGCCACGCCCTGATGTCACCGGCCCACTTCTCCCGGCAGTTCCGCGCGGCCTACGGCGAGACCCCGTACAGCTACCTCATGACCCGCCGCATCGAGCGGGCCATGGCGCTGCTGCGCACGGGCACGAGCGTGACCGACGCGTGCATGGCCGTCGGCTGTACGTCGCTGGGCTCCTTCAGCTCGCGCTTCACCGAGATCATGGGGGAGACGCCGAGCGCGTACGCCGCCCGCGAGCACGGCGCCGTCACGGCGATGCCCGCGTGCGTGGCGAAGGTGAACACCCGGCCGACCAGGGACGCACCGAGCAGGATCCGAGAAGCGGGCCGCGAAACAGCCGCCTAGCGTTGGTGACATGACCATCGCACTCCAGTACAGCCACATCACCGTCAACGACCCGGACGAGTCACTCACCTTCTACCGGGACGCCCTCGGCCTCGAGGTGCGCAACGACGTCGCCTCGGGCGGCTTCCGCTGGGTCACCCTCGGCAGCGTGGACCAGCCGGGCCTCGAAATCGTCCTCTCGGAACCGCACGCCGGCCGCTCCCGGGCCGACGGCGACTCCCTCCAGGAACTGCTCACCAAGGGCGTCCTGACACAGGTCGTCTTCCGCACCGACGATCTCGACGCGACCTTCGAGAAGGTCCGCGCCTCCGGCGCCGAGGTGCTCCAAGAGCCCATCGACCAGCCCTGGGGCCCCCGCGACTGCGCGTTCCGCGACCCCTCGGGCAACATGGTCCGGATCTCGCAGGAGCCGAAGGCGTAGCCGCGGCGAACCGGGGTCGCACGGAGCGGCGAAGATCCGTCCGTGCGCCCCGGACCACGGGATATGCGGGTGAAGAGCACTCCCGGGCCCTGGTATCGTTCTTTACGTCAGCCCGGCGGAAACGTTGAGGCTCGACCACTCGTCCGGGTGGCGGAATGGCAGACGCGCTAGCTTGAGGTGCTAGTGCCCTTTATCGGGCGTGGGGGTTCAAGTCCCCCCTCGGACACCAGTGCAACACCAATGAGTTCGGCTGAGACCCCGCTTCGTGCGGGGTCTTTCGCGTTGTGCGCGTGACGGCGAACAGGTGCGGATCGAGGTCTTCTCCGATCCGCACCTGTCGCCACTACGGCACGGTTACCGTCGGCCACCGCCCGTCACTCTGCTCGACGCCGGCGCCGCCGCCGGGCCGCCCGTGATCACGAAGCCCGAACCCGGCTGGGTGACGATATGGCCGTCCGCCGAGTTGGTGATGGTCACGTCGGACAGTGTCGCGCTGCCGCGGGCGCCGCTCATGGCCAGGATGCCGGCGCCGTTGTTGGATTTGTCGATCTTGACGTTGTCGATCACGACGCCCGGCATGGTGCCGCCGCCCGTCTTGAACTGGATGCCGTCGTACGTCGAGTCGTAGATGTCGGTGTCCCTGATCGTGACGCCGGGGATGTCCCGGCTCGCCGCGAACAGGGTGATGGCACCGAACTCCTGGTCCTCGTTCCAGAAGGCACCGCCCGTGCGGTGGAGCGCGTTGTTGGCGATCAGGGTCTGCCCGGAGAAGGGCAGCGGGTCGTGGTCGGTCGCCAGCATGATGCCCGGGTAGTTGGCCGTGTCGGAGACGATGTTGTTCTCGATCTTGTTGCCGTAACCGCCGTAGACCGCGATGCCGGTCGCGCGCCAGGGCAGTTGGATGGTGTTGTTGGTGAAGGAGTTGTCGTGCGCGACGTCGACCGACGTGTCCTTGACGTACCGGTTGGCCCAGACCGCCAGGGAGTCGTCGCCCGTGGTGCGGAACGAGGAGTTGAACACCTTTGAGTTCCGGGTGCCGTTGGTGAAGTTGATGCCGTCCGCGTAGGTGTTGCGGATCCGCATGCCGGTGAATTCGAGCCCGTCGGCGGGGCCCCAGAGCGACGGGATGTTGTCGTAGTCCCGGCCGACCCAGGCACCCACGTTGGCGTGCTCGATCCAGACGTTGGAGATCTTGGTGTTCTTGCCGAACCGGCCGTTCAGGCCGACTCCGCCCTCGGCGTTGCCGTCACCGCCGCGGATCCGGCCGGAGCCGAAGATGGCGATGTCCGAGATCTTGGTGTTGTCGTCGATGTCGAAGCCGAAGTTGCCCTCGTGCGGGTGGTTGATCCCGCCCGCGTTCTGCGGCTCGGTCAGGGTGTAGAGCTGTGAGTGCCACATACCCGCGCCGCGGATGGTGACGTTCTTGATGCCGATCTGGTTGAACTGCCCCTGGTTCAGAGGGTCGTCGGTCAGGATCTTCTTCTCCTGACGCCACTGGCCCGCCGGGATCCAGACGCATGCGATGGTGCCGTTCTGGTCGGCCGTGACCGCCGCCTGGATGGCGGTCGTGTCGTCGATCCCGTCGCCCGGCACCGCGCCGTAGTCCGTGATCGAGGTGCACTCGGCCGGCTTGCTCGCCGGGGCCGCGACCTGCTCCAGATCGATCAGGTCGATGTAGTAGAAGGACGCGTTGTCACCGGCGTCGCGCTGGAGCTTGAACTTGGTGCCCGCCGGATAGGTCGTGGACAGCAGCGAGTTGGCCTCGTCGAACAGCCGGCGGGCGTCGGCCTGCGGCGTGTTCGTCAGAGCCTCGGGGCCGTCCGTGTCGCCGTACAGCCAGCTGTGCTTCGAGGAGAGGTTCAGCTTCTTCACGAAGGTGTCGTTGGCGTACAGGCTGATCGTGGCCTCGGTGCCGCCGCCGTTCGGGGCGTCCGGGATCGAGTTGCGAACCACGATGGAGTTCGCGGGGTTGGTGGAGGTGAACTCCACGAACTGGCCCGTGCTGCCCAGGCGTACCGACTTACGGCCCGAGGACTCGGAGCCGAAGTTGGTGTGCCCGAAGGTGCGCACCGCGTCGGCCTCCACCAGGGTGCCCTGGTAGCGGCCGGCCTCGGCCTCGTACTCGACGTACGGGACCGCCGCCCCGCGCCCGACCACGATCGAGCGGGAGAACGCGTTGTTGGTCTCGTTGGTCTCCGTCACGACGTTCGTCGCGTCGGCGGTGGCCACGATGTTGGCGCCGCCGCTCGTGGCGGTCCAACTGCCGTTGACGCTCACGTTCGTCGTCGCGCCGGCCGCGATCGACGGGGTGTTGGTGTTGAGCGTCGTGCCGCCCACCGCCACCCGGGTGACCGTGGTGGCGCCGGTCGCGGTGGTGCCGCGGTTCTGCAACGCCACGGTGAACTGGACCGAGGCCCCGACGGCGGGGTTCTGCGGTGTGGAGCTGACGCTCAGCACCTGGAGGTCGGGGCCGGGTGCCTGCCCCACGACCAGCGATCCGGCCGCGGTGAAGCTGTTGTTGTCGTTGTCCTGCTCGACGACGGTGTCGGTCGGGTCCACCACCGCCGTCACCTTGTAACTGCCCTCGGCGCGCTTGCCTGCGGCGACCTGGACGATCGCCGAGGCGCCCGAGTTGAGGGCGCCGACGGCTGCGCTCCCCGCGACCGTCCCACCGATGCTGACGTTGACGGTCGTCGGACCGGACGCGGCCGTGCCGACATTGCGCACCGTCGCGCTCACGGTGGTCGCGTCGGTCTCCACCGGGGAGGTGGGGGACCACGAGAGCGCGGTGACCGTGAGGTCCGGGTTGGGCGCGGGCCGCCCGATGACCTGGAGCTCGGCGACCTGGCCTCCCTGCGCACCGGTGTTGGAGAAGATCTGGAGCTGTACGTCGGCGACCCGGCCGGTGACCGGGATCCGCACCGAGTTCTGGTTGCTCGCCGGGTTGAAGCTGTAGTCCGCGCGGGCCTTCAGCGAGGTGAAGCCGGTCGCGCCCTGGGCGCGGCCGAGCACCTGGATGTTCTGGGTCCGCGTCCCCCACGCGGAGTCGGGGTTGAGCTTGACCACGACGGAGGTGATGTCGGCCTCGGCCCCGAGCTTGACCGTCAGGTTCGACGGGTGCCCGGTCGACTCCCAGTAGGTGTTGAGCTTGTCGTCGTTGGCGTTGGCCGCGACGAACGTGTGGATCGTGGACGACGCCTCGATCGGCTTGCCGCGCGCCAGATCGGTGCCGTCGTCACCGGGGTCGGGGTCGCCCGGATCGCCGGCCGCGGGGCCGTAGATCCCGAACTCGGAGATCTGCGCCGCCGGCCAGCCCGTGTTGCCGGTGATGTTCAGCCGTACGTAACGGACGGCGGTGGAGGGGAAGTCGATGGTGACGGTGTTGGCCGACGAGGGGGTGAACAGCCGCCCCTGCGAGGCGGAGAGGGTGCTGTAGCTGTTGCCGTCGGTGCTGCCCTGGACGCTGAGGGCCTGGGTACGGGCCTCCCAGGTGGTGGGGAGCTTGAGCACCACCTGATCGACGGCGACGCTCTCGCCGAGGTCGATCCTCAGCGTCTGCGGGAACGCGTTGTTCGGTCCCTCCCAGTACGACGCCTGGTTGCCGTCGGTGACGTTGGAGGCCGGATGGTTCCCCTCGGACCCGCTCGCCGACACGCTCTTGCCGATCGACTGGTTGGGGCGCTCGGCCGCCGTGGCCGAGAGGGGGGTGAGTCCGACGACGATCAGACCGGCCATGACGATGCCGGTGATCAGCCGCCGGGCGAACCGCGTGGGTCTGGGCCGCGTGGGCTGTGTGGGTCTGAGCTGCTTCCGTCTCATATGGTCCTCTGTCCGGTTGGAACGAGGTGCGGGGGAGGCGGTGCGATGAAGTTGCGAGGTGAGGCTCAAAAATTTGAGTCACTTGCTTACTTTTTTGCGATTCACAGGGTGCAATCGTGCCCGGAGGTTGTCAACGGTTTTCGCACAGGTAACAAGTGCGCGCATGCCCGATGCGGGCGACGGTCCGTCAGACAGCGGGCGACGCGGGGCCCGGGGCGAGCGCCATCCGCTCCTGCTCCTCCGCGACGATCAGCCGCGCCAGCGACTGCTCCGAGATGTCGACCGCCTCGGGCGTGGACTCCGCGACCTCGCTGAGGCGCGCGTACGCGTCGAAGAGTCGCTGCTTCGTGCCGAGCAGCTGGAGCATGCGCTGGTCGACACTGTCCGCCGTCAGCAGCCGGTGGACCTGGACATGGCGGAGCTGCCCCATGCGATGGGCGCGCGCGATGGCCTGGGTCTCCAGCGTGGGCTTGACCTGCGGCTCGCACAGGATGACCACGGAGGCGGCCTGCAAGTTGAGACCGGTGCCGCCCGACTGGATCTGGCTCAGCAGGACCGCGTGCCCGGACGCGTCGGCGAAACCGTCCACCAACTCCTGCCGCCGGGCCGCCGGCACCCGGCCGGTGAGCGGACCGAAGACGGTGGGCGAGCCGGGGGCGGGGTCAGGGCCGGGGTCCGGGCCGGGCTTCGGGACGAGTGCCTCCTCCGCCGCCGCCAGCACCTCGCGGAAGAAGGAGAAGACGACGACCTTCAGACCGTTCGACGCCGCTTCGGCGACGAGTTCACGCAGCCGCCGGAGCTTGGCCGACGTGGCGGGGTCCGCGTACGCGGCACGGCGCATCGCCATGAAGTTCCCCGCCTCGACGGCCTGTCGGTAGGCGGCGCGCGCGGCCGGACTGAACTCCTCCCACTCGTCCACCTGTTGCAGCTCGGGCAGCTCGGTGAGCACGTCCTGCTGATTGCGGCGCAGATACGCGGGCGCGACGGCCTTGCGGAAACCCTCGGAGCCGATGGCAACGTCGTGGTACTCGATACCGGGCAGGAGCGCCGGCTGGAGATGACGCACCAGATTGCGGAACTCGCCGACCCTGTTCTCCATGGGCGTCCCGGTCATGAACAGGACGCGATCCGTACGCGCCGCCCAGTCCTTCACGGTCCGTGAGCGCCGGGTCCCGGGATTCTTGACGTAGTGCGCCTCGTCCACGACCAGCATGCCGAGCGTCGTGGCGTCGGGGACGGCGAGGGAACCCAGGACGTCGTACGTGGTGACCGCGACGTCCCCGTGCCGCGTCCACTGCGCCAGCGCCACGGCACGGTCCTGACCGTGCACCCGGTACGCGCGCAGCGTGCTGCGGGACTCGATCTCCCGGATCCAGTTGATGACCACGCTGGCCGGGCAGACCACCAGGAAGTGCGTCCGGCCCTCCGCCTTGAGGTGCGCGAGGGCGGCGATGGCCTGGATCGTCTTGCCCAGCCCCATCTCGTCGCCCAGGATCACCCGGCGCTGGGCCAGCGCGAACCGGGCCCCGAACGCCTGGTAACCACGCAGCGACACCCGCCGGTGGGTGTCGTCCAGCCGCTGCGCGCGGACGCGTTCGGAGATGTCGCCGGGCAGGAAGCCCTCGGCCGCGTCCAGGTCCGGGGACAGCTCGGAGAGTTCGGCGAGCAGGACCAGATAGTCCGCGGGACGCACCTGGAAGTCGAGCCACGCCTCGTCCGCCGGAGCGGCGGGCCGCAGCAGATCCGTGGCCGCCTGCGCGAGGAGGAGCGGGACCTCGCTGTCGGCGGCGTCGGCGAGGAACGCGTCGACCGATCGGACGGCCCGCTGCGCCTGTTGCCGGCGCCGCTTGCCGGTGAGCAGCATGCGCAGCCGGTCGCCGGCCGGACGGGCGGGTGGCAGCAGCGGGGTGAGGCCGGCGTCGATCCGCTTCGCCGCCGCCACCGCGCGGGGGATGTCGGGACCGGCGTTCACCATCCGGTTCAACGCGACGACCAGCGCCGTGGAGTTGGGGTCGGCGTCCTCGGCGTCGTCCGCGTCCAGGCGGACGACGACATGCTCCGCCATCGCCTCCGCGAGCCGGCGCGCGGCGACGATCGCCTGTCCGGCGCTCCGCGTGCCGATGCCGGGGACGTGACAGAGCTCGTACGCCGAGGAGTCGAGTACCTTCCGCACGTTCGTGTACCCGGCCTGTTCGAGCGCGCCGAGCCGGAGCCGGCCCTCGGTGACATCGGCGAGCCGGGAGAGGGGAACGCCGTCCAACTCCTGGCGGACCAGCGCGTCGCGCAGCGGAGTGATGGCCTTCAGGACACCGTTCCGTACGTCGGCGTGGTCGCCGACCACCCGGCGCGCGGCGGCGAGGAGGCGGTCTGCGCGGTCGAGTACGGTCCGGGCGCCGCTGCCCAACGGCACCGGTACCCGCACCTGTACCGGCTGCCGCCCAGCCCCTGCCCCGTCGTCCATGACGCCTCTCGTGGTTCACCACATCCGGTCGAGCGACATGATTCCACGGGGGTACGACATCGCCGGGCGGGCCGGATCCGGCGCGCCCGGCGAATCGTTGTGGACTACGCGGCCATGGTCCAGCGCTGGCCGGCGTCACCCGTGCAGGTGCGCAGCTCCAGCTTCGTACCGTTCGCCGTTCCGCCGGCCGCGGGCGTCAGGCACTTGCCGGAGGCGACGCCGACGACGGAGCCGTCGGTGTTGACGCGCCACTGCTGATTGGCCGTGCCGCGGCAGTCCCAGATGATGACGGGCGTGCCGTCGGCCGTGGCGGCGCCGCGCGCGTCAAGGCAGCGGTCGCCGTACACGCGCAGTTCGTCGGAGGCCGTACGGGCCCACTGCTGGTTCGTCCTGCGGTGGCAGTCGTAGACGATCGTCCCCGCGCCCGTGGTCGTCACGGCGCCCTCGACGTCGAGGCAGCGGCCCGACCGCGCGTTGACGAGGGCGCCCTGGCCGGGCGCGTCGAGCGGTACGAGACTGGCGGGCACCGAGCGCAGCGCGTTGTACCAGACGGTCGCCATCTTGGCGTAGCCCGCGGCGTTGGGGTGGACGCCGTCGGCGAGGTCGGCGACCGTCAATGCCTTGTACATGTCAACCAAGTGGACGCGTGGGCCCTTGCTGTTGACGATGCCGGGCAGCGCCGCGTTGAACGTCTTGACCCGGGCCTCCAGGTCGGGGCTCGACTCCGGGGTGATCGTCGCCACGAACAGCTCGATCCGCGGCTTCTGTTGGAGGATGCGGTCGATGAGGTCGGAGAGCCGGGCCGGGGCGTTCGCCAGGTCGTAGTTCTGGTTCACGTCGTTCGTACCGATCTGGAGCATGATCGTGCGCGGGTCACTGGCGGCGAGCCAGCCGTCGATGTTCGAACGGAGCTGGTCGATACGCCAGCCCGAGTGACCCTGGTGGTCGTGGTCGCCCAGCTCCGGCGGCCCGTTGAACTGCGAGCCGACGAAGTCGACCGTGTAGCCACCGGTGGCGAGGTGCTGCCAGAGGTTGATGCGGTAGCCGCCGGGGATGTTGTGCCCGTGGGTGATCGAGTCGCCGAGAGGCATGATCCGGACTCCGCCGTTGGACTCGGCGGGCGCGGCCGGAGCCTTGGGTGCGGTCGGCGCGGCGGTCGCGGCGGTCTGGGTGAGCGTCATCAGGGCCGCCGTCATGGCGAACACCAGGAGACTGAGCAGGACTTGGACACGGCGTGAGGCGTTTCTTCGCAAGGCGGGGCCTTCCCTTTGGGCCGCCGGGAAATGGGGGGTGCGCGTGGTGCGTCCGGTGGTGCGTCCGCGCGTGGAGGGAGGTGCGGGGGGTGAGTGGCGGCCATGTTGTAGATACCACCGGTCGATCCCCTCGGCGAGGGATTGCGCAACGGTGTTGGCAAATTGGCGTCGTTCCGGCCAACGGCCGATGGCCTTCCGGCCAGGAACGAACGCAAAGGGCCAGGGAGCGGAAGGCCGTGATCAGTCCTCGAACAGCAGTCGGCGCAGGAAGTTGTTCATGAACTTGCCCGCCGGATCCAGGGAGCCGCGCAGCGCCAGGAAGTCCGCCATGTGCGCATAGCGGCCGCGAAGTTCCGCGGGCGCCGTCGTGAACACCTTGCCCCAGTGCGGCCGCGCGTCGAGACCCTCCAGCGCCGCCTCCAGGCGCCTGATCACCGGCACCACGGAGGCGGTGTCCTTGATCCAGGTGAAGTGCAGCGCGACCGTCTCCCGACCCTCGGCCGGACTCAGCCACAGCCCGTCGGCCGCCACGGTGCGTACCTCACAGACCTGGAGCACCGGCGCCATCACCGTCCCCAGCGCGGCCACCGCCCGCAGCGCCGCGACGGCGTGGTGGCGCGGGAGAAGATACTCGGACTGGAGCTCCGAACCGTTGCTGGGGGTGAACTCGGCGCGGAAATGCGGCAGTCGGGCGTGCCACGGCCCCGGCACTCCGTGCTGCTCGGTGCAGTGTCTCGCGGGCATTCCGGGCACGGGGTGCATGGCCTCGTTCGCCGGGGCGGCCCAGGGGAAGTCCGGTTCCGGAGAGTCCGAATCGGTACCGGCGAGCCGCTTCAGCCAGACCTGACCGAAGCGCGGGGCCCGCCAGTCGGTGAACAGGCTCACGCTGTACGCAGCCGAGGTGATCGCGTCGAAGTGCTCCTCCAGCACGGCGAGCGGCAGCCCGGTACGGACGGACTGGCGCATCTCGAAGGCCGGGACCAGATCCAGGGTGAGCGATGTGACCACGCCGAGAGCGCCGAGCGCGACCACACAGCCGGCGAAGCGCTCGCCGTCCTTCTCGCGGTCCAGCGTCAGCGAGTCACCGTCCGCGGTGACCAGTTCGACGGCGCGTACGGCGGTCGCGAGCGACCCGGCCGCGTCACCGGAACCATGCGTACCGGTGGCGACCGACCCGGCCACCGAGATGTGCGGCAGGGACGCCATGTTGTGCAGGGCGAGCCCCTGGGCGTGCACTGTCCGGGCGAGTTCCGCGTACCGTACGCCGCCCCCAACGCGGACCGTACCGGCCACCGTGTCGATGTCGACCGTCCGCGGCAGCTCGGCGAGCGAGACCAGGGCGCCGTCGGTGTCCGCGATGCGGTTGAACGAGTGCCCACTGCCCAGCGCCCGTACGCGGGGGCTGCCCGCGACGATCGCGCGCAGCGCGTCGAGCGTGCCCGGCCGGTGCACCCGGTCGGCCGAGAAGACGATGTTCCCGGCCCAGTTGGCCCCCGCACCGCCGGCCACTGCCCCGCCGGCCACTGACTCCGTCAACTGTCCGCCCTCTTCCGGTCCCGGCCCGCTCCGAGCTTGGAGTATGCGCCGACGGTGTGATGATCTTCAACAGTTCTCGGTCCGAGAAAGGCACCGTCCCCGCTCACTGCCGGCTGACCGCGCGTGTCACACCGGCGATGATCGTCGTGGCCAGGATCCACCCGGTGATGATCAGGAAGTACGCCAGCCCCTGATGCCGGCCGCAGCGCGGGGCCGCCGTCAGCATGTTGATCTCCATTGCCGCGACTCTCGGGTGGCCATGGGGAGGTGTCAACAGCCTCCGGGAGCGGGCGGCTCACGCGAGCTGACGGCGCACCAGCTCGTGCAGCCTGCCGCCCGCGTCCGCCAACAGGGCGGCCGGCGGGCCCTGTTCGACGATCCGGCCCGCGTCCATGACCAGCACGCGGTCCGCGTCGAGGACCGTGGACAGCCGGTGGGCGATGACCAGCCGGCCCGCGTTCAGCTTCCGGGTGCTCTCGATCACGATGCGCTGGGTCTCGTTGTCCAGCGCGCTGGTTGCCTCGTCCAGGAAGAGCAGTCGCGGACGCCGGACCAGCGCCTGGGCGATCATCAGCCGCTGACGCTGACCGCCGGAGATGGCGCCGCCTCCCGCGATCATGGTGTGCAGCCCCATCGGCATCCGTTTGATGTCCTCGGCGAGCCCCGCCATCCCGACGGCCTCCCACACCTCCTCCTGCGAGAACGTCTCGGCGCCGCAGACGCAGTCCCAGATGGAGCCGGTGAGCGGCTGCGCGTTCTGTAGGACGACACCGCACTGGCGCCGTACGGCCGCGCGGTCGAGAGCGGCCAGGTCCTGGCCGTCGTAGAGCACGCTGCCCGTGACCGGCCGGTCGAAGCCGATCAGCAGCCGCAGCAGGGTCGACTTGCCGCAGCCGCTGGGGCCGACGACCGCCACGAACTCACCCGGTTCCATCCGCAGCGACACGTCGTCGAGCACCAGCGGGCCGTCGTCGGAGTAGCGGAAGGAGAGCTTGCGGGCCTCGATCGCGCCGGTCAGCACACCGGGCTGGGACCCCGTGTCGCCGACCTCGGGCGCCTCGTCCAGGACCGGCTTGATCTGCTCGAACATCGGCAGCGCGGCGGCGACCGACACGAGCGCGCCGGTCAGTTGGGTGACGGCGGTCAGCAGCATGGTCACGGCGGTGTTGAACGTCAGGAACTCGCCCGCCGACATCGTGCCCCGCGCCGGCCCGGCCAGCAGCATGAACATTACGAGGGAGCAGAACGGCAGATAGACCGCGTCCAGCACCGTCGTCAGATTCTTGATCCGGCCCGCCCGCTGCTGGAGTTCGCGCGAGCGCGCGAAACCGCGCGCCCACGCCGCGTACGCGAAGCCCTCGGCCGCGGCGACGCGTAGCTTCGGGAGCCCGCGCAGGGTCTGGAACGCCTGGTTGTTGAGCTTGTTGCCGAGTTCGACCAACTGCCGTTGCCAGCGCAGCTGCCACAGCCCCATCCCGAGGAACACGACCGCGATGACGGCCAGCATCCCGATCGCCGCGAGCGCGAGCGGAACACTGTGCGCGAACAGCAGCACGAGGCTCATCGCGCCGACCGCGGCCGACTGCACGATCACCGGGCCGATGCCCGACAGCACCCGGCGGATACCGCTGACGCCCATCGCCGCGCTCGCCAGTTCACCGGTGGAACGCTCGGCGAAGAACGCCGTCGGCAGCCGCAACAGCCGGTCCCACACGGCGGGTTGGAGCGTGCTCTCGATACGGCCCTCCATCCGCAGGATGGTCAGGCTCTGCATCAGCATGAAGGAGGCCGACACGATGCCGGTGATCATGACGGCGAGCGACACCTGCGTGATCAGACCGGTCTGCGCGCTCGGCACGTAGTCGCCCAGCACCCGCCCCGTGGCGATCGGCACCAGCGCTCCGAGCCCCACCGTGACAAGGGTGGTCAGCAGGAGATTGCGCAGATCGGTCCGGTTGCCGCGCAGCCCGAACCGCAGCAACCGCCAAGGTGTCAGGGGCACTTCGGGCAGCGGCCGGTAGAACATCACGGCGCGCGGCTCGAAGTCGTCCGCGTTGTGCTCGCCCACGCGTAGCCGCGCCTCGGTGGCCGGGTTGACCGCCTCGTAACGGCCGCGCCGCCACAACAGCGCCACGGGCGCGCCGGACTTGGCCCGATGACCGACCAGCGGCCCGGAGTCGGTCCGCCACCAGCGGGCGTCGAGCCGGACGGCGCGGGTACGGACCCGCGAGGCGATCGCGATCCGTTCGACCGGGTCGACACGGTCGTCGAGCGGGGTGCCCGCGCCCCGTGAGTGGTCGGAGAGGGTGATGCCGGAGGCCGCCGCGACCAGATGGCAGACCGCGAACGTCGCGTCGCGGGCGGCGTCGTCCGTCGCGCCGTCGGCCGTGCCCCTCGCGCGGCCGGTCCCGCCGGTCCCCGTTCCGGGGCGGCCGATCGACGCCACCAGCGCCTCGTCCGCCCGCGCCCGGACCGCCTCCCCGGCCTTGATCCCGGCGGCGGTCCGGTCCTCGTGAGCGCGCTCCTGCCGCTCGATCCAGTGGTCCACGGCCGACAGCAGCCGGTGCTGCTGGTTGACCATCCGCTGCCACATGGCCCCGTCGACCAGCAGATCGCCCGCCGCGTCCGAGCTGTACGAGGCGCCGTACCGCACGCTGCCGGGGGACACCGGCATCCACAGCACGTCGTCGTCGGACACGGCGCCGTCGGTGTGCGGGCGGGTGTCGAGCGGGGTCTGGAACAGCGCGCCGAGCCCGCGCGCGGCGCCGAGGGCGAAAGCGTGCTCCAGGGGCGTCGGGACCGGGGGAGAGGACGGCGAGGTGTGGGCGGTGCCGTACGGGTCGGTGTACGGATCGCTGTACCCGTCGCCGTACTGCGGGGCGTACGGATCCGGGTACGCGGGCGCGTACAGCTCCCGCAACGCGATCCGCCGCAGCGCGCAGTCCTGCGAGGGCCTGCTCAGCAACGTGTGACGGGGGCCTTCGACCGGGCCGAGGAGCAGCGTTCCCGCTTCGAGGCGGCCGAGGAAATGCCACTGACCGTGCTGCGCCGCGTCGACGGCGAACAGGTCGAGCGACCCTCCGACGACGAGCCACAGCACATGCGGGCCCTCCAGCGGCACGTTCCGCAGACCGGCGCAGTCGACCGGGGTACCCAGCGCGCCGAGGGCGTGGACGACCGGATCGATGCCGGCCGCCGGTCCGACCTCCTGCCCGGCCGCCGTTCCGCCGGTCGCTCCGGCCGTCGCACCGCCCGCCGTCCCGGGGCCGGCCGGCGGCGGCTGCGTGGAGGCCACGTCAGTACTCCTTGACCAGTTGGGCGTACGGACCTCCGGCGGCGACCAGGTCCTCGTGCCTGCCGCGCTCCACGACCGCGCCGTGGTCGAGCACCACGATCTCGTCGCTGTCGCGCACCGTGCTCAGCCGGTGGGCGATCACCACGCACGCGCAGCCGCGCCGCCGCAGGTTGTCGATGATCAGGCGCTCCGTCTCCGCGTCCAGCGCGCTCGTCACCTCGTCGAGGACCAGGATGCTCGGCCGCCGGACCAACGCACGGGCGATCTCCAACCGTTGACGCTGACCGCCGGAGAAGTTGCGGCCGTCCTGCTCGACCCTGCCGTGGATCCCGTCGGGGCGGCGCGCGATCACGTCGTCGTACAGCGCGGCGTCCCTGAGGGCCGTGACGACGGCGTCGTCCGATATCGACGGGTCCCACAGCGCCACGTTGTCGCGGACCGTGCCCTCGAAGAGGAAGACGTCCTGGTCGACGAAGGACACCGAGGAGGCGAGCGCGCTGCGGGAGATGTCCTCCAGGCGCTGACCGTCGATGCGGATCGTCCCCTCCCACGGGCTGTAGAGGCCCGAAATCAGCCTGGAGACGGTGGACTTGCCGCTCCCCGAACCGCCGACCAGCGCGACCTGCTGCCCCGGCCCCACCGTCAGTGAGAAGCCGTTCAGCAGCGGCGCGTCCAGCGGGCTGTAGCCGAACACGACACTCTCCAGCTCCACATGGCCCGTCAGCCGGCGGGTACTGGCGTCCGGCCGCTGCCGTGAGTAGAGCGGATCGACGGGGAAACTCTCGACGTCCTTCAGCCGGGCCACGTCCGCGGCGAAGTCCTGGATCCGGCCCGCCACCCCGTTCAGCCGGGTGATCGGCGCGGTGAACCGCACCACCAGCGCCTGGAACGCGACGAGCAGACCGATCGAGATGGCCCCCTCCACCGCCCGCAGCCCGCCGATCCACAGGATCAGCGCGCTGTTGAGCGTGGCGAGCGTGGGCGCGACCACGGCCAGCGCCGCACTGGGCACACCCAGCTTCTGCTGCTCCTCCAGAGTCGTCGCGTGCTGCCCGGCCCATCGGCGGAAGTACCCGTTCTCCCCGCCGGTCGCCTTCATCGTCTCGATCAACTGAAGGCCGGTGTAGGAGGTGTTGGTCAGCCGCGCGCTGTCCGCCCGGAGCTTGCGTGTACCGGTGGAGCGCAGATGGATCACGATCCGCATCGCGATCACGTTGAGCAGCGCCATCAGGACGCCGACGACGGTCAGTTGGGGGTCGTAGGACCACAGCAGCGCGGCGTACAGGATCACCACGACCCCGTCCACACCGGCCGCCGCCAGGTCCCGCGCCAGTGTCTCGGCCACCGCGTCGTTGGACTGGAGCCGCTGGACGAGATCGGCCGGGCTGCGCTGGGCGAAGAACGTGACCGGCAGCCGTAGCAGATGCCGCATGAACCGGGCACCGCTGAGGGTGGAGGAGATGATGCGCCCGCGCAGCAGGTTCGCCTGCTGGAGTCCGGTCAGCAGGGCGGTGAGCACCAGCATCACGGCCATCGACGCGAACAGCGGTCCCAGCAGCGACGTCTGACCGCCGATCAGGAACATGTCGATGTACGTACGGCTCAGGGCGGGTACCGCCGCGCCCACCGCCACCAGCAGCAGGCTGGCGAGCAGCGCGGCCAGCAGGGTGGCGGCCGTGCCGCGCATCCGCGCGGGCATGGCGCTCATGACGCCGGGCTTGCGGCCGCCCCGGCGGAAGTCGGCGGTGGGCTCGAAGACGAGGACCACACCCGTGAAGCTGGTGTCGAAGTCCTCGATCGGGACGAAACGACGGCCCTTGTCGGGGTCGTTGATGTGCACGCCACGGCCGGCCAGCCGACGGCCCATTCCGTCGTACACGACGTAGTGGTTGAACTCCCAGAACAGGATCGCGGGCGCCCGCACCTCGGCGAGTGCTTCGGTCTCCATCTGCATGCCTTTGGCCTGGAGGCCGTAACCGCGCGCCGCTTTCAGGACGTTGGAGGCGCGCGACCCGTCGCGTGAGACACCGCACGCGATGCGCAGCTCCTCCAGGGGGACGTGGCGGCCGTAGTGGGCGAGCACCATGGCGAGGGAGGCCGCGCCGCACTCCAGGGCCTCCATCTGGAGGACGGTGGGGGTGCGGACGGTCTTGGGCCTGGGGGTCCTGGCGGCGGGCCGGCCGCGTTTGGCGGCTCGGCGCCGTCCGCCGCCGGTACCCGTACCGTCGCCGGGCTTCTCGTCGGGCCGGTGCCTGCGGCGCCCGGCGGGAGGCAGTTGCTGTTGCTTCCGAGGGGCCGGAGGAAGCTGGTGCCGGCGCGGGCTCACGGGAGCAGCCAATCGATCGGGTGCTGTTCGGCCAGCCGGACGGAACCGGTGGCCAGGGTCATGGATTCGACGGCGTACGGCGGCCCGTCCGGCGACGACCAGGTGTATCCGGACTTGGTGACTGACGACTTGTCGAGTCGTACCAGCACGGCGACGGGTGGCCCCTCGCGGGAGAACTGCTCACCCAGCTGCGTGCTGCCGAGGAACCCGGTGATGCGCCGGCTGCTCTCGGCGACGCGGCCGACGGCTTTCACCTTCCCGCGCAGTACGCCGTAGCGCTGCTTGGGCACCGACTGGACGGTGACATCCACGGAGGCGCCGACGGAGACGGTCGCGCCGCTCTCGGCGGGTGCGTACAGCATCACGCTCAGCGGGTCGTCGGTCTTCTCGATCCGTTCCACCGCCGCGACATCGGCACCTGTGGTGATCACGGAGCCCACGGCGGCCACCAGGGTCGTCAGCCGGCCCGCGGCGATGGTGCGGACGACGGTGTCGCCCTCGGCCGTACGGACCTTGACGAGGGGGGAGTTGGCGGGTACCCGCTCGCCCTCCTCGGCGAGCACCTCCGTGACCTGACCGGCGACGGGGCTCTGGAGGACGTAACTGCCTTGCGCGTAAGTGAGGATGCCGGGGGCGCCGAGGGTGGACGACACGGTGCCCGTCACCGCCCAGACCGCGGCGGCGACCATGGCGACCACGGTGACGCCCAGCACGAGACAGCCCTGGGGCCGGGCGAGGCGCACCGGCAGATCGATTTCCTCGGGCGACTGGAGCTTGGAAAGGGCCTGTTGACGGAACTGCACGACACTCTTCCCTGGTTGCTCTCGTAGCTCGGTGTCTCCGGCGCGCACGGCCGGCCGGCGTACAGCCGTCTCCCGTGTCCCGCGTCCCGTGTCCCACGACCAGCGCCGCGCCGGCCGTGTGCCCGGGACCCGGACACACGGCCGACGCGGCTGAGCTGGAGTCTCAACTCAGAGGCTGGAGACCACGCCGGTGGCGAGACCGGTCACGCCCGACGTGTTGATGCCGGTGGCACCCTCGACGGTGCCGACGACGCCGCCAACCGTGCTGGAGACCGGGACGACGGAGTCGACGGTGCCCGTGACGGTGCCGACGAGGCCCCCGACGAGACCGCCCGACACGTTGTCGAGGTCGGTGTCGGAGATTTCCTGGGTCTCAACCTGGGGAGAGCGGTTCATGATGTGAGATTCCCTTCGCATGGCTATTCATAATGGCCACGACCGGCCTCCGCCGTACTGGCGGCACCGGACCGTCGCAGCGGTCGTCGAGGCACTCCCGCGGATTTTCCGAGTATCAGGATTCGGAAATCCGCCGAATGGTGCCGGTGACTTCCCGCGGTGCGAAGGATCAAAGCACGCGGGCCAGTGGAGTAGCCACTCGAAAGTCGAACGCCCGGCCCGGACCGTGGCGTTGGAGTACGCCGAAGTGCCCGGCCGTCCATGGCTTGGTGGCATCTTCTTCACTTGATCGACCACCCCGAAGTGGACATTCCAGCACCAAAGTGCTCACGGGCGGGGTGTCGCAGGTACGGACCTGGCGGTGGACTGTGCCCACCTGCGTATTCGGTGTGCAGATTCACCGCAGGAGGCAACCGCCCGAAAGTCCGCCGCCGGCCGCGCCGATTGCCTCGTCATGGTATTTCCGGGGAAACGGCGCGGCTTCCAGGAGAAGGCAACATAAACGCATAACGGCGTTGCGCCGGACGCGGGGGAAATGGCCGTCTTCCGTCCGGTCACCGCCCGGTTCGACGCCTTCGGCGTCGTCTGTCGGTGGATGCCCGGAATCTGCGCCTGTGTCAGGTCTGTGCCGGCCGGATCGTGAGCCTCGGCCGTCAGCGCGTACGCGATGTGCGGCTCAGTGGCACGCACCGCCGTGCGCGCCACGAGCCCTGTCGTTCCAGTTCGCGAAGGTGCCGCGGCGGCTGTCTTCTCCCTTTCTCCGTGACGCCGTTCATCGGCCGACGGATCCGCGAAAAGCGGAGGCACTCATTCTCCTTGAGGTGTGCCAGTACCACCGGCGATTCCCCACTCCTGTCGCCGAGCGGCCCGGCGACACGGAGACCAGACGCCCAAAAGTGGCTACCCCGGGGCCCGGAAAGTTCTGTGTATTCTCGCTGCCGGAGGTGGGGACACATGATCCTCGAATACATTCGCTACCGAATTTCCGAGAACCGCACGGCCGAATTCGAAGCGGCCTACGCCCGCGCGGCCGGCCCGCTGGGCCGCTCGCCCGTCTGCCACGACTTCGAGCTCTCGCGCTGCGTCGAGGAGCCCGACCGCTACATCCTCCGGATCCGCTGGGAGTCGCTCGACAAGCATCTGAAGGACTTCCGGTCCAGTGCAGAGTTCCGTGCCTTCTTCGCCGAGATCCGTCCCTATGTCGACGCGATCGAAGAGATGCGGCACTACACCCCGACCGAAGTCGCCGGAATCGGCGCCGGCACATCACAACCCCCGACCCTCTATGAATGGGCCGGGGGCGGCGAGGCCTTCGATCGGCTTTTCAGCCGCTTCTACGAAATCGTCGCCACGGACGAATTGCTCGCACCGATGTTCGCCGGCATGAGCGCGGACCATCCGCACCACGTGGCGCTCTGGGTCGGCGAGGTATTCGGCGGCCCGTCCGAATACACGGCTCACCACGGCGGTTACGAGAACATGCTCGCCCACCACATCGGCAAGGCCATCACCCCGCGGCAGCGCCGACGCTGGGTGGACCTCCTCACCGACGCGGCGGACGACGTCGGCCTCCCCGCCGACCCGGAATTCCGCGCGGCCTTCATGAGCTACCTCGAATGGGGCACCCGCATCGCCCTGGAGAACTCCCGCCCGGACGCGGCCCCGGTACCCCGCGCCCCGGTCCCGCGCTGGGGCTGGGGAGTGGCGCAGCCGTACCGGCCGTGATCCCGTGACACGGGTCCCCGCCGCCCCAACTGCCGCGCGGTAACCTCCTGATGACTGACCGGGGAACCCGAGGAGGACCGTGGAGCGGCGCCAGGAGCGAGGGCGGCAGCGATGACCGACGCCGGCCGCACCCTCGAATCCGTCACCGGCGCACGCCAGACGCTCACCGTCGTCCTCCCGGTCCGGCTGCACCGCACACCCGACATCCGCTCCGGGTGGAGCCAGGGCCCGTACCCCTTCGTGCAAGGCGGCCGCCGCACCGACACCGCCACCCGGTCCGGATACTTCGCACCGGCCTCCGCCCGCGTCCTCTACGGGACACCGGACCGCCCCTGCCGCTGGCACCGCGCCCTCGCCGTCACCCATGACGGCCTGCACCTCGCCGGCCTGGAGATCCTGCGCACCGCCACCGCCCGCGACCCCCGACACGCCCTCGCCGTACTGCACTTCGCCGTCGACGGGCCGCTGCTCCCGGTCCTGCGGGCCATCGGCCACCGCCCCACCGCCGGACCCGAACCGCTCAGCGGCCCCCTCGACCCCGCCGCCCTTCTGGACGGGGTCGCCGAAGTACGCGACGGAGCAGGCACGTTCGCCCTCGCCCGCCCCTACACCGTCGCGTTCCTGACCCCCGAGGCCCACCACACGCCCGCGCTGCGCCCGGACCCCGAAGCGATGCTGCCGCCCACGGCCGACCGCTGGCTCTGGCAGCTCGCCTCCCGCTCCGCCCCGGGTGACTTCCCCGTGGCACCGGAGAGCGCCCCGCACCACGACGCCTCAACCGTGCGGATATCCGCCGACTGGAGCGCCCTCGTCCTGCGGCACGGCGCCGCGTTCCTCGGACACCGGGCGGACAGCGGGGACGGCGACTTCTACGACTTCGGCGCCCTGCACGCCCGCACCGTCTACCTCGACGCACTGCTTCTCGGGTCGCTCCAGCGCGATCACATCGACGAACTCACCGATGAACTCTCCGAGGTCTTCGACTCCGAACGCCTCACTCGCCGGGTGACCGCGCTGGAGAAGAACATCGCCCGCTTCCGCAGCACCTACTGGCGCCAGCACCTCACCGCCCACGGTCCCGCCAACGGCCTGCTGCGCGCCTTCCAGCAACAGCACCGGCTCCCCGAGCGATTCGCCGAGATCCTCGCCGAGGCCGCCGATTACAGCCGGCTGGTCCAGACCCTGGAGAGCCAGCAGATCAGCGGCGCGCTGGGCGTCCTCACCATCCTCGGACTCCCGCTCGGCACGGCGCTGAGCGTCCTACAGGTCCTCGGTGACGAATCGGTCCCCCATCTCCTCGTCGCCCTCGGTCTGTCTGTCGTCGTGACGGCCGCCGCGCTCACCACCCGCTACGGCCGCCTGGTCCTCGCCTCCCTCCGCGGCGGCACAACGGCCCCTGACAGACGCCGCTGACGGGCCGGCCTCGGGGCCGTCCGAGGCGTGCACACGATCGACGCGTTTACACGATCGATCAGCATCGGCCGAAAACGTTCGAATCCGCGCTGATCTCTGCCCATCCGTAGGACGAGCGGACTAGTGTCGTGACCTGACCTGCAAGCCCGTTCACCTCAAGGAGGGTGATGGTGCCCGCGTCGGAGCACTCGGTCGGCCTCCCGCTCCTCGAACGCGAGCCGGAGATCGCCGCGGCCGCGCACGCCGTCGACGGGCTCTTCGGAGCCACACCGTCCGGCGGACTTCTCGTCTACCGCGGCGCCGCCGGACTCGGCAAGACCGCGCTGCTCTCCGAGGTCCGCCGCATGGCCGCAGGCCGCTGCACGGTGTGGTCGGCCCGCGGCGGCGAGACCGTGACATCAGTGCCCTTCCTCGTCGTACGGCAGCTGCTCCAGCCCGCTCTGACGGAACGTCAGCCCGACGAGGTACGGGAACTGCTCGGCGACGGGTACGACATCGTCGGCCCCGCCCTCGGAGTCGCGCCGCCCGGCGAGCGGCACGCCGATCCGCAGGGCGTCAGGGACGGCCTCGAAACCCTGTTCCGCAAGCTCGCCCAGGCACTGCCCCCGCTCGTCCTGATCGTCGACGACGCGCACTGGTCCGACCTCGAATCCCTCGCCTGGCTGGCCTCCTTCGCCCGGCGCACTGGCGGCCCGCCGATCCTGGTCGTCGTCGCGTACCGCATCGAGGACGCGATCGGCGAATGCGCCCACCTCCTGCGGGCCCTGGGCGAGAGCGCCAGACTCCTCGTCACCCTGAAGGCGCTCACCTCTGAGGCCACCGCCAAGCTCGCCCGCGCCAGCCTCGGAGAGCACGCGGACGAACCATTCTGCCGCGAGGTGTGGGAAGTCACCGGCGGCAACGCCTTCGAGACAGTCGAACTGCTCGCCAAGGCGCGCGACCAGGCCCTGGACCCCGTCGGCAAGTCCGCCGACGCCCTCAGCGCGCTCGGCGCCGCGACACGCGGCACCGGCCTCATCGCCCGGCTGGAGGAACTGGGCACCACCACGACCCGCTTCGCCTGGGCCGCCGCGATCCTCGGCACCGACATCTCGCCCGAACTCGTCGTGTCCCTGGCCGGAATGGGGCCCGCGGAGGCCGCCGACTGCGCCGAACGGCTCCGACTGGCCCGCATCCTCGTCGGCACCGACCCGCTGGAATTCGTCCACCCCCTCATCGCCACCGCCGTCTACCGCGCCATCCCGCCCGCCACCAGAACCGCCTTCCACGGCCGGGCCGCCTGGCTCGTGACCCGCAGCGGCCGGGGCGCCGCCCTCGCCGCCCGCCACCTCCTCGAAGTCCACCCCGACAACGACGCCGAACTGGTCGAGCAGTTGCGTGAGGCAGCCGCCGAACACCTCGCGGTCGGCGCCCCCGACGCCGCCCGCCGCTGCCTCGAACGCGCCCTGAAAGAACCGCCGTTGCCCCGCGTACGGGCCGAAGTGCTGTACGAACTGGGCTGCGCGACCCTCCTGTCGTCACCGGCCACCACCGTCGGCCATCTGCGCGCGGCGATCGACACCCAGCTCCTCGACGACGCGCTGCGCGTCGACGCGGTCTTCCGGCTGTCCCAGGCCCTGACCCACAACGACCAGACCCGGGAAGCCGCCCAGGTCGTCGCCGCCGAAGCCGCCCGCACCGCGCCCGGACCCGCCCAGATGCGCCTCAGAGCCGCGCACTTCCTGTGGGAAGGCGTCCAGGACGCCGAGGACGACGGCAGGGAACGCTCCCGCCGCCTCACCGGGACGG
The DNA here is from genome assembly GCF_042725135.1 of Streptomyces sp. NPDC060366. NCBI lineage: Bacteria > Bacillati > Actinomycetota > Actinomycetes > Kitasatosporales > Streptomycetaceae > Streptomyces > Streptomyces sp. NPDC060366. The sequence goes on along the minus strand of NZ_JBHXDC010000001.1, from coordinate 354,598 downwards.
CGGCAGGCCTGAGCGGACGCGACAACACCGAACGCGTCCTGCTCATGCTGCGTGCCTTCGACGCCACGGCACGCGGCGAGAGTGCCGAGGAGATCGTCCAGATCGGCGAACGCGCCCTGGTCGACGGCGCGCTCGCCCCCGGCACCGGCTGGACCGGCACGGCCTGGGGCTTCGAACCACCCGCCCTGCTCGCGCTGTCCTTCGCGTTCGCCGACCAACTCGACCGCGCGGAGAACCTGTTCGACGAAGGCATGCGGGCCTTCGAGATCTCCGGCTGGAGCGGCGGCCATCTCGCCTTCGCCCATACGCTCGTCGGCTACGCCCACCGCAGACGTGGCCGCCTCGCCGACGCGGAGGCATATCTGCGCGAGAGCCTGCGCCTGGCCGACCGGGTCGGCGACCGCCTGCCGATGCACTGGAACGGCATCTGCATGCTCGTCGACACGCTGCTCGCCCGGGGCCACGTCGAAGAGGCGCGTGAAGCGGCCGAGCGTTACGCCCTCGCACCGCCGTACGCCTCCTCCATCGCCATCCCCGACGCCCGCTCCGTACGCGGTCGGCTGCTGCTCGCCCTCGGCCGCACGGAGGAGGCGATCGCCGAACTCGAAGGCACGGGGCGGGCGTTGACGGCTCGTGGCAGGCACAACGGGGTGATGGCGCCCTGGGCGTGCGACCTCGCGCGGGCACTCGCCGACGTGAATCCGGTCCGTGCGGCCGAACTCGCCGCGTACGCCCGCGACCGGGCCGAGCGCTTCGGCACGCACACCGCGATCGGCGTCGCGCTGTGCACGTCGGCCGCCCTCACCGAAGGGCCGGCCGCCGTCGAACTGCTGGCCGAGGCCGTCACCCATCTCGAAGCGTCACCCTGTACATACGAGCTGGCGGTCGCGCGGGTCGAGTACGGCATCGCCGCACGCTCGGCGCCCGACCTCGGCCGTGGCCGGGTGCTCGCCGAGACGTGCGGCGCGGACGGACTGGCGGAGCGGGCCCGGCTGGCGCTGGAGGGGACGCGCACGGCGGGCGACGGCGCGGGTCACCGCCAGGACTGAGGGCCGCCGCCGCGCCACTCGACCGTGCTCGTGTCGGTCATCCGCGCGGGATTGATACCGGCCCGGCGCAGCAGCTCCGCCACGTCGGCGGCCCGGCGCGCGCGACCGGCGTCGCGGCCCTCGACCCAGACCCCTCCGTCCGCCGCCGCACGGGGGCAGGACGACAGCCAGAACTCGACGCTCCACGCGTTCATCCTGCGTGCTGCCGCCACCGCCCGCATCCGCGCCTCGACGCACCGCACTCATTGCGGCGACTGCGTCGGGTACGGCTCCGACGGATCCCGGCGCCGCCGCGTGGCGCGCCGTACGGCGAACAGCGCCAGCGCGGCGAGGCACGCGGCCCCGATGAACACGATGGGCCAGACGTACCCGGACGGCGCGGACGGCCGGTCCGACGGCTCGGCCCGCGCGGCGGCGGCATGGCGAGCCGCCCCCGCGGCGTGCGTCGGCCCCGCCGCCCGCACGGTGCCCGTAGCCGTAGCCGTAGCCGTAGCCGTAGCCGTGGCGGTGGCCGCGACCGCTTCGGGTCCCGCCGCGCGGCCGGCCCGCGCGATCGGTCCCCGCTTCTCCTCCTCGGCCACCTGGCGTGGCGGGCTCGGCGGCCGGGGCGGCTCCAGCGACCCCACGGGCGTCACCGCGGGCGCGGCCTTGAAGCCCCAGTCCAGCAGCGACCGGGCCTCCTCGTACACCGCCTGAGAGGCCCCGGACTGCGGATTCATCACCGTCGCCAGCAGCGTGCGGTCCCCACGCCGGGCCGCCGCGACCAGCGTGTTCCCCGCGTTCGTGGTGTAGCCGTTCTTGACACCGATCAGCCCCCGATAACGCCGTACGCCGTCGGCACCCGTCAGCAGCTTGTTCGTGTTCCGGATGCCGAAGGTCGAGCCGCGGTCGCCGGGGAACTGGGCGTCGACGGTCGAGCAGTGCTCCGCGAACGCCGGAATCTTCAGCCCGGCGCGGCCGAACACCGCGAGGTCGTACGCCGACGACACCTGCCCCGGCTCGTCGTAGCCGTCCGGTGAGACCACGCGGGTGTCGCGGGCCCCCAACTCCTTCGCCTTGGCCTGCATCTGCTTGATCGTCGACTTCCAGCCACCGTTCATCCCGGCGAGGACCCGCACCGCGTCGTTGCCCGAGCTGAGGAAGACGCCCCGCCACAGATCGGCCACGTCGTACGTCCGCCCGGAGGTGATGCCCACCATGCTGCTGCCGGCGCCGATCCCCGTCAGATCCGCCTGGGTCACTCTGTGCCGGGTGCTCGCGGGGATCCGGGGCAGCGCGGTGACGGCGAACAGGGTCTTGAGCGTGCTGGCGGGCGGCAGCTCGCGGTGCGCGTTGTGCGCGGCGAGCACCGCGCCCGTGCGCGCGTCGGCGACGACCCAGGAGAGAGCGGAGACATCTTTGGGAGGCGCGGGCGCCCCCGACGTCGCGCGTACATGGGTGCCGGGCCGGTACAGCAGCGAGGGATCGGCCCGCGGGAGCGCGCCGGCGGTGGAGGCCGTGGCGGTCGCGGCGGTGGCCGCGGGTCCGGACACCGCTACCGGGAGAAGGGCCAGCAGGCCGGACAGCCCGGTGGTCAGAGCCACGGTGCGGGCGAACGCGGGGCGCGGAAACCATCTGATGATCATTCAGTCACCGTAGAAACGGGCGACCTCCCCCGCACGGCCGCCTGAGCCGACCGGAGGTATCCCCGTCCGACGTCGCCCCCGCCCACTTCGGCGTGTTGCCGCGTCTCCCGGGTGCGGCCGATGGGGCGACTGCGCCCGGTCGGCCCGGTCGCGGTCGGCACGGGTACAAGACCGCGCAATTCGAACAGATGTCGTCACTATCCGTGCTGCCAACGAAGCGCTCCGTGCAAAACGCGCGAGTCTATGCCTGCCGCACCGGTCCGCGCACGAGGTTGGTGAATATGCCGTTGCGCGGTTTCGCCCGCACTAAGCTCTCGCGGAGCGCGCCGAGTTGATACGAAATCAGGCGCTTGTTCCCATGTGCCGCAATAGTTTCGATCACCCGATCCCTGAATCGACCGCCAGAGGGCTTACATGGTTCGTGTTGAAGCACCCATGAATGATCAAGCGTCACCCACCGTTCGCGCGCTTCTGCTCTCCGCGGCCCTGATGGCGACAGCAACGGCCGTCGTCGTGGTCTTCGTCGCCGACGCCGCCCGGATTCCGGTCGCGGCGTACGGCGCGGTCGTCACCTTTCTCGTCAGCTGGGGGGCCGTCGAGATCGCCCGCCGGGGGCAGGCGATTCGCGCTCTGCATGTGCGGTACGGGCATCAAGTCGCCTTCCTGGAACGGCGCATCGCCGAGCACGACGACCAGAGTGTGCGCCTCGGCAAGGAACTGATGCCGCTCGCCATCCACCAGCTCCGCCGGGGGAACTCGCCCCAGGAGGTCATGCACGTCATCGTCGACGGCGACGAGCGCTACCGCGAACTCCCCGGCTCGCAGCGCGCGTTGCTCCGCGCGATCCTCGACATCGTCGACGACGAGGAAGCCATGCGCGAGTCCGCGCAGCGCTCCTTCGTCAACATCGCCCGACGCGTCCAGTCCCTTGTGCACCAACAGGCCAGCGAACTGCGCGAGATGGAGGAGCACCACGGCCGTAACCCCGAGGTCTTCGACGACCTGCTGCGCATCGACCACGGCACCGCCCTGATCGGGCGGCTCGCCGACAGTGTCGCCGTACTCGGCAAGGCCCGCCCCGGACGCCAATGGCCCAGGCCCGTACCGCTGTTCAGTGTGCTGCGTGGTGCGATGTCCCGGATCCTGGAGTATCAGCGCGTCGATCTGCACTCGATCGCCAAGGTCGCCATCGTCGGTACGGCCGTCGAGCCGCTGATCCACGCGTGCGCCGAACTCCTCGACAACGCCACCCGTTACTCGCCCCCGCAGACGCGTGTCCATGTGACCGCCGTCGAGGTGCAGACCGGTATCGCGATCGAGATCGAGGACGGCGGCGTCAGCCTCAGTGAAGAGGCGCGGACCCGGGCCGAGCGGATGCTCGCGCAGGCGCAGGCCGGTATCGATCTCAACGACCTCGGTGAGAGCCCGCGGCTCGGCATGGCCGTCGTCGGCCGGCTCTGCCAGATGTACAACCTCCAGGTCTCGCTGCGGCAGTCCGCGTACGGCGGCGTCCGCGCCGTCCTCGTCGTACCGCGTGACGTGGTCACCACCGGGCCCGCGCCCGGTATCGCCCACGGCATCGGCGCGTCCGCGATGGGCACCGGCGGCACCGAGCTGCCCGAGATGCGCCGCCCGCGCACCATCGACGCGGCGCGTACGGCCGCCGTCGGCGGCACGCCGGACCCGGGGAACGGGGCCCCCGCCTCGAAACCCGCGCCCGCCCCGGCCGCCGTTCCCGCTCCCCGCCCGGCCACCGGCCCGGTGCGGTCGGCGCCCGTCAGGGCCGCCTTGGAGGACGACGTCCCCGTCGTCACCGAGTGGACGGCGAACGGTCTCCCGCAGCGCCGCAGCCGTGGCAGGGCTCCGCTGGGCTCGCACAACATCGTGCGGACACCGGCGCCGCAGCGCTCGAACGGCACCTCCGCCGGTACTCCGGGGACGACCGGCGCTCCGAGCGCGCCGGGCACCTCGAACGGCACCGGGGAAGCGGGGAAACCCGGCCCCGGCATCTGGCTCGAAGCCTTCACCAAGGCGGTCAACGGCGACCCGCACCCGCAGGGGCCGCCGACAGGCACCACCGGCACGACAGGCGTCACAGGTGCGACAGGCACAGGCGACGCGCCGCCGGACCGGCCCGGCGAGCGCGGGGAATCAGACGACATGTGGGGCAAAGGGGACCTGAAGTGATCCAGCAACGTGCCAACTTGGACTGGATGCTCAAGGAGCTCGCGGACGGCGTTCCGCAGGTCCAGCAGATCGTCGTACTCTCCGCCGACGGACTGCGGATCGCCAGACACGGCGGCGACCCCGATGTCGCCGACCGTCTCGCCGCCGCCTGCGCGGGACTTCAGAGTCTCGCCGCCGCGGTCGCCGCCGAAATCCCTTTGAGCGACGGCCGGATGAGGCTCGTCGTCATCGAAGTGAGCGGCGGGTTCTTCTACTTGATGGAAGCGGGTACCGGCGCCTACCTCGCCGTACTCGCCGACGAGACGGTGGACGCGGGTCTCGTCGGCGCCCGGATGCGGGACATGGTCGTGCGGATCGGTGCCCATCTGACGAGTCCGCCGCGACATGACGGGCAGACCGGATGACTCCTCCCCGACGAGAACGCAGGCTGCCCGGGGCGGACGTGGGGGACCCCGAACGGCTGTACGTGATCACGGGTGGCCCGGACGGCGCCAAGCGCGCCTCGCTCGACCTCGTCACCATGATCGTGGCACGCGAGGCCCCCTCGCCGACGGTGCCGCCCGAACAGGCCGCCATCCTGCGGCTCTGCGGGGCGCCGCTGTCCGTGGCCGAGCTGTCGGCGTATCTCAGGCTGCCGTTCAGCGTGGTGACCGCGCTGCTGACCGACCTCCTCACGACCGATCTGGTCGAGTCACGCGCGCCCGTCGCCCGCGCCACACTCCCCGACAGGTCCCTTCTCGAAGCGGTGATGCATGGACTCCAGAAGCTCTGACACGATCACAGGCCCCAGGAGCGAGGACGTACTTCCCACCACGGCGACATCCGCGGTGAAGGTCGTGATCGTGGGTGGATTCGGGGTCGGCAAGACCACCATGGTCGGGTCGGTGAGCGAGATCCGCCCGCTCACCACCGAGGAGACCATGACCCAGGCCGGCGTCGGGGTGGACGACAACTCCGGGGTCGAGAGCAAGACCGCCACCACCGTCGCCATGGACTTCGGCCGGATCAGCATCAGCGAGCAACTGGTGCTCTACCTCTTCGGCACCCCCGGCCAGGAACGCTTCTGGTTCCTCTGGAACGGGCTTTTCGAGGGAGCGCTCGGCGCCGTCGTCCTCGTCGACACCCGGCGCCTGGAAGTCAGTTTCGACGTGATCGGGCGGCTGGAGGAGCGCGGCGTGCCCTTCGTCGTCGCGGTCAACACCTTCCCCGACGCGCCGAGCCATCCCGTCGAGGCGCTGCGCACCGCGCTCGACCTGCCCGACGAGGTGCCGATGGTCGACTGCGACGCGCGGCTGCGGGCGTCGAGCCGCGACGTCCTGCTGACCCTCATGCGCTATCTGCACTCGCTGGCGCTGCCGGTCTGAACCCCCCTGCGGCCTGAACCTTCTCCGGTCTGAACCCCCTCCGGCGGCCTCAACCCCCTCCGGCCTCAACCCCCTTGCGGCCCGACCCCTCCGGCCCGATCCCCCTCCTCCCATCCCTGGAGTGACCGTGACAACGCCCTATTCGCACCGGCCGGGAACGGACGACCACGCCGCGCCGCCGCCGGGCTGCCCCGCCCACGGACTGGTCGCCGACGCCTTCGGCGACCACCTGGCGCCCTCCGGGCTGCGGCGGCTCTACGGCCCCGAGGCCGAGAACGACCCGATGGGCCTGTACGAGAAGCTGCGCGCCGAGCACGGCTCGGTGGCACCGGTCCTGCTGCACGGCGACGTACCCGCCTGGCTCGTCCTCGGCCACAGCGAGAACCTGCACATGACGCGCACCCCGTCCCAGTTCTCGCGGGACTCCCGCCGCTGGCGCGCGGTCAACGACGGCAGCGTGCCGCCCGACCACCCCCTCGCGCCGATCTTCACCTGGCAGCCCATCTGCGTCTTCGCGGACGGCGCGGACCACGAGCGGCTGCGCGGCGCCGTCACCGACTCGATCGGCCGGATCGACCACCGGGGCGTACGGCGCTTCATCAACCGCTACAGCAACCGGCTCGTCAACGACTTCTGCCAGGACGGCAGGGCCGACCTCGTCAGCCGGTTCGCCGAGCATCTGCCGATGATGGTGATGGCCCAGATCCTCGGTATGCCCGAGGAGTACAACGAACGGCTGGTCCAGTCGGCCCGCGACATGATCAAGGGCACCGAGACGGCCGTCGAGAGCAACGCGTACGTGATGGCGGCCCTGGACCGGCTCGTGGCCCGCCGCCGGGCGGCCCCCGACGAGGACTTCGCGAGCTGGCTCGTCGAGCACCCGGCCGGGCTCACGGACGCGGAGGTCGCCCAGCATCTGCGACTGGTGCTCATCGCCGCGTACGAGACCACGGCCAACCTCATCGCCAACGTGCTCCGCATGGTCCTCACCGACCCGCGGTTCCGCGCCCAGCTCAGCGGCGGTCATATGACCCTCCCCGAGGCGGTCGAGCAGACCCTCTGGGACGAACCGCCGTTCACCACCATCTTCGGCCGGTGGGCCGTCGGTGACACGGAGCTGGGCGGGCAGCGGATCAAGGCGGGTGACGCGCTGGTCGTCGGGATCGCCGCGGCCAACGTCGATCCGGTGGTACGGCCCGACGTCAACGCCTCCATGCAGGGCAACCGCGCCCATCTGGCCTTCAGCGGCGGCCCGCACGAATGTCCCGGCCAGGACATCGGGCGCGCGATCGCCGACACCGGCATCGACGCGCTGCTGCTGCGGCTGCCCGACCTTCAACTGGACGTGCCGGAGGAGGACTTGCGCTGGTCGGCGTCGCTCATGTCGCGGCACCTCCAGGAGTTGCCGGTGACGTTCGCGGCACGTCCGCCGCAGGACGTCGCCGGACCGCCGTCGGCCACACCGGGGTACGCGCCGCGCACCGAGTGGCAGGTGGAGTCGCCCCGGCCGGTGCCCGCGCAGGGCGCGCCCGGTGCCTTCGCCGTACCGTCGCCTGCTCGGCCCGCCGGGTCGCCGCCGTCAGCGGCCGCGTCCGTGTCGCCGTCCGACGCCCCGTCCGCGGCGCCGACGCCGGCCGGTTCGATCCCGGCGCAGCGCGGGCCCGGCGCGCCGGCGCGTGCGTGGCAGGCCGTGGTGCGGTGGTGGCGAGGCTACTGACGCCGGGGCGGTGACGAGTGGGGGCGGGCGAGGTGGGAGCGGCCGGAGGTCAGCTGGTGACGTCCAGTTGCTCCCACCACCAGGAGATCGTGGGGATCGGCAGCGGCTCCCGGCCGGAGTCGGAGGGGTCCGGCTTCCACCAGCCGCCCGGCTCCGCCGCCGGACCCGACGGCACCGAGTAGCGGGGACAGACCGACGCCCAGTCCAGATGGCCCCGCACGAACTGCCCCAACCCCTCTGTGTAACCGCGCAGTTCGTCGCTCGCGTCCAGGAGTACCTGCTCGCTCAGCCGGCCGTGGAGCACCATCACCCGGTCCCGCATCGCCACCGCGTGCTTCAGCGCCTCAGGTGGCTCGCAGCCCAGCTCCTGGCAGAGCACGTCGATCAGATTGAGATCGTCGCCCGCCCGCAGCAGTTCCTTGTTCCGGGAGTAGAGGTCGTTGTCCCAACTGACCAGCGTCCAGGCCATTTCGGTGAGCGCCTGGACACGCGGATCCGCCAACTCCTCGTCCCGTACGGAGAATCCGCCGACGATCTCGATCATCGCCGTGGACGGTGCCATCCCTATGGCCCGCATCCACAGGGTGATGTAGTCGTTCAGGGACGGCAGTTCGGCGCTGCGGCGCCAGGACGCCTCCCACACCAGACCCGAGGTGTACACCCGCATGGCGTCCGTCCAGCGGCGCAGCTGCTGCGGGGACGCGTACTCCTCCAGCTCCGTGCGCAGGGCGCGCAGCGCGGCGGTGTGCGGGGAGTCGGCGCGGGAGTTCGCGGCCGGGGCCTCGACCGCGCGGAGGATGCGGGAGGTCTCCTGTGCCATCAGATCCGTGGTGGCGTCCGTCTCGTCGCAGACACCGTCGTCGAGCGAGAAGAGCACGGCGTGGAACTTGGCCATCAGGGTGAGGGGTTCGATTTTTCCGTACGGCATCGTCCAGGCGGTGAGTCCGCCGAAGTCGCAGACGGCGAGGCGCTTGCGCTGCTGCTCGTCGGTGTCCAGATTCTGACGCAGCATCCAGTCCACCGTCAGGTCGTTGAGGACGTCGACGCCGGGATGTACGGCGGGTTCCACCGGGCAGTAGAACGGCACGGCCGGGAGCTGCCGGGACAGGACCTGTTCCTCGACGCACGTCATGACCGGCCTCCTGGGAAACATGTAGGCACAGGGTGGGTTCGGTGAGAATCCGGTGCGGTGTGGTGTAAGTCGGCGGTTGTTCGAGTGGAGCGTATATGCCCATGACGGTTCGTCAATAACAGGGCAACTGATCTACGCCTGGCCGGATTTGACCATATGTGGGGTGGCCGGGATCACTCGGTGCGGCCATATGGCCGGGCTCCCACGTCAGGGCGGTACCGGCGCCACCGTCCGGAGAGGGGAGTGATCGGTTCCGGTGGTGCCTGTTCGGTCGGATTCGATCCTGGCCGAAAACATACTGATGGTGATCACTACGTCACGATCAGGTGGCCGGGTGGGACGAAGTGCGTGGGTTCCGTCAGTCCACGCCACTCGCCCTTCCGTCAGCCGCGCGCGCCGAACGCCTGGGTCCACCACGGTCCGCCGGACTCGTTGTGGACGCCGACACCGATCTCCTTGAAGGCGCAGTTCAGTATGTTGGCCCGGTGGCCCGGGCTGTTCATCCAGCCCTCCATCACCTGGGCGGCCGTCTGCTGCCCCCGCGCGATGTTCTCGCCGTAGGTGCTCCACTGGTAGCCCGCCGCCGTGATGCGGTCGCCGGGGTCCTTGCCGTCCGGGCTGTTGTGGTCGAAGTAGTCCTTGGCCGCCATGTCCTGGGAGTGGCGCAGCGCGGCGGTGTCCAACTGTGAATTGGCACTTACCGGTCCGCAACCGGCCTTGGAACGCTCGGAGTTGACGAGAGTGGTGACCTGGTCGGCGAGGCCGCCGCCACCGCCCGGCTTGGGGTCGTCCGCCGTCGGTGTCGGATCGGGCTTCGGGGCCGGATCGGCGGTGGAGGGGCGCGGGGCGGGAGTTGACTTGCTCGGCTTGGCCGCCTTCTTGGACGGCGAGCGGGTCGGCGAGGGCGACGGGCTCGCGCTGCTGCGCGAGGGTGAGGGGCTTGCGGACTCCGCCGTACGGCTCGCCGCCGACTTGGGCTCCAGCGTCTCCGGTTCGACGGCGGTCGACGCGCGTGACTCGTCCTTGTCCCGGTCGCTCGCGACGAGCTGGGCGACGCCCCCGGCGGTGAGCAGCGCGGCGACGGCCGCGGTCACGGTGACGGCGCGGCGCCGCTTCGCCCGCCGGTCGCGGCGCAGCGCGTCCCTGGCGCCGGTACGACTCCCGTCGCCCGGAACGCCGCCCGAAACGCCACCGTCCGAAGCGCCACCACCGAAACCGCCATCGCCCGAAGCACCGCTACCGAAACCGCCCTCGCTGTACGAGGCGGCGGCCGGGGCCTCGCGGTTGCCCACCGGCACCAGCGGAAGACCGGCCACCAGGGCGTCGGCGGGCGCCAGTCCGGCCGCGTACCCGGAGCAGACGGTGCAGTCGTACGTGTGCCGAGCCGTGCGCTCACGCCAGAGCGGGGACGGTACGCCGTCCCAGCCGCCGACGAGTTGCTCCAGCAGGACGCACGGCGGCTGCGCCGACAGCGCGCGGACCACCACGCGAGCGGTGTCCAGTTCGTGCCACATCCGCTCGATTCGCGCGTCCATCTGCTGCGAGTTGGCGGCCAGGGCGGCGGCGACCTCGGGCCGGGTGAGTTCACCGGCGGTCTCCAGCCACCACAGCGCCACGAGCGCGTGGTGCTCGCGGTCGACCCAGCGCGTGGCCTCGGCGACCTCCCGGTGCTGACCGGAGAGTCCGAGACGGCTGATCATCAGATCCACGAAGTCGAAGTCGGGCCGGGGGAGCGCCGGGTCGTACACGTAGTCCGCGTGCTCACGGATCCGGGCGACCGTGGTGGTGACCAGGTACGAGCGGAAGTCGGCCGGGCGGCGCAGCCCGCCGAGGCCGCCGAGCACGTGGTGCAGCGTCTCCCGCGCCAGCGCGTCCACTTCCGGGTGGCCGTGCAGGGCGTGGCCGACGAGCTGGTGGACAAGCGGCAGCGACTCGACGCCGAGTCGGTCGACCGCCGACCGGTCCCCGGCCTGCGCCGCCTTGACCACTGAGGTCTTGAACGGACTGCTCACGCTGTCTCACTCCCACTCGTGACTCGCGGTGGGCACCGATCGTAAGGGGAACGGCGGGCCCGTGCCCCCTTGATACGGCACGCGGCGCCGCACAAGTGGGCGAATTCATATTCGGCCGCCTGGCCGGATCCCGGCCGGATACCAGTTCGGCGTGAAGCTCAGCTGTCGACCCGCTTAAGAAATCCTCGATGGACTGAACGGTCACGGCGGCGGCAGATTGGTGCCGACATCGATCAGTGCCGCCCGCGTCACGCACCCGCGTGCGTCCGCGTGTCCGCGCACCCGCACCGCCTGGAGCCGCCCCGATGAAGGCACTTGTGAAGCTGACTGCCGAGCCGGGGCTCCGGCTCACCGATGTGCCCGAGCCGGAGGCCGGCCCCGGAGACGTGCTCATCAAGGTCCTGCGTACCGGTATCTGCGGCACCGATCTGCATATCCGCGCGTGGGACGGCTGGGCCCGCCAGGCGGTTCAGGCGCCGCGTGTCCTCGGCCACGAGTTCGTCGGCGAGGTCGCGTACGTCGGCACCGATGTCCAGGACATCGCCGTCGGCGATCTCGTCAGCGGCGAAGGGCATTTGGTCTGCGGCAAATGTCGTAACTGTCTGGCGGGCCGAAGGCATCTGTGCCGCAGTACGGTCGGACTCGGCGTCGGCCGCGACGGCGCGTTCGCCGAGTACGTCGCGCTTCCCGCGTCGAACGTATGGGTCCACCGCGCGCCCGTGGACCTCGACATCGCGGCGATCTTCGACCCGTTCGGCAACGCCGTGCACACCGCGCTCACCTTCCCCCTCGTCGGCGAGGACGTGCTGATCACCGGCGCGGGCCCGATCGGCATCATGGCGGCGGCCGTCGCCCGGCACGCCGGCGCGCGCAACGTCGCCATCACCGACGTCAGCCCCGACCGCCTGGAGATCGCCCGCAAGGTCGGCGCCACACTCGCGCTCGACGTCTCGGCCCCCGGCACCGGCATCGCCGAGGCGCAGCGACGGCTCGGCCTCAAGGAAGGCTTCGACATCGGCCTGGAGATGTCCGGTCGCCCGGAGGCGATGCGCGACATGGTCGACAACATGACGCACGGCGGCCGGATCGCCATGCTGGGCCTGCCCGCCACCGAGTTCGCCGTCGACTGGGCGAAGATCGTCACCTCGATGATCACGGTGAAGGGCATCTACGGCCGCGAGATGTACGAGACGTGGTACGCGATGACGGTGCTGCTCGAAGCCGGCCTCGACCTCGCGCCCGTCATCACCGGCAGCTACGGCTACGAGGACTTCGACACGGCCTTCGACGAGGCGGCCAAGGCCACCGGCGGCAAGATCATCCTCAACTGGGCCTGACCCTCCGGACCTGATCCTCCTGGGCCCGATCCTCGTGCGCCCGGCCCCCACCCTCCCGCGCAGCCCCCTCGCCCCGCCCACTCTTCCCACCGGGAGCCCCGTATGTACGCGTCCGTCCGCGACGACCTCCGCGCCACCCTCGACGAGATCCGCGACGCCGGTCTCTTCAAGCCCGAGCGCGTCATCACCACCCCGCAGAACGCCGCCATCTCCGTCGCCTCCGGTGACGTCCTCAACTTCTGCGCCAACAACTACCTCGGCCTCGCCGACCATCCCGACGTCGTCGCCGCCGCCAAGGACGCGCTGGACCGGTGGGGCTACGGCATGGCCTCCGTACGCTTCATCTGCGGCACCCAGGAGATCCACAAGGAGCTGGAGCGGCGGCTCTCCTCGTTCCTCGGCCAGGAGGACACGATCCTCTACTCCTCCTGCTTCGACGCCAACGGCGGCGTCTTCGAGACCCTTCTCGGCCCCGAGGACGCGGTCATCTCCGACGCGCTGAACCACGCCAGCATCATCGACGGCATCCGGCTGTCCAAGGCCCGTCGGCTCCGCTACGCCAACCGCGACCTCGCCGAGCTCGAAGCGCGCCTCAAGGAGTCGCAGGACGCGCGGCGCCGGCTCGTCGTCACCGACGGCGTCTTCTCCATGGACGGCTACGTCGCGCCGCTCGCCGAGATCTGCGACCTCGCCGACCGGTACGACGCCATGGTGATGGTCGACGACTCGCACGCCGTCGGCTTCGTCGGCCCCGGCGGCCGGGGGACCCCCGAACTGCACGGCGTGATGGACCGCGTCGACATCATCACCGGCACGCTCGGCAAGGCACTGGGCGGCGCGTCCGGCGGCTACGTCGCGGCGCGCGCCGAGATCGTCGCCCTGCTGCGCCAGCGGTCGCGCCCGTACCTCTTCTCCAACTCCCTCGCCCCGGTCATCGCCGCCGCCTCGATCAAGGTCCTCGACCTGCTGGAGAGCGCCGACGGGCTCCGCGAGCGGCTCAACGCGAACACGGCGCTCTTCCGTACGGAGATGACGGCGGCCGGGTTCGAGATCCTGCCCGGCGACCACGCCATCGCCCCCGTCATGATCGGCGACGCCGCGGAGGCCGGGCGGATGGCGGAGCTGCTGCTGGAGCGTGGTGTGTACGTGATCGGGTTCTCGTACCCGGTCGTCCCGATGGGACAGGCGCGCATCCGCGTCCAGCTGTCGGCGGCGCACTCGACCGAGGACGTGCGGCGTGCGGTGGCGGCGTTCATCGACGCGCGGGACGCCCTCAAGAACTGAGGCCGCCGGGCCCGGGAGCGCCGGACCGACGGGCGCCGGGTCCGGCACGTGCCGGACCCGAAAGCGCCGTGGCCTGGCAGGATGGGCGCGTGATCGACCCCCGGCGTCTGCGCATCCTGCGAGCCGTGGCGGACCACCGTACGGTGACCGCCGCGGCTGCCGCGCTGTATCTGACCCCGTCGGCCGTCTCCCAGCAGCTCGCCGCGCTGGAGCAGGAGACCGGCCACGCGCTGCTGACCCGCAGCGGCAGGGGCGTACGGCTGACGGCGGCCGGGGAGATCCTGCTCACACACGCCCACGAGGTCCTCGCGCAGCTGGAGCGGGCGGAGGCGGAGCTGGCGGCGTACGCGGGCGGAGCGGCCGGCGAGGTCACGGTCGCCGCGTTCGCCACGGGGATCGCCGAGGTGCTGGCCCCGGCCGTCGCGCACCTCGCCGCGTCGGACCCGGGCATCCGCGTACGGGTACGGGACTCCGAGGGCGACGAGAGCCTGCCGCTGCTCCTCGACGGCCAGGCGGACGTGGCGCTGGCCGTCGAATACCGGGGCGCGCCCACCGAGGACGACCCGCGCCTGTCGCGCGTACCGCTGTACGCCGAGCCGTTCGACGCGGTTCTGCCCGAGGGGCACCCGCTGCGCCACGAGATCGAGGTGCCGCTCGCCGGGCTGTCGGACAGTGACTGGATCAGCCCGTACCCGGGCAACCCCTGCCACGAAGTGATGCACCTCGCCTGCGAGTTGGCGGGCTTCGAACCGCGCCTGGTGCACTCCTCGGACGACTTCCGCGCGGTGGTCGCCCTCGCTGGCGCCGGCGCGGGGGTGGCGCTCGTACCGCGCTCCGCGCTGCGCGGGATGGAGCTGAAGGGCACGGTCGTACGCCCGGTGTCCGGCCCGCCCGCCACCCGACGGGTCTTCGCGGCGGTCCGCCGGGGCGCGGAGCACCACCCGCTGATCCGCCCGGTCCTGGACGCGCTCACGGAGTCGGCGTCGGGCCTGACGACGGGCTGAGCGCTCCGCCGCCGATCGCCCGGACGGGCCCGCGGCCCGGTCCGGCCGCCCCATCGGGTGCCGCTCCTTGTGGGGCGAACGACCGTCACACTCAGCGATCGGGCCGGACTACTGTGCCGGTCGTACGGGGCCGACACCGGCCGGGGCGCATGACGTCACCGACCCCGGTGGCCCCGCCGGGGAGTCCGTGACCAACACCGAGCAGGGGAGACGCCATGACGAAGCGCGGCCGCCTCCGGCGCTCCCTCGCCCTCGCTCTCACCGCCGCGGCCCTCGCCGCCCTGACCGGCGCCCGCGACGCGCAGGCGCAGGCGCGGCCGGCGGGGTCCGAGTCCACCACCGTGAACAGCGCCATCAGTTCCCATCAGTGGGTCACCACCAACGCCTCCAACAACTGGGCAACCTGACCGGACCTCAGGGCGGCTATCGGCGCCCATGACGTCCTGAAGACCCCCGGCGGGCCACCCGGCCGGTCCTCCGAGGCGGCCCGCCAGGGGCACTCCCTTCGCTTCCGGGCGCGTCCGGTCCGGCCGCGCGGCCGTCCGATTCGCCCCTCCACCGTGCACGAATCGCCTCTACGACACAGGAGTCGCCATGTTCAGAAGCGCGCTGCACACATCGCTCGCACTCGTCATGATCTCGACCGGCGTCATCGTCGGTGCGACGGCCACCGCCGGTTACGCGCAGGCCGCGTCCAACTGCGGCCAGCCCATCACCGGTCTGCCCTTGCAGGAGGGCAGCCAGGGCACCTCGGTGGAGCGCCTCCAGATCCGTGTCGCCGGGTTCGTGGAAAGCGGCGAAGTGCTCTCGACCGACGGGGTCTACGGCGGGCGCACCAAAGAGGCGGTCCGTAAGTTCCAGGCGCAGTACGGCCTCCAGGCCGACGGGATCGCCGGCAGCCAGACGGTCGACAAGATCTACGCGCTACAGGACTCGGACTGCACGCCCATCCATTTCTCGTACGCCGAGTGGAACAAGTGCAACTCCACCTGGTCGGGCGGCGCGGTGTCGGCGGCCACCGCGAAGGCCAACGCGCGCAAGAGCATGTGGAAGCTGGAGGCGCTGCGCGAGAAGCTCGGCGGCAACCCGATCCAGATCTCCAGCGGTTTCCGTTCGAACAGTTGCAACGCGGCCGTGGGCGGTGTCAGCGGCAGCCGGCACACCTACGGGGACGCCGCCGACATGCCGGGGACCCAGACCTGGCGCTGCAAGCTCCACAACGGGGCCAAGCGTTCCGGCTTCACGGAGATCCTCGGCCAGGGCTTCCCGGGCCACAACGACCACACCCATGTGGGCATGACCGGCTCACGGCAGTGGCACGGCTGCTAGGGGGGGGCGACCCGATCGTGTCCATGAGCAGACGGAGCTTCCTCGGCGCCGGCGCAATCACCGTGCTCGGCGCCGGCGCGGCCGGGTGCGACTCGGGCGCGGGCGACGACACCACGGCCACCGAGCCTCTCCTCGCCCTCGTTCCCGAGGACGGCGCCACGCGGATCCACGCGGCGACGGTCCGCCGCTTCAACAAGTCGCAGGCCGAGGCAGGAGCAGAGGCGACCGCCGAACTCCGCGACGCCCCCGTGGCGTCGTACGCCCGCGTGCTGGACAGGGCACTGGACGGCGACCGTGGCCCGGACCTCCTCTTCACCTGGGGAGCCGGAGCCATCCGCGTCTCCGCCGAGGAGCACCGGCTGGTCGACCTGTACAACCTCACCGAGGACTACCCCGAGTTCGGCGAGAGGCTGCTGCCCGGTGTCCTGGGGGGCTGTGCCGTCAACCACCGCCCCTTCGGCATCCCCGTCCGGGGCACCCGGCCCGTCGTCCTGTTCTACCATCGCGCCCTGTTCACGGATCTCGGCCTCGCACCACCCGCCACCTGGTCGGATCTGAAGAAGGCCGAAGCCCGGCTGCGCGCCGCGAACGTCATACCCGTCGCCCTGGCCGGATCCGATCCCGCCGCTGCGGCGAGATGGCTGGAGTACCTGGTGGAGCGCATCGGCGGCCCCGGGGTCGCGGACCGTATCCGCTCCGGGGACAACAGCGCGTGGAGCGACCGGACCGTGCAGCACGCGGCGCAGGAGGTCATCTCCTTGCTCGACAGCGGTTCGTTCGGCGCCGACGGCGGCGCGGCCGGCACCGACAGCGATGCCGCCGCCCTTCTCGCCGGAGGCCGGGCCGGCCTGCTCCTGGCGGAGTCCGCGCAGCACGCGGAGCTCGCCCGGAGGTTCCCGGGGTTCACCGACAAGGACCTGGGGTGGGTGCCGTTCCCGACGGTCGAGCAGGGCAAGGGGAAGCCGGGGAGCCTGCTGGGCACCCCGGCCGGCTATCTGACCATGAGCGGGCGCACCGAGAACCGGCTCGCCGCCGTCGCCCTGCTGAAGGAGTTCACCGGTACGGCACACAGCGAGGCCCTGCTGCGGGCAGGCGAGGTCCCCGCCACGACCACCGCGGCGAAGCTGCTCGACCACGCGCCGTACCCGGAGTTCGCCCGGTTCCAGTACGACCTGGTACGGAAAGCCCCGGATTACACCCTCAGCTGGGAGAGAGCCGTGCACCCGGCCTGGCGCGATCCCCTGCTCACCGAGGTGGGCGACCTGTTCGCCGGCCGGTCCACGGCACGGGAGTTCAGCAAGGCGATGCGGCGGGTGGAACTGCCCGTGGCGCGGTGAGTACGGCCGGCAAGATCCGAACGACAGGCCCTAGGGCCTGTCGTTCGGATCTTGCCGGGCTCGCGGTCCCTGGCACGCACGCCCGCCGCGTTGTCGTCGGTCGCCAACGCTCCGCGTTGTCTCCCTCCTCCGCCTTGCGACCGCACGCACCAGACCCCACTCCCTGATCCGGCCTGATCCAAACGACAGACCCTAGGCGACCAGTCGCACGATCAGGACCACCACGATCACGATGACCGCCCCCGCCGCGATCAGGCGACGCTTCAGCCGGTTCGAGAGGGTCGCGACGACCTCCAGGCTCCGCTCGCCCGGGAAGACGTGGAAGACCCGGTTCGGATCGTCGGTCAGCTCCACACGGGCCAGCGGACAGGTCTCCACGGTCACCCGCCGGGACAGTTCCGCGTTCCGGTGGGCCAGGTGGTTCGCCACGGCGGCCCGGTGCGTGGCATGGACGCCGGGAGGCACCGCGCCGTCCGCCGGGACGTCGTGCGACCGCCACCGGGCGGCGGCCAGCCGCTCGCGGACCTTGTCGGGCCAGTCGGGCTCGGGCAGTGACAAGGAGGCTCTCTCGTGCGCGTACGCGACGGTGCCCTCCACCCAGTGGGTGAGGCTGCCCTTTCCGCCGCACACGTCGTGCGGACCGACACCCCGCCCCGAGCAGCGCGCGCAGGTCTCCCGCCCCCGGCCTTCGCAGTGCGGGCACCTGACGCGGCCCCGCCCCGAGCAGCCGGGGCACCCGGTCTCGGAGGTACCGCACACCGCGCAGGTGACCCGCGGCGCGCCGGGTGCCGTGGCGCGCGGACCGGTCGCGGCGGGGCGCACCTTCGCCGTACGCGTCCGGCGTCCGCCGTTCTTCTCGCACTCCGTGCACGGGGCGACGTCCAGGCACAGGGCGCACGCGGGCGGCTCGTTGCGGCAGGTGCAGTCGTGCCGGCCGCTGCCGGAGCAACTGGCGCACCGCATCGTGCCGTTGTCGCACGGGCAGGGCACGAGCCGGTGGGAGTGCGCGCGGAGCAGGGTGACCTTGCCGGGCTTCTCGGGCGGCGTCAGCCGGTGGTCCGCGAGGGCGCCTTCGTAAAGAGGCAGCGCCGACAGATCCTTCGTACCGAAGGCGGTCCGCTGTGTCTCGGTGCGCCGCTCCGTGAAGCGGACGGCCTCGCAGCGCATCAACTGCCTGCGGGTGACGGCCCGGATCCGGCCCGCGTCGGCCACCGCCCCGCCGCCCCTGGTCGTGTACGGGGCCAGTGCCTTGAGCAGGTCCGCGTCGGGCAGCGCGGCGTGGAGGACGTCGTCGTTCGGTGCGTCGGACATGGGCGTGTCCCGTCCCTCCTCCGGCGCGCGGCGACGCCGCGCGGATCGCAGGTTAGGACTGTTGCCGACCCGCCATCAAGAGGGCGATGTGAGACACGGGCCGGCGGGGCGGGTGGGTGCCCGAGCACTTCCGTACGCCGGTGTCCCACCCGCCCCGCAAACCCCGCTGCGCCCCTACGACAGCAGGCTCGGCGCCGCCCGGTCCAGCACCGAACCGATGCGCTCCCAGGTCTCCATGCCCCGTGCGACCGGCGGGAGTTCGGGGCCGTCGCCGGTCTTCCAGGAGGCGGCGATCGCCACCGGGTCCTCGCCGGTGGCGGCCGACGCCGCCAGCGCCGCCGCGCCCAGGGCGACCAGCTCGCCGCTCTCCGGCACGATCACCGGGCGCCCGGAGAGGCGTCGTACGGTCTCCACCCACGTACGGCCCTGGGCGCCGCCGCCCACCAGACGCAGCGGCCGGTTCGCCGCCTCGGGGTCCGCCGGGTCGAGGCCGCAGGCGCGCAGGACCTCGTCCAGCGCCCGCAGGACCGTGTACGCCGCGCCCTCGTACGCCGCGCCGAGCAACTGCTGCGGCGTCGTGTCGTGCCGCAGCCCCGTCAGCAGGCCGGAGGAGGTCGGCAGGTCGGGGGTGCGTTCGCCGTCGAGGTACGGCAGCAGCACCGCCTCGCCGCCGGGCGTCACGTCCTCGCGGTCGAGGCGCAGCAGTTCGGCGACCTTGTCGACGGCGAGCGTGCAGTTCAGGGTGCAGCCGAGCGGCAGGAACGTGCCGTCGGCCGCCGCGAACCCGGACAGCGCGGCCGAGGCGGGCCTGGTGCGGGTGGCCGCGAAGACGGTGCCCGACGTGCCGAGGCTCAGTACGGGGTGGTCCAGCAGCCCGGCGCCGCCGAGGCCGAGGCCGACGGCCGCGCTCATGTTGTCGCCGGTCCCGGCGGCGACGGCGATACCGGCCGGCAGCCCCAGCAGTTCGGCGGCGGAGGCGGTGAGCGAGCCGACACGGGCGGCCCCGGTCGGGGCGACGGCCGGCAGCAGCGACTCGTCGAGGCCGACGAGCGCGAGCAGTTCGGGGTCGTACGACCCGGTCGCCGTGGAGTACCAGCAGGTGCCCGACGCGTCACCGGGGTCCGTGGCCGCCGTACCCGCGAGGCGTTCGGTGAGGAAGTCGTGGGGGAGCCGGACGGCCGCCGCCGCGCCGGCGGAGGCGGGGTCGTTCTCCCGGAGCCACTGCCACTTCGCCGCCGTCATCGAGGCGACGGGCACGGATCCGGTCCTGGCGGTCCACGCGTCGGGTCCGCCCAGCGCCTCCGTGAGGGCGGCGGCCTGCGGGGCGGAGCGGGTGTCGTTCCAAAGAAGGGCGGGTCGCAGCGGCTTCCCGGCCGCGTCGAGCACCACCAGGCCGTGCTGCTGGCCGGCGACCGCTATGCCCGTGACGGCGGACGCCGGTACGCCGGACTCCTTGAGTCCCATGGCGACGGCCTCACGCAGCGCCTGCCACCACACCTCGGGGTCGGTCTCCCGCGCCCCGGCCTCCCCGGTCACCCGGTGCGGGGCGCGCCCGACGGCGAGCAGCCGTCCGGTCCCGGCGTCGGTGAACGCCGCTTTGGTCGACTGGGTGGAGCTGTCGACGCCGATGACCACCTGGCTGTGCGGCACGCTCGTACCTCTTCCTGATTCCGGGCTTGCGGCGGGATTTTGACCGCAGGCCAACAAATTACGTGATGTTGTCGTGCATCCGGCAGGTACTGGCGTCATTTCCTAGCCCAAGGTGGTGTTCGACGCCTCGAACAGGGTTGGGCGAACGCGGGGTCTTTTCCGTATCCACCCGGACGTGCATTATTAGTCATGTCAGGAAACAAAAAGGTCTGCACCTGCCGGACCTGAGGTATCGAAGGCGGCCAGAGAAATGACGGAACGTTTCACTCCCACCCCCGCGGACAAGTTCAGCTTCGGTCTGTGGACGGTCGGCTGGCAAGGCAGGGACCCGTTCGGGGACGCGACGCGCCCGGCGCTCGACCCCACCGAGTCCGTACAGCACCTCGCCGAACTGGGCGCGTACGGAGTGACCTTCCACGACGACGACCTGATCCCGTTCGGTTCGTCCGACGCCGAGCGCGAGGCGCACATCAAGCGCTTCCGGCAGGCGCTGGACACCACCGGGCTCGTCGTTCCGATGGTCACCACCAACCTCTTCACCCACCCCGTCTTCAAGGACGGCGGCTTCACGGCGAACGACCGTGACGTCCGCCGCTTCGCGCTGCGCAAGACCCTGCGCAACCTCGACCTGGCCGCCGAGCTGGGAGCCAAGAAGTTCGTCGCCTGGGGCGGCCGTGAGGGCGCGGAGTCCGGCGGCGCGAAGGACGTGCGTCTGGCGCTGGACCGGATGAAGGAGGGCTTCGACCTGCTCGGCGAGTACGTCGTCTCGCAGGGGTACGACATCAAGTTCGCCATCGAGCCCAAGCCGAACGAGCCCCGCGGTGACATCCTGCTGCCGACCGTCGGCCACGCGCTCGCCTTCATCGAGCGCCTGGAGCGCCCCGAGCTGTACGGCGTCAACCCGGAGACCGGCCACGAGCAGATGGCCGGGCTGAACTTCCCGCACGCCATAGCGCAGGCCCTGTGGGCGGGCAAGCTCTTCCACATCGACCTCAACGGCCAGCACGGCACCCGCTACGACCAGGACCTGCGCTTCGGCGCCGGCGACCTGCGCGCCGCGTTCTGGCTGGTGGACCTCTTGGAGACGGCCGGCTGGGACGGCTCGCGGCACTTCGACTTCAAGCCGCCGCGCACCGAGGACTTCGACGGCGTGTGGGCGTCCGCCGCCGGCTGCATGCGCAACTACCTGATCCTCAAGGAGCGCGCCGCGTCGTTCCGCGCCGACCCGGAGGTCCAGGAGGCGCTGCGCGCGTCGCGGCTGGACGAACTGGCGCAGCCGACCGCCGCCGACGGGGTGGCCGGCCTGCTGGCCGACCGGGGCGCGTACGAGGACTTCGACGTGGCGTCCGCGGCGAGCCGCGGCATGGCGTTCGAACACCTCGACCAGCTCGCCATGGACCACCTCCTGGGCGCCCGCTGATCCGGCACTGAGACGACCGAGTCCTGACACGACCGCACACGCGGGACGGCCCCACCGCCGGGCCGCCCCGCGTGTGCGCGTACGGAAAACCCCCTCCGTACGGAGGGTCCACGCCCGGAGGGCCCACGCCCGCGACTCCGTCAGGGCGTGTTTCGGAGGTACCGCCCGTCCCGCGACGCCTGGCGCGCGCATGCCGTGAAGTCCCGCCCGGCCCGGGGCGCCCGGCGCGGGACCCCGCCGCGCGGACGGCGTTCTCGAAGGCCCGAGTGCGGTTGACGCTGTCCCGTGCCCGAAGCCGTGGACGAGGGGCCGAAGGTGGGATTCGGATCGTCCATCCAGCCCCAGACACGCGATCTCGGAGCCTTTGTGGGGATACCGGCACATGGTGTGGCCGCAGTCATGCCGCTTCGGTATCGAGTCACTTCAGGAGGTCTCCGTGTCAGATATCGCGGTACAGGGAACGCCGGAACGAAGAATCACCGGGCGACGCCACCTCGGTGAGCGCCCATGGGGGAGGGTCGTGCGGGCCTGGGTAGGGCTGGCGGTGCTCACGGGCCTGACGGTCCCACTCGCCGTGGCATCGCCCGCCGCCGCGCATGACCACCCCGCGCACCACAGCCCCGCCCACGCCTATGTCGCCAACGTCGAGGACGACACCGTCTCGGTGATCAGCACCAAGACCAACACCGTCACCACCACCATCCCCGTCGGCGACCGTCCCCTCGGCGTGGCCATCACCCCGAACGGTCGCCACGCCTACGTCACCAACAACAACGGCGACAGTGTGTCGGTGATCGACACCAGGACCAACGCAGTCACCACCACCGTCCCCGTCGGCGACGGACCTGTCGGTGTGGCCGTCACGCCGAACGGTGAGCGTGTCTACGTCACCAACTTCGCCGACGACAGTGTGTCGGTCATCAGCACCAGGACGAACGCCGTCACCACCACCATTCCCGTCGGCGACGGGCCTTTCGGTGTGGCCGTCACGCCGAACGGTGAGCGTGTCTACGTCGCCAACGACCTCGACGACAGTGTGTCGGTGATCAGCACCAGGACCAACGCCGTCACCACGACCATCCCCGCCGGGGAGGGGCCGGTCAATCTGGCCGTCACCCCGAACGGTCAGCGTGTCTACGTCACCAACGCCGGCAGCGACGACGTGTCGGTGATCAGCACCAGGACCAACGCCGTCATCGCCACCATCCCCGCCGGCGACCTTCCCAACGGTGTGGCCATCACCCCGAACGGTCAGCGCGCCTACGTCACCAACCTCAACAGCGGAACCGTGTCGGTGATCGACATCAGGACCAACACCGTCACCACCACCATCCGTGTCGGCACCTGGCCCCGGGGAGTGGCCTTCACCCCGGACGGTGACCGCGCCTACATCCCCAACCAGCTGGACAACAACGTGTCGGTGATCGACACCAGGACCAACACCGTCACCACGACCATCGCCGTCGGTGACGGCCCCACCGGTGTCGCCATCACTCAGGGATGCCGGAGTCACCATCGGGGCTGTGGAGAAGGGGGAGCGGGGCTGTAGACCGAGGCACAGACACCGGTGTTCCGCGGGGCGGGTTTCCCCCCGACGGCTCGTGCGGCCGAGGCCGGCCAGGACCGCTTCGTACACCCTGGGTGGGGCGCTCGGCGAAGGCCGCCGGACGCCCCACCCCACGTTGTCGCGGGGGTCCCCGGGCCTCCGGAACGCGGCGTCGGTAAGGGCCGCCGAACGTGTGCTGTTCCCCGTGGTGAGGCCGCTGACCGGCCGTCCGGGCGCGGCCCGCCGCCGCGAGCCCGGGGCCGAAACCCGAAACCCCGCGCCGCGCGCTACGCGCTCGTGCGGTCCGCGTACGCCACCGGGTCCGCCAGTACCGCGCGGACCACCAGGGCCGCCGCGCCCCGCGCCGCGTCTCCCGCCGAGGATGACGCGCGTAGCCGGCCGCTGTCGTGCGGCCAGAGCCCCGAGACCACCCGGTCGGTCAACTCGCCGTCGGCGGGCGGCGACAGCCATGGCATCAGGCTCCGGTAGATCCCGCCGAGCACCACCGCGTCGGGGTCGAAGAGATTCACCGCGCCCGACAGGACCCGGCCCAGCATCCGGCCGGCCTCGCCGATCGCGGCGATCGCGCGCTTGTCGCCGGCCCTCGCCAGCGCCTCCAGCTCCGCGACGCCCGGCACCCCGGCGTTCTCGTCGAGCCCGGCGCCCCGCAGGAGCGCCGACTGGCCCGCGTACTGCTCCAGGCAGCCTCGTGAGCCGCAGCGGCACAGGGGTCCTTCGGCGTCCACGACCACATGGCCGATCTCACCGGCGAACCCGTTGGCGCCGCGCAGCAGTTCACCGTCGAGCACCAGCGCGCCGCCGACACCGATCTCGCCCGACAGGTAGAGGAAGCTGCGGATCCCGCCGAGGCCGCCGAACCAGAGCTCGGCGAGCGCCGCCAGATTGGCCTCGTTCTCCGAACGCACCGGCAGTGGTGGCACGGCGGGCTGCGCCTCCGCCAGCGCCTGCGCGAACAGCTCCTCGGCGGGCACCCGGTTCCAGCCCAGGTTCGGCGCCTGCCGGACCGTGCCGCCGGAGACCAGACCGGGCAGCGCGAGCTGCACCCCGACCGGCGACAGGTCCTGCTCCGCGGCCGAGTCGAGGGTGCGCGCGGCGATCCGGGCCCCACGGGCGAGGACTTCGGCCGGCGCGGCGCCGCGGTTGTCGAGGTGTTCGGTGAGGCGTACGCGGTCGGTGCCCGACAGGTCGACCACGCACACCGAGACGTAGTCGATGTTGATCTCGACGCCGATGCCGGCCGGGCCGGAGCGCGTCACCTTCAGTACGGTGCCCGGCCGTCCCGCCTGGCCGCTGAACGTCTTGCCGGACTCGGAGAGGAATCCGCTGTCCAGCAACTGCTCGACCAGCGAGGACACCGCGGCCCGGGTCAGTCCGACCCGCGCCGCCACACCGGCCCTCGTCGCCTCACCCTCGTCCCGCACGGCGCGCAGCACCAGGCTCAGATTGTGCCGGCGCACCGTCTCTTTGTCGGCCTTGGGACCGAGCGATGTGTGGTTGTTCTTCATGGTGCCGTCGAGCCTATGTGATCGGAATCCGGACAGTCGGCCGGTCCCACGAGACCGATGCCCCTTCCAGCCAGTTGTTTAAATTAATTAGTAATAATCATTGACAGGGTCGGGGAGCGCGGCGACAGTCTTCGTCGTGACCCCAACCCTCGGGAGACATCAGTGACTTCGCATCGGGCCACGGTGGCAGCCGTCGTCGCCGCGCTGTTCGCGGTGGCCGTACCCTCCGCGCAGGCGGCCGACGGCAAGGACGCGCCCCCGCCCCGCGCCGTGGAACGGCCCGCCGTCCGGGCCGTCGACCAGGGCGCCCCCGCGTACTACGACAGCGGTCTCGCCCCCACGCCGTACATGGGCTGGAACACCTACTACGGACTCGGCGCCCCCACCGAGCAGGAGGTCAGGTCGGTCGCCGACCACCTCGTCAGCAGCGGGCTCAGGGACAGCGGCTACGACATCGTCTGGCTGGACGGCGGCTGGCAGGCCGACACGCCGCGCGACAGCGAGGGCCGGCTGGCCGCGCACCCCGGCCGCTTCCCCTCCGGCATCCCCGCCCTCGTGACGTATCTGCACCAGCGCGGACTCAAGGCCGGCATCTACACCGACGCGGGCACCTACGACGGCGGCAAGAGCTGCGGACTCGGCAGCCGCGGCCACTACACCGAGGACGCGCGGCAGTTCGCCGGCTGGAAGATCGACGCCATCAAGGTCGACTTCCTCTGCGGGATCACCGCGAAGCTCGATCCCGGCCCGGCCTTCAAGGAGTTCAGCGACGCCGTCGCCAAGTCCGGCCGTCCGATGCTGCTCAACCTGTGCAACCCGCTCACCGACGACTGGGGCCTGCCGCACACCCCCGAGCAGGACGCGCACAACGCGTACGTCTACGGCCCGACGACCGGTGACTCCTGGCGTACGGGCACCGATGTCGCCTTCGGCACCCCCTCCGCCGGCCAGTGGGCCAACGTCCTGCGCAACATGGACGCCAACGCCTGGCACCCCGAGGCCCAGGGCCCCGGCCGCTACAACGACCCCGACTACCTCATCCCCATGCGGAAGCTCGAAGACGGCTCGTACGAGCTGACCGAGGAGGAGTCCACCACCCAGTTCGTCATGTGGGCCGTGATGGGCTCACCGCTCGTCATGGGCTCCGACCCGCGCACGCTGTCGCGGTCGATGACCGACACGCTGCGCAACCCGGAGATCATCGCCGTCGACCAGGACCCGCTCGCCATCCAGGGCGTACGCGTCGCCACCGACTCCACCGGCGACGTCTACAGCAAGACCCTCAAGGGCGCGGGCAAGCGGGCTGTCGTCCTCCTCAACCGCTCGGACAAGGCCGCGACACGGACCGTGACCTTCGCGGACGCCGGACTGACGGGCGACGTCTCCGTACGGGACCTGCGTGCCCGCGCCGACCGGGGCACGCACAGCGGCTCGTACACCGTCACCGTCCCCGCGCACGGCACCGCCTTCCTCAAGCTCGGCGGCCGGGACGACGCGCCGGGAGCCTCGATCGGTACGCGCTCCACAGCCAGCCCCGCGCTGGTGCGTGAGGGTGACCGGCTGACGGCGTTCACCCGGGGCCCGGACGGTTCACTGCGGCAGCAGAGCGGACGCGACGGGCACTGGTCGTCCCGTACGACCGACCTCGGCGGCCCGACGCACGGCCGGATCCTCGGGCAGCCCGCGGCCTACGCCGACGCCTCCGAGCCCGGCCGGATCGACGTCTTCGTACGCGGCACCGACGACGCGGCCTACCGGCGCGCCTTCACCGACGGACGGTGGGGCCGCTGGCAGAAGCTCGGCGGGAGCCTCGCCGACGCGCCGGCCGTCGCCTTCGAGAGCGCCGACCGCTGGACGCTCCTCGCCCACGACGACGACGGACAGATCCGGGCCCGCGGCCCGCACTCCGGTTGGACGACGCTGGGAGCGCCCGAGAACCGGGATGTGTACGGACGGCCGTCCGCCGTCGTGGACGAGGCCGGCCGGACCCATGTCGCCGTACGCACCGCCGAGGACGCGGTGTGGTGGCGGGTACGGGACACCGCCGGCACCTGGTCGGCGTGGACGTCGCTCGGCGGGACCGTCAGCGGCAGCCCGACGCTCGTCGCGGTGGACGGCGGTGTGCGGCTGTACGCACGGGCCGGCGACTACACGCTCTGGCAGCGCGCGTACGGCAACGGCTGGGGTGACTGGTCGGCGCGCAAGGAGTTCGTGAGCGGTGTGTTCGACGGCGCGCTCGGCGCGACCGCCGGACCCGACGGCACCGTACTGGCCGCCTTCCGAGGCGTCGACGGTCGCGTCCACCAGACCGGCTTCCCGGCCGGTCCGTAACGATCGCCGGCGGCCGGCCGGTGACCCCGGCCGGCCGCCGTGCCCCTCAACGCCCCCCACTGTCGCTCGCACCACACAACCCGCACCGTCCGACAGGGAGTTCACCGATGATCACCCCACCCACCTCACCACGCACCACACCACCCGGCCGGCGTCAGTTCCTCGCCGGCACCGGAGCCGTCGGCGCCGCCGCACTGCTGAGCGGCTGCGTCACCTCGGGATCGACCGCCAAGGGCAAGTCGGGCGGCGACGTCACCCTCCAGTCCAACCTCTCCTCGCCGCAGGCCAAGAAGGCCATGGAGAAGGTCGTCGAGGGCTTCGGCAACGAGGGCGGCGCGAAGGCGAAGCTCAACACCGTCGCGTCAGAGACCTTCCGCACCCAGCTGCCGACCTACCTCACCTCCGCCAACCCGCCGGACCTCTACACCTGGTACCCCGGCTCGGTCGCGGAGTCGTACGCGGCCAAGGACCTGCTCCTGGACGTCAGCGACATCTGGACCGGTCCCGAACTGACCGGCTACTCCGACGCGTTGAGCAAGCTCTGCACCTCCGGCGCCGGCAAGAAGGTCTTCGTCCCCACCACCTACTACTGGTGGGGCGTCTTCTACCGGAAGTCGAACTTCGCCAAGTGGGGCGTCGAGGAGCCCAAGACCTGGGACGAGTTCCTGGACCTGTGCGACACCCTCAAGGGTAAGGGCGTCGCGCCGATCGGTCTCGGCGCGGGCGGCAACACCCCCTGGGTGGCCTCCTCCTGGTTCGACTACCTGAACATCCGGATCAACGGCGCCGCCTACCACCGCGAACTCCTCGCAGGGAAGCACCGGTTCGACGACCCGGAGGTCCGCAAGGTCTTCGACCGCTGGGGCGAGGCGCTGCCCTACTTCGACCCCAACAGCACCGCCCTGCCCTTCCAGGACGCCACCACCGCACTGCTCCAGGGCCGTACGGGAATGATGCTGATCGGCACGTTCTTCGCCGACTCCGCCCCCAAGGGGCAGCTGGAGGACATCGACTTCTTCCGCTTCCCGGTCATCGACCCCAAGGTCCCGATCGCCGAGGAGGCCCCCACCGACGGCTACTTCGCCAGCGCCCGCACCAGCCGCGAGGACGAGGTCAAGGAGCTGATGCGGTATCTCGCCACCGCCGAGGCACAGGAGATCTACCTCAAGAACTCCTCCGGCACCGCGCTGCCGACCCACCCCGACGCCAAGGACAGCGGAACCGCCCTGGTGAAGAAGGGCCGTGCGCTGATCGAGGGCGCGGCCGAACTCACCCAGTACTTCAACCGCGACTCCAGCGACGCCCTCCAGCCGCCCGCCGACGCCGCGCTCACCCGCTTCCTCGCCAAGCCCAAGGAGATCGGCTCCATCCTCACCACCTGGCAGCGCGAGTCGCAGAAAATCTGGGGCCGCTGAGATGGCGGCGGTCGTCACCGAGGCCCCCGGGAAGGAGCGCGGGCAGCCGCGGGAGAACAACGAGCCGCGCGGCCGGCGCAAGCGGTCGACCCGGGTCCCGCCCGTGGTCCTCGCCTTCGTCCTGGTGCCCCTGCTCGCCGAGGCCTTCTGGGTGTTCTGGCCCGCGGTCCAGGGCTTCTACCTCTCACTGACCGACTGGGACGGGGTCTCAGCTCCCCGCTTCATCGGCCTCGGCAACTTCCGTGAGATGTTCGGCGACGCCGTCTTCCGTACCGCCGTGCTCGACACCGTCCTGTGGCTGCTGCTCTTCGGCGGGCTCTCCGCGCTCCTCGGCCTCGGTGCCGCACTGCTCCTCCAGCAGGAGCGCCGCGGCGTCGGCTTCTACCGGGCCGCGCTCTTCCTGCCCGTCGTGTTCTCCCTCGTCGCCACCGCCCTGGTGTGGCAGGCGATGTACCAGCCGGACGGCCTGATCAACCAGGCCCTGGAAAGCATCGGCCTCGGCAACCTCACCCGCGCCTGGCTCGCCGACCAGGACACCGCCCTGTACGCCGTGATCGTGCCCGCCCTCTGGCGCCAGATCGGCTACGTGATGATCCTCTACATCGCCGGCCTCAAGGGCATCGACCCGGTGCTCTACGAGGCGTCGAAGGTCGACGGCGCGAACCGGTGGCAGCGGTTCAGGCACATCACCCTGCCGCAGCTGCGCAGCGTCAACGCCGTCGTCCTTTCGGTCATCGTCATCGACTCGCTGCGCTCGTTCGACGTGGTGTGGGCCCTCACCCGTGGCGGCCCGTACCACTCGTCCGAGCTGCTCTCCACGTACATGTACTCCACCGCCTTCCAGTCACTGCGACTGGGATACGGCTCCGCCCTCGCGGTCGTGATCTTCGTACTGGCCTTCGGGGTCATCGCCTCGTACCTCGTCCGCGCCTTCCGGGAGGCCGACTGATGTCCGCCACCTCCGGCTCCACCCGCACCCGCCAAAAGCTGGCGACCGCCGGTTTCCACCTCGGCGCCGGCACCCTGTCGGTGCTGTGGCTGCTGCCCATCGCACTCGTACTGGTCACCAGCGTCCGCACGTTCGACGACATCGCCGCCAACGGCCTCGGCGGCCTGCCGCACTCCTTCACCCTCGACGGCTTCCGCCAGGCCTGGGTCGACGGCGGTCAGCAGCGGGCGCTGATCAACAGCATGCTCGTCACCGTGCCGACCGTGCTCGCCACCCTGGCGCTCGCCTCCATGGCCGCCTTCGCCCTCAGCCGCTACGAACTGCCCCTGCGCCGCACGCTGTTGCTGCTGATGCTCGGCGGCAACCTGCTGCCGCCGCAGATCCTGCTCATCCCGGTCTCCCGCATCAGCGAGACGCTCGGTCTGTACGACACGCTCTACGCGCTCATCGGGGTACAGATCGGTTTCGGCGTCGGCTTCTACGTCTTCGTCCTCTACGGCTTCATGCGGTCCATCCCCGTCGAGATCCAGCAGGCGGCGGTGATCGACGGCGCGAGCCCCTGGCAGATCTACGCGCGCATCGTGCTGCCGCTGACCAAACCCGCGCTCGCC
Organism: Streptomyces sp. NPDC060366; assembly: GCF_042725135.1. Taxonomy (NCBI): domain Bacteria; kingdom Bacillati; phylum Actinomycetota; class Actinomycetes; order Kitasatosporales; family Streptomycetaceae; genus Streptomyces; species Streptomyces sp. NPDC060366. The sequence continues at coordinate 324,462 of NZ_JBHXDC010000001.1, read as the reverse complement.
GCGCTGAGCGCGCTCTCCTTCACCTGGATCTTCAACGATCTGCTCTGGGCGATCACCGTGCTGCGGACCGACAGCCAGATGCCGATCACCGCGTCGCTCATCGGACTCCAGGGTCAGTATGTGTCCATGTGGAATGTGATCGCGGCGGGCTCCGTCATCGCGGCGGCCCCGACCGTCGCCGTATTCCTGCGGTTCCAGCGCCACTTCGTGGCAGGCCTCAATCTTGGAGCGGTCAAATGACCCCGCACGACCCGTGGGTGCTGCGCACCGCGAACACGGTCTACGCCGTCACCCTCGCACCGGACGAAGGGTGGGCCGAACTCGCCGCCTGGGGACCGCACGGCGCCGAGCAGGGGCCCTCGCCCCTCGACTGGTCGCGCCGTACACACTTCATCACCCCCGCCGACGCCGCTCCCGCCGAGTACATCCCGTACGGGCCGAGGCCGTTCACCGGCGCCGACCTGGTCGCGCGGCGACCCGGCGAGGAGCGCGGCGTGTGGTGGCGCTTCACCGGCGCGAGCGCCGACGGCGAGAGCGCGCTGCGACTCGTCTTCACCGACGAGACACTCGGACTGACCACGACGCTGTGCTACGAGACAGTGCCCGGCACCGACGTGATCCTCCGCTGGACCGAACTGACCTGTACGGGCGATGCCGAACTGCGCCTCGAACACTTCGACTCGGCCGCCGTGAACATCCCCGTCACCGACACCGCGCGGCTCACCTACCTCTCCGGCCAGTGGTCACGGGAGTTCCAGCTCACCCAGCTCGAACTCACGCGGGGCCGCTTCGAGTTGGCCAGCACGCAGGCCGTCCCCGGACACGCGTACGCGCCGTGGCTCGCCGTCCAGGACGCCGCGCACCCGGCCGAGGGCGCCACCCCCACGTACGGCATCGCCCTCGAATGGCCCGGCAGTTGGCATATGACCGCCGACGCCGAGCCGGGCGGCGCCGTGCGCGTACGGGCGGGCCGGCTGCCCCACGAAGGGGCCGTCCGTCTCGCGCCCGGTGCCACGCTCACCACCCCCCGGCTCGCCTGCGCCTTCAGCCCGGACGGACTCGAAGGGCTCGCCCGCGTCTGGCACCGCTACGAACGACGCCTCTCCGGCGAGCGGTCGCACCGGCCGCGCCAGGTGCTCTACAACTCCTGGGAGGCCACCGGCTTCGACGTCGAGGCCACCGGACAGCTGGAGTTGGCGCGCGTCGCGGCCGACATCGGCGCCGAGCTGTTCGTCGTGGACGACGGCTGGTTCACCGGCCGCGACGACGACACCGGCGGCCTCGGCGACTGGTATCCCGACCCGGCCAAGTTCCCCGGCGGATTCGACCGGTTCATCGCCCAAGTGCGCGAGCTGGGACTGGACTTCGGACTCTGGGTGGAGCCGGAGGCGGTCAGCCCCGGCTCCGCCCTGCACGCCGAACACCCCGAGTGGGTCTACCGCGTCGAGGGCCGCCCGGTCACGCTCGTACGCAACCAGCTCCTGCTCGACCTCGGCCGCACCGACGTCCAGGACTTCGTCATCGCCACCCTGGACCGGCTGCTCGGCACGTACGCCATCAGCTATCTCAAGTGGGACATGAACCGCCCGCCCACCGAACGCGGCAGGCCCGGCGGTGGCCCCGTCGAGAGCCAGGACCTCGACGCCGCGCACGTCGCCGGCTATCTGCGCGTACTCGACCATCTGCGGACCGCGCACCCGCACGTCACCGTCGAGGGCTGCGCGGGTGGCGGGGCCAGGATCGAGCACGCCACACTCGCCCGTACGGACGTGCTCTGGCCCAGCGACAACACCGCCCCGCTCGACCGGCTGTCCATCCAGTACGGCTATCTGCACGCCCACGCCCCGCACACCATGAGCGCCTGGGTGACCGACGCGCCCGGCATCTTCGACCCGCGGCCGCGCTCGCTCGCCTTCCGCTTCGTCAGCTCCATGTCCGGCGTCCTCGGCATCGGCGCCGACATCCGGAAGTGGACGGCCGGTCAGCGCGCAGAGGCCGCGCGCTGGGTGGCCCGCTACAAGGAGATCCGCGACGTCGTCCACCACGGTGAGATCCGGCTGCTGGGCTCGCCCGCCGAGCCGACCTGCGGAGTGCAGTACGACGAGGACGGCCGAGGCCTTGGCGCCCGCACCGTCGTCACCGCCTGGAACACCGGCCCCCTCGACGGCGCACCGCTCGTGCCGGGCCGCGCGGCCCGGCTGCGGCTGCGCGGTCTCGAACCGGCGGCCCACTACCGGGACGAGGAGTCCGGCACGACGTACGGCGGCGGGTATCTCCTGCACTCGGGCCTGCCGTTCCACTGGACCGCCGCCCACGACGCCCAACTCGTGGTGCTCACCCGGGTGGACGGGACCGCACCCGGCTCCCCGACGGGAGCGGGCCGGCAGCAGTGACCTCATGACCCGCACGCTCACTACAGTCGCCGAGGACGCCGGAAGGCGGCCCCGCACCCGGAGGAGACGACCCGCCCCATGAACGCACCAGCCCGCTTCCACGACCGCGTCGCCGTGGTCACCGGAGCCGCGTCGGGCATCGGGGCCGCCGCGGCCTCCCGCCTCGCCGACGAGGGCGCCGCCGTGATCCTCGCCGACATCGACACGGCACTCGGCGAGGCCGTCGCCGCCGGTATCCGCGACAAGGGAGGCCGCGCCGACTTCGTACGGGCCGACGTCGCCGAACAGGACGACTGGGACCGCGTCGTGACCGCCGCCCACCGGCACGGCCCCGTCGGCGTCCTCGTCAGCAACGCCTACACCGTGGACGTCAGCCCCGCGCACGAGACGACCCTCGCCTCCTGGGAACGGCAGATCGCCGTCAACCTCACCGGCGGCTTCCTCGGCTTCCGCGCCGTCCTGCCCGATCTGCGCGCCCACCACGGCGCCGTGGTGCTGACGTCCTCCGTCCACGCCCACATGGGCATCCCCGGCCACCCCGCCTACGCCGCGAGCAAGGGCGCGCTGCTCTCGCTCTGCGGACAACTCGCCGTCGAGTACGGACCGGACGTACGCGTCAACGCCGTACTGCCGGGCCCGATCCTCACCGCCGCCTGGGACCGGGTATCCGGGACGGAGCGGGCGCGGAGCGTCGAGGGAACGGCGGCGCGCCGCTTCGGCACCCCCGAGGAGGTCGCGGCGGCCATCGCCTTCCTGGCGGCCGACGAGGCGTCCTACATCACCGGATCGAGTCTGCTCGTGGACGGCGGATGGAGCGTCGTGAAGGCCTCGGCCTGACGGCTCCCGGCCCGGCGCACGACCACCGCCGCACACGAACGACCAGCGGAACGACCAGCAGAAAGGCAGAACGACACATGACGCCATACGCGCGCCGCGGAGTGCACGGCCAGACCGTGGAGACTCTCGCGCGCCGGGTGCTCAGCGGCGACATCCCCGAGGGATCCACCCTTGATCTCGTGGAACTCCAGCGGGAGTTGGACGTCAGCCTGACCGCCCTGCGCGAATCGCTGAAGGTGCTCGCTGCCAAGGGAATGGTCGACGCGCGCCAGCGCCGGGGGACGTTCGTCAGAGCCCGCTCGGACTGGAACCTCCTCGACGCCGACGTCCTGCGCTGGCAGTTCGCCGAAGGGACCAGCGCGGGCGCGGACCTCGCCCTGCTGCGCAACCTCGGCGAGGTCCGCGGCATCATCGAACCGGCCGCCGTCCGGCTCGCGGCCGAGCGGCGCACCGACGCCGATCTCGCCGCGCTGGAGGCGGCGTTGGCGGAGATGGGGGAGGGGGACGGCGGAGCCGCGCACGCGGTCGAGGCCGACCTCGCCTTCCACCGCGCGCTCCTCGCCGCCACCCACAACGAACTGCTGACACGCATGGAGATGGTCATCGAGTCCGGTCTCGCCCACCGCGACCGGATCGTGCACTCCTCGCCGCACGGCGAGGATCCCGTGCCGAGCCACCGTGCCGTCCTGGACGCCGTACGCGCCAAGGACCCGGACGCCGCCCAGCAGGCCATGCGGGCGCTGCTCGACCAGGCGGTCCGCGACCTCGACAAGGTGCACGGGACGGCCGCCCCGGCCGCCCCCGAGACGAAAGGCTCCGAGGCGAAGTGAAGATTGTTCGCGTGGAGACGTTCCTCGTCCCGCCCCGCTGGCTGTTCTGCCGTATCGAGACGGACGACGGCACCGTCGGCTGGGGCGAACCCGTGGTCGAGGGCCGGGCGGAGGTCGTACGGGCGGCGGTGGACGTACTCGCCGAGTACCTCGTCGGCCAGGACCCGCTGCGGATCCAGGACCACTGGCAGGTCATGACCAAGGGTGGCTTCTACCGGGGCGGCCCCGTGCTCTCCAGCGCCGTCGCCGGGATCGACCAGGCGCTGTGGGACATCGCCGGCAAGACGTACGGCGCCCCCGTGCACGCCCTGCTCGGCGGCCCCGTAAGGGACCGGGTGCGGGTGTACGCGTGGGTCGGCGGCGACGAACCCGCCCGGCTCACCGACGAGGTCACCGCCCAGGTCGAGGCGGGCTTCACCGCCGTGAAGATGAACGCCGCCGGGCGTACGTCCCCGATCACCAGCCCCGCGGAGACGGCCGCCGTGGTCGAGCGGGTGGCGGCGGCGCGCGCGGTCCTCGGCCCGCACCGGGACGTCGCTGTCGACTTCCACGGTCGGTTCAGCCCGGCGGGCGCCCGCCGCGTACTGACCGAACTCGCCCCACTGCACCCGCTGTTCGTGGAAGAACCGCTGCTGCCCGAGCACGGGCATCTGCTGGCCGGGCTGATCGCGTCCAGCCCCGTGCCCGTCGCGACCGGTGAACGGCTGTACGGGCGGGCCGAGTTCCTGCCCGCGCTCGCCGCCGGGATAGCCGTCGCCCAGCCCGACCTCTCGCACGCCGGGGGCATATCGGAGGTGCACCGCATCGCCTCGCTCGCCGACACCTACGGCGCGCAGCTCGCACCGCACTGCCCGCTCGGCCCGATCGCGCTGGCCGCCAGCCTGCAAATCGCCTTCTGCACCCCGAACTTCCTCATCCAGGAGCAGAGCAGGGGCCTGCACTACAACAAGGACGCCGACCTGCTGTCGTACGTCGTGGACACCGAGCCGTTCCGCTTCGTCGACGGCCACGCCCACCGCACCGATCAGCCGGGGCTCGGCGTCACGGTCGACGAGAACGCCGTACGCGCCGCCGACCGGACCGGGCACGCCTGGCGCAACCCGGTCTGGCGGCACGACGACGGCTCCTTCGCGGAATGGTGAGCGGGACGCCCGCCCAGCCCGCGCCTCCCGGCCCGGCGCTCGCCGTCACCACCGACCTCGCGCTCGGCGGGCGCTGGACATCGCTGCGGGCCGGCGGCTGGGAGTGGCTGTGGCGGCGGGACGAGCCGCGCCGCCCCCTCGTCGCGCCGGGCGACGCCTTCGCCGACGCGGGGGGTCTGGAGGAGTGCGTCCCCACGGTGCGCGGCGCCCCCGACCACGGCGACGCGTGGTCCCGGCCCTGGCGCCGGGACGGGGGCGAGGAGTACGTCGACTGCCCGGACTTCCGCCTGGCACGCCGCATCCGTACAGAGGCCGACACCCTCGTCGCCGACTACCGGCTGACGGCCACGCCCGGTTACCGCTTCCTGTGGGCCGCGCACGCGCTCCTGGGCGTGTCGCCGCAGGCCACCCTCGGCATCCGGCACGGTGCGCCGACCCGGCTCTACCCCGACGACGGGGCCCACTGGATCGCGGGCGCCTGGCCGACGGGCCCCGTCGGCGGCCTGCCGCTCGACCGGCTCGGCCCCGACGACGGCACGGCCGTGGGCGCCGTCGTCGCCGCCCCGGAAGTGTCCGTTCGCGACGGGCGGGACACGCTGCGCCTCGCGGTAGAGGCCGAAGGACAGCCGGTGTCGATCGCCCTCTGGCGCAACCTCGGCGGCTTCCCCGCCGGCGCGCCGTACCGCTCCGTCGGTGTCGAACCGATGCTGGGCCGGGTCTTCGACCTGGCGGCGGCGGGAGAGGGCGACGCCGCGCGGGTCCCGGGCTCGGGCGAGGTCCGCTGGCGGCTGACCGTCACGGCCGGACGCGATCCGCGACCATGAAGAGAACAGCCCGACCGAGCAGAGCCTGATCAGTCGGAAACAAGAACCGTGCACGACCGCCCCGTACGAGAGAAGGAACCCCCGTGGATCTGCCGGCCGCCCTGCGCGCCCACCGACTCGTCGCCATCGTGCGCGGCGACGACCCCGAGGCGGCGCTCAGGACCGTCACGACACTGATCGAGGAGGGCGTCGCACTCGTCGAGGTGTCGCTCACCGGTCGCGACGCGCCGGACGTCATCGCGCAGGCCCGCGCCGCGCTCGGGCCCGACGCGCCCCTCGGCGCGGGCACCGTCCTGACCGCCGAGGACGCGCACACCGTCCACCGCGCCGGCGCCAACTTCGTCGTCACGCCCGCCGTCTGTGAAGGTGTCGACGCGGCGCGAAGGCTCCAACTCCCCGTGCTCGCAGGCGTGATGACCCCCACCGAGATCGTGGCCGCGCTGCGCGCCGGAGCCTGCGCCGTGAAACTGTTCCCCGCCGCCCAGGCGGGCGGGCCCGCGTACGTGCGCGCTCTCAAGGGCCCCTTCCCGGACGTTCCGTTCGTACCCGTCGGGGGCGTCGACGCCGAGGCCGCCAGGGCGTATCTGGACGCCGGGGCGCTCGCGGTCGGCGTCGGATCCCCGCTCGTCGGCGACGCGGCCGACACCGCGGGCGGCGGTCTCGACGGCCTGCGCGCCCGCGCCCGCACCTTCCTGGACGTCGTACGCGCGGACGGTTCATGAGTACGGCTCCACTGCCGCGCCCCGGTCCGGTCGTCTGCATCGGCGAGACCATGGCGGCGCTCGCGCCCGACCCGGTCGCTCCGCTCGACACGGCCGATTCGCTGCGGCTCGACGTCGCGGGAGCCGAGTCGAACGTCGCGATGTATCTGGCGGACCACGGAGTTCCGGTCCGCTGGGTGTCCGCGCTGGGGGACGACCCCTTCGGGCGGCGTGTCCGGCGGCGGATCGCCGCTTCGGGGGTCGACATCAGCGGCGTACGCACCGATCCGGCGCGCCCCACCGGTCTGTTGGTCAAGAACCCGGGCACGGACGCGACAGGGGTTCACTACTACCGCACCGGTTCCGCCGCCTCCGCCCTCGGGCCGGGGATTCTGGACGATCCGGCGGTGCGCGGCGCCGCGCTCGTCCATCTCACCGGGATCACCCCGGCGCTCTCGGCATCCTGCCGCGACCTGGTGGAGCGGGCGCTGCGGCCCGGACGGCCGTACGCCGTCAGCTTCGACGTGAACCACCGGCCCGCGCTCTGGGGTGACGAGCCCGCGGCCGGGATCCTGCTGCCTCTCGCGGCCCGCGCGGACATCGTCCTGGTCGGACTCGACGAGGCCCAGGCGCTCTGGGGCGCGGCCCTGCCCGATGACGCGGGTCCGGACGCGGTCCGTGCCCTGCTTCCGGAGCCGCGGGTCCTGGTGGTCAAGGACGGGGCGCGGGCGGCGACGGCGTACGTCGGCCCCGACACGTACACCGTGCGGGCACCGAAGGTGCGGGTGGTCGAGCCGGTGGGCGCGGGCGACGCGTTCGCCGGAGGCTTCCTGGCGAGTCTGGCGCGGTACGACGATCCGGTACGCGCCCTGCGCCTCGGCCATCTGACGGCGGCGTCCGCGCTGCGTGTCACGGCCGACCACGGCCCGCTGATGCCGCCGGACCGGACGAGTGAACTGCTGGCGGCCGACGAGGCGCTCTGGAACACGCTCTCCGTATGACGCGCTGTCTGTGCGACGCGCCGTCCTCATAAGGAGGCGGGAACCAGCCCGTCCTTCTTGTGAAGGCTGTCAGCCGCGCTGCCGTACCGGGATCTCTCCCTGCCGGTGCGTCTCCCATATGGGCGTCGTCCCCGTGAGCTGACAGACCATGAGATAGAAGGGGATCGGCGGGGTGTACGGCGTGGGGGCGTCCGGCCAGTGGATCAGCCGGGGCTGCTGGGCCGGGACCCGGGTCCCGGAGACGTAGCGCGCGGGCAGGGGCCAGTCCAGTTCGAGATCCGAACCGGCCGGGACGATCCACCACCACCACTCGGTGTCGGCGAAGACGCAGCCGGTACTGGGGAGCCGGCCCATCAGCCGGAACCCGTGCCTCGCCGGGACGCCCACCGCGTCACAGCCGAGCGAGGCCGGCAGGGTCGGCGGCAACGGCAGTTGCGCGAAGCCGCTCCGTTCCTCACGCAGCCCGCGGGCGAACCGGCGCATCGCACCCATCAACACGGTTGCCCCACCTCGTGCGGCAGCTCCGCCCATACGACACGACCGGCGCCGTAACCGGACGTGTCGTGCGTTCCCCAGCAGCTGCTCATGGCGTCCACGAGAAGCAGCCCGCGACCGCCCTCGTCGTCGGACACACGGTGCAGCTGAGGACCCGTGGGGCCGAAACCCTGGTCCTCGACGGCTATGTGCAGACGGCCGTTCTCTTCGCGCAATTCGCAGATGACATGGTCGCCGGGCGCGTGGACGACGGCGTTCGTGACCAGTTCCGAAATGATGAGGATCGCCGTTTCGAGCGTCTCGTCCGAGGTACCCCACCGGTCGAGCCGCGCCCGGCTGAGCTGTCTGGCACGACAGACCGACTCGGCGTGGGCGGGTAGTGCGAAACCGTAGCGGCGGACAACGTTGCCAGGGCACACGGTCATCAGTGGGGGGGTGAGCGCGTTACCAGGTGCCACGACCGATTCCTAACGGTGGGGAAGCAGCACCGTGCGAAACCTCCGGGCGGAGCACGACAACTGCATGAACTGGTTCACCGAACCACTCTCCACCCGTGCGAGACACTTGGCAAGTAGCACTGTGAAATTTCCAGAGTGCCGTGTTCTTACTGGCGAGGGCATGGCACACTGCTGGGAACCGTGCATGGGGAGGTTCCAAAGTGAGTGAACCGCGGTCTGCCCCGACCGTGGGACAGGTCGTACTCGGCAAACGCCTGATGGATCTGCGCGAGAGAGCCGGCCTGAAACGCGAGGAAGCAGCGAAGCTTCTCCGGGTGGCATCGGCCACTGTCCGCCGGATGGAGACCGCCGAGGTCACGCTCAAAGTCCCCTATGTGCAGGTGCTTCTCCGGGCCTACGGAGTCGGCGACGACGAAGCGAACGCCTTCGTCGAGCTGACCGAGGAGGCCAACAAGCCGGGCTGGTGGCAGCGGTTCCACGACATTCTGCCGGACTGGTTCAGCATGTACGTCAGTCTGGAAGGCGCCGCCTCCCTGATCAGGGCGTACGAACCGCACTTCGTGCCGGGGCTCCTCCAGACGGAGGGCTACGCGCTGTCGGTCATGCACGCCGGCGCCGTGGGACAGGTCCAGCCGGATGCCATCGACCGGCATGTGGCACTGCGTATGCGACGCCAGTCCCTGCTCACGCGGTCGGACGCACCCAAATTGTGGGTGATCATGGATGAGACGGTACTTCGCCGTCCCGTCGGGACGCCCGAGATCATGCGCGAGCAGATCGACCGGCTCATCGACGCGTCCGAGATGCCCAATGTGACGCTGCAGATCGCGGAGTTCTCCTCCGGACACCACCCCGGAACGTACGGGCCGTTCGTGCTCTTCCGTTTCGCCATGCCCGAACTGCCCGACATGATCTACAGCGAGTACCTGACCGGCGCCGTCTATCTCGACGCGCGCCCCGAGGTGGCGACCCACCTCGAGGTCATGGACCGCATGGCGGCTCAGGCTGCAACTGCACAACGCACGAAGGAGATCCTCAAGGATGTCCGCAAGGAGCTGTGAATGGATCCGATATACAACGGCATGCCCGCCACCGACCTCGGCGCCGAAGGCTGGCACAAGCCGTGGAGCGGCGGCAACGGCGGCAACTGCATCGAGGCCATGAAGCTGGCCGACGGCAGGGTGGCCGTGCGCCAGTCCAACGACCCTGACGGCCCCGCGCTGATCTACACCCACGGTGAGATCGCCGCGTTCATCCAAGGCGCCAAGTCCGGCCAGGCCGACTTCCTGCTGACCTGACCCGACCTCACCTGACTCGACCGCACCGGTACCACCCGAAGTGATCAGACGTGACTCGGTATGACGCGAACCGTTCGCCCGGATCGGCCGGATCCCGCCTGGTACGAGCCGATCAGGCCTGATCGGATCTGAACCCACCTGTTCCTTGCCACTGTTCTTGCCAGCGACGCTGAGACTCATGGAGTGCACATGACCGGGCATGACCCCATCGACACCAGCAGGCCGCACCCGGCCCGGATGTACGACTGGTTCCTCGGCGGCAAGGACAACTATCCCGTCGACGAGGAGATGGCACGCCAGCTCCTCGAACTCAACCCGCTCGGCCGCGAGATGGCCAAATGCAACCGGGCGTTCATGCACCGGGCCACCCGCTGGCTCGGCGACACCGCGGGCGTGCGCCAGTACCTCGACATCGGTACCGGCATCCCGACCGAGCCCAACCTGCACCAGATAGCGCAGGAGGTCGCCGCCGACTCGCGCGTCGTCTACACCGACAACGACCCCATCGTGCTGCGGCACGCCGAGGCGCTGCTGCGCAGCAGCCCCGAGGGCCTGACCGAGTACATCCAGGCCGACGCGCGCGAACCCGACAGGATCGTCGAACAGGCCGGCAAGATCCTGGACTTCGACAAGCCGGTCGCCCTGTCGCTCATCGCCCTGCTCCACTTCGTCCCGGACGAGGACGGCGCGCACGAGCTGGTGCGCAAGCTGCTGGAGCCGCTGGCGTCGGGCAGCTATCTGGTGATCTCCCACGTCACGGGGGACTACGACCCGGAGGGCTCGGAGAAGGCCGCCGAACTCTACAAGGCGAAGGGCGTACCGCTCGCCCTGCGTTCGCGCGACGAGGTCGGCCACTTCTTCGACGGCCTGGAGCTCGTCGAGCCCGGGGTCTCCCTGGTGGCCGAGTGGCGTCCGGAGCTGGGCGAGGTCGTCCCCGTACCGGACAACGGGCTGATCCCCGGCTTCGTCGGCGTGGCCCGCAAGCCCTGACAACCGGCGAGGCCTGACGGCCCCGCAAGCCCTGAGGTACCGCGCGCCCCGACACCGGGCAGTCGCGGGACGACAGGGGGCACAGGACTCACACGGTCCGGACCGGCGGGGGTCCGGACAGGCAAGCGCCTCGGCGCCGCGACACTCTCGGGGGGTGCGCGGCGCCGAGGCGTTTCCCGGCCCTCCCCGGCCGTCCGCCCCTCGGCGGACGGGCACAATATGCGGATGGCCCGACGCCCCACACGCCCCGCGCGCACCTCATCGAGCACACGCGCCGCAGCGACCTCACGCGCTTCCCGAGACGCCTCGCCCTGTCTGTGCGGACTGCCCTCCTCCTACGGAGAGTGCTGCGGCCGGTTCCACGCCGCAACCGCCGCCGCCCCCACCGCCGAGCGCCTGATGCGCGCCCGCTACAGCGCCTTCGCGGTGGGGAACGAGCCCTATCTGCTGACCAGTTGGCACCCCGCCACCCGCCCGTCGCGGGTCGACCTCGACCCGGCGATGCGCTGGGCGGGCCTGGAGATCCTGGCCACCACCGAAGGCAGTGCCTTCCACACCACGGGCACCGTCACCTTCCGCGCCCGCTACACCCGGCGCGGCGAGGAGGGCTCGCTCCACGAACGCAGCCGCTTCGAGCGGCACGACGGCGCCTGGGTGTATGTCGAAGGCACCTTCGTGGAGTAGCGCGGCCCGTCGGGATCAGCCCGACGCCAGCACCTCCGCCAGGTCGTAGCGCACCGGCTCCTCCAACTGCGCGTACGTGCACTCCTCGGGCGTACGGTCCGGGCGCCACCGGCGGAACTGCGCCGTGTGCCGGAAGCGGTCGCCCTCCATATGGTCGTACGCCACCTCGCACACCAGCTCCGGCCGCACCGCGATCCACGACAGGTCCTTCTTGCCCGTCCAGCGGCTCGGCGCGCCGGGCAGCCTGGCACTCTCGTGGGCCGACTCACGCGCCCACGCCGCCCACGGATGCCCCTCGGTGGAATCCATCACCAGCGGAGCCAGCTCCTCCACCAGCTCGGCCCGGCGCTTCATGGAGAACGCGGCGCACACCCCCACGTGCTGAAGCGTCCCGGCCGTGTCGTGCAGGCCGAGCAGCAGGGAGCCGACGACCGGGCCGCTCTTGTGGAGGCGGTATCCGGCCACGACCGCGTCCGCCGTCCGCTCGTGCTTGATCTTGTACATCACGCGTACGTCCGACCGGTACGGCAGGTCCAGCGGCTTGGCCACCACCCCGTCCAGCCCCGCGCCCTCGTATCGCCGGAACCACTCCTGGGCCAGCTCCGGGTCCGTGGTGGCCGGTGCCAGATGGACGGGGGCCGAGAGGTTTCCGAGGGCGTCGACGAGAGCGGCGCGGCGTTCGGACTGCGGGGTGGACAGCAGCGACCGGTCGCCCAGAGCCAGCAGGTCGAAGGCGACGAAACTCGCCGGGGTCCGCTCGGCGAGCGTCCGCACCCGCGAGTCCGCCGGGTGGATGCGCTCGCTGAGCCGGTCGAAGTCCAGCCGGCCCTCGTACGCGATCACGATCTCGCCGTCGATAACGCACCGCTCGGGCAGCTCGCGCAGGAAGGCGGTGACCAGCTCGGGGAAGTAGCGGGTCAGCGGCTTGCCGTTCCTGCTGCCGATGACGACCTCGTCGCCGTCCCGGTGGATCAGGGCACGGAAGCCGTCCCACTTGGCCTCGTACTGCATACCGGGCGGGATTTTCGCCACGGACTTGGCCAGCATCGGTTTCATCGGAGGCATCACCGGCAGATCCATGCGTCCGATTGTGCTCGGGAGAAGGCCGGTCCGCCCGATATGCGGGCCGGGGGAGCCAGGCCTACGGTGGCGCGTATGGCGAGCAAGGGCGCGGCGATGGAGCTGGAAGTCGGCGGGCGGGCCGTGCGGCTGTCCAGCCCGGACAAGATCTACTTCCCCGAGCGGGGCTTCACCAAGCTGGACGTCGCCCGGTACTACATCGCGGTGGGGGAGGGTATCACCCGCGCCCTGCGGGACCGGCCGACCACCCTCCAGCGGTACATCGAGGGCATCGGCGGCGAGTCCTTCTACCAGAAGCGGGCGCCGAAGAACCTGCCCGACTGGATCCCCACCGCCCGTATCGCCTTCCCCAGCGGACGCACCGCCGACGAGATCTGCCCCACCGAACCGGCCGCCGTGCTCTGGGCGGCGAACCTCGGCACGCTGACCTTCCACCCCTGGCCCGTACGGCGCGGGGACACCGAGCACCCCGACGAACTGCGCATCGACCTGGACCCGCAGCCGGGCACCGACTTCAACGACGCCGTCGGGGCCGCCCACGAACTGCACGGCCTCCTGGAGGAGCAGGGTCTCCACGGCAGGCCCAAGACCTCCGGCGGACGCGGCCTGCACGTGTTCGTGCCGATCGAACCGCGCTGGACCTTCACCCAGGTACGGCGCGCCGCGATCGCCGTCGGCAGGGAGCTGGAGCGGCGCATGCCCGGCCGGGTGACCACGGCGTGGTGGAAGGAGGAGCGCGGGGAGCGGATCTTCGTGGACTACAACCAGACGGCGCGCGACCGCACCATCGCGTCGGCCTACTCCGTACGCCCCAACCAGTACGCCACGGTCTCCGCGCCGCTGCGCTGGGACGAGCTGGACGATATCGCCCCGCGCGACTTCGACATCATGACGATGCGGACCCGCTTCGCCGAACTCGGCGATCCGCACGCGGACATGGACTCCGAGGCGTACAGCCTGGATGGCCTGCTGGAGCTGGCGGCGCGGGACGAGCGGGACCACGGCCACGGCGATCTGCCGTACCCGCCGGACTATCCGAAGATGCCGGGCGAACCGAAGCGGGTCCAACCGAGCCGCGCGCGACCGGACACACCGGACACCCACTGAGTCCTCGATCGCCGTACGGCTGCTTTCTCTGTTCTCAATCGCCGTACGGGCTTCATAGCTGGTCGCCCCGCGAGAGCTGGTCCCCCCGCGCCCGTGTCGCCAGCAGTGCCGTCAGGACGCCCGGTACCACCAGCATCCCGAACACCGCGCCGTACGCCACACCCTCGGCCCCCGCCGCCAGGAAGCCGTTGAACAGCGCCGAGCCCAGTCCCAGCACCGCGATCTGACCCAGGTTCTGCGTCGTCTGGAGCGCGCTGCTCGCGTAGCCCTGCCGGCCCGGCGGACTGTGCACGAGCGAGAGCAGCGTCACCGAGGGGGCCAGCAGGCCCATCCCCAGGGCCGCCACGACCATCGCCGACGCGGCGATGTACGGATGCGTCGTCGGCAGCGTCCCCACGACGGCCAGCACGGCGGCCAGCGCCATCACCGACGCCCCGGTCACCACCAGACGGTGGCGCGGCCAGTGCGCCAGCGTGTGGGCCTGCACCCAGGACGAGGCCGCCCAGCCCACGGCGGCGCCCGTGAAGGCCAGCCCCGTCACCACGGCGGGCACGCTCCCGTCGCTGATCAGGAACAGCGGCACGAACGCCTCCAGTGTGAAGAAGGCGCCCGAACTCAGGCCACGCAACAGGGCCGTCGCGGGCAGCCCCCGGCCGGCCCGCCAGGTGCCCGGCGGCAGCAGCCGGGCCGCGAACACCGCCATCAGCGCGAGACCCGCCACCGCGCACAGCAGCCGCCGCGTGTCCCAGCCGGAGACGCCGTACTGCCCCAGCGCGGCGCCCACGCTCACCGCGAGCGCGACCGTCAGCGCCGGTCGCGGCGGCCGGTCCTCCGCCGGCAGTGGCGCGGCCCGCCAGGCACGGCCGCGCAGCAGGACCACCACGGCCACCGCCGGAAGCACGGTCAGCGCCGCCAGGCCGAAGAAGACCGCACGCCACGACCACCAGGTGACGACGAGCCCCGCCAGCGGCGGTCCCACCAGTGACGGCACGAGCCAGCAGGTGCTCATCAGGGCCAGTACGCGCGCCCGCAGCCGCTCCGGGTACGCCTGGGCGACGGCGGTGTTGACCGCCACCGCCACCATGCCGCCCGCGAGACCGTCCAGGAAGCGCCCGGCGGCCAACTGCCAGACGGAGCCGCTGGTCGCGGAGACCAGCAGGGTGACCACCGACAGCGCCACTCCCGCCGCCAGCGGACGGCGGGCGCCGGCCCGGTCCGCCCAGTAGCCCCCGAGTACCCCGCCCAGCAGGCTCGCGGCCACGAAGCAGCCGGCCACCAGCGGATACAGCGACACGCCGTCCAGATCGCGCGCGGCGGCCGGCAGGATGGGCATCACCGCGAGCGCGGCGAACCCGGTCAGGAACATCACCACGGCGAAACCGGCGGTGACGGAGGCGTACCTTCCGGAGAACAGCCCCTCCGCGGCGGCCGGTTCGCCCTCGACGGGCCCCGGCGCCCCGGACGCCACCTTCAGTTGATCAGTCACGGGCGCTCAAGCTATACGCGCGCCGCGCGCCCCCGCCATCCGTTTTCGCGTGGCCGCCGCCTCCCCGCCCGCCAGTTCCGTGAACGGCGAAGTGCCCCCTCCCGTAAGGGAGGGGGCACCTCTTTCGCACATCCTCCTACTGACGCATCCCGTCAAGGACGCGCCAGGTCAGAGCTGCTTGATCCGGATGTCGCGGTACGAGATGACGTCCGTCGTGCCGTGCACCTGGAGACCGACATAACCGGACGAGTAACGCCGGCCGTCGGTACCCACGTCACCGGCGCGCGGCGGAGTGAACTCCTGCCCGCCGATGTTGTCGAACTCGTTGATCACGACACCGTTGCGCAGGATGGTGTAGTGCTGGTCGACCACCTTGATCTCGTAGTCGTTCCAGGTGCCCTTCGGAGTGACGGCAGCACCGGCCAGACCCACGCGGTCGAAGCCGTAGATCGAACCCGTCTTGTAGATGTCGCCGTCCGGGCGGTCCAGGATCTGGACCTCGTGCCCGTAGTTGATGGCGACCCACTCCGGCCGGCTCTCCAGCGGATGACCGTTGACGTTCGGGAAGCGCACGAACACACCGCCGTTGGCGTTGCCCGTACCCGGAGCGTCGTCACGGAACTGGAGCTTCAGCGAGAAGTCGTCGTACTTCCGCTCAGGGAACCACAGCATGCCCATGCCCTGGACGGTGGTGCTGCTCGTCATGGCACCGTCCGCGGAGAGCGCGAACTTGCCGCCGCCGACCTGAGCCCACTTGGAGAAGGTGGCGTCCGTGCCGTCGAAGAGCGTGCGGTAGCCGGTCGTCTGACCCGGCCGGCCGATCTTCGACTGCCTGGCGGCCTTCGTGATCTTCGTGAACTCGCGCTGGTCGATGACACCGGCCGTCTTGAGCTTGGTCAGCACCGACTCGACGTGCTTGAGGAACAGAGCCTGCGAGGACCAGTCCTTCTCGTCCTCGATCAGCTCGTTGATCGTGCACCGGCTGGTGGTGAGACGGTTCGGCACACCCGTGTCGACGGCGCCGACGATGACCGTCAGACGTACGTCGTACTCGGGGCAGTTGGGGGCCGGAACGCCACCGCCCTTGGCGATGGTGAACGTGACCTCCTTGGCGGCCGAGGTGTTGCCCGCCTTGTCCGTCGCACGGTGCGCGAGCTTGTGATAGCCCACCGCGTCGACGATCACCGGCTTGGTGTACGCGAGGTACGGACCACCGTCGAGCGAGTACTCGATCTTCTCGACACCCGAGTCGTCGTCCGTGGCCTTGATGGTCGCCGTGGCGCTCGTGATGAACGCCCCGTCGGAGTTCTTGTCACCGCTCACCGCCACCGTGGAGACCGGCGCGGTCGTGTCCTGCGCCGGAGGGGTGACCACGGTGAAGTCGACGGCCTTCTCGGCCGCGGCGTTGCCGGCCTTGTCGGTCGCGCGGTAACGGATCTTGTGAGTGCCCACCTCGTGGACCATCACCGGCGCGTCGTAGGCCTGCCAGGCCCCGTCGGCGCCGATCGCGTACTCGATCTTGTTGACACCGGAACCGGCGTCCGACGCGGTCACGGTTACCGTGGCCATGTCGAGGTAGGCGCCGTTCGCGTCCTGTTCGCCGGTCACCGTCGCCGAGGTCTCCGGCGCGGTGGTGTCGTCCGTGGGCGGTGCGGCGACCTTGAACTCGGCAGTCTTCTCGGCGGCGACGTTGCCCGCCTTGTCGGTGGCCCGGTATCTGATCGCGTGATCACCGACCGTGTTGACCACCACTGGTGTGGTGTAGAGCTGCCATTCGCCGTCGGCCCCGACCGCGTATTCGATCTTGTCGACACCCGATCCGGCATCGGTGGCGGAGAGCGTCACCGACGCCTGGCCTATGTAGGCGCCGGCCTCATTCTGATCGCCGTCGAGCTTGACAGCGGTCTCGGGCGCGGTGGTGTCTTCGCCGCCGCCACCTTCGGTGACCGTGATGATGCCGGTCATCATGCCGTGTCCCGGTATCGTGCAGTAGTACCGGTAGGTGCCTACGGTCAGGTTGACCTCGGCCGTCTGCTTGCCGCCCTGAGCGTCGTCCGGGCTGGCCATCAGGTTGAGCGTCACGTCGTTGTTGTAGTCGGGGTTCGACGTGTCGAACGTGACCGTGTGCGGCATCGACGTGGTGTTGCCGGTGGCCTTGCTGTTCTCGAAGACGATCGTCGCGGGACCCGCGACGGCCGTCTTCGGAAACGTCAGGTACTCCGTGGTGGAGTTGCCCGCGGTCCAGTTCAGTACCTGGGCCGCCGCAGCCTGCCGGTTGTCGTCGCGTCCGTACGCCTGTGTGGAGGTCAGCCCCAGCACCAGCATCAACGAGCCCAGCAGGGCCGTCCACAGATGCAGAGGTCGTTTTTTCGCTGCGCCACCCTGTCTCACTGCGCCGCCTTCCTTGCCAGATCCGCGGCGGCGGGAGTGGCCTCGCCGCCCTTGTACGTCACACGCCACAGTGCCGACTTCGCGTCCGAAGTAAAGAAGCCACGCCCGTAGTCCAGTACGTAGAGCGAGCCGTCCGGAGCAAACTTCCAGTCCATCAGGTTACGGATGCCGCTGTCACCGACCGGAATGATCTTCTTCAGCGACTCGGCGTGCACGGGCAGTCCGCCCTTGCCCGCGGTCTTCGGGTCGAGTTCGACCGCGTGCCGCGGCTGGGTCTGGTCGTAGAAGTCGCCCACGAACCACTTGCCGTCCCAGTACGACGGCCAGCTGTCGGCGGTCGCGTTCGCGGCGTCGAATCGGTAGAGCGGACCGTTCATGGTCGCCTGGCCGCCGCCCTTGAGCCACGGGAGGAGGTAGGTCGCTTCCTCCGCCTTGTAGCTCGGGACGCCGTTCGCGTCACGCGGGAAGTCCGGCGCGCCGCCCTGGGGCGAGTACCAGATGGTGTTGCCGGTGATCGGCGGGATGTTCACGAGACCGTCGTTGTTCGGCGACTCGTTCTTCGGCGCGTCGCAGTTGTACCAGCCCAGCGGCTTCGTCGGGTCCGGCAGGTTGCGGTCACGGTAGGGCTGCTTGTTGCCCATGCAGTACGGCCAGCCCTGGTTGCCCGCCTTGGTGATGGCGGCGAAGGTGTCGTACTTCGCCGGGCCCCAGGTGGTGCTCGGGGCGCCCGCGTCGGGGCCGACCCAGCCGGCGTAAAGGGTGTCGGTCTTCTTGTCGACGGAGATGCGTGCCGGGTTGCGGACACCCATCACATAGATCTCGCCGCGGGTCTTGTCGCCGCCCTCGGCGGTCTCCTCACCCGTGAAGAGGTTGCCGTCGGGCAGGGTGTACGTGCCGTTGTCCTCGGGGTGGATCCGCAGGATCTTCCCGTTGAGGTTGTTGGTGTTACCGGCCGTACGGCGCGCGTCCGCGAAGGAGACGCCCTTGTAGTTCGGCTGCGGGTTGTTGCCCGAGTAACCCTCGCTGAACTGCGAGGAGTTGTTGTCCCCGGTCGCGATGTAGAGGTTGCCCTCGGAGTCCCAGGCCATGCCGCCACCGGAGTGGCAGCAGCTGTTGATCTGCACCGGCCAGGCGAGCAGGGTCTTCTCGGTGGCGAGGTCGAGCTTGTTCGTCGCGAGGTCCAGCGTGAAGCGGGAGACGCGGCGCTCGGCCATCCGGGTGTCACGGTTGATCTCGGAGTGGGGTGTGTAGTGCAGGTACACCCAGCCGTTGGTCATGAAGTCGGGGTCCAGCTCAATACCGAGCAGGCCCTCCTCGTTCTTGACCAGCTCGTCGCCGCCGCCCTTGTTGCCGAAGATGGTCAGGCCGCCGGCCTTGGTGACCTTCTTGGTCTTCGGGTCGTAGACGTGGATCTGGCCCTCGCCCTTGCCGATGTCCGGGTTGGCCCAGTCGGTCACCACGGGCTGGGTGTTGTCGCCGCCGCCGCGGCCGATGTAGAAGACGCGGCCGTCGGGCGCCACGACGGTGCCGTGCGGCTCGCCGATCTGGTCCGACTCGCCCGGCTTGTTGGGCTGAGTGACGCGCTCGGCCGCGTAGTTGGCGTTGATCGTCGCCTTGCAGTCGGCGCGCGAGATGCGCGTGGTCCATTGGAGTGCGCCACGCAGGTGGTCGCGGAAGTCGGCCTCGGCGTACGAGTCGACCGTGGCGCCCATGCCCGTGTAGAAGGACCGGCCGCCGTCGTAGTCACGGCACCAGGAGATCGGGTGGTCCGCGCCGTTGGCGCCCTCACCCGGCTTGTAGGTGCTCTCCCTGAGCCGGGCCACGGTGTGCACGTCGCCGGACGGGTTCTTGTCCCAGTTGAACCACTTGTCGGAGCGCTTCCACTCCTTCGGGAGGTTCTTGGTCGCGGGGTGCTGACGGTCACCCACCTCGACGGTCGCGCGCTGGACGGAGTCCGGGCTGGCCGAGGCGGGACGGGCACCGATCAGCCCGGTGAACCAGTCGGAGTAAGGCTCGGTACGCGCCGCGTCCCGGATGCCGAGGAAGCCTCCGCCGGCCTCGACGAAGGCTTCGAGTCCCGCCTCCTGCTCGGGATCCAGTACGTCGCCGCCGCCCGTCAGGAAGACGACCGCGTTGTACTTGCCGAGCTTGGTGGCGTTGGTGAAGACCGAACCGTCACCGTTGGTCTCGGTCTTGAACCGATGTGCGGCGGGGCCGGAGATGCCGATCTTCTCGATGGCCTCGATTCCGGCGTTGACGATCGGGGATTCCTCGGACGTCGAGCCGTAGAAGACGAGTACCTTCACGTCCTTGCCGCCGGGCGGCGAAGGAAGGGACAACGTTGTCGACGGCGGTTCAGGGTACGGACCGGCCATGGCGTTTCCGCCTAGCAGAGACGCGGCCATCGTCCCGGCCACCACGGCCGCGGCCATTGCGCGCCGGGATCTTGACCGGCGATGTGGTACGCGCTGCATGTGTTCACCCACCCATCTTTGGTCACAGCAACAGGCGTGAAGCTAGACCTCTTTGGGCGGTGAGCCAAGAGGTATCACCGGAATGGAACTAACTTTGTCCTGAGTGTGGATAAACGAAGATCCCCGAGCTACCGTGTGGCCGTCCCGGGGCTTCACTCTGTCCCGAAAGTCTCAGCACCGCACGTGGGGAGTTCGGCATGGCGATGGACAGAAGGAGTTTCAACCGGCGCCTGGTGGCCGGCGGCGCGGTCGCGGCAACTGGCGTGACATCGTTGTCCGTTGCCTCGGCCGCCCCCGCGCCGATGGCCGCCGCGGCGGGCCCGAAGCGGGCACCCGCCGGAGGCAAGGTGCACCATCTCACGATGGTGGCCGAGCGGTTGGGCACGGGGAAGATCGGCTACGGCTTCGAGAAGGGCAAGGCGACGGTCCCCGGGCCGCTGATCGACATCGTCGAGGGCGACACGGTCCACATCGAGTTCACCAACCTCACGGACATCGACGCCAGCCTCCATGTGCACGGTGTCGACTACGACATCGCCAACGACGGCACCCGTATGAACAAGAGTCACGTTCCGCCGGGCGGCAAGCGCACGTACACCTGGCGCACCCACAAGCCGGGCAAGCGCGCGGACGGCACGTACCGCGAGGGCAGCGCGGGCTACTGGCACTACCACGACCACGTCGTCGGCACGGACCACGGCACCGGCGGCATCAGGCAGGGGCTGTACGGCGGTCTGGTGGTCCGCCGGGAGGGTGACATTCTGCCCGACAAGCAGTTCACGATCGTCTTCAACGACATGCAGATCAACAATCTGCCGGGCGCCCAGAGCCCCAACTTCGAGGCCACCGTGGGTGACCGCCTCGAAGTCATCATGATCACGCACGGCGAGTTCTACCACACGTTCCACATCCACGGTCATCGCTGGGCGGACAACAGGACCGGCCTGCTCGGCGGCGCGGGTGACACCAGCCGGATCATCGACAACAAGATCACCGGCCCCGCGGACTCCTTCGGGCTCCAGATCATCGCGGGCGAGGGGGTCGGAGCGGGCGCGTGGATGTACCACTGCCACGTACAGAGCCACTCCGACAACGGCATGGCGGGCCTGTTCCTGATCGCCAAGCCGGACGGCACCATCCCCGGTTACGAGCCGCACCACCCGACTGCGGCGAAGAAGGGTGCGAAGGACTCGAAGGGCGCGAGCGCCCAGGGCTCCCACGCGGGTCACTGACGGGCGAGGCCGGCGCCTGGCGGACCGCTCAGCGGCCCGCCGGGCGGGCCCCCGTGTACACATGCGGGGGGACCCGATCGGTAGCAGACTCGGGAGGGCAAGAGCGGGGGCCCTCACGAAGGAGCGACGATGCTCACCACCCGTTATGTGCAAGGTTCACCGAACTGGGCGGATCTCGCCACGCCCGACATCGAGGGTGCGAAGACCTTCTACGGAGGCGTCCTCGGCTGGAACCACGTATCCGCGGGGCCCCAGTTCGGCGGCTACGGCATGTTCCAGCTGGACGGCAAGACCGTCGCCGGGGCCATGCAGCTCCCGGCCGAGCAGGCCCCGCCGGCCTGGACGCTCTACTTCCAGACCTCCGACGCCACGGCCACCGCCTCGGCCGTGAAGGACAACGGCGGCACGGTCGTCAACGAGCCGATGGATGTCGAGGACCTCGGCCGGATGACGCTCTGCGCCGACCCGGCCGGGGCATCCTTCGCCACCTGGCAGCCGGGGAAGAACAGCGGCCTGGAGGCCGTCGACGCCCCGGGCAGCCTCTGCTGGGCCGAGCTCTCCACCCCGGACACGACCGCCGCCATCAGCTTCTACGGGTCCGCCTTCGGCTGGGAGACCACCACCATGCCGATGCCCGGAGGCGGGGGCGACTACATCATGGTCCACCCGGCGGGTAAGGGCTCGGAGGGCATGTTCGCGGGGATCGTGCCCACCGACGCCGTTCCCGGCTCCGCCGCGACGGGGCCGAGCTGGCTCCTGTACTTCGGCACGAGCGACTGCGATGCTGCGGTGGCGGCCTCGGACCGGCTGGGCGGCACGACCGTGCAGGAGCCCACGGACATCGAGGGCGTCGGCCGGTTCGCCGTGGTGAGCGACCCGTACGGCGCGCGTCTGGCGTTCATGCAGGGCGCCTCGCAGGACGCGTGAGCGGGCAAGGGCGCCTCTCCGACGGTTGCCCATCAGGTCATTGATCGAATGTTTATCGGCACCAGGCAGCGTGTGTGCCATGCCGATCAATCCCATGAACTCCCTCACCAGCATCACCGGGCGCACGGGGCAGGAACTCGCCTGGCAGGAGAGCGCCCTGTGCGCCCAGACCGGGCCCGAGTTCTTCTTCCCGGCCCCCGGCTCGTCGACCCGCGAGGCGAAGCAGCTCTGCGGTGCCTGCGACGGGCGCCTGGAGTGTCTGGAGTACGCCCTGGACAACGACGAGCGCTTCGGGGTGTGGGGCGGTCTGTCGGAGAAGGAGCGCGAGCGCCTGCGACGCGCCGGTACCGGGACACGGACGGCCGAAGTCGCCTGAGGCGGTGACCTGTTCACCCGGTCGGCCGGTCGGTCCGGCCAGTCCGGCCGGTCCGATCAGAGGGGATCCGGTCGACTCCGGACAACCGCGGGTCAGGACCGGTCAGGAAGCGGGGAGCTGGAACGTTTCGCCGTACATCTTCCATCGCAGAGGCGACGCGAGGTCCATGTTGCCGTCCTTGAGGAAGACCCGCTGCGCCGTGTCGATGCGCGAGGTGTCCCGCTGTGTCTCCGTGACCTTGGTCTTGATCACGTGCCGGCTCTCGTCGAGGAAGGCGTTGAGGTACTTCTTCTCGGAGCCGCCCTCGGCCGCCGTCTTCGCCTCCTTCATCGCCGCGTGCCGGATGCCGTAGAAGCCGCCCGCCTCCAGACCGGGGCCGTGCAGCACCATCGCGTCGTAGTAGATGAACTGGCCGAGCGTGCTCAGGCCGTCCATCTTCGCCAGCCGAACCGCCGGGTCGAAGTACACCTGGTCCCGCGTGCTGTCCTGCGCCTTGCGGAAGGCGGGATCCCCGGCCGCCGTCGCCCACGCCTCCGTGAATCCCGGGTCCAGCCCGTCGTGCGAGTCCGTACCGTCGACCTCGCGCAGCGCGGGGAGGTACGAGGCCAGCGGGTTGTCCGGGTGGTGCTTCGTGTACTCCTCGACGAGCTGGAGCATGTCGTTGGTGCCCGAGCAGAATCCGATGATCCCGGCCGTGTAGCCGTTGCCGTCGTCCAGGTCCTCGATCGCGTCGTACTGGCCGCGCCAGTCCAGCGTGGAGTTCTCCGCGCTCGCGACGATCTGGGCGGCCATCTCCTTCTTGCCGGGGGCCGCGAGACCGGGCGGCATCTTCCTGATCCGCTCCTCCAGCTTCTCCTTCTCGCCGTCGCTCGCGGAGGCGAGGGGGTTGGGAGCGGCGCTCGCCGTGTTCTCCGGCGGATTGTCGGCCAGCACTGCGGAGTCGTCGCCTCCGCCGAAGACGACGGAGACGACGACAACGATGGGCGCGGCTATGAGGAAGAGACGGGTGACAGGCTTCACGCCGCAAAGCGTACGATGCCGGATTCGAACACCCGTGGGGAGCTCCCCCTCAGTGCCAACACACCCTGGTGGGAAGCGTGCTGAAGCCTTGGTGACCCTGGATGGGCCGGAGCCTCGGCGTTCCGGCGTCCGGGCGCCGGCGGTGACGCCCGGACGCGCCGTACCGGGTCAGCCCGCGGCGCGCGCGGCCATCCGCGCCTTGCGGGCGGCGAGCTTCTCGTCGAACTTGCTCGCCTCCGAGTCGAGCCCGCCCATGTACAGACCGAGCTCCTCCTGTGCCTTGAGCCCCTCGGGACCGAGCCCGTCGATGTCGAGCACCTTCAGATAGCGCAGCACCGGCTGGAGTACGTCGTCGTGGTGGATCCGCATGTTGTAGATCTCGCCGATCGCCATCTGCGCGGCGGCGCGCTCGAAGCCGGGCATGCCGTGTCCGGGCATCCGGAACTGCACGACCACGTCGCGTACGGCCTGCATGGTCAGGTCCGGTGCGATCTCGAAGGCCGCGCCGAGCAGGTTGCGGTAGAAGACCATGTGCAGGTTCTCGTCGGTGGCGATACGCGCCAGCATCCGGTCACAGACCGGGTCGCCCGACTGGTGGCCGGTGTTGCGGTGCGAGACGCGGGTCGCCAGCTCCTGGAAGGCGACGTACGCGACGGAGTGCAGCATCGAGTGACGGTTGTCCGACTCGAAGCCCTCCGCCATGTGCGCCATCCGGAACTGCTCCAGCTTGTCCGGGTCGACGGCACGCGAGGCGAGCAGGTAGTCGCGCATCACGATGCCGTGCCGGCCCTCCTCGGCGGTCCAGCGGTGCACCCAGGTGCCCCAGGCTCCGTCGCGGCCGAAGAGGCTGGCGATCTCGTGGTGGTAGCTGGGGAGGTTGTCCTCCGTCAGCAGGTTCACCACGAGGGCGATCTTGCCGATGTCGGTCACCTTGGACTGCTCCGGCTCCCAGACCGTGCCGTCCTCGAAGAACCCGGGGAAGTTGCGGGCGTCGGACCAGGGCACGTACTCGTGCGGCATCCAGTCCTTGGCGACCTTGAGATGGCGGTTGAGTTCTTTCTCCACCACCTCTTCCAGCGCGTACAGCAACCGGGCGTCGGTCCACGCCTCAGAACTGCCGAGATGGGGAGAGGTGAGTGTCACGGGTGCTCCTGGGGACGGGAGTAGTACCTACGGGTTCGTAGGTTACGTGACCGTAGGTTAAGGGCGCGATAAGGCGGGAGCCAAGCCCGGATACGCGATGCCCGCCTACGCGCGGTTATGCGCGCAGGTCACGCAGCCGTACGGAGAGGCAGGTCACGCACCCTTCGAGCTTCTCGAACTCGCTGATGTCGACCGGAACAGGTTCAAGACCGAGATCCGCGAACAACTCGGCGCTGCGCGGCGCGCTCGCCGCCATCAGCAGCTTTCTGCCACCGAGCAGCACCACGTGCGACCCCGCCTCCTCGGGAACGGCCAGGAAACGCGGGAAGAGCGACGGATCGTCAACGAGCGGCGTATGGCCGATCACGGTGCCGTCCGGCAGCGCGGTCACCGCCGACTTCAGATGCAGCACCTTGCTCACCGGTACGGCGACGACCCGCGCGCCCAGCGGCTCGAACGCGGCGCGCACCTGCCGTACGCCCGCCTCGTTCGTCCGCCCGCCCTGGCCCACGTACACCGTGTCGCCGACCTTCAGGACATCGCCGCCATCGAGTGTCCCCGGCTCCCGTACCCGCTCGACCGAGCAGCCGAGCGCGCTCAGCGCCTCCTCCACGGCCGCCGTCTCCGGCCGGCGCGACTCGGCGCCGGAACGCGCGATCAGCGCGACGTCACGGAACACCACCACCGTGTCCTCGACGAACACCGCGTCCGGGCAGTCGTCGGCCGGCGCCGCCTCCGTCGTCTCCCAGCCGTGCGCCCGCAGCGCGTGTGTGTACGACTCCCACTGCGCGAGGGCCAGTCCGGCGTCGACGGGAGTGCGCTCCAGATGGGTCACCAGACCCTCGGTGAGACGGGGGCCGGGGCGTCGGATCAAGGCTTTCCTGCTGGGCATAGGGACCTCCGGACGGATCGTCGCCGCCCCGGCCGGGGCGGCGACGACCACGCTAAGTCAGCAGGGGTCCGCGCGGCAGCGGGTTCGTCCTCAGTCGCCGGACGGGTCCGACAGGCCCAGCTCCCGCCGGAGGTACTGCGCCGTGAACGACTTGGGGTGGCGCAGCAGTTCGCCCGGCGTGCCCTCGAACACGATCTCGCCGCCGTGCTTGCCACCGTCCGGGCCCATGTCGATCACCCAGTCGGCCCGCTTGACCACATCCATGTTGTGCTCGACGCAGATCACCGAGTTCCCCGCGTTCACCAGCCGGTCGAGCAGTGCCAGCAGGGTGCCCACGTCCGCCATGTGCAGCCCGGTGGTCGGCTCGTCCAGGACGTACACGCTGCCCGTACGGTGCAGTTGGGTCGCCAGTTTGATGCGCTGCCGCTCCCCGCCGGACAGCGAACTGAGCGGCTGGCCGAGCGTCAGATAGGTCAGGCCCACGTCGTTCAGGGTCCGAAGCTTGCGCAGCAGCGCCTTGTCGCCGCTGAACTCCTGGAAGAACGGGATCGCTTGAGCGGCCGTCATGTCCAGGACGTCGACGATCGATTTGCCGCCCACCTTGAGCGCGAGCACGTCGTCGTTGAACCGCCGGCCCTCGCACACCTGGCAGACGGTCGTCACCGGATCCATGAACGCCAGATCGGTGTAGATGATCCCGCGACCGGCGCACTCGGCGCATGCCCCCGACGAGTTGAAGCTGAACAGCCCCGGCTGGACGCGGTTCACCTTCGCGTACACCTTGCGGACGGTGTCCATGACGCCGATGTACGACGCCGGGGTGGACCGCGACGAGGCCGTGATCGCGCTCTGGTCGATGACGATCGCGTCCGGGTGGGCGGCCGTGAAGACCTCCGAGACCAGCGTCGACTTCCCCGACCCCGCGACACCGGTCACCGCCGTCAGCACACCGGTCGGGAACTGTACGTCGATGCCCTTCAGATTGTGCAACGCGGCTCCGCGCACCGGCAGTTGGCCGGTGGGGGAGCGGAAGCGCTCCTTCATGGGGGTACGGCTCACCAGATGCCGCCCGGTGAGTGTGTCGGCCTCCCGCAGCCGCTCCACGGTCCCCTCGAACACCACCTGTCCGCCGTCCGCGCCCGCCCGCGGCCCCATGTCGACGACATGGTCCGCGATCGCCACCACATCGGGGTCGTGCTCCACCACCAGCACCGTGTTGCCCCGGTCGCGCAGCCGCCGCAGCAGATCGTTCAGCCGTCCCACGTCGCGCGGGTGCAGGCCGACGCTCGGCTCGTCGAAGATGAATGTGAGCCCCGTCAGTGAACTCCCCAGATGGCGCACCATCTTGAGCCGCTGTCCCTCACCGCCGGACAGTGTCGTCGTTTCCCGGTCCAGGCTCAGATAGCCGAGTCCGATCCCGACCAGCCGGTCCAGCCGGGCGCGAGCGGCGGCGGCGATCGGCGTCGCCACCGGGTCGTCGATCCGCGCCAGTACCTCGGCCAGGTCGGCGACCTCCATCCGCGTGAAGTCGGCGATGGACAGGCCGTCGATACGGGTGGCCAGCGCCGCCTCGTTCAGCCGGGCCCCGCCGCACGCCTCGCACACACGCTCCGACGTGAAACGGCTCGCGGCCTCCTTGCGCTTCTCGGACATGCCGGCCGTGTCGCGCTTGAGGAACAGCCGGGTGAAACGGCCCACGACGCCCTCGAACCGCATGTCGGCCGATCCCGTTTTCATCTCCACCTTGACGGTGAAATCACCGCCGTGCAGGAGCAGTTGACGCTCCTCGGCGGTGTACTGGTCGATCGGCTTGTCCGGGTCGAAGTGCCCGGACCCGGCGTACAGTTTCCACTCCCAGCCGCCCACCGTCAGCCCCGGCAGCAGCAGCGCGCCGCCGTTCAGGGACTTCGACCAGTCGAACGCGCGGTCGAGGTCGAGGCGCACGACGCGGCCCACGCCGTCGCACTCCGGGCACATGCCGGACGGGTCGTTGAAGGAGTACGCGGTGGCCGCCCCCGCGCTCGGCGTGCCGTACCGCGAGAACAGCACCCGGATCACCGAGTAGATGTCGGTCATCGTGCCGACGGTGGAGCGGACGTTGCCGCCGACGGGCTTCTGGTCGATGACGATCGCGACCGACAGATCGTCGATCGCCTCGACGTGCGGCCGTTCGTACTTGGGCAGCCGGTTCCTGATGTACGCCGTGAAGGTCTCGTTGAGCTGTCGCCGTGACTCCACGGCGATGGTGTCGAAGACGATCGAGGACTTGCCGGAGCCGGAGACGCCGGTGAAGACGGTGATCCGGTCCTTGGGGATGGTCAGCGAGACGTTCCTGAGGTTGTTCTCACGGGCGCCCACGATGGTGATGTTCTGTGGCATGCGCCCGAACCTAATCGGGAAACCAGACAGCTCCTGTCCGGTTTCCCGAAGAGATCCTCAGGAGGTCTGACCTGCCCGTACCTCCTCCGCCGTGGTGTCGCGCAGCTCGCCGTCGAGCAGCAGCCACCGGGTGACGCCGATCGATTCCAGGAACGGCACGTCGTGGCTCGCCACGACCAGCGCGCCGCGGTACGACCCGAGCGCCGCCGTGAGCGCGCGCACGCTCGCCAGGTCGAGATTGTTCGTCGGCTCGTCCAGCATCAGCAGCCTGGGGGCCGGCTGAGCGAGCAGCAGGGCGGCGAGCGAGGCGCGGAACCGTTCCCCGCCCGACAGGGTCCCGGCCGGCTGGTTCGCCCGCGCGCCCCGGAACAGGAAGCGGGCGAGCCGCGCCCGGATCTCGTTGTCGGTGGCGCCGGGCGCGAAACGCGCGACGTTCCCCGCCACGCTCAGCGCGTCGTCCAGGACATCGAGCCGCTGTGGCAGGAAGCGCGTCGGCACCAGCGTCTCGGCCTCGCCGGAGACCGGGGCCAGCTCCCCGGCGACCGTCCGCAGCAGCGTCGTCTTGCCCGCGCCGTTACGTCCCACCAGCGCGATCCGCTCCGGGCCGTGGATCGCGAACTCACCCGCCGCCCGCGCGCCGTACCGCAGCTCCAGCTCGCGCAGCCGCAGCACGCCGACACCGGCGTGGACCTCCGTGGCGGGCAGCTCGATCCGGATCTCGTCGTCGTCGCGCACCGCCTCCACCGCCTCGTCGAGCCGCTCCCGGGCCTCCGTCAGCTTCGCGGTGTGCATGACGCGGTGCTTGCCCGCCGAGACCTGCGCCTGGCGCTTGCGCTGGGCCATGATCGCCTTCGGCTCGCGCTTGGTGTCCCACATCTTCTGTCCGTAGCGCTTCCGCCGGGCCAACTTGACCTGCGCGTCCGCCAGTTCGCGCTTCTGCCGCTGCACGTCGCCCTCGGCGGCACGCACCATCCGTTTCGAGGCCTCCTGCTCGACGGCGAGGGCTTCCTCGTACGCGGAGAAGTTCCCGCCGTACCAGGTGACCTCGCCGTCCCGCAGATCCGCGATCCGGTCGACGAGATCGAGCAGCTCGCGGTCGTGGCTGACCACGACCAGCAGGCCGGACCAGGCGGCGACGGCCGCGTGCAGCCGCCGACGCGCGTGCAGATCCAGATTGTTCGTCGGCTCGTCGAGCAGCAGCACCGAGGGCCGGGCCAGCAGCAGGGCCGCCAGCCGCAGCAGGACGCACTCGCCGCCGGACACCTCGCCGATGGTGCGGTCGAGGCCGACATGTCCGAGCCCGAGCTGGTCGAGGGTGGCGCGCGCCCGCTCCTCGACGTCCCAGTCGTCGCCGACGGCGGCGAAGTTCTCCTCGCTCGCGTCGCCCGCCTCGACGGCGAGCAGCGCGGCGCGGGTGCCCGCGATACCGAGCGCCTGGTCGACGCGCAGAGCGGTGTCGAGAACGGCGTTCTGCGGGAGGTAGCCGATCTCGCCCACCACGTCCGTCCGGCCACCCGTGGGGGCGAGCGCTCCGGCGATGAGCTTCAACAGGGTTGATTTCCCTGACCCGTTGACTCCGACGAGGCCGGTTCTGCCGGGACCGACGGCCAGTTGGAGGTCGTCGAAGACGACACTTCCGTCGGGCCAGCCGAAGGAGAGCGCGGAGCAGGTGATTTGGGGGGAAGTAGACATACGGTCTCCTGGCTGCTGCGAAAAGGATGCGGGGCAACGGTGGGAGACACCGGCGTGGGGCACCGGGGAAGGGACGGCTCGATCGCCGAGGTCGCACGCGGTGCGCGCGGGCGGAAAGCCGCGCGGCACGGTGTCTCAGGACCTCAGAAGAGCAACGTCCTACTCCGTTCGGTGACAACAGGAACGCTGAACACCGTACGAGCGCGCCGGGGAGGAGGCAACGCGTTTTTTGGCTGGTGGCTGGTGGCGGGTCGGTCGTTTGAGTGGTTCAGCAGGCGTCGCGCAGCAACTCGGCGAGGTCGTGGTCCAGATCGAGATGGAGATGCTCGCGGCCGACCGGGACGACGCCCAGGGAGCGGTCGAGGAAGTGCCGCACCTCCGACGTACGGACATGGACCATCGCGACGCCCTCGGGGGCGTGGAACTCCAGGACCGTACGGTCGTAGCCGAACGGCCGCACCCGTACGTCCCCGAGTCCGGCCGGCTCGTCCATCCCGACGGTCAGCAGCTCGCGGGAGAACGCCCAGGACACCTCCGTGCCCTCCAGCGTCGCCGTGGGCGGGAACGCCATCCGCACGGCGAACGGATCCTCGCCGTCGTAGCGCAGGGTGGCGGGAACGGTCTCCAGCTGCGGCGCCGAGGCGACCAGCCGGGCTTGCAGGGCCTGCTCGATGACGTTGGACAAGGCCAGCTCCCCTTCGCACGGCTCGGGCGGATGTGCGTCTTCCGCTACAGGGAAGGACGACGTAACGCGCCGAAGAGTGCTCGTGGAACGGCGTGACCTACGTCACCGTTTTCGCTACTCGCGAGTCGGGGTCACCGCGGCGGCTGCGGCTCGCGGTACTCCGCCAGTCCGGGCGCGGTGCGGGCCACGGCGAACTCCGTGATCCGGTACGCGCACACACCGCCGACCACGAAGGGGTCCGCGTCGACGAGCGCCTCGACCGCCGCGCGATCGTCCCCGACGGCCAGGATCACACCCCCGTCGCGGGGCTTCTTGCGGCCCGACGCGATGAAGGTCCCCGCGGCGAAGTGGTCGTCGACCCAGGCGAGATGGTCCGCCGAGAGCGCGTCGACACGGTCGAGCGGGGCGGTGTAGGTCAGCTCCAGTACGAACATGATCGCCAGGCTAACGGCGGGAACGCCGACCACGCGGCCGGGCTTGTCCTCAATCGCCGGACGGGCTGCAAACGCAGCCCGTCCGGCGATTGAGGACGAACCGGCCGGCAGCTCTAGGCTGGCGCACCATGACGACGATCAGGACACCCGCCGACGAGGCCGAAGCCAGGGCCGTGCAGGACGAGTTGCGGCGGCTCGTCGTGCTCGACGAGGTGGGGCCCGCGGCCGGGACCGGGCTGGTGACCGGGGTCGACGTCGCGTACGACGACGAGCGGGACATCGTCGCCGCCGCGGCCGTCGTCCTCGACGCGGCAACCCTCGACGTCGTGGACCGGGCGACCGCCGTCGGACGGGTCGCCTTCCCCTATGTGCCGGGGCTGCTCGCCTTCCGTGAGATCCCCACCGTCCTCGCCGCGCTCGACGCCCTGACGTCGGACCCGGGACTGATCGTCTGCGACGGCTACGGCCGCGCCCACCCGCGCCGGTTCGGCCTCGCCAGTCACCTCGGGGTGCTGACCGGGCTGCCGGTCATCGGTGTCGCCAAGAACCCCTTCACCTTCTCGTACGAGCAGCCCGCCGCCCGGCGTGGCGACTTCTCGCCGCTGCTCGCCGACGACGGCGAGGAGGTGGGCCGGGCGCTGCGTACACAGGACGGTGTGAAGCCCGTCTTCGTCTCGGTCGGACACCGGACCGATCTCGACACCGCCTGCGCGCACACCCTGCGCCTCGCCCGGGACTTCCGTATCCCGGAGACGACCCGCCAGTCCGACACCCTCTGCCGCCAGGCTCTGCGCGACGCCGTCGAGGGCACGCGCGGAATGTGATCCGGCGCGCGGCGATGAGTTTTTCGCACCACCCCGGTCTGCCCTCCGTACGAGCGTGGCGGCCCGTGCTGGGGGCGGGCCGCCACGCTCTCGCGATCTCAGCGCGAGTGCGCGACCCGGAAGGTCATCCCTGCCGACCGCAACCGCTCCAGCAGCGCGTCACCCATCGCGGCGACCGTGGTGACCTGGCCCGACGTGTGGGGAAGATCGTCGAAGGCCAGGCTCAGCGAGGCCTCGGCGAGTATCTTCGCCGTCTCGTCGTACCCCGGATCGCCGCCCGCGACCTCCGTGAACACCCTGCGCCCACCGCCCTCGCCCACGAACCGCACCGTGAACCAACTGCTGCCCCTGCGTGCCTCGCTGGGCCCCGAACCCGGCTCGAAGCGGTTCATCAGCGCCCGCCGCACCGCGGGCACCTGCGCCAGCGCGGCGCCCGCGCCGGCGGCCACCGTGCCGCCCAGGGCGACCGGCAGCGACTTGACGGCGGCGAAGTGCCGGTAGCGGAAGTCGGGGCCGTAACGCGGTACCGCCGCCGCCGAGCGCGCCACCACCCGCGCGTCGAGCGTGGGCAGCGGCAGCGCCCAGGCGCCGGTCTCCTTGCTGAAGTGCGGCGCGCCCAGCGGCCCGACGGCCCGGCGCCCCACCAGCCGAGGCTCGTGCAGCCGCCGCTGCCTCGCCGCCTCCACGGTCTGCCGCCCACGGCTCAGCGCGTTCAGGGCCGAGGCGAGCGTCCCGCCGGAGAAGAACGCGTTGGTGCGGACGAAACCGTCTATGCGGAGCGGCACGTCCGCCGGCAGCTGCTTGACCGTGAAGTAAGCGCCCAGATCGTGCGGTACGGAGTCGAACCCGCAGGCGTGCACCAGCCGTGCCCCGGTCTGGCGCGCCCGGTCCTCGTACGCCACGTACATCCGGTCGACGAACTCCGGCTCGCCGCAGAGATCCGCGTAGTCCGTCCCGGCCTCGGCGCAGGCGGCGACGAGGTTCTCCCCGTGCCAGACGTACGGGCCGACGGTCGTGGCGAGCACACGCGTCGACTCGGCGAGCGCCCGCAGCGACGCCGGGTCCTCGGAGTCGGCCACCAGCAGCGGAAGGTCCGCGCAGCGCGGGGAGAGCCGGGCCAGCCCGGCCCGCAGCTTCTCCAGCTTGGCCCGGTCCCGGCCGGCGATCGCCCACCGGCAGTCGTCGGGCGCGGTGAGGGCGAGATACTCGGCCGTGAGCGTTCCGACGAAGCCGGTCGCCCCGAAGAGCACCACGTGGTACGGGCGTTCTGCCCCGTTCTGCCTGTTCATCGAGTCTCCGCCGTTCGAGCCGCGCCGTCGCCGGTGCGGTGGTCGGTGCCGTTGTCCGTGCCGTTCCATGCCCTGTCCGTGCGTTGTCGGGGGCCGAGGCTAGCGCCTGTGGTGGCGGACCGGCATAGCGGGTGACCAGCATCGGACGTCATGGGTGTCGCGCGGGGCGGCGATCGCGCGGAAGTCTGCGACCATCGGAGAGGACAGGCGGCAGAACAAGCGCTTGCTTGCCCAGTGCCCCGGCGGGGCTTGTGCACCGTGGTGGGCGTTCCTAACATCATTGCTGTTACATCGTTGGTGTCACACCGCTGGGAGAGCTCACCATGACGGCGACAACGAACGGCCCGCTGGCCGGGGTGCGAGTGGTCGAGCTGGCCGGCATCGGGCCGGGCCCGTTCGCCGCGATGCAGCTGGCGGACCTCGGCGCCGACGTCGTACGCGTCGACCGGCCGGGCGGCGCCGGGCTCGGGATCGACCCGAGGTACGACCTGATGAACCGCAACAAACGCTCCGTACTCCTCGACCTCAAGTCGGACGACGGACCCGCCCAGGTCCTCGACCTCGTCGAACGCGCCGACGTCCTCATCGAGGGCTACCGGCCGGGCGTCGCCGAACGCCTCGGCGTCGGCCCCGCGGAATGCCTCGCCCGCAACCCCCGGCTGGTGTACGGCCGGATGACCGGCTGGGGCCAGGACGGACCGCTCGCCCAGCGAGCCGGGCACGACATCGACTACATCGCCGTCACCGGCACCCTCTCCATGTTCGGCGACGCCGACCGGCCGCCCACCGTCCCCGCCAACCTCGTCGGCGACTACGCGGGCGGCTCGCTCTACCTCGTCATCGGGATCCTCGCCGCCCTCCAGCACGCCCGCACACCCGGCGGCACCGGACAGGTCGTGGACGCGGCGATCGTCGACGGCGCCGCCCATCTGACCACGATGATCCACGCCATGTCGGCGGCCGGCGGCTGGCAGGACCGGCGCGGGGCGAACCTGCTGGACGGCGGCGCGCCCTTCTACGGCAACTACGAGACGGCCGACGGCGAGTACATGGCAGTCGGCGCGCTGGAGCAGCGCTTCTACAACGAGTTCATCGACCTGCTCGGCATCAAGGACGACGTCCCCGCCCGTAAGGACTTCGCCCGCTGGGACGAGCTGAAGGCCGCCGTCACCACCCGGTTCAAGGAGAAGACCCGCGCCGAGTGGACGGCCGTCTTCGAGGACTCCGACGCGTGCGTGGCGCCCGTCCTGTTGCTGCGCGAGGCCCCCGGACATCCGCACCTCGTGGCCCGTGGCACCTTCACCGACCACGCGGGCATCACCCAGCCGGCCCCCGCACCGCGCTTCTCGGCCACACCCACCTCCGTACGGAGCGCGCCCGCGCTGCCGGGCGCGGACACCGAGCGGATCGCCGACGACTGGGACGTTCCGAGCATCAAGAGCAGCACCGCCACGTCCAGCAGCACCTCCAACGCCCCCGAAAGGCCGCTGTCTTGAGTACCGAAGCGTATCTGTTCGACGCGATCCGCACCCCGCGCGGTCGCGGCAAGGCCAACGGCGCCCTGCACGGCACCAAGCCCATCGATCTCATCGTCGGCCTGATCCACGAGATCCGCGGCCGGTTCCCCGGTCTCGACCCGGCGGCGATCGACGACATCGTGCTCGGTGTCGTCAGCCCCCTCGGCGACCAGGGCTCCGACATCGCGCGCACCGCCGCCGTCGCCGCCGGACTCCCCGACACCGTCGCCGGCGTCCAGGAGAACCGCTTCTGTGCCTCCGGCCTCGAAGCCGTCAACCTGGCCGCCGCCAAGATCCGTTCGGGCTGGGAGGACCTGATCCTGGCCGGTGGCGTCGAGTCGATGTCCCGCGTCCCGATGGGCTCCGACGGCGGCGCCTGGGCGATGGACCCGATGACCAACATCCGTACGGGCTTCGCCCCCCAGGGCATCGGCGCCGACCTGATCGCCACCATCGGCGGCTTCACCCGGCGCGACGTCGACGAGTTCGCCGCGCTGTCGCAGGAGCGCGCGGCGACGGCCTGGAAGGACGGCCGGTTCGCCCGCTCCGTCGTCCCCGTCCGCGACGGCAACGGCCTCACCGTCCTCGACCACGACGAGCACCTGCGGCCCGGCACCACGGCCGACACGCTCGCCTCGCTCAAGCCGTCGTTCGCGCAGATCGGCGACCTCGGCGGATTCGACGCGGTGGCGCTCCAGAAGTACCACTGGGTCGAGAAGATCGACCATGTCCACCACGCGGGCAACTCCTCCGGCATCGTGGACGGCGCCTCCCTCGTCGCGATCGGCTCCAAGGAGACCGGCGAGCGGTACGGCATGACGCCGCGCGCCCGTATCGTCTCGGCCGCCGTGTCCGGCTCCGAACCCACGATCATGCTGACCGGACCGGCGCCCGCCAGCCGCAAGGCACTCGCCAAGGCCGGACTGACCATCGGCGACATCGACCTCGTGGAGATCAACGAGGCGTTCGCCGCCGTCGTCCTGCGCTACGTCGCCGAGATGGGCCTCTCCATGGACCAGGTCAATGTCAACGGCGGCGCCATCGCCCTCGGCCACCCGCTCGGCGCCACCGGCGCGATGATCCTCGGCACCCTCGTGGACGAACTGGAGCGCCAGGACAAGCGGTACGGCCTCGCCACGCTCTGCGTCGGCGGCGGCATGGGCGTCGCCACGATCGTCGAACGCGTCTGACCGTCCCGTCCGCCAAGCATCTCTTCGCTACGGAGCAGCAGCATGAGCGAGTCCACCACCATCCGCTGGGAGCAGGACGGGACAGGCGTCGTCACCCTCGTCCTCGACGACCCCGCCCAGTCGGCCAACACCATGAACCAGGGCTTCCGGACCTCGATCGCCGCGATCGCGGCACGCGCCGAGGCCGAGAAGGACAGCATCCGCGGCATCATCGTCACCTCCGCGAAGAAGACCTTCTTCGCCGGCGGCGACCTCAAGGACATGATCAAGCTCGGTCCGGACGACGCCCAGCAGGCGTTCGACGCCGGCATGGCCGTCAAGCGCGCCCTGCGCACCATCGAGACCCTAGGCAAGCCCGTCGTCGCCGCCATCAACGGCGCGGCCCTGGGCGGCGGTTACGAGATCGCGCTCGCCTGCCACCACCGCGTCGCGCTCGACGCGCCCGGCTCCAAGATCGGCCTGCCCGAGGTCACCCTCGGCCTGCTGCCCGCGGGCGGCGGCGTCACCCGTACCGTACGGCTCCTCGGCATCTCCGACGCGCTGCTCAAGGTGCTGCTCCAGGGCACCCAGTACTCGCCGCGCCGCGCGCTGGACAGCGGTCTCGTCCACGAGGTCGCCGCCACCACCGAGGAGATGCTGGACCGGGCACGCGCCTTCATCGACGCGCACCCCGAGTCGTGGCAGCCGTGGGACGTCAAGGGCTACAAGATCCCCGGCGGTACGCCGTCCAACCCGCGCTTCGCCGCCAACCTCCCCGCCTTCCCCGCCAACCTCCAGAAGCAGACCGGTGGCGCGCCCTACCCCGCTCCCCGCAACATCCTGGCCGCCGCCGTCGAGGGCTCGCAGGTCGACTTCGAGACCGCGCAGACCATCGAGGCCAGGTACTTCACCGAACTGGTCACCGGGCAGACCGCCAAGAACATGATCCAGGCGTTCTTCTTCGACCTCCAGGCGGTCAACTCCGGCGCCAGCCGCCCCAAGGACATCGACAGGCGCGCGGTGCGCAAGGTCGCCGTCCTCGGCGCCGGGATGATGGGAGCGGGCATCGCCTACTCCTGCGCCCGCGCCGGTATCGACGTCGTCCTCAAGGACGTCACGACCGAAGCGGCGGCCAAGGGCAAGGCGTACTCGGAGAAGCTGCTGGCCAAGGCGGTCTCCCGGGGCCGTACTACCGAGGCCGACCGGGACGCGCTGCTGGCCCGGATCACCCCCACCGGCGAGGTGGCGGACCTCGCGGGCTGCGACGCCGTGATCGAGGCGGTCTTCGAGGACACGGCGCTCAAGCACCGGGTGTTCCAGGAGATCCAGGACGTGGTCGAGCCCGACGCGCTCCTGTGCTCCAACACCTCGACGCTGCCCATCACGGCCCTCGCCGAAGGCGTCACGCGCCCCGCCGACTTCGTCGGTCTGCACTTCTTCTCGCCCGTCGACAAGATGCCGCTCGTGGAGATCATCAAGGGCGGCAAGACCGGCGACGAGGCGCTCGCCCGCGCCTTCGACCTCGTACGGCAGATCAAGAAGACACCGATCGTCGTCAACGACTCACGTGGCTTCTTCACCTCACGCGTCATCGGCCGGTTCATCAACGAGGGCGTCGCGATGGTCGCCGAGGGCATCGAACCCGCCTCCGTCGAACAGGCGGCGGCACAGGCCGGCTACCCGGCCAAGGTGCTCTCCCTGATGGACGAACTGACCCTCACACTGCCGCGCAGGATCCGCGACGAGACGCGGCGCGCGGTCGAGGAGTCCGGCGGCACCTGGACCCCGCACCCGGCCGACGCGGTCATCGACCGCATGGTGGACGACTTCGGCCGACCGGGACGCGCCGGCGGCGCGGGCTTCTACGACTACGCCGACGACGGCGGCCGCGTCGGCCTCTGGCCGGGCCTGCGCGAGCACTTCACCAAGCCCGACGCGGACGTGCCGTTCACCGACATGAAGGAGCGCATGCTCTTCTCGGAGGCGCTGGACACCGTGCGCTGTCTGGACGAGAACGTCCTGACGACCGTCGCCGACGCCAACATCGGCTCGATCATGGGCATCGGGTTCCCGGCCTGGACGGGCGGCGTCCTCCAGTACATCAACGGGTACGAGGGCGGCCTGCCCGGCTTCGTCGCACGCGCCCGTGAACTCGCCGCCACCTACGGGGAGCGCTTCTCGCCGCCCGCGTCGCTGGTGGCGAAGGCCGAGCGGGGAGAGACGTTCCACGACGCGAGGTAGCGCCGCGGACGGCAGCCTTCGACGCGGGCCGTGTTCATCCGTCGGTGAACGCGGCCCGCAACTCCTCCTTGAGCGAGCGCTGGAACGCGGTCACCAGCGCCTGCACGACCATCGGCTGCATATGGGCCGACAGCGACCTCATCGCCGCCACCCGCTCCGGATCCGGCTCGCCCTCCTCGTACGGATTCCACACCTCGTCGCGGAAGAGGCGCGACAGCGCGTGCGCGGCCGAGCGGGTGTGCTCCAGCAGGACCGTACGGGCGGCGAGGATCGTCTCGTGCGCGATCGGCACGTCCAACAGCTCCACCCCCAGGCGCAGCAGCCCCGGATCGAGCCGGTAGCGGCCGGGAGCGTCGGCACGGGCCAGCACACCCATGGCCGCCAGCCGGTCGACGTCGTCGTCGGACAGGGCGCGTCCCGCGCGCTTCTCCAGCTCGGCCCGCGTCGCCTCCTCCGCCGAGTCCGGCGCCCAGGTCGCCACCAGCGCCCGGTGTATGGCCAGATCGTGCGCGCTCAGATCCGCCGGCAACTGCTCCAGATACCGCTCGATCGCGGCCAGGGTCATGCCCTGGTGCTGAAGCTCCTCGATGAGCGCGAGCCGGGAGAGGTGGTCATGTCCGTAGTGGCCGACCCGGCGAGGGCCGATCACCGGGGGCGGCAGCAGACCGCGGGTGCTGTAGAAGCGGACGGTGCGCACGGTGACACCGGCGCGTGCGGCCAGCTCGTCGACGGTGAGCGTCGGCTCCTGGTCCGCCCCGGCCGCCCTCGCGGCTCCGGCCTCTGTGTCCATGCCGACAGTATTGCTGTCTCACCAGTACTGCGAAAGACAGGGCGAGGACCGCGAGCACCCGCCGGCGAACTCGATCGTGTGCCCGGAGCCCGTGGGGTACTGTGACCCGACCGAAGCAGCGTACGCACCGAGGAGGTGGGACCCATTACCGCAGTGTCAGGCCGGGTGCTCCCCTCTCACGGCCGCGCGGTCCGTCCGACAGGCTGAGACCGCCGGAGCGCCCGTAGGCGCCCCGAAAGGTTTCCATGTCGGCAACACCGTTCTCCTCCTCCGCGCTTCCCTCCCTCTCCGCCGTCGTCACCAGGCTCCGCGCCGCGGGCTGTGTCTTCGCCGAGGACGAGGCACGGCTCCTGGTCTCCGCCGCGGACAGCCCGGAAGCCCTCACCGAGATGGTGAGCCGCCGCACCGCCGGACTGCCCCTGGAGCACGTCATCGGCTGGGCCGAGTTCTACGGCCTGCGGATCGCCGTCGACACCGGGGTCTTCGTCCCCCGCCGGCGCACCGAATTCCTCGTCCGGCAGGCGGCGGCCCTGATCCATCAGACTCCCGCCGGGCGGCCCGCCGTCGTCGTCGACCTGTGCTGCGGCTCGGGCGCGCTCGGTGCCGCGCTGCTCGCCACGGCGCACGGAACCGTCGAGCTGTACGCCTCCGACCTCGACCCGGCGGCCGTGGCCTGCGCCCGCCACAACGTCGGCTCCGGCGGCACGGTCCTCGAAGGGGACCTCTTCGACGCGCTGCCGGACGACCTTCGGAGCCGTATCGACATCCTCATCGCCAACGTGCCCTACGTACCGACCCGCGAGGTCGGGCTCCTGCCGTCCGAGGCGCGGGAGCACGAACCGCTGGTGGCGCTCGACGGCGGCGACGACGGGCTCGACGTGCTGCGCCGGGTGACCGCCGAGGCGCCCCACTGGCTGGCGCCCGGCGGTCATCTGCTGTTCGAGACGAGCGAGCGCCAGGTGCCGGACGCCGTCGGCACTGTCAGGCGCGACGGACTCGCCCCCCGGGTCGTGACCTCCGAGGAGTGGGAGGCCACCGTCGTCGTCGCCCAGCTCAGAGGCGCCCGGCTTGGGGCGGTCGCGCTCAGTCCAGACCCCCGCGGCCGATGACCCGCGCGTACCAGCGGGCGCTGTCCTTCGGCGTGCGCCGCTGGGTCGCGAAGTCGACGTGCACGGCGCCGAACCGCTTGCCGTAGCCGTACGCCCACTCGAAGTTGTCCAGCAGCGACCAGAGGAAGTAGCCGCGCACGTCGGCGCCGTCCTCGATCGCCCGGTGGACCGCTTCGAGGTGGGCGCGCAGATACGCGACGCGCTCGGGGTCGTGGACCGCGCCGGACGGGTCGGCGTAGTCGTCGTACGCCGCGCCGTTCTCGGTGACCATCAGCGGGACGTCCGGCAGTTCGTCGCGCAACCCGGTGAGCAGGTCGTACAGCCCGGTGGCGTCGACCGGCCAGTCCATCGCCGTACGCGGACCCGGCGCCGGGACGAAGCGCACGTGCTCGTCCGCGCCGGGCCACGGCGACGGGGAATCGGACGTACCGCTCGCGACCACGGTGGGGGAGTAGTAGTTGATCCCCAGCGAGTCGACCGGCGCGGAGATCGTCGCCAGATCGCCGTCCTTCACGAAGGACCAGTCGGTCAACGCGGCGGTGTCGTCCACGAGATCGCGCGGCAGCCGGCCGTGGAAGACGGGGTCGAGGAAGACCCGGTTGCCGAGCGCGTCGATCCGGTGCACGGCGTCGAGATCCTCGGGGGAGTCCGTCAGCGGGCGAACGGCGTGCAGATTGAGCGTCAGCGAGACCTCCGCCTTCGCCGGCAACGCGTCACGCAGGACACCGGTCGCCAGGCCGTGCGCCAGATTGAGATGGTGCGCCGCGCGCAACGCGGCCTCGGGGCGGGTGTGGCCCGGCGCGTGCACACCCGCCGCGTATCCCAGGAACGCCGCGCACCAGGGCTCGTTGAGCGTCGTCCAGGTCGGCACCCGGTCGCCGAGCGCACCGGCGACGAGCCCCGCGTACTCGGCGAACCGCGGCGCGGTGTCGCGGTGCGGCCAGCCGCCCGCGTCCTCCAACTCCTGCGGCAGATCCCAGTGGTAGAGCGTGAGGACGGGCCGGATCCCGGCAGCCAGCAGCTCGTCCACGAGCCGCCGGTAGAAGTCGAGGCCGCGCTGTACGGCGGGGCCCCGGCCGGTCGGCTGGACGCGCGGCCAGGACACCGAGAAGCGGTAGTCGGTGACGCCCAACTCCCGCATCAGCGCGACGTCTTCGGCCATCCGGTGGTAGTGGTCGGCGGCGATGTCGCCGGTGTCGCCGTTGCGGACCTTGCCGGGCGTACGGCTGAAGGTGTCCCAGATGGACGGGGTCCGCCCGTCCTCGGACGCGGCCCCCTCGATCTGGTACGCGGCGGTGGCCGTCCCCCAGCGGAAGCCGGTGGGGAACCGCCGCTCCGTCGTGGTCTCGGGGCGTGCGTCGACAGCGGTCATGGAAGGAACTCCAGGGAAGTGGGACGGTGCGGTGGGGGGAAGGGACGCGGGGGAGTGGCCCGGGGGCGTCGTCGGCTCGGTGGCTCAGCCCTTGACGGCGCCCTGCATGATGCCGCCGACGATCTGCCGGCCGAGCAGTCCGAAGACGAGCAGCACGGGAAGCGTGCCGAGCAGCGTCCCCGCCATGATCACGGACTGGTCGTGGACATAGCCGCCGCCGAGCTGGCGCAGCGCGACCTGGACCGTCGGTTCCTGTGAGGACAGCGCGATGATCGGCCAGAAGAAGTCGTTCCACGCGGTCATGAAGGTGAGCATGCCGAGGACCGCCATGCCGGGCCGCGCGATGGGCACCACGATCGACCAGAAGATCCGTGCGGTGGACGCGCCGTCGACGCGTGCCGCCTCGATCAACTCGTCGGGCAGCGACTGCACGAGGTACTGCCGCATGAAGAACACCCCGAAGGCGGAGACGAGTCCGGGCAGGATGACGGCCTGGAGCTGGTTCACCCACTGGAGTTCGGCGATGAGCATGAACAGCGGGATCACGCCCAGCTGCGGCGGGATCATCATCGTGCCGACGGTCAGGGCCAGCAGCGCGCCCCGGCCCCGGAAGCGCAGCTTGGCGAAGGCGAACCCGGCCAGCGTGCAGCACAGCACCGTACCGACGGTGATGGAGCCGGACACGATCAGCGAGTTGAGCAACGCCTTCCCGATGTCGGCCTCTTCGAGGACCGCCTCGAAGTTGCTGATCAGGTTGGGGCCCGGCAGCAGGGTGGGCGGCACCTTCGCCAGGTCCGCGTTGGAGCGGCTGGCCGCGACGATCGTCCAGTAGAACGGGAACGCCGAGATCAGCAGGGCGACGGTCAGGATGGCGTACGAGAGCATGCCGCCGTGCATCGAGCGGGGAGCGCGCCTCTTGCGCCCCTCAGGCCGAGGGGACGTTCCCTTGGTGCCGGTGGGCGGGGCCGGCGGTGCGGCGAGCGCGGTCATCGGCCGGCCTCCTTGCGTGAACGGCGGCGCACGATCAGGGCGTTGACCCCGACGAGCAGCACGATCAGGACGAACATGACCCAGGCGATCGCCGCCGCCCGGCCCAGATGGAAGAAGCCCCAGCCCTGCTCGTACATGTAGAGACCGAGGGTCTGGTACTGGTGCGAGATACCGCCGGAGATGGACCCCTCGAACAGCAGGGGCTCACCGAACAGCTGGGTCGCGCCGATGGTCGACACGATGGTGGTGAAGACGATCGTGGGGCGCAGACCGGGCAGGGTGACATGGACGAACTGCCGCCAGCGGGACGCCCCGTCCATCTCCGCCGCCTCGTACAGCTCGCCCGGGATGGACTGCATGCCCGCCAGATAGATCAGCGCGTTGTAGCCGGTCCAGCGCCAGACGACGATGGAGGAGACGGCGATCTGCGAGGCGACCGTGCCCGTCTGCCAGTCGACGGGGCTCACCCCGACCAGCCCGAGCACATAGTTGATCAGCCCGAAGTCCCGGCCGAAGAGCTGGGCGAAGACCAGGGTCGCGGCGGCGACGGAGGTGGCGTACGGCAGCAGGATCGCCGTACGGATGAAAGTCCGGCCCCGCAGCTTGTAGTTGAGGAGATGGGCCAGGCCGAGCGCCATCGCGAGCTGGGGGACGGTCGACAGGACACCGATGGTGAACGTGTTGCGCAGCGAGGTCCAGAAGAACTCGTCGGTGAACAGCGCGGTGTAGTTGCCGAATCCGCGCCACTCCATGTCGCCGGGCGTCTGGAGCTCGACCCGGTACAGCGACACGAACGCCGTGTAGATCAGCGGGAAGAGCCCGAAGGCGGCGAAGAGGGTGAAGAACGGGGCGATGTAGGCGTACGGGGAGAGTCGGCGCCAGGTGCGGCGTACGGCGGAGGACCCGTCGGTCGCGGGTCCGGACACCGGCGGCGGCGCGGCCTTCGCGGTGGCGGTGAGGGTCACGGTACGGGGGCCCTTCGGGGTGAGGGGTTGGGTGGGGACTCGTTGCAACGGGGCGGGGCGGGCCGCTTTCGGCCCGTCCGGCGTTTGAGGACGAACCGGCCCACCGGGCGGACCCGGTGAACCGGCCCGCGCCGTCAGCCGATCGTGTTCGCGACGCCCTTCTTGGCGTTCGACCACGCCTTGCCCGGCGCCGTGCCCTTGCGTTCCACCTCGCTCAGCGCGTTCGTGATCTGCTGCGCGACGTTCGCGTCGTGCACACCGAGCACCTGCACCGGCGCCGCCTTGGCCGCCTCACCGAAGATCTGCCCGATCGGCGCGCCCGAGAAGTACGGGTCCTTCGCGTCCGCGACCTGCTCGATCGCCCCCGTGGACGACGGGAAGTTGCCCTGCTTCTCGAACAGCTTGGCCTGCTGCGCGGGGGCGGTGAGCCACTTGATCAGCTCGTACGCCTCCTCCTTGTGCTCGGCCGCACGCGGCACCGAGAGGTACGAACCGCCCCAGTTGCCCGCGCCGCCGGGCAGCTTGGCGATGTCCCACTTGCCCTGGCCGGCGTCGCCCGCCTGGCCCTTCACATAGCCGAGCATCCACGCCGGGCACGGGATGGTGGCGAAGGAGCCGGCGGCGAACGCCTGGTTCCACTGCGGGGACCACTGGTCGAGCTTGGCGCTCAGACCGGACTCGGCGGCCTCGACGGAGGTGTCCCAGGCGGACTTGACCGCCGGGTTGTTCTCGTAGATCAGCTCGCCGGAGGCGTCGTAGTACCGCTCCTTCTCCTGGCCGATCATGATCGAGTAGAGACTGCCGACGCTGTCGATCCAGGCGCTCTTGGCGGGTGCCTTCTCCATGTACTGCTCGCCCAGGTCGAGATACCCCTCCCAGGTGGCCCACTTCTGCGCCAACTCGGCGCGGTCGGTGGGCAGTCCGGCCTTCTTGAACAGGTCGGTGCGGTAACACATCGCCTCGGGCCCGACGTCCGTGCCGAGGCCGAGGATCTTGCCGTCCTTCGTGGTCGCGGCAGACCACTTGGCCTCGGCGAACTCGTTCTTCAGCTTGTCGGCGCCGTACCGCTTCAGGTCCTCGAACTTGTCGGACTGCTGCTGCGTCACCGAGGCGATCCGCCCCACTTCGACCCCCTGCACGTCGGCGAGGCCGCCGCCGCCCGCGAGCCGGGTCTGGAGCGATTTCCAGTAGTCCGCCTCGTCCTCGGTGTCGCTC
This sequence comes from Streptomyces sp. NPDC060366, assembly GCF_042725135.1. NCBI lineage: Bacteria > Bacillati > Actinomycetota > Actinomycetes > Kitasatosporales > Streptomycetaceae > Streptomyces > Streptomyces sp. NPDC060366. Next base: position 280,010 of record NZ_JBHXDC010000001.1, on the reverse strand, counting down.
TGCTTGATCTTGACTCCGGGATTGAGCTTCTCGTACTCCGCGTACAGGCCGGCTTCCTTGTAGCCGAACGCTCCGAAGAGGTCGACGGTCAGTGTGACCTTGCCGCCCGCCTCGTCCGAGGAGTCCGACGAACCTGATCCGCAAGCGGCGAGCAGGGCTCCGGCGAGTACGACCGCGCCGAGGGTCCGTCCGGTGGACCGGGCGCGTGCGGCGGACGTCCTGACGGTCCGGCAGATGGGCATGGGAAGCCTCCCTTGGCTTCGGGGTGAAGCGAGAGCAACACTTTGAGAGCGCTCTCAGAACGTGCGTCAGGAGCGTGCCCCCACCGCTGCCGCTCCGTCAAGACTCGAACGCATAACGGCGCCGGCCGACTGACAACCGCCTTCTCCGTCAGCTCTATTGACACTTAGGTTTCAGGAGTTTTACGTTCCTTGGCATCTGAGAGCGCTCTCGGACTACCTTTCCCCCCATGACTTCGAGGTGCCGTCGATGCCCACCTCCCGCTCCAGACCGGCTTCGGTGCTGGTTCTGGTCACCGCCATGGCCGCCGTAGGACTGGGTCCTGCCGCCGGTCCCGCCGCTGCCGCGAACATCCCTGTCGGCTCGGGCAGTTACTCCGACTCCCGCCCCGCGGGCACGTCGGGGCCGACGAACAACGTCGGTGCGCCCGTCACGCCCAAACTGACCGAGGCGGCCAAGGACAGGCCCGTCCCCACCAACGACTGGTGGACCTCGCTCGCCTACCAGCGATACGGCGACAACCCGTACTCCACCCCGATGTACGGCCACCCGCTCACCTATCAGGCCACCTCCGGCGGACTGGAGGTCGGCTATCCCACGACCCCCGCCATCGTGGGTGACGGACGACAGTACGAGTACGCGCACAAGGCCGATCTCACCCTGGGGCTGACCGGCCTCAACTCCCCCGACACCAAGGCCGACGACTGGTCCGACTGGACCGTCACGCCCTACTGGTCGGACGGCACCCGCACGCTGCGGACCACCATCGGCCACGGCATGCCCTACGTGTACGCGAAGGGCTCGGGCGGCGACGCGCGCATCACCACCGCGTCGGCACCCACGGTCTTCTCCGACGACGGCAACGTCCTCGGCATCACCGTCGCCGGACACCATTACGCGCTCTTCGCGCCGACCGGCAGCGACTGGTCGGTCTCGGGCTCCACCGTCACGGCCGGACTCGGTGACAAGGACTACTTCTCGCTCGCGCTCCTGCCGTCCGAGGACGCCCTGGCGACGTACGCCAAGTACGCCTACAGCTTCGTCACCGGCTCCACGACGAGCTGGAACAGCGAGGGCGGCGACGTCGAGGCGACGTACACCCTCACCACCGAGCCGCAGGAGGGTACGGAGAAGGGCACGATCCAGGCCCTCTACCGCCACCAGTGGCTCAACACGACCGACCAGCTCACCCCGTACACCTATGTGTCACCGCGCGGCACGATGAAGGTGCGCGAGGCGACGTCCTTCACCACCAGCCAGAAGGCGTCCGGTGTGCTGCCCGCACTGCCGGAGTCGGGCGGGGTCGACTCGACCGCGCTCAAGGCGCAGTTGAACGAGGTGGTCAACGCCGGCGACCCGTTCTCCGGCGCGACCGACACCTACTGGACGGGCAAGGCGCTCGGCCGGCTCGCCCAACTGGCCCCGATCGCGGACCAGATCGGCGAGACCGCGACCCGCGACAAGATCGTGGACCTGCTCAAGGGCCGTCTTGAGGAGTGGTTCACGGCGGGCGGTGCCAGTGAGTTCAGCTACGACAACGACTGGAAGACGCTGACCGGTTACCCGGCGTCGTACGGCAGCGACACCGAACTCAACGACCACCATTTCCACTACAGCTACTACGTGTACGCGGCGGCGATCGTCGCCCAGTACGACCAGGCGTGGGCCGCCGAGTCCGCCTGGGGCGGCATGGTCGAGACGCTGGTGCGCGACGCGGCCAACCCGAGCCGCACGGACAGTGACTTCCCGTTCCTGCGCGGCTTCGACGTGTACGCGGGCCACAGCTGGGCCTCCGGACACCAGGGCTTCGCCGCGGGCAACAACCAGGAGTCGTCGTCGGAGTCCATCAACCTCAGCGCGGGACTCGTCCTGTGGGGTTCGGCGACCGGGAACGACGAGCTGCGTGACCTGGGCTCGTACCTTCTGGCCACCGAGTCGGAGGCGATCGGGCAGTACTGGTTCGACGCCGACCAGGAGGTCTTCCCCGAGGACTTCCAGCGCGGCACGGTCGGCATGGTCTGGGGCAGCGGCGGCGCGTACTCCACCTGGTGGACCGCCAACCCTGAGGAGATCCACGGCATCAACGTCCTTCCCGTGACCGGTGGTTCACTGCACCTGGGCCGTGAGAAGGAGGCCATCGGCCGCAACATCGCCGAGATGGAGCAGGAGAACGGCGGGCCGGCCGTCGAATGGCGCGACATCCTCTGGGAGTTCGAGGCCATCGCCGACCCGGCGGGCGCGAAGGCCAAGTGGGACGCGGGCCAGGAGGCGCTGTCCCCGGAGGCGGGCGAGTCCAAGGCCCATGTCCACCACTGGATCGGCACGCTCGACGCGGTCGGCGCCCCCGACCCGTCGGTGACCGGGTCGATCCCGACCTCGGCCGTCTTCACGAAGGGCGGAGTGAGCACGTACGCGGCGCACAACTTCGCCTCGACGGAGCAGACCGTGACGTTCTCGGACGGTAAGACGCTCACGGTGCCGGCGCGGTCGGCCGCGAGCACCACGGGCTGAGTGCTTCTGTCCTCGATCGCCGGACGGGCTCGATTCGCGGGCCCGTCCGGCGATCAAGGACCGCCCCACCCCCCACACGCGGCGGGTCTTCGGCCTCAGGCCGAGGCCCGCCGCACCAGCGTGGTCGGCGTGATCACGGACGCCGGTGCCCGCGCCTCCGCGCTGTCCTTGTCGAGTCCGCGCAGCAGCAGCCGCGCCATCAGCCGGCCCTGCCCCTCCACGTCCTGCCGGATCGTGGTCAGCGGCGGGTCGGTGTCCTCGGCGACGGACTCCATGTCGTCGAACCCGACCAGCGCCACCTCGTCGGGCACCGAGATCCCGCGCTCGCGCAGCACCCGCAGCGCACCCGACGCCATCAGGTCGTTGGCCGCGAACACCGCGTCCAGGTCCGGGCGCCGGTCCAGCAGCTCACGCATCGCCCGCGCGCCGCTGTCCGCCGTGAACTCGCCCTCGGTGATCAGGCTCGGGTCGGCGTCGAGCAGCACGTCGCGGTAGCCGTCGAGCCGGTCCGTGGACGAGGTCTGGTCGGGCGGGCCCGCGATGTGCGCGATGCGCTCGCGCCCGAGGTCGCGCAGATACTGCACGGCCGCCCGCGCGCCGCCGCGGTTGTCGGCGTCCACGTACGGCACACCCTGATCGCTGGGCGCCGACGTCCAGCTCGGCCGGCCGCCGTACACCGTCGGTGTTCCCGACCGGCGGATGATGGCCGGCAGCGGGTCGTCGATGTGCAGCGAGAAGGCGAGGGCGCCGTCGACGTGGCCGCCCGCCAGATACCGGGCGATCCGCCCGAAGTCACCGGGGCCTTCGAGCAGGAGAAGTACCAACTGGGTGTCGTGGGCGGTCAGTTCCTTGCTGATGCCGCGTATCTGCTGCGAGAAGAACGGGTCGGAGAAGATCCGGATCTCCGGCTCGGCGATGATCACGGCGACCGCGCCGGTCCGCCGGGTGACCAGTGTGCGGGCCGCGTGGTTCGGGACGTACCCCAGTTCCTCGACGGCCCTGAGCACCTTGTCGACCAGCGGCTGACGCACCCCCGCACCGCCGTTGACGACCCGGGACGCGGTGGCCCGGGAGACGCCGGCACGTGCCGCGACGGCTTCCAGCGTGGGCCGGGACCCAGGTGACTGCTCGGGCAAGGCGGGCGCTCCTCGTCGGTGGCCGTGCGGGTGGGCACGGCCCTGTTCTGGCCGGTGGACACGTGCGTGTCCGGAGGGACCCGGCGGCGGTACGGGAGACCGTACGGGCCGCCGGACCGGTACAGGGTATCCGCTGCCCCGGAACCCGAGAGAGCGCTCCCAGAGTCCCGCTCGCACGTCCCCGCAGGTACGGGGGGCCTCCACCGGCATACGGCTGATCGCGGACAGCCCTCTGTCGCACCGTTGTTCACCGGAGTACGTTTCCGCCCCATGGAGATCCGTTCACGGGGCATGCGTCCGTCGGACCACCCCGCCGAGCTTCGGAGACCGCAACTGATGACGTCCCGGATTCGCACCCTCGTCCTGTCGGTGGCGGCAGCCGCCCTCGTCGTCCCCCTCACCGCACTTCCCTCCGCCGCCCGCCCGGCCACCCCCGCCGACACAGCGCCGCAGACCGGCTTCGAAGAGAGCGACGGCGCCGAGTGGACCTCCCTGGAGCGGGAGCGGGAATTCCTCGCAGCCGTCGACCGCGGCGGCGACCGGGTCGCGGTCAGCACCATCGGCACCACCAAGCAGGGCCGCCCGCTCAACCTCGTCGAGCTGGGCAACAAGCGTTCGGTGACCAGCGTTCTGCTGATCTGCAGCCAGCACGGTGACGAGCCGTCCGGCCGCGAGGCGTGCCTCACCACCGTCCGTGACCTGGCCTATCCGAAGGACCGCGCGACGAAGCGTTTCCTGGACCGTACGAGCGTCCTGGTCGTCCCGACCGCCAACCCCGACGGCAGGGCCGCCGACACCCGCGGCAACTCCGACGGCGTCGACATCAACCGCGACCACATCGCGCTCAAGACGGCCGAGGGCCGCGCCATGGCCGCCCTCACCCGCGACCGCCAGCCCGACATCATCTACGACCTCCACGAGTACGGGGCCACCCCGCCGTACTACGACAAGGACCTCTTCGACCTCTGGCCGCGCAACCTCAACACCTCCTCGCGGGTGCACAAGGAGGCGCAGACCCTGTCGGAGGCGTACGTACGCCCGGCCGCCCGCGCCGGCGACCACTCCATCGGTACGTACGGCATCTGGACCGATCCCGTCACCGGCGACCCGATCAAGCAGACCGCGGGCGACGGCCAGGAGCGCATCCTGCGCAACGCCTCCGGCGTCAAGCACTCCGTCGGCCTGCTCATCGAGAGCCGGGTCGACCCGAGGTCCGAGGCCGAGGAGAACGATCCCGCGCTGAACCACCGCCGCCGGGTCGACAGCCAACTCGACTCCCTGAAGGGCCTGTTCGGCTACACCGACGAGCGCCGCGTACAGATCGCCGCCGCCACCGCGCTGTCCCGCGCCGCCGGACTGCTCGACCGCGGCACGGTCTACCTCGGAGGCGCCGACAACGAGCCCGCGGCTCCCGAGGACACCGTCGAGAACCCGCCCTGCGGCTACCGCCTGGACGCCGCCCAGTACGCGGACGTGAAGGACGAACTGGCGTTGCACGGTGTGAAGGCCCTGCCCACACGCGGTGACACCGCCTTCGTGCCGCTGCGCCAGTCCCAGCGCAAACTGATCCCGCTGCTCCTCGACGGCCGCGCCACCTATCACCTGACCGTTGGACAACCGGTGGCGACTTGTTGATAGAAAGAGACGCAAGTCACATGTGTTAGATCCGGTCAGGTGGATAGTCGTGCATCAGCCCGCGAAGATCCGCCGACCGGGTCCAAGGCGTAACGGAGCGCCGACCCAATGCTCCGTGAAACCCCGAAAGGTGTAGCCCGTGTCGCAGGACGCTCAGAAATCGGGAGCCGAAGGAGGCCCGCCGTCGGTGACGACGGCGGGGCCCGGCCATCCCCAGGACTCCCAACGCCCCCAGACCGACCGGGTGGTGTTCGGTGTCACGGCCGTCCTCACACTCGCCTTCGTGGTCTGGGGGGTGGCTGCCACCGATTCCCTGGAGAGCGCGTCGACTTCGATGCTCTCCGGCCTGATCCACAACGGTGGCTGGGCCTTCGTCCTGGTGGCATCGGGCTTCGTGGTCTTCGCCCTCTGGCTGGCGATCAGCCGCTACGGGAAAATCACACTCGGTGAGGAGGGTGAGAAGCCCGAGTTCAGGACCGTGTCCTGGGTCGCCATGATGTTCAGCGCGGGCATGGGCATCGGCCTGATGTTCTTCGGCGTGAACGAACCGCTCACCTTCTTCACCGATCCGCCTCCGGGCACCAACCCCCAGGACTCCGCGGCGGCGGCCGAGACCGCCATGGCCACCACACTGTTCCACTGGACCCTGCACCCCTGGGCCATCTACGCCGTGGTCGGCCTCGCCATCGCCTACAGCACCTTCCGGCGCAAGCGGCGCCAGACGATCAGCGCGGTCTTCGTACCGCTCCTCGGCGAGAAGCACGCGTACGGACCCACCGGCCGAGTCATCGACATCCTCGCGATCTTCGCGACGCTCTTCGGCTCGGCGGCCTCGCTGGGCCTCGGCGCCCTCCAGATCGGCAGCGGGTTCACCGAACTGAACTGGCGGGACAACGTCAGCACCGCACTGCTCGTCACCGTCATCGCCGTACTGACCCTGGCGTTCGTCGCCTCCGCGGTCTCCGGTGTCGAGAAGGGCATCCAGTGGCTGTCCAACACCAACATGGTGCTGGCGCTGTTCCTGGCCCTGTTCGTGTTCATCCTCGGCCCGACCGTCTTCATCCTCGACCTGCTCCCGACGTCGATCGCGGCCTACTTCGGCGACCTCGCCGAACTGGCCGGCCGTACCGAGGCCAGCAGTGGCCGGGGCGTCGCCGAATGGCTCGGCAGCTGGACGGTCTTCTACTGGGCGTGGTGGATCAGCTGGACGCCCTTCGTCGGCATGTTCATCGCCCGTATCAGCCGCGGCCGGACGATCCGTCAGTTCGTTGGCGGCGTCATCCTCGTACCGAGCACCGTGAGCCTGATCTGGTTCGCCATCTTCGGCGGATCGGCCATCAGGCTCCAGGAGGACAAGGGCCAGCTCGCCAAGGAGGCGACGGCCGAGGGCCAGCTCTTCCAGCTGCTCCAGGACTTCCCGATCGCCACCGTCACCAGCGTGCTGGTGATGATCCTCGTCGGTATCTTCTTCGTCTCCGGCGCCGACGCCGCGTCCATCGTGATGGGCACGCTCTCCCAGAAGGGCCACTTCGAACCCAACAAGTACGTGATCGTCTTCTGGGGTGTGGTGACCGGCGCCGTCGCCGCGGTGATGCTGCTCGTCGGCGACGGCGAGGAGGACGCGCTCAAGGGACTGCAGAACATGACGATCCTCGTCGCCGCGCCCTTCGCGCTCGTCATGATCGGCATGTGTGTGGCCCTCATGCGCGACCTGCGCAGCGACCCGCTGATCGTCCGCAGCGAGCGGGGCGTCGAGGTCGTCGAGTCGGCGGTCATCGCCGGCCATGAGCAGTACGACGGCGACTTCGAGATCCGGATCGGCCCGACGCCCGACGACGAGCCGGCCGGGAACACCCCGGAGACGTCGGCGCCACGCTGACCCGGCTCCCCACGCGTACGGAGGCCGCCCGGCCCCCGCGGGTTCATCCCGCGAGCCGGGCGGCCTCCTCCGCGCAGCCCCAGGCCACGGTGACGCCCGCGCCGCCGTGGCCGTAGTTGTGCACCAGCCTCGCTCCGCCCGGCAGCCGGACCGCCTCCATCCGCACCCGGGGCCGCGCGGGACGCAGCCCCACCCGGTGCGCGAGGACCCGCGCGCCCCGCAGCTCCGGACGCAGCGCGGCGCACCGCTCGACGATGGCGGCGGCGGTCCCCGGGTCGGGCAGCGGGTCCCACACGTGCTCGTCGGCGGTCCCGCCGAGCACCAGCCCGTACGGCTGCGGGAACAGATAAGTCGTACCGGCGGCGTCCCCGCCCGCCGACACGAACCACTCGTCGATCCCCGGGTTCTCGACCACCACGAGCTGCCCACGCACCGGAAACACCGACGCGTCGGGCACCAGCTCGCGGGCGCCGAGCCCCGAGCAGTTGAGCACGACCGGCGCCTCGGCCGCCGCCTCCTCGAAGCCGCCGACCGTACGCAGCTCCACGCTCCCGCCGGCGGCGCGCAGCCGCCCCTCCAAGTACCGCAGATGCGCGGGCATGTCGATCAGCGGCAGCCGGGCGCGCAGCGCCTGACCGCACCCGTCGGGCAGCTCCTCGCCGCGCGCCTCCCGCAGCTCCGGCAGCTCGCTCGCCCAACTCCCCACGCCCGCGAGGGCGGTGTCGGTCATCAGGCCCGGCACGACGCGTACACCGGTCCTCTCCGGATCGCGCGCCAGCGCGGCGTACTCACGCAACGACCGCAGGGACCACGGGCCGACCAGCTCGGCGGGCTCGATCCGGTACGGCCAGAACAGCGCGCCCGCCACCGCCGACGTGGTCCGCGCCGCGGGCTCCCGCGACCACACCCGTACCCGCCGCCCCCGCTCGGCGAGCACGACCGCGCTCGTCAGCCCGACGACCCCGCCACCGACGACGATCACCGTGTCACTCATGTCCGGGACGGTAGCCGAGGCGGAATCCGGTGGACATCCCACCGCTTCGGCGGCGATCCTCGATCCAACCGACGATGGCCCCGGCGAGCCGCGAATCGCCGTACGACTTGAACCACATGACTTCAGAGCCCCGGAGGCCGGCGGCCTCGCGGCGATGACCGCGATCCGCCCCCGTACCCCCGCCGAACTGCGCCGCAGCCGCCGCCCCCGCGCGCACTCCTGCTGGGACCACCTCTACGCGGCGCCGCTGTGGCCCCTGCACGGAGCCAACCTCGGCACCCTCGCCCGCACCTGCGACGCCGTAGGCGCGTGCCTCGCCCTCCCGCGGTTCCCCTGGGTCCCGGAGGCACTGGCGCGCGGCAACACCCTGCGCAGACCCCTGTGCGTCCACTGGACGGGCGATCCGCTCGGCTGGCTCGCCAAGCAGCGTGAGCGGGGCGCGCGGGTCGTCGGGGTCGAACTCGCGGACGAGGCCGTACGCCTGGCGGACCTGCCCGCCGCCCGGCAACGCACCGTGATGGTGCTCGGCCACGAACAGCACGGCATCCCGCCCGAAGCACTCGACCTGCTGGACACCTGCGTGGAGATCCCCATGATCGGCACCGGCGCCAGCCTCAACGTCGCCGTCGCAGGCAGCCTGGCCCTCTACAGACTGGCCGGCCTGCTGTGACCCTCGGTTCCCACGCGTAACCGCTCCCGATCCGCACCCTAGAATCGACGGTCTGATGACTGCCACTCTCGTCGCCAAGAATCTCGCCGCAGGACACGGCGACCGCTCACTCTTCGCCGGGCTCGACCTCGTCGTCGCGCCCGGCGACGTGATCGGGCTCGTCGGGGTCAACGGAGCCGGGAAGTCGACCCTGCTCCGGCTGCTCGCCGGGCTCGACACTCCCGAGGACGGGGCGCTGAGCCTCTCCCCGCCCACCGCCACCGTGGGCCACCTCCCGCAGGAGCCCGAGCGCCACCCCGGCGAATCCGTACGGGACTTCCTCGCCCGGCGTACGGGCGTCACCGACGCCCAGGCCACCCTCGACGCGGCCACCCAGGCGCTCGTCGACGGCGCGCCCGGCGCCGACGACGCGTACGCCGTGGGCCTGGAGCGCTGGCTGGGTCTCGGCGGCGCCGACCTCGACGAGCGCGCCGAGGAGGTGGCCGCGTCCCTCGGTCTGACCGTCGGCCTCGACCAGCCGATGACGGCGCTCTCCGGCGGCGAGGCCGCCCGCGCCGGCCTCGCGTCCCTGCTGCTCTCCCGTTACGACGTCTTCCTCCTGGACGAGCCGACGAACGACCTCGACCTCGACGGACTCGAACGTCTCGAATCCTTCGTCACGGGCCTGCGCGCCGGCACCGTCCTCGTCAGCCACGACCGCGAATTCCTCACCCGCACCGTCACCAAGGTCCTGGAACTCGACCTCGCCCAGCAGCAGGTCAACCTCTTCGGCGGCGGCTACACGGCGTATCTGGAAGAGCGCGAGCGGGCCCGGCTGCACGCCCGCGAGGAGTACGACGAGTACGCCGACAAGCGCTCGGCCCTCCAGGGCCGGGCCCAGACGCAGCGCTCCTGGATGGACAAGGGCGTCAAGAACGCGCGCCGCAAGGCCACGGACAACGACAAGATCGGCCGTAAGTTCCGCTCGGAGTCCACGGAGAAGCAGGCCGCGAAGGCCCGCCAGACCCAGCGCCTGATCGAACGCCTGGACGCCGAGGCCGTGGACGAGCCCCGCAAGGAGTGGGAACTCCAGATGGAGATCGCGTCGGCCCCGCGCTCCGGATCGGTCGTCGCGACGCTCAACGCCGCCGAGGTCCGGCGCGGCGACTTCCACTTCGGGCCCGCCTCGCTCCAGATCGACTGGGCGGACCGGGTCGCCATCACCGGCGCGAACGGCGCGGGCAAGTCCACCCTGCTGGCGCTCCTGCTGGGAAGGCTGTCACCCGACGCGGGAGCGGCCTCGCTCGGCTCGGGTGTCGTGGTCGGCGAGGTCGACCAGGCCCGCGCGCTGTTCCACGGTACGGAGACGCTGCTGGAGGCGTTCTGCGCGGCCGTACCGGACACGGAGCCGGCCGAAGTCCGCACCCTGCTGGCCAAGTTCGGTCTCAAGGCGGCGCACGTGCTGCGCCCGGCGACGACGCTCTCCCCGGGCGAACGCACGCGCGCGGCCCTCGCGCTGCTCCAGGGCCGGGGAGTGAACCTGCTGGTCCTGGACGAGCCGACGAACCATCTCGACCTGGCGGCGATCGAGCAACTGGAGTCGGCCCTCGACTCGTACGAGGGCACGCTGCTGCTGGTCACCCACGACCGCCGGATGCTGGGGTCCGTCCGGACGGGACGACGGATCGAGGTCGCGGCGGGCAAGGTGACGGAGGCCTGAGGCCCCTCCGGCCCGGTGACCGGTTGGTCCTTCGGGACCGGAGCGGCCGCGGCCGGGTCGTGGGCGGGGCACCGCCCTCGTCGGCCGCGGGACGACGGCGCCGGTCCGCTGACGGGTTCGTCCGTCCGGGACAGGCGCTCTCCGAGCGCCGTGCGGCCCGGTCGAGTAGCCGCCCGTGCGGGGCGGGCCTCGTGCCGTACCGCCGGGGCATCAGCCCCGTCTGCCGCGCGGCGACGGCGCTGGCCCGGTGACCGGTTCGTCCCTCCGGGACGGACGCGCTCCGAGCGCCGCGCCGTACCGCCGGGGCATCGTCTGTCGTCTAGGGCCTGGCGTGTGGATCTTGCCGGGCTCGCTGTCCCTGGCACGCACGCCCGCCGCGTTGTCGTCGGTCGCCAACGCTCCGCCTTGCGCTCGCACGCACCAACGCGGACATCAGCCGCCGGCGCGGCGGGCGCTCCCTGATCCGGCCTGATCCGAACGACAGGCCCCGGGCGACGGCGCCGGTTCGATGTGTCCGACCGGCGCCCGCCGCTCAGCCGCCGAGCCCCGCCCTGCGCAGTGCGTCGGCCATCGCGCTGTTCGCCGGTGCCGGCTTCGACTGCTGCTTCGACGGCGCCTGCCGCTTCGCGCCGCGGTCACCGCCCCGGTCACCACCGCCCGACCCGCGCTGCCTACCGCCGCCGCCACCGCCGGCGCCGCGCCGCTGCTGCGGGGCCCGGTCGCCACCGCCGGAAGCCGCGCCGCCGCTCTCCGCGTCGTCGTCCAGCCGCAGCGTCAGCGAGATCCGCTTCCGCGGGATGTCGACCTCCCGCACCTTCACCTTCACCACATCACCCGGCTTCACGACATCGCGCGGGTCCTTCACGAATGTCTTCGACATCGCGGACACGTGCACCAGACCGTCCTGATGGACGCCGACGTCCACGAACGCCCCGAACGCCGCGACGTTCGTGACCACGCCCTCCAGCACCATCCCGGCGGCGAGATCGCCGATCTTCTCGACACCGTCCTTGAACGTCGCCGTCTTGAACGCGGGCCGCGGGTCCCGCCCCGGCTTCTCCAGCTCGCGCAGGATGTCCGTGACGGTCGGCAGCCCGAACGCGTCGCTCACGTAGTCGGCGGCGCGCAGCGAGCGCAGTGCCCCCGCGTTGCCCATCAGCGCCGCGACCTCGCTGCCCGTCGTCTTCACCATCGCGCGGACCACCGGATACGCCTCCGGGTGGACGGACGACGCGTCCAGCGGATCGTCACCGTCCCGGATACGCAGGAAGCCCGCGCACTGCTCGTACGCCTTCGGCCCCAGCCGCGCCACGTCCTTCAGCGCCCGCCGTGAGCGGAACGGCCCGTTGGAGTCGCGGTGGGAGACGATGTTCTCGGCGAGACCGGCGCCGATGCCGGACACCCGCGAAAGCAGCGGCGCGGACGCGGTGTTGACGTCGACACCGACGCCGTTCACACAGTCCTCCACGACCGCGTCGAGCGAGCGGGAGAGCTTCACCTCGGACAGGTCGTGCTGGTACTGGCCGACACCGATGGACTTGGGGTCGATCTTCACCAGCTCGGCGAGCGGGTCCTGGAGGCGCCGGGCGATCGAGACGGCGCCGCGGATCGACACATCGAGGTCGGGCAGTTCCTGGGAGGCGAACGCGGAGGCGGAGTACACGGAGGCGCCCGCCTCCGAGACCATCACCTTCGTGAGCTTCAACTCCGGGTGTTTCGCGATCAGTTCGGTCGCCAGCTTGTCCGTCTCGCGGGACGCCGTGCCGTTGCCGATGGCGATCAGGTCGACGGAGTGCTCGGCGCAGAGCCGCGCGAGCTTCGCCAGGGACTCGTCCCACTTGTTCGCCGGGACGTGCGGATAGATCGTGTCGATGCCGACGACCTTGCCCGTCGCGTCGACCACGGCGACCTTGACGCCCGAACGGAAGCCGGGGTCGAGCCCGAGCGTGGCGCGGGTGCCCGCGGGCGCGGCCAGCAGCAGATCGCGCAGGTTCGACGCGAAGACCCGTACCGCCTCGTCCTCGGCGCCCGTGCGCAGCCGAAGGCGCAGGTCGATACCGAGGTGGACGAGGATCCGGGTGCGCCAGGCCCAACGGACCGTGTCGCCGAGCCACTTGTCGCCGGGCCGGCCGCGGTCGGCGACGCCGAAGCGACGGGCGACCATGTTCTCGTAGCCGCTGGGGCCCGGCAGTGCCTCGGCGTCGTCCGACTCCGGCTCCAGGCTGAGGTCCAGGACCTCTTCCTTCTCGCCCCGGAAGAGCGCGAGCATGCGGTGCGAGGGGAGCGCGGTGAAGGCCTCGGCGAAGTCGAAGTAGTCCGCGAACTTGGCGGCGGGTCCCTCGGTGGCGTTGCCCTTGCCCTCGCGGACCTTCGCCGTGAGCCGGCCGCGCGTCCACATGCGCTCCCTCAGCTCACCGATGAGGTCGGCGTCCTCGGAGAAGCGCTCGGTGAGGATGGCACGGGCGCCGTCCAACGCGGCGGCGGCGTCGGCGACACCCTTGTCGGTGTCGACGAACGCCGCCGCCGCGGTGAGGGGCTCCACCGACGGATCGTCGAGCAGGCCCGAGGCGAGTGGTTCGAGCCCGGCCTCGCGGGCGATCTGCGCCTTCGTACGCCGCTTGGGCTTGAACGGCAGATAGATGTCCTCGAGCCGCGACTTGGTGTCGGCGGCCCGGATCCGTGCCTCCAGAGCCTCGTCCAGCTTGCCCTGTTCCCGTACGGACTCCAGGATCGCCGCCCGGCGCTCTTCGAGTTCACGCAGGTAGCGCAGCCGCTCCTCGAGCGTGCGCAGTTGCGCGTCGTCGAGCATCTCGGTCGCTTCCTTGCGGTAGCGAGCGATGAACGGCACGGTCGATCCGCCGTCCAGCAGCTCGACGGCCGCCTTCACCTGCCGCTCGCGTACGCCGAGTTCCTCGGCGATCCTGCCTTCGATGGACGTCGTCACGTTCTCCCCGACTCGGCTCTCGTGCTGGCTGTGCTTGTGCCTGCATTGTGCCGGGTGGCCGGGTGCCGTGTCGCGCGCCCTCTCGATCGGGGACGTCGTGGCGTGGTGCGGACGGGTCAGGCGCGGCGGGCGCGGCCACCGCCGCGCGAGGCACCGCCGAACAGCTTGGCGACGAGCCGGAACGGCAGCGTGACCACGGTGGCGATGGCGCCACCGACGGCGCGAAGTGCATCTGCGATGGCACGCATGAGGTAAACCTCCTGGTAGACGTGCGGGCCTTCCCTTGCGGACCCACACTCTCCGGCTTGCCGCTCAGCCGCCCGGCAAACGTCAGCCCTTCCCGATGAGATCGTCCGGGAAGGCGCCGGCCCCGGCCGCGGCCATGAGGAATCCGCGTGCCAGCTCGGTCAGCCGCTCCACCCCTTCGGCGCCCAGGTGCTCGTACGGGGCGCTGTCGAGCCGGTCCGTGTGCTCCTCCAGCTCGGCGCGGAGCGCGGTCCCGGCTTCGGTCAGCTCGCCCGCCCCGTCGAGCAGCCCGCGCTCCCGCAGCCGGCCGGCCGCGGCGTCCCAGTCCGTACGGTGCCAGCCCCTAGTGCCGAGCACCCAGCGCGGCGACATGCCCTTGCCGGTCGCCGTGTGGCTGACGAGCGCTTCGACCGGGTCGAGCCCGGCGGAGAGCAGCGCGGCGAGATGGCCGTCGCCGCGGTGCTCGCGCAGCAGTGTCGCCGCGTGCCAGTAGGCCAGGTGCGGCTGCTCGGGCACCGGCAGGTCGGCGTGCGCGGCGTAGAGCGGGCGGGCGTGCCGGGTGCACGCCTCGGTGGCGCGCAGCGCGAGCCGGGCGGCCTCGGCCATCTCGTCGGACGTGACGGCCTCCTCACCGAGGACGCGCCGCAGGGTGGAGTCCACGGCGCGCAGCCGGGCGTCGAGGACGGTCTCGGGCGAGGCGACGCGCCAGACGGCGGGGACGTGCCGGGCGACGAGGTCGTAGCTGAAGTTGTAGAAGGCGGCGGCGATCACGCCGGGCCCGACCGCGCCCATCGCGGCGCCGCGCCCGGCGAAGTACGCGGCCCTCGGGTCGTCGATGCCCTCTCCGGCGAGCTCCTTTTCGAGGTCCGGGGAGAAGTAGACCGTCGAGTGGAGCGGATTGACGGAGTTGTGACAGCGGCGTCCGGCGCGCGGGGCGAGAGTCGTCATGCCCGGTACGTTACCGACTGGTCGGTACGCCGGGAACCCCAGGGGCGCGGGACGGGCCGTCAAGCCCGACCGGCGTCCGGCGTCCGCCGGACAGGACCTGGAGGGCGGCGCCCGCCGCCTCAGTCCCGGACCGTCCATTCGAAGCGCGGCGTCCTGCGCTCCAGGAACGCCGCCACGCCCTCCGCGCGGTCCCCGCTGCCGCGTGCCTGCTCGTCCCAGTACGCGTCCCGGTCCTCGCGGCCCGTCGCGTACTCCTTCGCCGCCGCCTGCGTCAGCTGTGAACGGGCGGCAAGCACCCGGGTGAACTCGGCCACCCGCTTGCCCAGTTGGCCCGGGGCGAGCACCTCGTCCACCAGACCGGTCCGCAGCGCCCGCCCGGTCTCGATCAACTCCCCGGAGAACAGCAGGTACTTGGCGGTCGACGGGCCGACCAGCGAGACCAGCCGCCGGGTCGACGACGAGCGGTAGACGACACCGAGCTTCGCCGGCGTGACCCCGAACCGCGCGCCCTCCTCCGCGAACCGCAGATCGCAGGCGACAGCCAACTGGGCGCCGCCGCCCACGCAGTAGCCGCGTACTGCGGCCAGCGTCGGCTTGGGGAAGGCCGCCAGGGCCTCCTCGGCCCGCACGCTGAGATCCTGTATCGCGTCACCGGGCTCGCGCAGCGCCCCGATGTCGGCGCCCGCGCTGAAGGAGTCACCGGCGCCGGTGAGCACCAGGGCCCGTACGGCGGGATCCGTCGCCATCCGGGCCAGCACATCGGGCAGCGCCCGCCACATGTCCGCCGTGAGCGCGTTGCGCTTGGCGGGATGCGTGACGGTCACGGTGGCGACCCCGTCGGCCACGGCGCTGACCAGGCGTGGCGTCGCGGTCTCGGTGGGCTCCATGCGCCGGATGCTATCGGGGCGGGACGAGCCCGTGATCGCGGAGGGCCGGAAAGAAGAGGCCAGGAAAGCGCCATGTCCGGTCATCCGTCCGACACGGCCGAACGTACGCGGAAACAATCCGTCGATAGGCGCTGACTTCTGTTCAGTGAGGCGGTCCGTACGGTCTTGTTCCCAAGACTTTGGATCCGAAGAACAGCGCGCTCGGAGCGCTGCGGAACCGAGGGTGGGTGCGCGGTGGTGGAGAGCCTCGGGAGTGACCCGGCCAGACCGCTTCCGTACGAGGGTGTCTGGCGGTTCACGGCCCCCTCGATCGAGATCTCCGTGCCGCAGGCGCGGCGCGCCGTACGCGACCTGCTGGAGCGCCAGGGCGCTCCCGCATCCGAGGAGATCGTGCACGGGCTGCTGCTGATCGTCTCGGAGCTGGTGACCAATGCCGTACGGCACGCGGCCCTGCTGTCGCCCGAGATCGCGGTGGAGGTCGCCATCGCCGCCGACTGGATCCGGGTCTCGGTGGAGGACAACCACCCGTACCGGCCGAAGGCGCTGGAGCGGGACTACGGGCAGACCGGCGGGCGCGGTCTGCTGCTCGTACGGGAGATCACCCTGGAGGCGGGCGGCACCTGCGACGTCGAGCACACGGCGAGCGGCGGGAAGATCGTCTGGGCGCTGCTCCCGCTGACGCCCGACGCCGCGGTGGTGCCGGCCCGGGAGATCCGGGAAGTCCAGGAGGTCCGGGAGAGCGCTACCAGCCCCCGGCCGGCCCCGTGAGCTCCCTGAACGCCGGGCGCGCCGCGTCCAGCACCGTCATGAACCAGGCGGAGAACGGAGCCGACCGGTGCCGCTCGGCAAGCTCCGCCGGTGTGACGAAGGCCGTGTCACCGATCTCCGCCGGGTCCGGCCGCAGCGTCGCCTGCGCGAGCCCCACGAAGAGGTGGTTGTACTCCTGCTCGACCAGCCCGGACTCCGGGTCCGGGTGGTTGTAGCGGACCGTCCCCGCCTCGGCGAGCAGCGTGGGCGAGACGCCGAGCTCTTCGTACGTACGGCGCGCGGCGGCGGCGAAGGGCGCCTCGCCCGGATACGGGTGGCCGCAGCAGGTGTTCGACCAGACGCCGGGGGAGTGGTACTTGCCGAGCGCGCGGCGCTGGATCAGCAGCCTGCCCTGCTCGTCGAAGAGGAAGACGGAGAACGCCCGGTGCAGCTGACCCGGTGCCTGATGTGCCGCGAGCTTCTCGGCCGTGCCGATGGTGTTGCCGTCCTCGTCGACCAGCTCCAGCATGATCGATTCTTGTACGCCGTTCGGCGAGCTGCTCGCCGCAGTGACAGGTGTGGTCGGCATAGCCATCCTTCGCTTCGGTCCTCGGCCCCCAAGTCTGCCGTACAAGAGCGTGTTGTCCGCACTTCCGGGAAACGGGCATGTCCGCCCCCGCGGTGTGCTCTCCGCGGGGGCGGACACGCGTGTTCCGTCCGGTGTCACTTCCGGTGTTGCGTCCGGGCTCCCGCCGGGACGGGTGCCGCAGGGACGGGAGCCGCTACTCCACCGGCGCCCGGTCCGGCCGCAGTACGTAGCCGGTGTACCCGTACTCCGCTCCGTGCTCGCGGCGCATCGCGATCTCCGCGCGCGTCAGGGCCAGAGCCCGCGCCATACCGGGCACCTGCGGGTCGGCGGAGCCGGCCCGCTCGCCGAGCGGCCCGTAGTACTCGTCCCAGTCGCTCTCCGGCTGCGGATACACCTCCAGCACGGCGTATCCGGCGGCGACGGCCGCGGCCGAGTTCTCCCCGGTCGTACGGAGCGGGTACTGCTCGTCCCAGAAGGCACGCGCCTCGGCGCTCGGCTCGGCCGCCGTCCACTCGCACTCGGTGACGACCAGCGTGCCGCCGGGTGCCAGCAGCCGCCGCCAACGGGCCAGGCCGTTGTCGAAACCGATGCCGTAGATCGAGCTCTCCGCCCACAGCAGGTCGAACGACCCGTCCGGGTAGGGGAGTTCGGCCATGTCCGCCGTGACGGTGCTGATCGATCCACCGAGCCCGCGGGCCGCGGCGCTGTGCCGCAGCTCGTCCAGGAACGGTTCGTGCAGATCGACGGCGGTCACCTGCGCGCCGGCCTCGGCGGCCAGCAGGAGCGAGACCCGGCCGGGGCCGCAGCCCAGGTCGAGCGCGCGCGGACGGGACGGCAGCGGCCCCGCGAAGGACAGCAGCCGCCGGGTGGTGGTGTCGGAGCCCGGCCCCTGCCGGGGCAGACCGTGGTGCAGGGCGAAGAAGGCGTCGTGCAGCTCGGCATCGGACGATTCGTCGTGCGAGTGCTGTACGTCGTTGTCGGACAACGTGAGAATCCTCTGTGTGAGGGGCTCCGGCCGACGCGGGACCGGTGTGGTGCGACCGGTCAGCCGGCAGCCCGGATGCTGGGGAAGGACCGTGTGCCGCGCATGGCGACCTCCACTGCGACGGTCATCAACCTCAGCTCCTCTCACGTTTCCGGGGAGACATCGACGTCTCCGGCCGGGACTCTAACAGCGCCCCGCGAACGCTCCCAGCGGATTACCGCCCCGCCTCAGTGGCAGAGATTCGCCTCGTGCTCGGCGTGCCCCACCGGCTCCAGCTGGAAGGTGCAGTGCTCCACGTCGAAGTGGCTGCCGAGGCAGCCCTGGAGATCGTGGAGCATCTTCTCGTGCCCGACGCTGTTCAGCACCGACTGCTCCACCACCACGTGCGCCGAGAGCACCGGCATGCCCGAGGTGATCGTCCAGGCGTGCAGGTCGTGCACGTCCGCCACCCCGGGGAGCGCCACCATGTGCGCCCTGACCTCGGCCATGTCCACGCCCTTCGGGGCGGCCTCCAGCAGTACGTTCAGCGTCTCGCGCAGCAGCTTCACCGTCCTCGGGACGATCATCAGGCCGATCACCAGGGACGCGATGGGGTCGGCCGCCTGCCAGCCGGTGGTCAGGATGACCGTCGCCGAGATCAGGACGGCGACCGAGCCGAGTGTGTCGGCCAGCACCTCCAGATACGCCCCGCGCACATTGAGGCTCTCCTTCTGCCCGCGCATCAGCAGGGAGAGCGAGATCAGATTGGCGACCATGCCGACGGCCGCGAAGATGATCGTGAGCCCGCCCTTGGTGTCGGCGGGGGTGATGAAGCGCTCGACCGCCTCGAAGAGCAGGAAGCCGCCGACACCGAGCAGCAGCAGACAGTTGGCGAGCGCGGCCAGGATCTCGGCACGGGCGAGGCCGAACGTGCGGTTGCCCGTCGACGGCCGGTTGGCGAAGTGGACGGCGAGCAGCGCCAGGGCGAGACCGACCGCGTCCGTCGCCATGTGCGCGGCGTCGGCGATCAGGGCCAGGGAGTCGGACGCGATGCCGCCGATGATCTCCATGACCATCACCGACAGGGTGATCCCCAGCGCGATCCGCAGCCGTCCCTTGTAGGCGGCCGTGGCGGTCCCCGGCGGCGGCGCGCCGCCGTGCGTGTGCCCGTGATCGTGCCCTGCCCCCATGCGGATGCCTCCCGGATCGTTCGAGCCGATGCGGCCAGTGAACTACGGGTGGGGGGTATCGGGCAACACGGCACTGAACACCGTTGTCATTCCCTCTGACCTGCGGGAATGGTCGCAGGTCAGCGAAGTGACAAGATCGTTCACGGGTCAGTCCGCGGTCGGCTCCGGATGGCGCAGCCGCCATCCCTCCCACGCCGATTCGACCATCTCGCGTACCCCGTGCCGCGCCGTCCAGCCCAGGTCCGCGGTGATCGACTCGACCGACGCGACGGCCTTCGCCGCGTCGCCCGGCCGGCGGGACTCGACCACCGGCGGGACCGTGTGACCCGTGACCTCGGCCACCAGATCCGCCAGCTCGCGCACCGACACGCCTTCGCCGCGCCCGATGTTGTACGTCAGGTCCCCGGGCGTCTCCAGCTCGGCCAGCCGCCGGGCCACCGCCAGATGGGCGTCGGCGAGATCCGTGACATGGATGTAGTCCCGTACGCAGGTGCCGTCCGGTGTCGGATAGTCGTCGCCGAAGATCCGCATCGGCTCACCGCGGGAGATGCGGTCGAAGAACATCGGGATGATGTTGAACACCCCGGTGTCCGCCAGATCGGGCCGCGCCGCCCCCGCCACGTTGAAGTAACGCAGACACGCGGTGGACAGCGAGTGCGCACGGCCCGTGGCGCGTACCAGCCACTCGCCCGTGAGCTTCGTCTCGCCGTACGGATTGATCGGCACGGCCGGGGTCTTCTCCGTGATCAGCTCCACATCCGGCACGCCGTACACGGCCGCCGACGACGAGAACAGGAACCGCTCGACCCCGGCGTCGACCACGGCCTCCAGCAGCACCGTGAGGCCGTGCACGTTCTCCCGGTAGTAGGCGAGCGGCCGCTCGACCGACTCACCGACCTGCTTCTTGGCCGCGAGATGCACCACACCGGTCACCTCGTGGTCGGCCAGCGCCCGGTCGACGACCTCCCGGTCGAGCAACGAGCCGCGCACCAGGGGGATTTCGGCGGGCAGCCGGTCCGGGACTCCGGACGAGACGTCGTCGAGGACGACGACCCGCTCTCCCGCCCCGGTCATGGACAGCGCCACATGCGCCCCGATGTACCCCGCTCCACCTGTGATCAGCCAAGTCATGCCGTCACCTTAGAGCCTGCCGCCGGGCCGCCCCGGCTGTCGTACGGTTACCGGACGTTCACCTGCCGGTCGCGGCATCGACGGTGCAGACCGTGTGGAGTCGGATATGTCTTACGGGACCCCTACGGGTCCCTGGCGGCCACGGTTTGTGAGGCGGGGCACCGATCGACAATGATGATCTCCCGGCGGGTCGGAATTGGCCCGGCTCATGGCGTCCTGCGCGTGAACGGGCAGTGAACTCGGTCTTCCGTTCATCCGATAGCCTCTGCCGACGTGCCGCCGACCCGGATGCCGGGCACAGCCGCCGCGCGTCCGCCCTGTCAGTGTCAAGGAGTGAATTCGTCTGTCGACCGCCATCCTCACCGGTACGCCGGTACCCGGATCGCCGCTCGAAGGCGATCTGCGGTCGCTGGGATTCGACGTGCGCACCGCGCCCGACGCGGCCACGGCGCTGAGCCTGCTCGCCTCGGCGCCCGCCGCCGACCGCGTCGCCCTCGTCGATCAGCGTTTCGTCGGTCATCTCCACGCGCTGCGGCTGGCGTTGACCGATCCCCGCTTCCCGGCGGCGGCCGTCACCGGCGCGCTGACCGCACAGCCCGAGGCGCGTGCCGCGCTGTCTGCGGCGCTGACCACCGTGACGAACGGCACGGCCGCCGACCGTACGGGCACCGCGGCCGACGCCCCCGCCGTCAGGACCGGTGGCGCCGGCGTCGTGACGGAGGCCGAGCAGCCGGTCACCCACACCGCCCCCGAACTCCCGCTCGCCGACCGGGTGGCCGCCGCCGTCGAGGCCGACGGCACCCCCGTACAGCACCCGGAACTCGGCTCCCTCGTCGCCGGCGTCCCGGACACACCGGCCGACCGTGAACAGGCGCTCGCCGCCGTCGCGGCCGTCGACGACGAGGCCGTACGCCTGCGCTCCGCCGTGAAGGCCCGCGACGGCTTCTTCACGACCTACTGCATCAGCCCCTACTCCCGCTACATCGCCCGCTGGTGCGCCCGGCGCGGACTGACCCCCAACCAGGTCACCACCGCGTCCCTGTTCACCGCGCTGATCGCGGCGGGCTGCGCGGCCACCGGAACCCGCGGCGGCTACGTCGCGGCCGGACTGCTGCTGCTCTTCTCCTTCGTGCTCGACTGCACCGACGGACAGCTCGCCCGCTACTCGTTGCAGTACTCGACGATGGGCGCCTGGCTGGACGCGACCTTCGACCGGGCCAAGGAGTACGCGTACTACGCCGGACTCGCGATCGGCGCGGCCCGGGGCGGCGACGACGTATGGGCACTCGCGCTCGCCGCGATGGTGCTCCAGACCGTCCGGCACGTCGTTGACTTCTCCTTCAACGAGGCGAACTACGACTCCACCGCCGCGACAGCCGCCTCCGCAGAGGGCAAAGAGGGCAAGGCCGTCGTCGGCACCCCCACCACCGCCCTCTCCAGCAGGCTCGACAGCGTCGGCTGGACCGTCTGGGTACGCCGGATGATCGTCCTGCCGATCGGCGAGCGCTGGGCGATGATCGCCGTCCTCACCGCCGTGACCACCCCCAGGATCGTCTTCTACGCGCTCCTCGTCGGCTGCGCCTTCGCCGCCTGCTACACCACCGCAGGCCGCGTCCTGCGCTCGGTGACCCGCAAGGCCGTCCGTACCGACCGGGCCGCGCAGGCGCTCGCCGACCTCGCCGACACGGGACCGCTCGCCGAACTGGTCGCCCGCGTGACGCGGCGCCCGGCCCGCGCGCTGCCCGGCGTACTGCCCCTCCTGATCGCCGTCGCGGGCGGCGCCGCCGCCGTCTCCATGGCCGCCTTCGGCCCGCTCGACAGCCCCGTGCTCGTCCTCGGCGCCCTGGTGTACGTCGTGACCTCGGGCATCGCCGTCGCCCACCGCATGGGCGGCGCGCTCGACTGGCTCATCCCGCCGGTCTTCCGGGCCACCGAGTACAGCACCGTCCTGCTCTTCGCCGCCCGGGCCGACGTCCCCGGCGCCCTGCCCGCGGCTTTCGGGCTGGTCGCTGCCGTCGCCTACCATCACTACGACACGGTGTACCGCATCCGTGGCGGCGCCGGAGCCCCGCCCCGTGGGCTGGTCCGGTCACTCGGCGGACACGAGGGCCGAACGCTGCTCGTCGCCGTACTCGCCGCCTTCTCCACGGCCGAATTCGACCTCCCGCTGGAACTGACGCTGCTCACCGTCGTCGTCGCCGTGATCGCGCTCACGGAGTCCATCCGGTTCTGGGTGTCCTCCGGAGCCCCCGCCGTACACGACGAAGGAGAAACCGCATGATCGGCCTCGTACTGGCAGCCGGTGCCGGCAGGCGCCTGCGCCCCTACACCGACACGCTCCCCAAGGCCCTCGTGCCCGTGGACGGCGACACGACCGTCCTCGACCTGACTCTCGGCAACTTCGCGGAGATCGGGCTCACCGAGGCCGCGATCGTCGTCGGCTACCGCAAGGAGGCCGTGTACGAGCGCAAGGAGGCGCTGGAGGCGAAGTACGGCCTCAGCCTCACGCTCGTCGACAACGACAAGGCCGAGGAGTGGAACAACGCCTACTCCCTGTGGTGCGCGCGTGACGTCATCAAGCGCGGTGTGATCCTCGCCAACGGCGACACCGTCCACCCCGTCTCCGTCGAGCGCACGCTGCTCGCCGCCCGCGGCGAGGGCCGGAAGATCATCCTCGCGCTGGACGCGGTGAAGCGGCTCGCCGACGAGGAGATGAAGGTCATCACCGATGCGGACAAGGGCGTGCGGCACATCACGAAGCTGATGGACCCCGCCACCGCCACCGGCGAGTACATCGGCGTCACCCTCATCGAGCCCGAGGCCGCCGACGAACTCGCCGACGCCCTCAGGACCACCTTCGAGCGCGACCCCGACCTCTACTACGAGGACGGCTACCAGGAACTCGTGAACAGAGGCTTCACCATCGACGTCGCCCCCATCGGCGACGTCCCCTGGGTGGAGATCGACAACCACGACGACCTCGCGAAGGGCCGTGTCATCGCGTGCCAGTACTGACCCGACTCATCCCGTCCCCGGTCGTCGTGGACATCACGCGCGGCGCCATGGACGATCTCGCCGGTCTCCTCGCCGACCAGCGGATCTCCGCGTCCGGCAAGCTCGCGATCGCGGTCAGCGGCGGCTCGGGCCAGGCGCTGCGCGAGAAGCTGGCCCCCGTGCTGCCGGACGCCGACTGGTTCCTGGTCGCCGACGGCACCATCGACTGCGCGGTCAAGCTCGCCGACGACATAAAGGGCAAGCGGTACGACGCCGTCGTCGGCCTCGGCGGTGGCAAGATCATCGACGTCGCGAAGTACGCGGCGGCCCGCGTGGGCCTGCCGATGGTGGCCGTCGCCACCAACCTCTCGCACGACGGCATCTGCTCGCCGATCTCCACCCTGGACAACGACAACGGCCGTGGCTCGTACGGCGTCCCGACCCCCATCGCGATCGTCGTCGACCTCGATGTCGTCCGCGATGCCCCGGACCGCTTCGTCCGCTCCGGCGTCGGTGACGCACTCTCCAACATCTCCGCCATCGCCGACTGGGAACTGTCCCACGCGATCAACGGCGAGCCCGTGGACGGACTGGCCGCCGCCATGGGCCGTACCGCCGGTGAGGCCGTCCTGCGCCACCCCGGCACCGTCGGCGACGACGAGTTCCTGACCGTCCTGGCCGAGGCGCTCGTCCTCACGGGTATCGCCATGTCGATCAGCGGCGACTCACGCCCGTCGTCCGGCGCCTGCCACGAGATCAGCCACGCCTTCGATCTGATCTTCCCCAAGAGGGCGGCGAGCCACGGCGAGCAGGTCGGGATGGGCGCCGCCTTCGCGATGCATCTGCGCGGCGCGCACGCGCAGTCCCAGCTCATCGCCGAAGTACTGCGCCGACACGGGCTGCCGGTGCTGCCGGCCGAGATCGGTTTCAGCCTGGACGAATTCGTCCGGGCCGTGGATTACGCACCGCAGACCCGTCCGGGACGCTTCACGATCCTGGAGCACCTCAACCTGTCCCCGGACCAGATCAAGGACGCCTACGTCGACTATGCAAAAGCCATCGGTAGCTGAACTACGCCCGGTCGTTCACCCCCCGGGTGTCAAGGACCGGCGGAGCGGCGAGCACTGGGGGGGCCGGCTCTACATGCGCGAGGTCTCCCTGCGCATCGACCGGCACCTGGTGAACACGCGGGTCACGCCCAACCAGGTGACCTACGTGATGACCGCCGCGGCTGTCCTCGCGGCCCCCGCCCTCCTGGTGCCCGGCATCACGGGCGCGGTGCTCGGTGTGGTGATGGTCCAGCTCTATCTGCTGCTGGACTGCGTCGACGGCGAGATCGCCCGCTGGAAGAAGCAGTACTCGATGACCGGCGTCTACATGGACCGGGTCGCCGCGTACCTGTGCGACGCCGCCGTGCTGCTCGGCTTCGGACTGCGCGCCGCCGACGTGTGGGGCACCGGGCGGATCGACTGGCTCTGGGCCTTCCTCGGCACCCTCGCCGCCCTCGGCGCGATCCTGATCAAGGCCGAGACCGACCTCGTCGGTGTCGCCCGTCATCAGCAGGGCCTGCCGCCGGTCAAGGAGACGGCGTCCGAGCCGCGCTCGTCCGGCATGGCGCTGGCCCGCAGGGCCGCCGGGGCGCTGAAGTTCCACCGCCTCATCCTCGGTATCGAGGCGTCGCTGCTGATCCTGCTCCTGGCGATCCTGGACGCGGTCCGGGACGACCTGTTCTTCTCCCGGCTCGGCGTCGCCGTGCTGGCCGGTATCGCCGTCGTGCAGACGCTGCTGCACCTCGTGTCGATCCTCGCCTCCAGCAGGCTGAGGTGAGTGACATGCGGCTCGGCGCGGTGATCATCACCATGGGCAACCGCCCCGACGACCTCCGGGCCCTCATCGACTCCGTCGCCAAGCAGGACGGCGACCCGATCGACGTCGTCGTCGTCGGCAACGGCGCCCCGGTCGGCGACGTGCCCGACGGCGTACGGACCATCGAGCTGCCCGAGAACCTCGGCATCCCCGGTGGCCGCAACGTCGGCATCGAGGCCTTCGGCCCCTCCGGCGGCGACGTGGACGTCCTGCTCTTCCTCGACGACGACGGGCTGCTGCCCGGCACCGACACCGCCGAGCTGGTCCGCGCGGCGTTCGCCGCCGACCCGGTCCTCGGCATCGTCAGCTTCCGGATCGCCGACCCCGAGACCGGTCTCACACAGCGCCGCCACGTCCCCCGGCTGCGCGCCTCCGACCCCCTGCGGTCGTCCCGCGTGACGACCTTCCTGGGCGGCGCCAACGCCGTCCGTACGAAGGTCATCGCCGAGGTCGGCGCCCTGCCCGGCGACTTCTTCTACGCGCACGAGGAGACCGACCTCGCCTGGCGGGCGCTGGACGCGGGCTGGATGATCGACTACCGCTCCGACATGGTCCTCTTCCACCCCACGATGCCGCCGTCGCGGCACGCGGTCTACCACCGCATGGTGGCCCGTAACCGGGTCTGGCTGGCGCGCCGCAACCTGCCCGCGCCCGTCGTACCCGTCTATCTCGGCGTCTGGATCCTGCTCACCCTCGCCCGCCGTCCGACCGTTCCCGCGCTGAAGGCATGGTTCGGTGGTTTCCGGGAAGGCTGGACGACTCCCTGCGGTCCACGCAGGCCCATGAAGTGGCGTACGGTGTGGCGGCTGACCCGACTGGGCCGACCGCCTGTCATCTGACAGGCTCGGCTCTGAGAGCATCGGGGTTTACCTCCGGGCCCCGGCTGTCCACGTCTGTGCCCGACCGGCTGCGCATCTTGAACACGAAAGTTTCAACTTGTGAGTGACACAACCCATGACGGCGCGATCGCCATGAGCGCCCCGCCGTCACCCGACGACGGTCTGTCCTCGACCGAACTGGCCGCCAAGTACGGCCTGTCGGTGAGCGGTGCCCGTCCGGGACTGGCCGAGTACATCCGCAAGCTGTGGGGCCGGCGCCACTTCATCTTCGCCTTCTCCCAGGCGAAGCTCACGGCCCAGTACAGCCAGGCGAAACTCGGTCAGCTCTGGCAGGTGGCGACCCCACTTCTCAACGCCTTCGTCTACTTCCTGATCTTCGGGCTGATCCTGAACGCCGGCCGCGGGATGGAGATCCGCGTCTACATCCCGTTCCTGGTGACGGGCGTGTTCGTGTTCGCCTTCACACAGACGTCCGTGATGGCGGGCGTGAAGTCGATCTCGGGCAACCTCGGGCTGGTGCGCGCCCTGCACTTCCCGCGCGCCTCGCTGCCCATCTCCTTCGCGCTCCAGCAGCTCCAGCAGCTGATGTTCTCCATGATCGTGCTGCTGACCGTGGTGGTCGCCTTCGGGAGCCTGCCGGGCCTGTCCTGGCTGCTGGTACTGCCGGTGCTGGTGCTCCAGTTCTTCTTCAACACCGGTCTGGCGCTGATCATGGCGCGGCTGGGCAGCAAGACGCCCGACCTCGCCCAGCTCATGCCGTTCATCATGCGGACCTGGATGTACGCGTCGGGCGTGATGTTCTCCATCCCGCTGATGCTCGCCAACAAGCCGAACTGGCCGAGCTGGATCGTCGACGTACTCCAGTACAACCCCGCCGCCATCTACATGGACCTCATCCGCTTCGCGCTGATCGACGGTTACGGCTCCGAGAACCTGCCCCAGCACGTGTGGGCCTCGGGTCTCGCCTGGTCGCTGCTCGTCGGCATCGCGGGCTTTGTGTACTTCTGGAAGGCTGAGGAACGATACGGCCGTGGCTGACCTCGACAAGCAGGGACGCGTCCCCACCGTCATCGCCGACGACGTGCACATCGTGTACCGCGTCAACGGCGGCGGCGGTGGCAAGGGCAGCGCGACCGCGGCGCTGAGCCGCATACTCAGGCGCGAGAAGGGCGAGTCGCGCGGAGTCCGTAAGGTCCACGCCGTCAGGGGGGTCACCTTCACCGCGTACCGCGGTGAGGCGATCGGTCTGATCGGTACCAACGGCTCCGGGAAGTCGACCCTGCTGCGCGCCATCGCGGGGCTGCTGCCCACGGAGCACGGCAAGGTGTTCACCGACGGTCAGCCCTCGCTGCTCGGTGTCAACGCCGCGCTGATGAACGATCTCACCGGCGAGCGCAACGTCATCCTGGGCGGTCTGGCCATGGGAATGACGCGCGAGCAGGTACGTGATCGCTACCAGTCCATCGTCGACTTCTCCGGCATCAACGAGAAGGGCGACTTCATCACCCTGCCGATGCGTACGTACTCCTCCGGTATGGCCGCCCGGCTCCGCTTCTCCATCGCGGCGGCCAAGGACCACGACGTCCTCATGATCGACGAGGCGCTGGCCACCGGTGACCGCAAGTTCCAGATCCGCTCCGAGGCGCGGATCCGCGAGCTGCGCAAGGAGGCGGGCACCGTCTTCCTGGTCAGTCACAGCAACAAGTCGATCAGGGACACCTGCGACCGGGTGCTGTGGCTGGAGAGGGGCGAGCTCCTGATGGACGGCCCGACGGACGAGGTGCTCAAGGCGTACGAGAAGGAGACCGGCAAGTAGCCGGATCCCCAAGGGAGTTCGAGCACCCGACACGTACCGCCTCGACGCTCGCCACCCGACACGCACAGCGAAGCGGCCCCCGCC
Organism: Streptomyces sp. NPDC060366; assembly: GCF_042725135.1. Classification (NCBI taxonomy): domain Bacteria; kingdom Bacillati; phylum Actinomycetota; class Actinomycetes; order Kitasatosporales; family Streptomycetaceae; genus Streptomyces; species Streptomyces sp. NPDC060366. The sequence goes on along the minus strand of NZ_JBHXDC010000001.1, from coordinate 252,001 downwards.
GGAATCGATCCGGCGGGGGCCGCTTCGCTGCGTACGGGCCCTCAGACGCCGGCCGGGGTACGGTCCGGTTCGGCGGTGGCGGCCGGGGCCGGCTCCTCGGCGAGGCCCACCTTCCCGTGCAGCGTGCGCAGCGCGGACGGCGCGTACCAGGCGCCGCGCCCGAGCAGCCGCATCGCGGCCGGTACGAGAACGCCGCGCACCGCCACCGCGTCGATGACGATCGCCAGACCGCTGCCGATGCCGAACATCTGGAGGAAGCTGATCTGGCTCGTCCCGAAGGCGAAGAAGCTCACGGCCAGCAGCCCGGCGGCCATGCTGACGATCCGCCCGGTGCGGGCCAGGCCCTGGGTGACGGTCGTCGTCCGGTCCGCGCCCGCGTCGTGCAGCTCCTTCATCCGGCTGGTCACGAACACCTCGTAGTCCATGGACAGGCCGAAGGCGACGCAGAACAGCAGCACGGTCATCGAGGTGTCCATCGGCTGCGGGGTGAAGCCCAGCAGCGACGACAGATGGCCGTCCTGGAAGATCCACACCATCGCGCCGATCGCGGCCGACAGGCTGATCGCGTTGAGCAGCAGTGCGCGCAGCGGCTGGACGACGCTGCCGGTGAACAGGAACAGCAGCACGAAGGTCGTCACGAGGAACAGCCCGATCGCCAGGGGCAGCCGGTCACCGATGGACTGCCGGGAGTCGACCAGCGTCGCGTCCGTGCCGCCGACCAGCATCTCGGTGCCCGCGGGCCGGTCCACGGCGCGGATGTCCGCCACCAGGTCCTGGGCGGCGCCGGACTTGGGCGCGGTGTCGGTGACGACGGCGAGGCGCTGCGCGTCCGGCCGGGCGAGGCCCGCGCCGGCCGGGCCCGGCCGCTCGCTCCGTCCGTCGGTGTAGGTGCCGGTGGAGGCGTCGACGCGTACGACACCGTCCAGCCGGGACAGTTCACCCGCGTACGCCGCCAGCGGCGCCGCCGCGACGGCCGAGGTGCTGACGATCTGGACGGCGCCCGCCTCGTCGGTGGGGAAGTCGTTCTGGACGGCCGTCGCGACCTGGCGGCCCGCGGCGTCCTCGGGCAGCACCCGCTCGTCGGGCGTGCCGAACGTGACCCCCAGCAGCGGGCTCGCGACGAGCAGCAGCACGGCGAGCACGGGCAGGGCGGTGAGGGCGGGCCGGCGCATGACGAGCGCGGCGAGCCGTCCCCAGAACGGCGCGTCCGAGCGGCGTACCGTCTTCGCCCACGGCAGCCGCCCCTTGTTGACCCGGTGGCCCAGCACGGCCAGCAGCGGCGGCACCACGAACAGGGCGGCGACGACCGCGATCACGACCACGCCGATCCCCGCGTAGGCGAAGGACCGCAGGAAGAACGGCGGGAAGACGAGCAGCGCGGCGAGCGCGGCGGCGACGGTCGCGGCCGAGAACAGGATCGTGCGTCCCGCCGTCCGTACCGTGGTGCGCAGCGCCTCGGGGACCTCCTCGCCCGCGGTGAGCTGTTCACGGAAGCGGCTCACGAGGAGGAGCGCGTAGTCGATGCCGAGGCCCAGACCGAGCGCGGTCGTGAGGTTGATCGCGAAGACCGACACCTCGGTCACGCTGCCGAGGACGAAGAGCAGCGCGAACGTACCGACGATCGCGATCAGCCCGATGACCAGGGGCAGCATCGCGGCCACCAGGCTGCCGAAGGCGAGGACCAGCAGCAGGAGCGTCACCGGTACGGCGATCGCCTCGGCCACGGCCAGGTCGCCGGAGACCTGTGAGCTGACGTCGATGCTCACGGCGCTCTCGCCGCCGGCCCGGACCTCGACCCCGTCGCGCTCGCCCGTGTAGCGGTCGATGAGCCGCTCGGCGCGTTCGCCGCGCTCGGTCTCGTCCCCCTTCACATGGAGGGCGATCAGCGCTTCGCCGCCGTTCTCGGAGATCAGCCGCGGGCTCTTGGTGTCCCAGTACGAGACGACGTTGCTCACGCCGGCGTCGTTCTTGAGGCCGTCCGTGATGGAGCGGCCCCGTTCGTCGACGGCGGGGGAGCCGGGCCCCTGCCGACCCGTTCCTTCCGGGCCGACCAGGAACAGCAGATTGGTCTCGCCCCCGAACTTGTCGTCGATCCGGACGGCGGCGCGTGAGGACTGGGCGTCGGGGTCGTCGAATCCGCCGCCGAGCAGCTTGCCGAAGGCGCCCGCGCCGAGCGCGCCCATGGCGACCACGGCGACGGTCGCCAGTACGAGTAGGAGCCGCGACCTCTTCAGGGCCAGCTCAGCGATCTTGGACAGCACGGGATCCCCCATCTCCGAATGTTAACGGCGTCAACACTGACTCTGGCAGGGGATGTTAATGGTGTCAACATCGGGCAGGATGAAGGCATGGAGACCAACCGGGCGAACCAGGGGGCCAAGGCCGGCTATCACCACGGCGACCTGCGCAACGCGCTGATCACCGCCGGAGTGGAGCTGGCGACCGACGGGGGCCCGGCGAAGGTGGTCCTGCGTGAGGCGGCCCGCCGCGCCGGCGTCTCGCCCACCGCCGCCTACCGGCACTTCGCCGGACAGGGCGATCTGCTCTTCGCGGTCAAGATCCAAGCGCAGCAGCTGCTCGCGGACGCCATGGAGCGGGTCGCGGCCTCTCTGCCTCCGGGCGACCACCCCGGGGCCGCCGCCGAGCAGCGCCTGGCGGCGATCGGCCGGGGCTACGTGGGCTTCGCCCTGGAGCACCCCGGCCTCTTCCGTACGGCCTTCTCCCATTCGATGCCGGGCGCCGGCGAGGACACCGGATGGGGTGGTGTGACACCGCCCGCAGACAACCCCCAGTACCGCTCGTACAACCTGCTGAGCCAGGCGCTGGACGAACTGGTCGCCACCGGACGCATGCCCGCCCAGAACCGTCCCGGCGCCGAGGCCGCCGCCTGGTCGACGGCGCACGGTCTCGCGATGCTCCTTCTCGACGGGCCGATGGGCCGACTCCCGGCCGCGGACCGGGACGCCGTGATCGGGCGCACGACCGACACGATCGTCGCCGGTCTCCTGGTGCCCCGGGACCGCCCCCGGGGTTCGTGAGCGGACCGTGGGTGGATCATGTGGCGAGACTGTGTGAAGTCCCCTTCGGGCGGGGCCCTCGACCGTTGCCCCCGGCCGGTGATCGGCACCGCCCGGGGCCGCCAACAGCCCGTGAACAGTCAAACTTCCGTCAAGTCCCGCGCCGCTGCGGAAGGTTGAGGTGGCCCGCCGCGTTCTCGTTGTGGGCGAGGTCCCCCGGCGCGGCCGTGGGCGTTGTACAACGTAAGCTGTAGCGGTGCTGATTCGTGGCAAGAGCGGCGATACGTCCGTAAGCCCCGGCTGACCCGTCGAGGGTCCGCCAGATCGGCGGCATCCCCGTGGTCAGGCCGCGCGGCGTGTCCGAAATGGGATGTTTGGGTCGGCAGTGTAGAACGGGAGACGTGACGGCAATGACGGTTGATCTCCAGCTCCGCGAGGGTCGCGCCGTCCCCGCAGTAGGCGGTCCGCAGTGACGGGCGCCCCCCAGAACCAGGTCGACAGCTCCGCGCGTGCCACCCTCGACAAGGCCTCCGGTGAGAACTTCCCGGTCGCCCCCTTCTTCCTGCCCCGCGCCTGGCGCGAGGACCTCATGGCCGTCTACGGCTACGCCCGCCTCGTCGACGACATCGGCGACGGCGACCTCGCACCCGGCGGCGCCGACGCCCGCCACCTCGGCCTCGACCCCGCGCGCACGGACGACAGGCTCGCCATGCTGGACGCCTTCGAGGCCGACCTGGGCCGCGTGTTCGACCCGGCGGGCCCGGCCCCCGGCCACCCGCTGCTGCGGGGCATCGTCCCCACCGTCCGGCGCCACTCGCTCACTCCCGAGCCGTTCCTCGATCTGATCGAGGCCAACCGCCAGGACCAGTCCGTACGGCGCTACGGCACCTACGACGACCTGCTCGCGTACTGCCAACTCTCCGCCAACCCCGTCGGCCGGCTCGTCCTCGCCATCACCGGCACCGCCAGCCCCGAACGCGTGCGCCGCTCCGACGCCGTCTGCACCGCGCTCCAGATCGTCGAGCACATCCAGGACGTCGCCGAGGACCTGGCCGACGACCGTGTCTATCTGCCCGCGGACGACATGAAGCGGTTCCATGTCACCGAGGCGGACCTCGCCGCGCCGACAGCGAGCGCCTCCGTACGGAGCCTGATCGCCTTCGAGGCCGAGCGCGCCGGCCAACTCCTCGACGAGGGAGGGCCGTTGGTCCACAGCGTCCGCGGCAGGCTCCGGCTGCTCCTCGCCGGATTCGTCGGCGGGGGGCGCGCCGCCCTCTCCTCGGTGGCCGCCGTGGGACACGATGTACTGCCCGGACCGCCCAAAGCCACCACACCACGTCTGCTGCGTGAAGTGGGAGCAGTCCTGCGGAAAACGCACAGAAAGGGGTGAGCCGGATCGTGGAGGAACAGACCCCCGTGTCGGCACCGGTACTGGCCGCGTACAGCTACTGCGAGGCCGTCACCGGGCAGCAGGCCCGTAATTTCGCCTACGGCATCCGGCTGCTGCCCGCCGAGAAGCGGCAGGCCATGTCGGCGCTCTACGCGTTCTCGCGGCGCGTCGACGACATCGGCGACGGCACGCTGGAGCCCGGTGCCAAGCAGTCGAGGCTCGAGGACACCCGCGCCCTCCTCGGACGGATCAGACAGGGCCGTGTCGAGGAGGACGACACCGACCCCGTCGCCGTCGCGCTCTCCGACGCGACCCGTCGCCTCGCGCTCCCGCTCGGCGGGCTCGACGAACTGATCGACGGCGTCCTCATGGACGTCAAGGGCGAGACGTACGAGACGTGGGACGACCTCAAGATCTACTGCCGCTGCGTCGCCGGAGCCATCGGCAGACTCTCCCTCGGTGTGTTCGGCACCGACCCCGCCGCGACCGGCACCGAGCGCGCGCCCGAGTACGCCGACACCCTGGGCCTCGCCCTCCAGCTCACCAACATCCTGCGCGACGTACGCGAGGACGCGGGGAACGGCCGCACGTACCTGCCCGCCGACGACCTCGCCAAGTTCGGCTGCTCGGCAGGCTTCGACACCGCCGTCCCGCCCGCCGGCGCCGACTTCACCGGGCTCATCCACTTCGAGGTCAGACGGGCCCGCGCCCTCTTCGCCGAGGGCTACCGGCTGCTGCCCATGCTCGACCGGCGCAGCGGCGCCTGCGTCGCCGCCATGGCGGGCATCTACCGCCGGCTGCTCGACCGCATCGAACGCGACCCCGAGGCCGTCCTGCGCGGCCGGGTCTCACTGCCGGGACGCGAGAAGGCGTACGTCGCCGTGCGCGGCCTCTCCGGTCTCGACGCCAGGAGCATCTCCCGGCAGAGCGTCAGGAGGCGCCCGTGACAGTCCCGCAGGGCACCGGCACCCGCGCCTTCCCGCGCGTCGGCATCGACATCACGGCCGCAGGATCAACCCTCCGTACACCGGACGCGTCCCTGACTGCGACAGTCGCGGGGGAGGGCGCATGACAACAACGGACAGCGCCGCCTCCCGCCACGCGGTCGTCGTCGGCGGCGGCATCGCCGGGGTCACCGCCGCACTCCAGCTCGCCGACGCCGGAGTGCGTGTGACGCTCGTCGAAGGGCGCCCCCGCCTCGGCGGTCTCGCTTTCTCCTTCACCCGCGGCGAGTTGACCGTCGACAACGGCCAGCATGTGTACCTGCGCTGCTGCACGGCCTACCGCTGGCTCCTCGACCGCGTCGACGGCGCCGCCCTCGCGCCCGTCCAGGACAGGCTCGACGTCCCCGTACTGGACGTGGGACGCGCGGACCGGCCCCGCGTCGGACGGCTGCGCCGCGACGCACTGCCCGTACCGCTGCACCTCGCCGGAGGGCTCGCCGCCTACCCGCACCTCTCGCTCGCCGAGAAGGCGTCCGTGGGACGTGCCGCGCTCGCCCTCAAGGCGCTCGACCCCGCCGACCCGGCGCTCGACGGCATCGACTTCGCGACCTGGCTCCGCCGGCACGGCCAGTCGCCGCGCGCCGTCGAGGCCCTGTGGAACCTCGTCTGCGTCGCCACCCTCAACGTCCGCGCCGAACAGGCCTCCATGGGCCTGGCCGCGATGGTCTTCAAGACCGGACTGCTCTCCGAGCGGGGCGCCGCCGACATCGGCTGGGCACGGGTACCACTGGGCGAGTTGCACGACACGCTCTCCCGCAAGGCACTCGACGCCGCCGGCGTACGCACCGAACTGCGCACCCGCGTCACGGCCGTGACGCGCGCCGAGGGTGGGCGCTGGAGCGTCGACGTACCGGGGGAGCGCATCGAGGCGGACACGGTGATCCTCGCCGTACCGCAGCGCGAGACGCACGCGCTGCTGCCCGACGGCGCGCTCGACCAGCCCGGCCGGCTCCTCGACATCGGTACGTCGCCGATCCTCAACGTGCATGTCGTCTACGACCGCCAGGTGCTGCGCCGCCCCTTCTTCGCCGCACTCGGCACCCCCGTGCAGTGGGTCTTCGACCGCACCGAAGCCTCGGGCCTGAAGGAGGGGCAGTACGTGGCGCTGTCGCAGTCGGCCGTCACGGACGAGATCGACCTGCCCGTCGCCGAACTGCGCGAGCGCTATCTGCCCGAGCTGAAACGTCTCCTCCCGGCCGCGAGAAGCGCCGAGGTGCGGGATTTCTTCGTGACACGGGAGCGGACTGCCACCTTCGCCCCGACACCTGGCGTGGGACGTCTGCGCCCCGCCGCCCGCACCCGGGCGGCCGGTCTCTTCCTGGCGGGCGCGTGGACCGCGACCGGCTGGCCCGCGACCATGGAAGGTGCGGTCCGCAGCGGTTTCAGCGCGGCGGGCGAGGCCCTGTCCGAACTCGGCCGCACCCACCGGCATCCGCTGCGGGAGGCCGCGTGAGACAGGACGCCGCCGGGACGGGCGCGACGAGGACGAGTACGGCGACGACGCGTACGGGACCCATGAGTACTGCGAATAGAGGAGAGACCGTGCCGACTGTGCCCCCGGCCAATCCGGCTGTCGACACCGCGGACGTCTTCGCTCTGCTGGAGCGCGGCCGTGCCCTGTCAACCCCCGTGCTGCGGGCCGCCGTCGGCCGGCTCGCCCCGCCGATGGACACCGTCGCCGCCTACCACTTCGGCTGGATCGACGCCGAGGGCCGGCCCGCGGACGGTGACGGCGGCAAGGCCGTACGTCCCGCGCTCTCCCTGCTGTCCGCCGAGGCGGCGGGATCACCGCCCGAGACGGGTGTTCCCGGCGCCGTCGCCGTGGAACTGGTGCACAACTTCTCGCTGCTGCACGACGACCTGATGGACGGCGACGAACAGCGCCGCCACCGCGACACCGTCTGGAAGGTCCACGGCCCCGCCCAGGCGATCCTCGTCGGTGACGCGCTCTTCGCGCTCGCCAACGAGGTCCTGCTGGAGATCGGCACCGTCGAGGCAGGCCGGGCCACCCGCCGCCTCACCACGGCCAGCCGCAAACTGATCGACGGCCAGGCGCAGGACATCTCCTTCGAGCACCGCGAGCGGGTCACCGTCGAGGAGTGCCTGGAGATGGAGGGCAACAAGACGGGCGCGCTGATCGCCTGCGCCGTCTCCATCGGCGCCGTCCTCGGCGGGGCGGACGACCGGACGGCCGACATCCTGGAGTCGTACGGCCACCACCTCGGCCTCGCCTTCCAGGCCGTCGACGACCTGCTCGGCATCTGGGGCGACCCCGGGGCCACCGGCAAGCAGACGTGGAGCGATCTGCGGCAGCGCAAGAAGTCCCTGCCGGTCGTCGCCGCGCTCGCCGCGGGAGGCCCGGCGTCGGAACAGCTCGCCGAACTCCTGGCCGCCGACGCCAAGAGCAACGACTTCGACAGCTTCTCGGAGGAGGAGTTCGCGACCAGGGCCGCGCTCATCGACGAGGCCGGCGGCCGGGAGTGGACCTCCCAGGAGGCCCGCAGGCAGCACACCGTCGCCATCGAGGCCCTGAGCCGCGTCGACATGCCCGAACGTGTCCGCGCGCAGTTCACCGCGCTCGCGGACTTCGTCGTCGTACGAAAGAGATGATCACCATCGCCATTCGCATATCCACGCTCACCGGAGGCTGACGCACCACAAGCCTCCGTAGTCGCCGTTCGGCGGGTCGTGACCGATCCGCCGGACGACGGAGACCCCAGCACAGCAGAGGACCAACTGCACGTAAGGGGAAGCCATGACAGCGACGACCGACGGAAGCACCGGGGCCGTGGGACCCCATGCTGCCGCGGCGAGCGAACCGTCCGACACCACTCCCGTCGCGAACGACATCGGAGAGGCCGCACGGCGTGCCACCGCACGATCCGTCGAGCATCTGCTCGGCAGGCAGGACGCCCAGGGCTGGTGGAAGGGCGACCTGGAGACCAACGTGACCATGGACGCCGAGGATCTGCTGCTCCGTCAGTTCCTCGGTGTCCAGGACGCGAGGACCACCGAGGCCGCCGGTCGCTTCATCCGGGGCCAGCAGCGGGCCGACGGGACCTGGGCCACCTTCTACGGCGGTCCCGGCGAACTCTCCGCGACCATCGAGGGATACGTCGCGCTGCGCCTCGCCGGGGACAGACCCGACGACCCGCACATGGCGCGCGCCGCCGCCTGGATCCGGGAGCACGGCGGTATCGCCGAGAGCCGGGTCTTCACCCGGATCTGGCTCGCGCTCTTCGGCTGGTGGAAATGGGACGACCTGCCCGAGGTACCGCCCGAACTGATCTTCCTGCCCAAGTGGTTTCCGCTGAACATCTACTCGTTCGGCTGCTGGGCCCGGCAGACCATCGTGCCGCTCACCATCGTCTCGGCCCTGCGGCCCGTCCGCCCCGCGCCCTTCGCGCTGGACGAGCTGCACACCGATGCGAGCCGCCCGAACCCTGCCAAACCCCTTGCCGCCGCGACCAGTTGGGACGGCATCTTCCAGCGCATCGACAAGGCGCTGCACCTCTACCACAAGGTCGCTCCGCGAGTGGTCCGCCGGACGGCGATGAACGCGGCGGCCCGCTGGATCGTCGAACGCCAGGAGAACGACGGCTGTTGGGGCGGTATCCAGCCCCCGGCCGTCTACTCGGTCATCGCCCTGCATCTGCTCGGCTACGACCTCCGGCACCCGGTCATGCGCGCCGGACTCGAATCGCTCGACCGGTTCGCCGTCTGGCGCGAGGACGGCTCGCGCATGATCGAGGCCTGCCAGTCCCCGGTCTGGGACACCTGCCTGGCCACGATCGCCCTGGCCGACGCGGGTGTGAGCCCGGACCACCCCGCGCTGGTCAAGGCGGCCGAGTGGATGCTGGACGAGCAGATCGTGCGCCCCGGTGACTGGGCCGTGCGCCGGCCGGGACTCGCCCCCGGCGGCTGGGCGTTCGAGTTCCACAACGACAACTACCCCGACATCGACGACACCGCCGAGGTCATCCTCGCCCTGCGCCGGGTCACCCACCCCGACACCGTGCGCATGGACACGGCCATCGAGCGCGGTGCGCGCTGGACGCTCGGCATGCAGTCGAGGAACGGCGCCTGGGGCGCCTTCGACGCCGACAACGTCAGCCCGTTCCCGAACCGGCTGCCGTTCTGCGACTTCGGCGAGGTCATCGACCCGCCGTCGGCCGACGTCACCGCGCACGTCGTGGAGATGCTGGCGTACGAGGGCCTGGCCCAGCACCCCGACACCCGGCGCGGCATCGAGTGGCTGCTCACCGAACAGGAGGCCGACGGCTCCTGGTTCGGCCGCTGGGGCGTCAACTACGTGTACGGGACGGGGTCCGCCGTACCGGCACTCGTCGCGGCCGGGATCCCCGCCGGCCATCCCGCGATCCGCCGCGCCGTCGGCTGGCTCGAATCCGTACAGAACGACGACGGGGGCTGGGGCGAGGACCTGCGCTCGTACCGCGAGGAGAAGTGGATCGGGCACGGCGCGTCGACCGCCTCGCAGACCGCGTGGGCGCTGCTCGCGCTGCTCGCCGCCGGACGGCGCGAGACACCTGCCGTCGAACGCGGCGTGGCCTGGCTCGCGGCGGCCCAGCGGGAGGACGGCTCCTGGGACGAGCCGTACTTCACCGGCACCGGCTTCCCGTGGGACTTCTCCATCAACTACCACCTCTACCGGCAGGTGTTCCCGCTCACCGCACTCGGCCGGTACGTCAACGGGGAGCCGCGTCTGGACCGCACGCCGGCCCGTATCGAGCGGCTGGGCGACGGCCGGACGAGGAGCGTCGGGGAGCGACGGCCGGACACCCGGGCGGACAGCCGCAAGGGGGCCTGATGGAGTCTCCCGCCGACAGCGCCGGCGGCCCGGCCGTCACCCCGCTGCTGATCGCCTGCGCGCTCGGCATCGAGCAGGTCGCCCTGCGCAGCGCGCTGCGCAGGGGGCTGACGGGCCGGGGCGACCGGAGCGACCGGAGTGGCCGGACACCCGACGCCGGTCCTGTCACCGTGCTCCGTACGGGCATGGGCCCGAAGAACGCCGAGCGTGCGACGGCGCGCGCGCTCGGGACGGACCGGAACAGGGACGCGGCCGTCATCGCGTCCGGATTCTGTGCCGGACTGGCCCCCGGCATGAACCCGGGGGACCTGATCGTCGCCGACGAGACCCGGGGACCCCACGGCTCGACGCCCTGCACGGGGACGGCGCTGCTCGTGCTGGCGCTGTCCCGGGCGCTGCCCGGACGTACGGTCCACACCGGCCCGCTCATCGGATCCGACCATGTGGTGCGCGGCCCCGAGAGGGCCGGACTGCGCGCCACGGGAGCCGTCGCCGTGGACATGGAGTCCGCCGCCACGCTCCTCAGCGCTCTGAGCGCCGGGGCCCGCCCGGTTGCCGCCGTACGGGTGGTCGTGGACGCCCCGGAGCACGAACTAGTCCGAATTGGTACGGTTCGCGGTGGAATATCGGCTTTCCGTGTCCTTCGTGCCGTCATTCCGGCTTTTCTTGAATGGCACCGTTCTTTGCTGCTCCCCAGGAGGTGAGCTAGATGGCCATGCCGCTCCGTCAGACCATCAGGGTCGGGACGTACCTCGTTGAACAGAAACTCCGCAGGCGTGACAAGTTCCCACTCATCGTCGAGCTCGAACCGCTCTTCGCCTGCAATCTCGCCTGTGAGGGCTGCGGCAAGATCCAGCACCCGGCCGGGGTCCTGAAGCAGCGCATGCCCGTGGCGCAAGCGGTGGGGGCGGTGCTCGAATCCGGGGCGCCGATGGTCTCCATCGCAGGCGGCGAGCCGCTGATGCACCCTCAGATCGACGAGATCGTCCGGCAGTTGGTGGCGAAGAAGAAGTACGTCTTCCTCTGCACCAACGCGATGCTGATGCGCAAGAAGATGGACAAGTTCACGCCGTCGCCGTACTTCGCGTTCGCCGTGCACATCGACGGCCTGCGCGACCGGCACGACGAGTCCGTCGCCAAGGAAGGGGTCTTCGACGAGGCCGTGGAGGCGATGAAGGAGGCCAAGAAGCGCGGCTTCCGGGTCACCACGAACTCCACCTTCTTCAACACCGACACCCCCCAGACCATCATCGAGGTCCTCAACTACCTCAACGACGACCTCAAGGTCGACGAGATGATGATCTCGCCCGCCTACGCCTACGAGAAGGCGCCCGACCAGGAGCACTTCCTGGGCGTCGACCAGACGCGGGAGCTTTTCAAGAAGGCGTTCTCCGGCGGCAACAGAGCCCGCTGGCGCCTGAACCACTCCCCGCTCTTCCTGGACTTCCTGGAGGGCAAGGCCGACTTCCCGTGCACGGCCTGGGCCATTCCCAACTACTCGCTCTTCGGCTGGCAGCGCCCCTGCTATCTGATGAGTGACGGGTACGTCCCGACGTACAGGGAACTGATCGAGGAGACCGACTGGGACAAGTACGGCCGGGGCAAGGACCCGCGCTGCGCCAACTGCATGGCGCACTGCGGTTACGAACCGACGGCCGTACTCGCCACCATGGGCTCCCTCAAGGAGTCCCTGCGAGCGGTTCGCGAGACGGTCTCCGGAAGCAAGTAGACCGGCGGACCGTGACGTCACGGCAACCGGAAGGACGGCGGCGCCCGTCGCCGCTGTCCTTCCGGCGCCCTGACCGGCGATCACAGCTCCGGGAGGAGAACACACGATGACGGAGTCCGGCGAGAGCGGTACGGGGCGTGGCAGTGCCCCTCGGGCGGCGGGACATCAGGAGCCGGGTGCGCGGGGCAAGGGCTTCGACCTCGCGAAGCTCCTCGCCGAACGCGGCGGCGAGCGCTACGAGTTGCACACCACCTACCTCAACCACCAACTCCCGCGCATGCTGCGGACCATCGGCTTCGACAAGGTCTACGAACGCGCAGAGGGCGCCCACTTCTGGGACGCCGAGGGCAACGACTACCTCGACATGCTCGCCGGCTTCGGTGTCATGGGCCTCGGCCGGCACCACCCCGTCGTACGCAAGGCCCTCCACGACGTCCTCGACGCCTCGCTCGCCGATCTCACCCGCTTCGACTGCCAGCCCCTGCCCGGCCTGCTCGCCGAGAAGCTGCTCGCGCACAGCCCGCACCTGGACCGGGTCTTCTTCGGCAACAGCGGTACGGAAGCCGTCGAGACCGCGCTGAAATTCGCCCGGTACACCACCGGGAAGCCCAGGATCCTCTACTGCTCCCACGCCTTCCACGGCCTGACCACCGGCTCGCTCTCGGTCAACGGCGAGGCCGGCTTCCGCGACGGATTCGCACCGCTGCTCCCCGACACCGCGCTCGCACTCGGTGATCTCGACGCGCTGGAGAGGGAGTTGAAGCGCGGCGACGTCGCCGGCTTCGTCGTCGAGCCGATCCAGGGCAAGGGCGTGTACGCTGCGCCGCCCGGCTTCCTGCGGGCGGCGCAGGAGTTGCTGCACCGGCACAAGGCGCTGCTCATCGCCGACGAGGTGCAGACGGGGCTCGGCAGGACCGGGGACTTCTACGCGTACCAGCACGAGGAAGGCGTCGAGCCGGACCTCGTCTGTGTGGCCAAGGCGCTCTCCGGCGGCTACGTGCCGGTCGGCGCCACCCTCGGCAAGGACTGGATCTTCAGGAAGGTCTACTCCTCGATGGACCGGGTGCTGGTCCACTCGGCCAGCTTCGGATCCAACGCGCAGGCGATGGCCGCGGGACTCGCCGTCCTGTCGGTGATCGAGGACGAGCGGATCGTCGCCAACGCCAGGGCGACCGGCGATCTGCTCCGGTCGCGGCTGGCGGCGCTGGTCGACCGGTACGAGTTCCTGAGCGAGGTGCGGGGCCGGGGGCTGATGATCGGTATCGAGTTCGGAAGGCCGGCCTCGATCGGACTGCGCGGCCGCTGGACGATGCTCCAGGCGGCCCGGAAGGGTCTCTTCGCGCAGATGGTCGTGGTGCCGCTCCTCCAGAAGCACCGCATCCTCACCCAGGTCTCCGGGGACGAGCTGGAAGTGATCAAGCTGATTCCGCCGCTGACCATCGGGGAAGGGGAGGTCGACCGCTTCGTGACGGCCTTCACGGCCGTCATGGACGACGCGCACAAGGGCGGCGGGCTGATGTGGGACTTCGGCAGGACACTGGTGAAGCAGGCAATCGCCAACCGTTGAACAGGCGGTTTGCCTCAGAGGCAAGAGATTTGCCTCTGAGGAAAATTCCTGGCGCAATGGAGGCATGAACAACCCAGCCGCCATCAGCGGGCACGACCCCGCGACAGAGGTCCTGCCGGACGTCGCGCCCCAGCTGCGCGAGCTGCGACGCGGCCGTGGCCTCACCCTGGAGGCCGCCGCCGCACGGGCCGGGCTCTCCCCGGCCCATCTCTCCCGGCTGGAGACCGGGCGACGCCAGCCCTCGCTGCCGATGCTGCTGGGACTCGCGCGTGTCTACGGTACGACGGTCTCCGAGCTGCTGGGCGAGGAGCCGCCCGAACGCGATCCCGTCATCCGCGCCGCTCGGGCGGAACCGGTGGAGGCCGACGGTTGGATCTACCGCCAGGCGGGCAGCTCCTCCGGCCGCGCCATGCAGCCGCTGCGGGTGACGGTGCCCTACGGGGCGCAGGGCGACCTCGTCCGCGTCCACCCGGGGGAGGAGTGGATCCATGTCCTTCATGGGCGGCTCCGGCTGGGCCTCGGGGACGCCGTCCATGTGCTCGACCGGGGCGACAGTGCCCACTTCGACTCGATGACACCGCACCGCCTGGCGGCGGCCGGCCCCGACGGCGCCGAGCTGCTGTTCGTACACACCCTGCTGACCAGCCCTACCACCGAGCTGTGCCTGCCGGGCGGGGCCCACCCCCGCTGATCCACCCCGCCGCCCGCCGCTGATCCGCCGTCAGCTTCGAACCAGACCAGAGAGGCCGACACCGTGCCCGACAACCCCGTGGACGCCGCCGCCGCGCGCGAGCCGGAGGCGACCGCCGAGACCCCCGCCAAGCCCGTCATGGACGAGGAGCGCAACTTCCCGCGCGGCCTCGCCATCCGGCTCTTCGCCTACCTCGTGGCCGGCCATGTCCTGGCCGGCTTCCTCTACCTGCTCTTCGAGGCGGGCGCGCAGGGCCGATAGGCCGACCCCGTGCCTATCCCTCGTCGACGAGACGGCTCCGCAGCCGTTCGCGCGTCTCGTCCGTCAGTCCCAGGCCGTCCGTGAGATAGCGGTCGACGCTGCCCCACGTCTCCTCCATCGTCGTGAAGGCCGTTTCGAGGTACTCGGCGCGCGCGTCGAAGAGCGGCGCCAGCAGCTCCATGACCTCCGGTGAAGTGCCACCGGGCGTCGGATCGCTGCGGCGTACCAGATACCTGCGGTGCGGATCGTTCGACTTCAGATAGTCCGTCTCGATCGCGTCCCGCTCCACGCCCACGGCGAGCAGCGACACCGCGATGGAGAGCCCGGCCCTGTCCTTGCCCGCCGCGCAGTGCATCAGGGCGGGCAGGCTCTCCTCGGCCAGGGCGTGCAGCACCCGCCGGTGCTCGGCGGTGCGGTCCAGAATGATCGAACGGTACGAAGCGGACATTCGGGCCACGCCCTTGCCGTCGGCGAGGATCGACCGGAGCTGGTCGAGATCCCCGTCGCGGACCATTTTCCAGAACTCGGTCCCGTCGGCCGGGTCGGTGAGCGGAATGTTCACATTGCGTACGCCGATGAGCTCGACGTCCAGACCGTCCAGCTTCTGGTCGGCCGCGTTGCGGAAGTCGAAGACCGTGTGCAGATCCAGTGACGTCAGGAACGCCGTGTCCTCGGCCGTGGCGTGCGCGAGGTGGCCGCTGCGGAAGAGCCGGCCGTACCGTACGCGCCGTCCGTCGGCGGTCGGCAGACCGCCCACGTCGCGGAAGTTGCGTACACCGGCCAGTTCGGGTTCGGTCGGCGGGACCGGCTGCGGCACCTCGTGCGTCACGTGAGCTCCTCCGCGTCTGCGGCCGGCGCTCGTCGCCGACGCTGTCGCGCTCCGACTTTACGACATCCGTTCCCGCCGAAATCGCTTCGCGAATGCGGCTTCTGTCCGTATTGGGGGATGGCGTCCAACGTGCCCCGGTCGCGGGGGAGATGGGCGTAGATCGTCCTCGGCTGGTGAGCCAGATCATATCCGTGACGGTGTGTGGCGGCGCCGGGAAGGGGAATTGGGGCGGCGCACGGAATTCGAAGATCCGTAATCCACGCAGGGTGACCACTCGTGGAGACCGATATTCGACATGGGATTGCCGGAGGAAAACAACGGCTTGTACGGGTCGGTCCACCCGGCTTACGGTCACCGCAATCCGAGCGGATCGCCGAATCCTGCCGCCGTTCGGAATCCGCATCCACCCAGCACTCATCCACGTGTGGCAGGAGCGGGGGACCCAGGTAGTACGCCGGTCCGGACTTCCGGACGGCTTGGGGTGAAGTCGCGTCACGGCGCGGCCGGGCATCTCCAGCCCGAACCCGACAGCTCACCTCGTAGGCGCCGGAGAGGAATCCGCCATGCCCGGAAAGGGTAAGCACCGCCGTCCGAGGACCAACCCGATCACCCGCGGATTCGTCGCCGCGGGGACGGGTGGCGCCGCCATCGCAATCCCGCTCATCGGTGCCACCGGCGCGCACGCCGCCGAGCAGGCCGCCCCGTCCGTGGCGCCGGAACGCACCGTGTCCGCCGCGCACGCCGCTCCCGCAGCGCAGACGGCCAAGCAGGCCGCCACCGCCAAGACCGTGAAGACGTACTCGGTCAAGGCTGGGGACTACCTCGCCAAGATCGCCGCGACGCAGAAGGTCGGTGGCGGCTGGCACAAGCTGTACAAGGACAACCGTGAGGCCGTCGGCGACGACCCGTCGCTGATCCACCCGGGTCTGAAGCTCACCATCGGCGCGAAGAGCAAGGCGTCCTCCGAGGGCACGGCCGAGGCCACCCCGAAGAAGAAGCCCGCCCCCGCGAAGCCCGCTCCGGCCGAGCCCGCCCCGAAGGCCGACACCACCTCGGCGAACGAGCCCGCGGCGCAGAGCAGCGGCTCCGGCTACACCGCGCCCGTCGACGGCGCGACCACCACCACCGCCTACCGCGCGGCCGGCGGCAGCTGGTCCAGCGGCTACCACACCGGTGTGGACTTCGCGGCCGCTTCGGGCACCACCGTCAAGGCGGTCGGCCCCGGCACCGTCGTCTCGGCCGGCTGGTCCGGGTCGTACGGCAACGAGGTCGTCATCAAGCACGACGACGGCCAGTACTCGCAGTACGCCCACCTGTCCTCGCTCGGCGTCTCGGCGGGCCAGACCGTCGCCGGCGGCGACCAGATCGGTCTCTCCGGTTCCACCGGCAACTCCACCGGTCCGCACCTGCACTTCGAGATCCGCACCGGCCCGAGTTACGGCTCGGACGTCGACCCGCTGGCGTACCTGCGCGAGCACGGCGTTTCCATCTGACCGGTTGGACCTCACAGGAAATGGCCGTTGGCCGGCACCCCGGGTGCCGGCCAACGGCCTTTCCCTTATTCCGGCTTGAACGAATTTTGACCGGTGGTGTTTCTCACCGGCGTCAACCCCTCCTTACGGTCGCGTAGGTCACATACGCGGGTGAAAGATGTTTCGCTGTGGCTGACGATTCGAGAAGAGAAACCAGAACTGTCTTCGGGTCGTACGCCGCCATCGGTGACAGTTTCACCGAGGGCGTCGGCGATCCCGGACCGGGCGGCGTCTATGTCGGCTGGGCGGACCGGCTCGCCGTACTGCTCGCCGACCGGACACCCGACGGGGCGGCCGTCGACGACCCGAACCACGGGTCGTTCCGGTACGCCAACCTCGCCGTACGAGGACGGCTGCTCGACCAGATCGTGGCCGAGCAGATCCCGCGCGCCAAGCAACTCGCCCCGGACCTCGTAACGTTCTGCGCCGGCGGCAACGACATCATCCGTCCGGGCAGCGACCCGGACGACGTCGCCGAACGCTTCGAACGCGCGCTGGCGGACCTGACGAGCGTGGTCGGCACGGTCATGGTCCCGACCGGGTTCGACACCCGCGGTGTGCCGGTGCTGCGCCATCTGCGCGGCAAGATAGCCACGTTCACCGCGCACGTGCGCTCCATCGCCGACCGCTACGACTGCCCGGTCCTGGACCTGTGGTCGCTCAGATCCGTCCAGGACCGCCGCGCCTGGGACGGTGACCGGCTGCATCTGTCCCCGGAGGGCCACACCCGCGTGGCCCTGCGCGCGGCGCAGGTCCTCGGCCTCGACGTCCCGGCCGACCCCGACCAGCCGTGGCCGCCCCTGCCCCCGCGCGGCACGCTGGAGGTGCGCCGCGACGACATGCAGTGGGCTCGCGAATACCTGGTCCCCTGGATCGGCCGCCGCCTCCGCGGCGAATCCTCCGGCGACCACACGGTCGCCAAACGCCCGGACCTGCTGCCGCTGATGCGTCACTGACGCGACGTCACCGCTGATGTGTCACTGACACCAGGTCACCGATGACGCGTCACCGAGTCATCGCGGCCGGTATCCGTTCCAGGACGCCGCCCGCGAAGACGTCGTACAGCGGCAGTGTCTCCAGGTGGACGTAGCCGATGTGGCAGTCGCAAGTCGTGAGCGGGCACGCGCGCGGTTTCAGGGCCGTGCGGTACGAGCCGTCGTACAGGTTGCCCAGCTCCGCCGGGACGAAGTGGCAGCGGCGGACCGTGCCTTCGCCGTCCACCGAGATCACCGATTCGCCCGTCCGGCACGGGAGACCGGCCGAGCGGTGGGGGTGGCGGCTGTACGGGAACAGGGGGTCGACCGACGTCCATTCGGTGGCCTCCGGGTCCGAATAGGTGCGGCCCTCCGCCGCGTTGACCCACAGATAGACATGCTCGGGGAGGTCCGCGCGCAGGCGGCGGGCCTGGTCGAGGTGGTCCGGGAAGCCCACGATGCCGACGCTGAAGCGGATGCCCGCGGCGCCCAGCTCACGGCACTTGGTGAGGAAGCGGTCGTACGGCGTCTGGCCCGGGTGGTACGTGCACCACAGGGCCACCTTGGCCGGGTCCGCGGACTTCAGCCAGTCCGTACGGCAGCTGAGGTTCGTCTGGATGGCGACCCGCGCGACGTGCGGGAGGTGGGACAGGTCGGTGAGCGCGCGCCGGTACCAGGATCGGGTGAGGCCCTCGCCCCACGGGGTGAAGAGGATGGACAGCCGGTCGTCGGTCCGCTCGGCGGCCCAGGCCGTGAAGCGCTGCAGCGCGGCGCGGTCCGCGCGCAGTTGGGCGGGGCTGTCACGGCGCTTGGCGAACGGGCAGTAGGGGCAGTCGTAGTCGCAGGAGGCGAGCGGGCCGCGGTAGAGGATGGTCAGGTCCACGTCTGTCTCACTTCAGTTCGTACGACGCCATGGCCGCCCGGACGGCGGGGGAGAACAGCGCCGGGCCCAGCGCGTCCGAGTGGGCCAGACCCTCGGGCGAGAGCCGCAGCAGGCCGGGCCCGGCGTCCGCGTCGAGCCAGCCGAGGTCGGCGAAACGGTCCAGCTCGGTGGGGAAGTCGTCCTCGGGACGGCCGCCGAACCGCTCGCGGTAGTCGGCCACCGCCATGCCCTCGGCCTGGAGCAGCGACTGGAGCAGATGACGCCGGCGCGCCTCGTCCGCGTCGACCGCGCGCCCCACCTCGGCGTGGGAGAAGTCCTCGGTGACCGTGTACGCGTCGATGATCGTGCGTATCTCGCGCATCCCGACCGCGTAGTCGAAGGAGTAGTGCAGCTCCGAGGTGTACGACCGCGCGCCGCAGCCGAGGCCGATCATGCCGTCGGTCTGGCACGCGTAGTCTTCCGCCCCTTCGCGCGGCGCGCCGGGCAGCCGGAACATCCGCATCGACACCTGCTCGTAGCCCTGGGCCAGGAGATGGTCCCGGCCCTGGCGGTACAGCTCCAGCCGCTGGGCGTCCCAGCCGGCCTCACTGGGATGGGCACGCCTGCCGAGCGGGGTCAACGGCCTTGCGTACAGCGGGTAGAGATACAGCTCCTCGGGCCGCCAGGCGAGCGCCGCGTCGAGCGAGAGCCGCCAGGACCGCGGCGTCTGGCCGTCGATGCCGTAGATGAGGTCGATGTTGAGGACCGGGATCCGCGCGTCCCGGATCCGGCCGAGGGCCGCCTCGACGTCGGAGCGGCGCTGCGGGCGCACCGCCGCCTTCGCCTCCTCCTCGACGAAGCTCTGCACGCCGATGCTCAGCCGTGTGGCCCCCCGGTCGGCGAGCACCGACAGCCGGTCGGCCGTCGCGGTCGACGGCGACGTCTCGACGGAGAGCGGGACGGCCCGCAGATCGGCGCCCATCCGCTTCTCGGCGATGTCGCACAGCCGCTCCAGCTCGCCGGCCGTGAGGAAGGTGGGCGTGCCACCGCCGAAGGCCGCGGCGGCGAAGCGCACCGAGTCCGCCTCCGTGCCGGTGCCGGTGCCCGTGCCCGTGCCTGGAACGGTGTTCGTGTGGAGCGCGCCGGCGACGGCCGTCGCCTGCCGGTCCAGCGCGTCCAGGTAACGGGTCGTCAGTTCGTCGGGCGCGCCGATCCGCGTGAAGAGATTGCAGAAGCCGCAGCGCACCTCGCAGAACGGAATATGCAGATAGAGCGAGAGCGCGTCCTTGCGTTCACCGGCCCACAGCGCGCTCAGCGCCGGGCGGTCGGCAAGCGGGCGGTACGCCGTCTTGTGCGGATACGCGTAGACGTAACTCTCGTACGGGCGCGGCCGGGTGAGGGTGCCGGTCGTGCTGGTCGGGTCGTTCGGGTCGGTCATGAGAGTGCCCCCGGCTCCAGGAAGAAATGGGCGTACGGCACGGTCCAGACGGACTCGTGGCCCAGGCGATGGCCGCTCCACCCGTCGTCACCGTAGGCCGTGCCGTGGTCGGAACAGACGATCGTGAAGCAGCGGCGCCGGCTGCTCGCCGCGGCGAACAGCCGCCCGATGTGCCGGTCGACGTATTCGAGCGCGGCGGCGTGCGTCTCCCGCGAGTCGCCCGCCGCGCGGGTGGCGCCGGGCAGATGGAACCAGTTCGGCTGGTGCAGCGACGGCACATTGACGAAGAGGAACAGCCGCTGACCGGCGGGCAGTTCGGCCACGACCTCCTCGGCGCGGGCCACCTGCGACTCGAACGACGTCGGCGACGCCACACCGAACTCCGGCGCCCAGTGGCTCTCCTGGAACATACCCGGCAGTACGGAACCGAGCGCGCCGCGCTTGTTGAAGAAGCCGACACCCCCGATGCACACCGTGCGGTACCCGGCGTTCGCGAGACCCGACACGAGGTCGGGCGTGTCGAAGACGAACGTCCTGTCGGCCGTGGACTCGCTCCCCTCGAACCGTGCCGCGAACAGCCGCGGATGCGGTCCCGGCGCCGCGGGCGTCGGCAGGAAACCGGCGAACATCGCTTGGTGCGACGCGTAGGTGAAGCTGCCGGGAGCGTGCCGCTCCTCCCAGCGGCCACCCGGCAGATGACGCGCGAGATTCGGCAGCCGGCCCGCCTCGGCCAGCTCGGCGGCCACATCGAAACGCAGCGTGTCGAGCGTGACCAGCAGCAGGTCGTCATGACCCACGACACGGCTCATGTCGGGCAGCCCGGCGGCAGTTCCGGTCTCAGACGTGGGCATGGTGCTCCCGCCCCGCGACATCGGTGGCGCCGGCGGCGCGGACGTCGGTCCGCGCGGTGTCCCAACGGTCTCCCGCCGACAGAGCCGCGAGCTGCGCCCCGTAGGTGTCGAGGCCCTCCGCACCGCTCCCCGGCAGTCCGGTGAGCCCCGGCAGCAGGTCACCGAAGGCGTTGATCTCGCCGACGGCGAAGCGGCGCCAGCCGGTCGCGGGCAGCAGGTCCACCCCCACGCAGTGCGTGCCCGGGAAGCAGGCCGCGGCCCGCTCGCAGATCTCCATGGCGGCGGCCCAACTCCGGCCGCCTCCCGCCGCCTCGGTCGCCTCCCGCGCCGCGTTCAGATCGCCGCGGGCCCCACCGAGATGCAGATTGGTCATGGGCGAGGAACTGGTCCGTACGACGGCGTGCGTCGCCCGGCCCGCGACGACCACCACGCGCAGATCGGCCGCCCTGCCGTGCTGCGTGGCCTTCGGTAGCCACCGCTCGACATGCAGCCCGTCCGGGGCCAGCGCGTCGACGATCGCCGCCACCTCGTGCTCGGTGGTCAGTCGCCGCACCCGCAGCGAGTTGAACAGCCGCCCGGAGGCATCGCGTTCGACCGACGTCGTCGCCCGCACCCGTCCCGGACCGGCGGTCTCGACCGCGAGCACCCCGGAGGCCGACGACCCGTGGGCGAGCTTGACGAACGCCCGGCGCATACCCGGAGCGTCCATCAGCGCGCGTACGTCGTCCCAGCCCCGCACCGCCGGGGCACGGGAACCCGAGGTCGGGGACGGAGGCACGGGAACGGAGGCCAGGTCCAGCACCTCGTGGCACAGACGCTTGTCGAAGAGCACCGCCAGCTCGTCCGGCTCGTCCAGGAGAGCGGCCCCCGCCTCCTTCACGGCGCGGCCCAACTCCCGTGCGGCGGAGGTGAACCGCTCGTGCCAGAGCGCCGTGCCCTCCACCCGGGTGGCGTCGTCCGTGCCACGGAGCAGGCGCTCCACCGCCGCGTCCTCGCCCGGCGACTCGACCCGTACGACCTCACCCGACCGGAACTCGGCTCGCCCGCCCAGCACATCGAGCCAGGCCACCTCACGCGCCGGCGGCAGGCCCGCGGCCGCGACCGCGTCCTGGAACAGCCGGACGCGGCGGTTGGCGGGATTGCCGACGACCGCGAGGACAGGCCCCGGGCGCGGCCCGGAGCTACTCGGAGACGGCGACATAACGCCACTCGTCGTCGTCGGTACCCGCGCTGTAGTCCATCGCCGACCCCAGCTCCAGCCGCACGCCGTGCGGCCCCAGAGCATCCTCGATCCGCCCGATCCAGGGCCCCGAGACGAAGTGATGCTTCAGGTCCAGCTTCTTGAGATGGGTGAGCGGCTGGCCGGCGAGGAGCGCTTCGGCTCCCGCGTCGGTGAGCACTCCCATGGACAGGGCCAGCGTCCGGAGCCCGGCGACGACCGGCGCCGAGGCCACGGCGCCCGCGATCTCGTCCTGGATCTCGCTGTTCTGGAGCCCCAGATGGCGCAGACGCGGGAACCGGCCGCCGTCGAGAAGCGCCGCCAGATCGGCGACGGTCGCGTTGCCGCCGTACTCCTCCACGCCCAGCCACAGCTCCAGATGCTCCAGCGCGGGCAGTTCGCTCGCGCCGACGGCCCGAACGACGGCCCTCGGCAGGCCGCCCGACTCGAAGCGCAGGACCCGCAGCCGGTCGTGTTTCACCGGCCGCAGCCGCAGGTCACCGTCCCTGTACGTGTCGCCGCAGCCCCGCACCCCGAACTCCTCCAGCAGCGGGAACGCCTCGATCACCGGGGTGATGTCGTTGATCCGCAGCCAGGACACCTCGCACTCCTCGCCGATCACGTCCGCCAGGAACAGCGCGCGCAGGGCGGGGAACCGCGCCGCGTCGGCGACGATCAGCTCCAGGACGGGTCTCAGCTCCGAGTACTCGCCGCACCACCAGGGCCCGATGACCAGCGCGCGCACACGCTCGGTGTCCACGACATCCGTGAACCGCCGCCACAGCCTGGTGAACGGCCACTCCTCGTCCCACCCGCAGTCCAGCCGCCACGCGACGGCGTCGGGCTCGGGCAGTGTCGCCGGCGCCGGGGACTCGTCGCGCGGAAGGGTCAGGACGGGCAGCCCGTGGAACTCCTCGATGTGGTCGATCCCGTCCGGGCCGGTCATTCGGCCACCGCCGTGTAGCGCGACTCGTCGTCCCTCGCGGACTCGCGCTCGGAGAGGTCCACGACCACCCCTGCGGGTTCCAGCGTCTCGCGGAGCCGCTTCTCCATCGGCTCGCTCAGATAGTGATGGTGCAGATCGAGCTTCTTGAGATGCGTGAGCGGCTGCCCGCCGAGCAGCGCCTCCGCGCCCTCGTCCCCGAGGGTGCCCATCGACAGGTCGAGCGTCTCCAGGCGCGCCACGACAGGCGCTCCCGCCAGCGCCGCGGCTATGTCGTCCTGGATCTCGCTGTTCCGCAGGGCCAGTGACTTCAGCGCGGGCAGCCGGGCCCCGGTGAGGAACGGATCCAGGTCCGCCACGATCGTGTTCGCCCCGTACCAGGAAACCCCCAGCCAGATGTCCAGATGCTCGAGCGCGGGCAGATCGGCCGTGCCGATGTCACGCACGACCCCGGCGTCCAGACCGCCCGTCTCGACGGTCAGCGAACGGAGCCCGTCGTGCTTGATGCCCGCCATGTTCAGCTCCTGGCCGCCGCGCACCCCGAACGAGTGGAGCTGCGGAAGGCTGTTGATCAGTGGGCCCATCGCCGTCTGGTTGATCCAGGAGATCTCGCACTCCTCGAACGTGATGTCACCGATGAACAGCGCCCGCAGCGAGGGAAGCCGGTCGCTCGCCGCGATGACGGCGGCCGTCAGGTCGTCCGGCGGGGAGTCGTACGCCTCGCTCCAGGCGCCCACGATCAGCGCGCGGACCTGTGTGGAGTCGACGGCGGCGAGGAAGCGGGCGAACGCCTCCTCCCACTCCTCCTCGCTGTCGTACGCGTCGACGCCGACACGCCAGGCCACCGACCCCGCGTCGGGGAGCTTCGCCTTCGGTTCGGCTTCGGCGTCGGGGAAGTCGAACGCGGGCAGGCCGGCCAACTCCTGCAGGTGGTTCGAAACGGTCATGGCGATTGCTCCAGACACCGGGCGTCGGCGTTGATCGGCTTGATGCTGAGAGAAGTTGTAACAGGCCCCACTGACAACTCCGTTCGGGGGGCGGAGCCGATTGTCAGACCCACCCTCTAGCGTCGTTCACAGGTCGGCGCACTCGGCGCCGCCGGTCGAGGGGAGAGCCATGTACCGGCAGGGAGACGTGCTCATCGTGCCCGTAGCTGAGGAGAGCGTGCCGTCCGGCATCACCGAGGCGCGGAGCGAGCCGAGGGACGCGCGGGGCCGCCTCGTCCTGGCACTGGGCGAGGTCACGGGCCACGCCCACGCGGTGACGGGCCCCGGCAGGCTCGTCCGGGAGACCGGCGGAGAGTTCGGGCCGATGCTGCTCCATCTGCCGGAGGGCGGCCGGGTGGTGCACGAGGAGCACGCGATGATCCCGCTGCCCAAGGGGTGGTTCCGCGTGGTGCGTCAGCGCGAGTACCTGCCGGGAGCGGTGCGCGTCGTCGCCGACTGAGGACCGATGGGCGGAACGCGCGAACGGCACGGCGGAATCGCAGGGCAGGACAGGGCAGGGCACGGGACAGTGACAACAGGGGACGGGGCTTCAGACATGCAGCAAGTGGACAAGTGGCGGGGCGTCGCGGCGGCGACAGGGGCGGCCGACCGGCCGGAGGCCGAGGCGGGCATACGGCTCGCCTACCGTACGGCCGGACTGGCCGAGCCGGAGCGGATCGTCTGGGCGGACTCGCCGCTCGCCGGACTGACCGCCGTCCGGTCCCTCACGGACCAGGGCAGATCGGTCCGTGACGAGGTGCGCACCAAGCCGTGGGCCGAGGAACGGCGGCGTATCCACGACGAGTTGGGCCCGGCCGGCTGGGCCGAGTGGTGGGGTGTCACCGGCGCCCGGCTGTGGGACACCACCCGCGCGCTCGCCGAGCGGATCCGCTCCGGCATCACCGACGCGCCCACCACGGATCCCGCAGATCTGCCCGAGACACGTCAGTTGCTGCTCGACGCGGTCCTCGGCCAGCACGACGCCGCCTGGCTCGCCGCGTTCGACGGCCGGGGCGAGCGCCTGGCGGGGCTCGCCGAGGTGGCGGCCCACGCCGGCTGGTGGTGGCCGTACGAGAAGGTGACGGTTGTTTGCGAACGCCCGGTGGAGCTGCACCGCGACGAGGCGGGACGCCTCGACCGCGGCGACGGCCCGGCCCTGGCCTACCCGGACGGCTTCGCGCTCTACGCGTGGCGCGGTATGCCGGTCCCGGCCGACTTCCTCGCCGAACTCACCACGCTCGACCCGACGCGGATCCGCACCGAGGAGAACGCGGAACTGCGCCGCGTGATGCTGGAGTACTACGGCTACGACCGCTATCTCGCCGAATCCGGCGCCGAGCCGATCGGCAAGGACGAGACCGGCATCCTGTGGCGGATAGCGCTCGCCGACGACGAGGACGTCGTGATGGTCGAGGTCGTCAACTCCACCCCGGAGCCCGACGGCACGAGCCGCACCTACTGGCTGCGGGTGCCGCCGAACACCCGTACCGCCAAGGAGGGTGTCGCCTGGACGTTCGGCCTCGACGCCCAGGCGTACGAACCGCTCAGGCAGACCTGACGGGACGCCCCTTCGGGCTCACCGGCTCCTAGGCCACCCCCGACAGGAGCGCCTCGGAGCCGATCGGCGACGAGCTGCCCTCCACCGTGCACGCGTAGGCGCCCGCGACCGCGCCGAGGCGTGCGCAGTCGTCCAGGTCCCGTCCCGCCAACTGCCCGTAGAGAAAAGCGGAGACGTACGCGTCGCCCGCGCCGTTGGAGTCCACCACCGGTGCGGGCGGGACGGTCGCCGGGATCGGCCGGGGCGTACGGCTGCCTTCGCGGGTCAGCAGATACGACCCGCCGGCGCCCGCGGTGGCCACCACCGCCTGCGCCCTGCCCTCACGCAGGATCTCCCGCATCACCGGGGCTATGCGCTCGCGCGCACCGGCGGCGCTGAGGAAGACCAGATCCGCGCGGTAGGCGAACTCCCGGTGGTAGGCGTTCATCCCGTCCCAGTCGTGCAGGTCGGTCGAGACCGGGACTCCCTGCTCGATGATGTCGTCGAGCAGGAAACGGGTGAAGTTCGTCAGCGACACATGGACCCGGCGGGCCCGCCGAAGGTGCGGCAGGTAGAACTCGCGCGGCATCCGCAGGTCTTCCGGATCGCGCGCGTCGTAGAAGGACATCCTGCGGCCCGTCTTCTCGACGAGATTGACCGCGCGACGCGTGCCCGCGGGCGAGATCAGCCCTTCGAAGTCCACCCCGCCCTTCGCGAGATGCTCGCGGACCTGACCGCCCGTCCAGTCGTCACCGATGAAGTCGAGGAATTTGACGTTCAGTCCGAGGGCCTGACAGCCCAGGGCCACATTGCCGCCGGTCTGTCCCGGCCATTCGCGGATCGGTCCGACCCCGATCGCGTCGGCGAGCGGGACGGGAAGCGAGTCGACACGGACCACGGTGTCCACGCCGCTGCCGCCGACGACCAGCACGTCGAGGCTGGGCCCGGCCCCCGGTTCCGCCTCCGACCGACCGCGCTCGACGTCCGGGTGTTCGGTCTGCTGCTGCGCCACAGTCTCCACCTTCGTTCCGGATTCCGGATGTCCGCCACAGTATGGCCGTGGCGCCGCCGGCCGGTGGCGGGTGCCCGTCACCGGCAGAACCGGTTACGACGGGCTGTCGGCGGCGAGGACCGCCCGGTCGACGCCCAGCTCACGCGCGAGCGCCTCGTCCGACCACTCCAGCAGGGTGTCGCGGGTCAGCGATCCCGCGTACGACGTCATCTGCACCGCGAGGCCGTCCAGCAGCGCGGTCAGCCGCCACGCCGTCGCCACCGGGTCCGCACAGCGGAACTCCCCGGCGTCCACGCCCTCGGTGATGACCGCGGCGAGCGCGGTCTTCCACTGCTGGTCGAGTTCGCTCGCCACCTCGTGCAGCGCGGGCTCGCGCGGCGCCGCCGCCCATCCCTCGATCCACAGCCGCCAGCCCTTGGCCTCACCGGTCGGCGCGTACCAGCGGGTCGCGGCGTGCAGTCGGCGCAGCGCGCTGGTACGACGGCCCAGCAACTCCCGCAACTGAGCCAGGTCTTCCTCCGCGGCATGCCGGAAGGCGGCGGCCAGAAGCTTCTCCTTCGTGGAGAAGTGGTACAGCACCAGGGCGTTGCTCACACCGAGGACGGCGGCGACATCCGCGATGCGCACGGCGGCCACCCCCCGTGTCTGGATCTGCTCGATCGCGGCGCGCAGCAGGTCCTCGCGTCGCTCCTCCACACTCAGCCGTACTCTCGCCACAACTGAACCCTAACCCCAGCCGGTTGACAGAAACCGCGGGCCTGTACACCGGCCGCTCCCGGTACCGGCCGGTCAGCGGTAGTGGCCGAACCGCTCGGCGATCAGGGGCAGTCGGTCGGCGGCGATCGCGTGCGCGGCGGCCCTCGGAGTCGTGCCCCCGGCCTCCGCACGCGCCAGCGTCAGCTCCGTCAGCGCGCGCATGGAGCGGCGCGTATGGGTGAAAGCCTCGTCCGCGTCGGCGCCGATGTCGCCGAAGAGGGTCCACCACCACCAGGCGTTCGTGGCGGAGTTGACGACGACGTCCGGCAGCACCGTGATCCCGCGGGCCGCCAGTAGTTCCTCCGCCTCGGCCAGGACGGGCATGTTCGCGGCCTCGACGATCCAACGGGCCGTGATCCGCGCCTGGTTGGTGGTGTCGATCGCGTACGAGACGGCGGCGGGCACCAGGATCTCGGCCTCCGCCGACAGCCAGGCGTCACCCGGCAGTTCCCGGTCGCCGGGGCGCAGCGCCGCGCGGTCCACGGTCCCGAACGGGTCACGCGCGGCCAGCAGCGATTCGACGTCCAGGCCGTCCGGGCAGGCGATTGTCCCCTTGACGTCCGCCACGGCCACGATCTTGAGCCCGGCCCGGGACAGGAACCGCGCGGTCGCCCCGCCCATCGTCCCCAGCCCCTGCACGGCGACCCGTGTCCCGTCGTGCGGCACCCCCGCCCGGTCGAGCGCGGTGAGCGCGGACTCGGCCACGCCGCAGCCCCCGGCGAGTTCGTCGAGCCCGATGCCGTCGACGTCCACGGCGAAGGCGTCGGCGAGACGCCGGCGCGCCGCCCGCTCGTCGTCCAGGAGCGGGTGGATCGCCTGGATGGTCGAGACGAGCCCCGCGTCGGCGGCGGCCCTGTCGATGAGGTCCTGGGTCAGTCCCAGGTCCTCGCCCGTGGTCCAGACGGTCTCGATGTACGGCCGGACGGCGCGCAGGTAGCGGACGAGGACGCCGTACGCCGCCGGGTCCCGGGGATCGCAGTCGATACCGCCCTTGGCCCCGCCGAGCGGGATGTAGCGCACCGACGGGTCGTCGTCGTAGTGCAGGGCCTCCTTCATGGTCATGCCACGGGCGAGCCCGGTCACCTCGTCCAGCGAGCAGCCGTCCCGCATCCGGAGTCCGCCGCTGGAGACGCCGCGCACGAGCCGGTCGACGACCAGATATCCCTTGCGGCCGGTCACGTCGTCGCACCAGGTCAGCGATATCAGGGGGGACATTGGTGCCTCCAGGCACGACGGCAGACCACGGGGGAGTGCTGCAACTGAATGGAAAGTCAGTATCGGGAGCCCGGTGCGCGGGTGTCAAAGAGCTCGCGGGCCCTCGGCGGGCAGGTCGCGGAGGTGGCCGTCGGGGGACTCGTCTCCGGGCGGCCGGGTGGCCGGATTTCGCCGGTCGGTGCTCGTGCGGGGGAATCCGCGAGATCGTCCGGACGTTGCATCAGCGTGCCCCGGACGGCACAACCGGCGTGGCACCCCGGTCCGATAAACCGCCCATAATGGGATGAACCGAACCTTCAGGAGATGCAGTGAACGGCGCCGGCTCCCCACCCTCACTCCGCTCCCGGCTGCGCTCGATGCGGTCCGAGGCCTTCGGGGCCGACTCGGCCGGCGAACGCCTGGAGCGGATCCACCGCTCTCCGAACTTCGCCGACGGTGTGTTCCAGAACCCTGAGGGCACCGCCAGAACCAGACCGTCAGGCTCCATGGTGGAGCTGTCGAAGGTCTACCTCCGTAAAGAGGCGCGGACCCGGCGCGCGCCCGCCGGCCCCATCCCGGTCCACCGGGACACCCTCGCGGACCTCGCCGTACCGCCCGCTTCCGGGCTGCGCCTGACCTGGATGGGCCACTCCAGCGTCCTCGCCGAGATCGACGGCCGACGCGTGCTCTTCGATCCGGTCTGGGGCGAGCGCTGCTCCCCCTTCTCCTTCGCCGGACCGAAGCGGCTGCACCCCGTGCCCGTCTCGCTCGCCGCACTCGGGCCGGTCGACGTCGTCGTCATCTCGCACGACCACTACGACCACCTCGATCTGCCGACGATCAAGGGGCTCGCCTCAACGAACACCGTCTTCGCGGTACCGCTGGGCGTCGGCGCCCACCTGGAGCACTGGGGCGTGCCCGCGGCGCGCCTGCGCGAGCTGGACTGGAACGAGACGGCCGAGGTGGCGGGCATCTCCTTCACCGCCACCCCCGCGCGGCACTTCTGCGGCCGGGGCCTGCGCAACCAGCAGCACACCCTCTGGGCGTCCTGGGCCGTCGCGGGACCCGAGCACCGCATCTACCACAGCGGCGACACCGGCTACTTCTCCGGCTTCCGCGACATCGGCGCCGCCCACGGCCCCTTCGACGCCACGATGATCCAGATCGGCGCCTACAGCGAATACTGGCCGGACATCCACATGACCCCCGCCGAGGGGCTGCGCGCGCACCTCGACCTCCAGCAGGGCGAGCCGTCCGGCGTGATGCTCCCGATCCACTGGGGCACCTTCAACCTCGCCCCGCACCCGTGGGCCGAGCCCGGCGAGGGCACGGTCACCGCCGCGGCGGAGGCGGGCGTACGGATCGCGCTGCCGCGTCCGGGCGAGTCCTACGAGCCGACGCTGACCGACAGCATCCCCGGCGCCCCGTGGTGGCGCTCGGTCGCCGTCCCGCCGGCCGGCGGCTGGCCGGAGGCGCTCCCGGCAGGGGAGAAGGCTTCGGTTTCGGCCACAGCCCCAGCCGTATCCACGGCCACGGCGACCGCGTCGGGTTCGGACTCCGGTACGTCGGACCAGGCCACGGGCACAGGCGGCGCGACGGCCAGGACGGATACCGGTCCCAGCGCCGGCGGGGGCTCGGCCGAGTCGGCGCCCTCCGCGCAGAGCGCGCCGTAACGCGGCCGGTGCCGTGCGCCTCGTACGGCGCACGGACCGGCCTCAGACCTGGACGACCGTCACGCCGCGCTCCTCGAACTGCCTCGCCTGCTCGGGGGCGCCGGTGTCCGTGATCAGCGTGCCGATGGCCTCCGTCGCACAGATCCGCGCGAAGGCCAGCGTGCCCAGCTTCGTACTGTCCGCCACCACCACGAGCCTGCGCGCACGTTCGGCGAGCAGTGCGTTGATGCTCGCCTCGTGTTCGCTGCGCGCGCTCGCCCCCGACTCCGCGTCGACGGCGTCTGCGCCGATGAAGGCGATGTCCAG
This sequence comes from Streptomyces sp. NPDC060366, assembly GCF_042725135.1. NCBI lineage: Bacteria > Bacillati > Actinomycetota > Actinomycetes > Kitasatosporales > Streptomycetaceae > Streptomyces > Streptomyces sp. NPDC060366. The sequence continues at coordinate 221,402 of NZ_JBHXDC010000001.1, read as the reverse complement.
ACTCACCTCGCCCAGGATGTGCCTGGCCAGCGGCCCCACGAGTTCGTACGACTGGGGCATGGCCACTCCGCCCGTGGTCACGATCTTGATGTGCGGGCGCACGGCCAGTTCATGGGCGATGTTGAGTGCGTTGGTCACCAGGGTGACGGCCGGCTCGCCGCCCCTGTTCGACATGTCGGCCAGATCGCCCCGCGTGGCGACGGCGCGCGCGACCTCGGCCGTCGTCGTGCCGCCGTTGAGCCCGATCACCATGCCCCGGTACACCAGAGCGGCGGCGGCGTGGCCGATGCGCTGCTTCTCCGCCGACCGCCCCACCGACTTGTAGCGCGGTGGCAGCCCGTACGAGACGGAGTGCGCCACCGCCCCGCCCCGCGTGCGGGTGAGCAACTGCTGCTCGGCGAGATGGTCGAGGTCCCTGCGTACGGTCGCCGCCGACACCGACAGCTCGGCGGCGACGTCGTCCACGTCCAACCGGCCCCGCTCGGCGAGCAGTTCGAGCAGGGTGTTGTGCCGTTCGTACCGGTTCACCGCATCTCCTTCGCCGCTCTTCGGATCATTCAAGCACCTTCGAGCACCTTCAAGCCCGAGGGTCTTTGCTTGAAGGTGCTCGAAACTCTGCTCTAGCATGCAGAAACAAGCATTTCAGCGGAGAGATCCAGAGTGGAGAGCCGACGTGACCTTTGTCCAGACGGAACTGGCCAGTCAGCCCGCGAGCTGGAGCCGGGCGGCGGAGCTGGCCGACGGCCTGCTCGGCTCGGGCCGACTCCCCGAGGCCGGTGAGCGCACGGCGGTCGTCGGCTGCGGCACCTCGTACTACATGGCCCAGGCGTACGCGGCGCTCAGGGAGGGAGCCGGACAGGGGGAGACCGACGCCTTCGCCGCCTCCGAATTCCCGGCCGGCCGCCGGTACGACCGCGTCGTGGCGCTGACCCGGTCCGGCACCACCACCGAGGTCCTTCAACTGCTGGCGGCCGCACGCGGCACCGCCGCCCGGACGACCGCGATCACCGCCGACCCCGAGACACCGATCCGCTCGGCCGCCGACGACCTGGTCGTCCTCGACTTCGCCGACGAACAGTCCGTCGTGCAGACCCGGTTCGCCACCACGGCCCTCACCCTGCTCCGCGCCCACCTCGGCCTGCACACCGAATCGGTCGTCGCCGACGCGGAGCGCGCCGTGGCGGAGCCGCTGCCCGAAGGGGTCACCGACTGCTCGCAGTTCACATTCCTCGGGCAGGGCTGGACCGTCGGACTCGCCAACGAGGGCGCGCTCAAGATGCGGGAGGCGGCCCTCGCCTGGACGGAGTCCTACCCCGCGATGGAGTACCGGCACGGCCCCATCAGCATCACCACCGAGGGCACCGCGACCTGGCTGCTCGGCCCCGCGCCCGACGGCCTCGCCGAGCAGGTCGGCGCGACCGGCGGACTGTGGGTGGCCGGTGAACTCGACCCGCTGGCCGAGCTCGTACGGATCCAGCGCCTCGCGCTCGCGCTCGCCGACGCACGGGGTCTCGACCCCGACCGGCCGCGCCACCTCACCCGTTCGGTGATTCTCGCCGACGGGTAGCCGGACGGAGAGAGAGCTGTGCGGCCGTAAGGCGCCAGGCGGACGAGGGCCGGAGACGTGGGCAACGCTCCGGCCCTCAGCGCGATTGCACTGTTTCGGACTGTTGTGCGATGACTCATACCAGAGCGGGATGCTCTGTGGGCAACTTCGTCAACTGCCCGCCGAAACTGACTATTCGCCAACTACCGTGTGTGCTCGGTGATCAACGCTGGGCTTCTTTCGCATGTCCGCCCGCCGTCACGCCGCCGACCGCGCACCACACGACCGCACCACACAGCCGCAGAACACCGAATGCCTGGGGCCCCACGTACCGAGGACGCTGATGTCTCAACTTCGCGCACCCACCGCGCGACCCGATCGCCGAGAAGGCGGCCGGCACGGCCGGCCGGGCACCCGTACGCCCTCGGCCAAGGCGTCGCCTGCCAAAGGCCCGGCCGCACCCGAGCCTCCCGCACCGGCGCCGTCCGAAGCCGGTGTACGCCCCCAACTCCTGCGCGCCGCCGTGGTGCCGACCGTCATAGCCACGCTCAGCGGCCTTCTCGCCCTGCTCGTCACCGTCCGCTCCGGCGGGATGGCGCCGACCGCCGAGATCTGGGCCGCCGTCGTCGGTACGGTGCTGATCGGCGTCCTCGCGGCAACGGCCGCCGCCGTCGGTGCCGACCGCGTGGCCAGATCCGTGCACGACCGCTCCAACGCGCTGCGCCGGTCGAGCGCCCGCGCCCAGGCGGACCTGCGCGGCGTCGTGGAACAGCTGCGCCGCGGCGAGGGCCCGCCACCACGCCGGCCGCCCCCGGCGAAGGCACCCGTCGGCGACGAACTCGACCTGCTCGCCCAGGAACTGGGACGGTCCCAGGAGCACGCGATCGCCGCCGTCGTCCAGGCGTCCCGGCTGTCGAGCAGCGTCGGCAACGAACAGAAGGTCGAGGTCTTCGTCAACCTCGCGCGCCGCCTCCAGTCGTTGGTGCACCGGGAGATCCAGCTCCTGGACGAGCTGGAGAACAAGGTCGAGGACCCGGATCTGCTGAAAGGTCTCTTCCAGGTCGACCATCTCGCCACCCGCATCCGCAGGCACGCCGAGAATCTCGCCGTACTCGGCGGTGCCATCTCGCGCCGCCAGTGGAGCCGGCCGGTCTCGCTGACCGAGGTGCTGCGCTCGGCCGTCGCGGAGGTCGAGCAGTATCCGCGGGTCAAACTCGTGCCGCCCGTCAACGGCACCCTGCGCGGGCACGCCGTCGCCGACGTCGTCCATCTGCTGGCCGAACTCGTGGAGAACGCCACGCTGTTCTCGGCGCCGCACACCCAAGTCCTGCTCCGCGCCCAGCAGGTCACCGCCGGACTGGCCATCGAGGTCGAGGACCGCGGGCTCGGCATGCCCGCCGACGAGCAGAAGCGGATGAACGCCCTGCTCGCCGACCCCGACCAGGTCAATGTGGCCCATCTCCTCCAGGACGGGCGGATCGGGCTGTTCGTGGTGTCGGCGCTCGCCCGGCGGCACGGCATCGCCGTCCGGCTGCACGCCAACATCTACGGCGGGATCCAGGCCGTACTCGTCCTGCCACAGGCGTTGCTGGGTGTCGACGGAGACGCATCGGGGCAGACCGACGGCCAAGCCCCCGGAGCGCCCACGCCCACGCCCATGCCCGCTCCGGTGCGGGAGGCACCCCCCGCGCCCGCGCCACCGTCCGTACCCGCGCCGGTGTACGAGGCGGGGCCCGGCTCCGTGAGCCCTGCGAGCCCGGCGGCGGAAGCCCGCCGACGCCCGTCGCACCGGCGGGCCTCGGGGCGCCGGCCGCTGCCCGTACGAGGTGAGCGCGCCTCGCGCCCCGCGCCGGCCGACACGCCCACCGGCCCGACCGCGCGGCCCCGGCCCCCCGAACCGGATCAACACCCGCGGCCGGAAGAGTCGTTTCTGCCGGAGGACCCGTTCCGGCCGAAGGATCCGTTCCCGCCGGAGGGCCGGTTCCAGCCCTCGCCCCGGCCCGAGTTCCTGCCGGTGACGGACGGCCCCTCCGTACCCGGCGCCGTGCGCGGCACCATGGACCGGCCCCAACTGCCCAGGCGCCGCAGCCAGGAGCACCTCGTCCCCCAGTTGCGGGACGCGCCCGCACCGCCCGGCGACGAGGAACAGGCCCTCCACGATCCCGGTCTGATGGCCGCCTTCCAGCGCGGCATCGGCCTCGCCGAGGCCCAGCCCGCCAGGGACCCCGGGCCAGGACCCGCGCCCGCCCCCGCGACGGAACTGCCGGATCCGCGACGCGGAGACCGAGACAACCCCCCCAAGGAGTAGATCACCATGGCGAGCGATGCGCCGACAGGCCACGTCTCCGACCTCGACTGGCTGCTCAGCGGTCTGGTCCAGCGGGTGCCGTACACCCGTAGCGCGGTACTCCTCTCCTCCGACGGACTCGTCAGATCGGTCCACGGCCTCGACGCGGACAGCGCCGACCACATGGCCGCTCTCGCCTCCGGCCTCTACTCGCTCGGCCGCAGCGCCGGCGCGCGCTTCGGTGACAGCAGCGAGGTACGCCAGGTGGTGGTGGAACTGGACTCCACCCTGCTCTTCGTCTCGACGGCGGGTTCCGGCACCTGCCTGGCCGTACTCGCCGGACGCGAGGCGGACGCCGCCGTCCTCGGCTACGAGATGGCGATGCTGGTCAAGAGCGTCAGGCCATATCTGGCGACGCCGGTCAGGCAGGCGGCCGGCACCACATCGAGCGTCACGGGGCAGTGACCGTGACGGTCCCGACGGACGGGCCGTGGCTGGACGACGCGGCGGGCCGGCTCATCCGCCCGTACACGGTCAGCGGCGGCCGGACCCGCCCGACGGCGGAGCTGGATCTGATGTCGCTGGTCATGGCCACGGGAGCCATGAGCCAGACATATCTCGGCCCCGAGCACAGCGAGGCGCTCGCCCTCTGCCACGGGCCGACGTCCGTGGCGGAGATCGCCGGGCATCTGCGGCTGCCCGCCGTCGTCACGAAGATCCTGCTCTCCGACCTGATGGACAGCGGCGCCGTCACGGTCCGGCCACCCCACAACTTCGACAATCCCAGCGACTGTTCCCTTCTGGAGGCAGTACTCGATGGCCTACGACGACAGCTCTGACTCCTTCCCCACCCCGTTTCCCACCGCGCTCAAGGTCCTGGTGGCCGGCGGCTTCGGGGTGGGCAAGACGACATTCGTGGGAGCGGTCAGCGAGATCGCGCCGCTGAGCACCGAGGAACTGCTGACACAGGTCGGGGCCGAGACGGACGATCTGACGGGTGTCGAGCTGAAGACCTCGACCACGGTCGCCATGGACTTCGGCCGCATAACGCTCGACGAGCGTCATGTCCTCTATCTCTTCGGCACGCCAGGACAGGAGCGCTTCTGGTTCATGTGGGACGAACTCTGCCGGGGCGCCCTCGGCGCGATCGTCCTGGCCGACACACGGCGGCTGGAGAACTCCTTCTCCGCCGTGGACTTCTTCGAACAGCGCGGTATCGGATTCATCGTCGCGGTCAACGAGTTCGACGGCAGCTTCCGTTACGACCCCGAGGAGGTACGGGCGGCGATCGATCTCAGGCCGGAGGTGCCCGTCGTGATATGCGACGCGCGCATCGCCAGCTCCGGGATCCAGACGCTGGTCACCCTCGTCCAGCACCTGCTCACCGCCGCTCCGGCCGCCGCCGTCCCCGATTCCGTCGTCGCGAGCGGCGTCGGTCCGGACGACGGGGTGTTGTCGTGAGGTACGACCCCATCGGCCGGCTGCTGCTCACCCCCGTCGACCGGGACGCGCCCGACCGGGTACGGCGGCTGCGCCTGCTCGGCATCGGCGAACGGTCCGAGCCGGCCTTCGACGCCTTCGCGCTGCATCTCGCCCAACTCGCGGGCACGCCACGTGCGATGGTCAACTTCATAGACGAGGAGCGGCAGTTCTACGCGGGCCTGCACGCTCCGGTCCCCGGGACCGGACGCTTCAGGGACCGCGACCACGGCTTCTGTCCCCATGTGGTGGTACGGCGCAAGGCGCTCGTCCTGGAGGACGTACGGGACTTCCCGCAGTTCGCGGGCAACGCCATCGTGGACGAGACCGGCCTGCGCTCCTACTTGGGCGTGCCGCTCATCGACCGGACCGGTATCGCGCTCGGCACCGTCTGCGTCGTGGACACCCGGCCCCGGCACTGGGGGAGAGCCGGCCTGGAGACCGTCAAGTCGCTGGCCGTCGAGCTGTCCGAGCAGATACGCCGGAGGGAGGACGGCGGATCAATTTAGCTGTACGCGCACGGTCTCGCCGTCCGCGAAGGTCAACCGCACCGCACCATCGTCCACTTGCACGTGGACCGAGTCGCGCAGCGCCGATGCGTCCGGTGCCGCCGACGCGTCCCCGGCGAGGGCGATCAGCGTCACCAGGAGGTGCGTCCCACCCGGATGGCCCTCCAGCCGCAGGCAGGGTGTCGCGGAGTACGTGCCGTAGGCGTTGGCGCCCTCCCGGCGGACGACCGTTCCCGCCCGTCCGGGATCCCAGCCGTACAGCCCCACCACCGCGCTGCTCAGACCGGCGGCCGTGCGAGCGAGCGCCCAGCCGGGACCGGAGTCGGTCGTCGGCGGCGCGTCGGACGCGGCCACCGAGTGACCGCCCTCCCGGACAGGACAGCCCGCCGGCGCTTCGACCTGATGCACCCGGATCTCCCAAGCCCCGTGCAGCACACTCGTCGTGGCGATCCGGAACGGCCCTCGCTCGCCGGGCAGTTCGGCCTCGTACCAGGACGAGGCGATCCGGCCCTCGCACCGCTCCGGGTGGATCCGGCGTCGTCTGCTGGGGGTGCCGTCCGGCGCGAGCAGCGCGAGGTGGTTGCCGAGCCGGTCGGCCCACGCCTCGGCGGCCGTGTCGGGCGCCGTCGCCGACGTATAGCCGAACGCGGCGTAATGCGGGTCGTCGTCGCCCGGCTCCCTCGCGGGAGAAGCCGCCCCCTGCGGGTCCTGATGGTCGCTGCCGTGGTTGACCAGCCGTACGATCCCGTCGCGCTCGGTGCCGTGCAGCAGCCAGCCCGGCGCGGGCAGCGCGGTGTACTGGTCCGACTCCTCGACGGGCAAAGGCAGTTCGGGCTCCGTCCAGACGGCGTGGTCGGCGGGCAGCAGCAGCCCGACGAAGGCCTTGCTCGCCCAGTACGGCGACGCGGGCCCCGAATAGGACTGGGTGACCGGGAGGAACGCGTCGTACCAGCCGAGGGTGAGCAGCCCGCGCTCGTCGGGCACCCCGCGCTCCACGAAGTGCCGCACCGCGCCCGAGGCGAGCCGGCGGGTGAGCCCCGGAGCCAGCGGGGTGCAGTCGGCCAGCGCACCCATCCACACCGGGGCCGCGGCGGCGAAGCGGTATGTCAGCGAACGACCCTGGTGGACCGGGGCGCCGTCGGCGCCGAAGAAGTGCGGGTGGTTGGTGAGGAAGCGGGCGAGCCGCCGCCGGTAGACCTCGGTGCGCCCGCCGTCGTCGCCCACCGAGCCCGTGGCCTGCCGGGCTCCCGGCCCAACTCCCGGCGCCACAGCGGAACCCGCTCCCGAACCGGCGACCATCCGCGACCAGAGCAGCGGATACAGATGCATCGCCCAGCCGTTGTAGTAGTCGAACTTCCGCCCGTCGCCGTCCGTGTACCAGCCGTCCCCGACGTACCAGTCCTCGATCCTGTCCAGTCCGTTCTCGATGTCGGCGCGGCTGTGCGGAGCCCCGACCGAGGCGAGGAACTGCTCCGAGACGACCTGGAAGAGCCGCCAGTTGTTGTCGTGCGTACGGCGGCCGACGAAGCCCCCGAGCCAGTCCGCCACCCGCTCGCGCACCCGCGTGTCCAGCCGGTCCCAGATCCACGGGCGGGTCTCGTGCAGCCCGATCGCGATCGAGGCGGCCTCCACCATCTGCTGCGAACGGTCGGCCAGTCGGGGCCAGGACTCCCCGCTGCCGGGATCCGTACCGGCGGCGAGTCCGGCCGCGTACCGCTCGATCAGCGCCTCGTCCACCTTTCCACGTGCCCCCGCGATCCGGAAGGCGGCGAGCAGGAACGACCGGGCGTAACCCTCAAGTCCGTCGGAGAGCTCGCCCGACCCGCTGGTCCTGCCGGGCAGCCGGTACAGCGCCCGGCCCGGCGTGGCGTACGGGAGGAGCGCGTCGAGCAGCTGGTCGGCGACCGACTCCCAGTGGGCGCGGGTCCAGCCGGTGCGCGGCGACAGGGCCGTGTCGGTGGGCGGCAGGACCAGCCGCGAGTGCCTCGCCGGGTGGGCCGGTCCGTCCTCGATCCCCGCACGGGCTGATGGGTTGTCAGACACGGTGCTCCAGAACGTCGACCGCCAACTCGCGTACCACCGACTCGTCCACCTCGACCCCGAGCCCCGGCCCTTCGGGCACCCAAGCGGTCCCGTTCTCCACCCGTACGGTCTCGCCCGCGTACGGCGAGCCGATGAACTGTCGGCCGTTGAGATCGACCGGTGTCGTGATGCCGTACGCCGCGAACAGGTGCAGCGAGGCGGCCAGCCCCAGGTCCGACTCGGTGAGCCCCGACCCCATCAGCTCGACCCCGCAGTCCTCGGCGAGCGAGCACAGCCGCCGGGAGAGCGTGAGGCCACCGCTGCGCTGAACCTTGGCGATCGCGACGTCGACCGCCCCGAGCCGGACGAACGTCGCCAGATCACTCGGGTGCCGCAGGCTCTCGTCCAGCGCCACCGGCACGGCCGACAGGTCCCGCAGCCGCCGCAGTCCCGCGATGTCGTTGGCGGGCAGGGGCTGTTCGAAGGCGGTGACCCCGAGCGCGTCGAACCGGCGGGCCATCCGCAGCGCGACGGGCACGGTGTACGCCTGATTGGCGTCGACCCACAGCGGGGCGTCCGGAGCGTGTTCGCGTACGGCGGCCACCACGGCCGCGTCGGTGTCCTCGTCGTGCAGACCGACCTTGACCTTGAAGGCGCGGTACCCCTCGGCCCGCCCCTCGGCGACGCTCTCACCCACCTCGGCGGGCGACTGGCCCGACACGATCCAGCCGAGTTCGATGCTCGAAGTCCGGCGCTGCCCCCACAGCACACCGAGCGGCACCCCCGCCGCCCGGCCCAGCAGATCGTGCAGCGCCACGTCCACGGCGCTCTTGGCGAGGGGCGCGCCGATGGTGAATCCCCGGTTGACCGCGCGGTCGAAGGCGGTGTCGACGGCGTCCAGATTCCAGACGGGCGTGCCGATGATCGCGGGGGCGAGGTAGCGGTCGACGGTCGTCACGATGGACTCGGCGGTCTCGTACGTCCAGGCGGGAATGGGTGTCGCCTCGCCCCACCCGTACAGCCCGTCGGCGCCGACCCGGACCAGGATCCGGACGGACGGGGTGCCCGCGACGGCCACGGAGCCGCCCGCGACGCCGAAGGAGCGGTGGGTGGGCAGCTCGACGGCGAACGTCTCGACACGGTCGATCCTCATGCCGGCCAACTCCTCCTTCATCTCGCCCCTCTCCCTCATCCCACTTCTCCTTCGGATCGCTTCTCCTCGGGCGGGGCTTCGGCCGGCGGCGGCCCGGTGCTGGCCCGCAGCACCACCTCGCCGCCCACCCGGAGCACCCGCGAACGCTGCCCGTGCGGCTCGCGCAGCGCCAGCGAGATGGCGTGCTGGCCCATGGCGGTCAGCGGCAGGGCGACGGTGGTGAGCGGGGGAGTCAACTCCCGTACGAGCGGGATGTCGTCGAAGCCCGCGAGCGAGATGTCGGTGGGCACGTCGATGCCCGCCTCGCGGAACGCGGCGAGCGCGCCCACCGCCATCACGTCGGTCACGCCGAAGACACAGGTGGGGCGGGTCCGGCGGGTGAGGAGTTCGCGGGCGGCCGCGTAGCCGCCGTCGCGGGTGAACGCGCCTTCCACGACGCATTCGGGCTCCAGCGTGATCCCCGCCTCGGCGAGCCCCTCGCGGAATCCGGCCAGTCTGTCCGCGACGGTGGTGAGGTTGGGCGGCCCGCTCAGCACGGCGAACCGCCGGTGCCCGAGCGCCAGCAGCGCGCGGGCGAGCGCCGTCGCGCCCGCGCGGTTCTCGGGCAGGACGGCGTCGGCGCGCACACTGCGGTGCCGGCTGACGACGGCGACCCGGCCGCCCGCGCGGATGTACGGGTCGAGTTCGGCGCTCAACGCCCGTTCCCAGGTGCGGTCCTGGAAGCCGGAGCCGATCAGCAGGATGGCGCGGGCGCGCTGGGCGCGGAGGATGGAGACGTACTCGATCTCCCTCGCCGGTTCGCGGAACGTGCTCGCGAGCATGACCAGGACGTCCTGTTCGGCGGCAGCGCGCATCACACCGTCGGCGATCGCGGCGAAGTACGGGTCGCCGACGTCGTGACAGATCAGTCCGACCGTGTTGCTCGACGAACTGGCGAGCGCCTGGGCATGTGCGTTGGGGATGTAACCGAGCAAATCCGCCGCCGCCCTTACGCGGTCGCGCAGTTCGTCCCGGACGCGCGCGGTTCCGTTCAGGGCCCTGGACGCGGTCGCCAGCGATACGCCCGCGCGGCGGGCCACGACGTCCAGCGTCACATGGGCACTTGGTTCCCGTTCACTCAAGACGGCCCCCGAGTCGCGGTGGCGGCAGGTCCCCTGACGGGGCCCCGAAACTTCCGGACGACCTATTGACCGTTCGGACAAGCAGTCATTAGCGTGGCGATCACCTTACCAGAAAGCGCTTTCTGAAAGCGCTTCTTCCGTTGGGCAGTACGGCAGCCGGTACAGCAGAGGGTCGGACAGCGGTGCCCAACCGCTCTCGATTCCCGAGGAGTTGACTGTGAGCCAGAGCGTCATGCCGGGACCGACAAAAGAGATCGCGGGAGTCGCCACACGCAACAGGCCAGGAGCGGGGGAGCGGTTCGGCAAGGCCGTCGAGACCAGCTGGCGGCCCGTCGCGCTGCTGTTCGCGTGCTTCGTCGCGTGGTGGGCCGTCGCTGCCGCCGAGTTGGTCGAGCCGTATCTTGTCCCCTCGCCCGGGGCGACCCTCGACGTACTGACGGGCAAGACCAGTTACATCTGGGAACACACGTGGGTGACCACCTACGAGACGTTGCTCGGCTTCGTCATCGCCGTCGTCGTCGGGGTGCTCGCCGCCGTCGTCATGGTCTACTCGTCGACCGTCGAGAAGACCCTGTACCCGATCCTGCTCTTCGCCCAGGTCGTACCGAAGATCGCCATCGCGCCGCTGTTCGTCGTCTGGCTCGGCTTCGGCATCACGCCGAAAGTCCTGATCGCGGTGCTCATCGCCTTCTTCCCGGTCGTGATCTCCATGGTCACCGGCCTCAAGGCGGTCGACCCGGAGATGCTCCAGCTCTCCGCGACGATGGGGGCGAAGCCGTGGCAGACCTTCGCCAAGATCCGCTTCCCGGCCTCGCTGCCGCATCTGTTCTCGGGCCTCAAGGTCGCCGTGACACTCGCGGTGACCGGCGCGGTCGTCGGTGAGTTCGTCGGCGCCAACGAGGGCCTGGGCTACGTGATCCTCCAGGCCAACGGAAACCTCGACACCCCGATGCTCTTCGCGGGCCTGCTCGTCATGTCACTGATCGGCGTCGTCCTGTTCGTCCTGGTCGAGATCGCCGAGAAGCTTCTCCTGCCCTGGCACGCCAGCCGCCGGGACAACAACGTCACGACCTCGTTCTGATGAGGCCTATCGGTGACGTCCGATCGACCGAGCAAGACCGACAGACCGACCACGTCCGACCCCGACCTCTCCTCCGAGAAGGGCCAGCCATGCACTCCCGCAGACTCCTGATCGGCCTCGTGCCGCTTCTTCTGGTCGCCACCGCCTGCGGCGAGGACGGCGACAAGACCACCACCAGCGACTCCGGCAAGAAGCTCGACAAGGTGACGCTGACGCTCAACTGGTACCCGTACGGCGAACACGCGCCGTTCTACTACGGCGTCAAGGAGAAGATCTTCGAGAAGCACGGCATCGACCTGGAGATCCGCGCGGGCCAGGGATCCCAGAAGACCGTGCAGGCGACCGCCGCCGGGCAGACCGACTTCGGCTGGGCCGACACCCCCGCCGTGATCAGCGGGGTCGACCAGGGCGTCAACGTCAAGAGCCTCGGTGTGATGCTCCAGACGACGCCGTCGTCCGTGCAGTTCTTCGCCGACCAGAACATCAAGACGCCCGCCGACATCAAGGGCAAGACGATCGCGGGCACGGCCGGTGACGCGCTCAGCAAGACGTTCCCGATCTTCCTGGAGAAGAACAACCTCAAGCTGTCCGACGTCAAGGTCCAGAACACCGACCCGGCGGGCAAGATCGCCGCGGTGATCTCCGGCAAGACGGACGCGCTGCTCGGTTACGCGAGCGACCAGGGCCCGACCATGGCGGACAAGGCCAAGAAGGACGTCGAGTACCTGCGCTTCTCGGAGAACGGGCTCAACTTCTACTCCAACGGCCTGATCGCCGGCCAGAAGATCCTCAAGACGGACGCCGACCTGACGAAGCGCATGGCCACCGCGGTCAGCGAGGCGTGGGCCGCCGCCGAGAAGGCGCCGGAGCCCGCGGTCGCCGCGATGGAGGGCGCCTCCGAGCAGCTTCCGCCGGAGGCCGTACTGACCGAGCAGTTCGCGACGACGATCACGCTGCTGCACACCGAGTCGACCCAGGGCAAGGCCCCCGGACTCAACACCGAGGCCGACTGGCAGGAGACCATCGACGTCTTCGCCGAGGCCGGTCTCGTCAAGAACCCCAAGGCGCCGGCGGATTACTGGGACAGCTCGGCACTGAAGGGATGACGATGCCCAGGGAAGCGACTCTCCGGGAGCATGGCGTGAGCAAGACCGGTCTCAGCAAGGACGACGGAACGAAGGACGGCGCGGGTGCCGACGGCACGGCGGCGGTCTCCCTGAACGACGTGGCGGTCCGGTTCCGTACGAAGGACCGCGACGTCACCGCCCTTCAGGACGTGTCGCTCGATGTGCCGATGGGCGAGTTCGTGGCGATCGTCGGCCCCTCGGGGTGCGGCAAGTCGACACTGCTCAAGCTGGTCGCCGGGCTGCTGAAGGCGTCCGGCGGTGACGTTCGGCTGCACGGCGAGCGCGTCGACGGGCCCCGGCCCGACATCGGTTACGTCTTCCAGCGGGCCGCCCTGCTGGAGTGGCGCAGCGCCCGGCGCAACATCCTGCTCCAGGCGGAGATGCGCCGGATGCCGAACGCGCTGGCACGCGAACGCGCGGACGAGCTCATCAAGATGACCGGCCTCGGCGGCTTCGAGGACGCGTATCCGCATGAGCTGTCCGGCGGGATGCAGCAGCGGGTGGCCCTGTGCCGGGCGCTGCTGCACCAGCCGCCGGTGCTGCTGATGGACGAGCCGTTCGGCGCGCTGGACGCGCTGACGCGCGAGCAGATGAACATGGAGCTCAACCGCATCTGGCGGGAGACCGGCACGACCGTGCTGCTGGTCACCCACTCCATCTCGGAGGCGGTCTACCTGGCGAACCGGGTCGTCGTGATGAGCCCCCGGCCCGGCACGATCACGGAGATCATCGACGTGGGGCTGCCGCCGGAGCGGGACTATGTGGAGACCCTGGCCCGGCCGGAGTTCCGCGAGGCGACGACGCACATCAGGGAACTGCTGGGGGCGGCGTCGGCGCAGGACTGAACGGGGGACCGGTCCCAGAAACCGGGCGGTGGCGGCACGACCTGTCGAAGTGCCGCCACCGCCCGTGTACGCCGCGTCGCACGGTGCCCGTGCCCCGTACCGACCGGGGCTCGCTCACCCGGTGAGACCGCGTGGCGCACACTCGGCCGCCCTTCCCGCCCCGGCCACGCCGGCGGAGGGAGGGGCGGTTCGCCGTCCGCCCGTCCGCCCCGATAACCGGGTGTCCTCGGGTCGGCCCTGTGATTGGCTGCGTCGGTGAGCCATGAACGCATCTCTGTCAGGCGCCGCGACAGCTCCGACCTCGACGCGTGTGTCCGTGTACTGGCCGAGGTTCACGAGAGCGACGGCTACCCGGTCAACTGGCCCCAGGATCCGGCGGGTTGGCTGACGCCGCCGGGGTCCTCCGCGGAGTCGTCGGCCGCCTGGGTGGCGCTGCTCGACGGCGTCGTCGTCGGGCACGTCTGCCTCTCCCCGGCCCGGCCCGACGACGCGGCGCCCGGCCTCTGGAGCAGCCGTACCGGCACCGGGCCGGAGAAGGCGGTGGTGGTGAGCCGGCTGTTCGTCTCACCGAAGGCCCGAGGCCACGGAATCGGCGCACTCCTGCTGGCCGAGACCGTCCGCGACGCCCGTGGGCGCGGGCTGCATCCCGTACTGGACGTCGTGACGTCCGACCGGTCGGCGGCGGCGCTGTACGAACGCCAGGGATGGACGCTGATGGCGACGGCGGAGCAGCGGTGGGGGCCGGACGGTCCTGGTGCACTGCTACACGGCGCCGTCCTGAGAGCACCGGCCGAGCAGCAAGGGACCCATCCCGCCGACCGCCCCGGCCCCGAACCGGCGCGCCCGTAACGCACCACACCCCCCGACCGGCCGTGAGGCCCGTCGAGGGGTGTGACACACCATCAGGTGAGCCGCCGCGGCTTCAGTACCGCAGCCTCGACAGATGGCGGTAGCTATTACGGGCCGTGGCGAACGGGTCCTTCGGCGAGTCGTGCTCGACCAGCCACTGCCGTACGCCGCCCCGGTGCGCCGTCTCGAACATCTCCGCGAAGTCCAGGACTCCCGAGCCGACGTCCGCGAAGTCGCCGTTCGGAGCCATGTCCTTGACGTGCAGCGCCGGGAAGCGCGGGCCCTCCTCCACGAACAGCCGGCGCGGGTCCGCACCGCCCTTCGCCGCCCAGTAGACGTCGAGTTCGAAGCCCACGTACTCGGGGTCGGTCTCGTTGAGCAGGATGTCGTACAGCACCTCTCCCTCGACCGTCCTGTGGTCCGCGTCGTGGTTGTGGAAGAGCACCGGGCCGAGACCCGACTCGCGCGCCACCCGGCCCGCCCTGTTCATAGCGGCCGCGGCCTCGCGGTAGCCCGCGGGGGTGTGCATCGCGGTCGGCAGGCTCGGTACGACGACCCACTCGCCGCCCAGCGTGTGGACGTCCGCGATGGCCTGCTGGAGGCCGGTGCCCGCCACCGTGGCGTAACCGACGTGCTCCAGAACGGCCTTGAGGCCGACATCGTCCAGCACCTGCCGGATCTGGGTGGCGTTGAGGCCGAACCGCCCGCTGACACCGACCGTCGCGTAGCCGATGTCCGCCAGCTGCTCCAGCGTCCCCGCGAAGTCCGTCGCCAGGACGGACCGCATGGTGTACAGATGCATGCCGATGCCGCCGCGCGGGATCCGGCGCCGGCACCGCGGGTCGTGATGCCGGCCGGACTCCGCCGCGTGGGCGGTGGCCGTCGTCGACGCCAGTCCGACCGCGGCCAGCCCCGCCGCCGCCGTACCCAGGAACGCTCTTCGTGTGCCCTTCACGTGACCTCTTCTCTCGGCTCGTTCAACTCGCTTGAATGCGGCTCGCGTTGATCCGTCGCTCGGTGAACTCACTTCGCGTGGATCTCGACGGCGCCGGTCGTCGTGTCGCCCTTGTCGTCGGTGACCGTGAGATGCGCCGTGTAGGCGCCCGGCCGGGTGTACGTGTGGGTGGCGTTCGCGCCCTGCTCACCCGTGGGCTTGGAGTTGTCGCCGAAGTTCCAGCGGTACGAGGCGACCGTCCGGCCCTCGGCGAGCTTCACCGTGCCGGTCAGCTTCGTGGCCAGCGGCGCCGCGCCCTCCTCCACCGATGTCGCGACGGTGACGTTCGTGCCCGGCTTGCGCTCCACCCCGCGGCCGTTGAAGTGCAGCCAGTCGAGAGACAGCACGTCCTGTCCGTCCGGCTTCCAGTCCGGGTTGCTGAAGACCGCGTACATCTTCACCGTGCCGCCGACCGGCCTGAGATGGGTCGTCGGTGAGATGAAGTTGGTCCAGTTGCCGGTGTTCGGAATGGTCACCGAACCCATCAGCGGGCCGGTCGGCGAGCCGTTGCGGAACTCGATGGTTCCGCCGGTGCCGCCCGACGACCCTCCGACGGTGACGGACTGGACACCGGTGAGATTCACCGGGTCGTACGCGACCCAGTCGCCGTGCTCGACCTCGATGACGCGCTTCCCGCCGGACGCCTCGGCGCGGGCGCCCACCGTGACACCGCCGTTCTCGCCGCCGGTGGAGGTGAAGAACTCACCTTCGCGGTAGGAGGACTTGAGATTCGATGTTGCGGTGCCCGTCAGTGCGGGAACGCCTTCACCCTCGCCGCCGTCGTCCTTGTAGCTGGCGGTGACGCGGTAGAAGAGGTCCTGGTCCGCGTGCTCGTCGGTCGTCGGGACGGTGAACTCACCCGAGCAGCCCTGCTTGGACTCCACCGCGTGCAGCGTGGTCCCGTGACCGAGCCGCCCTTCGACCTTGACGCGCTCGCAGTCGATCTGCGCGCCCTTGCCGTCCTCGCGGTCGGTGACCTTCACCGTGAAGGGCACGGTGTCACCGAGGCTGAACATGCCGCCGTCCGGGGCCTGTTGGATGGTGAGCACCGGCCGCGTGTTGCCCACGGTGATTTCCTGGGTGGCCTGCGCCGACAGCTTGTCGGACGCGGTGACCGTCAGCCGCGCGGTGAAGACGCCCTTGTCGGTGTAGATGTGGGTCGGGTTGGCCTTCGTGGAGTCGACGGTGCCGTCCCCGTCGAAGTCCCAGGCGTAGGTGACCGGCTTGCCCCCCGGCAAGCCGGAGCCCTCGCTGGAGAACTTCACGCTGCGGGGGCCCGGACCGGTGTCGGAGGTGGTCGTGATCCTGGCGGTGGGCAACTGGCCGTCGCCGATGTAGTCGACGCGGTAGATGCCGGTGCCCTGGTTGATCACGCCCGTACGGCCGGCGCCCGAGCCGAGCCCGAAGTCGATGACGTACATGGAGCCGTCGGGCCCGAACTCGGACTCGAACAGCTGGTTCCACTTCATGTCGGTGAAGATCTTGTTGACCGACTGGATGTCACCCGCCTTCGCCGGCGGGAAGCGCGGGTCGCTGAACGACTGGTCCTTCTGCTGGACGGAGAAGGTCTTGAACCAGTTCTGGCCCAGGTCGTAGGCGAACCACTTCGAGTCGAAGTACTCGGGGAACTTCGTCGGCGACGTGTTGTCGGGGTCGTAGTCGTAGACGGGACCGCTCATCGGCGCACCGCCCCCGCCGACCTCGGGGAACTGGGGCGAGCCCGAGTACAGGTAAGGCACCGTCGCCGGCACGGCGGGCGGCAGCTCACGCAGACCGGTGTTGTTCGGCGACTCGTTGACCGGATTGGCGCAGTCGAACTTCGCACCCGAGACCTTGGTCGCGAAGTCGTAGTCGTTGAACGGGGTGTTGGCACCGATGCAGTACGGCCAGCCGAGGTTCGCCGCCTTGGGAACGCGGTTGAACTCGACCGTGCCCTCCGGGCCGCGGTTCGGGTCCGCCGCGCGCGAGTCCGGTCCGTAGTCGCCGACCAGCAGCGCTCCGCTCTTCGGATCGGTGGTGATACGGAAGACGTTGCGCAGCCCCATCGCGTAGATCTCGGGACGGGTCTTCTCCGTACCGGGCGCGAAGAGGTTCCCCTCCGGGACGGAGTAGGTGCCGTCGTCCTCGGGGGTGATGCGCAGGACCTTGCCGCGCAGGTCGTTCGTGTTGGCGGAGGTGCGCTGCGCGTCGAAGACGTGCCGGCCCGCGCGCTCGTCGATCGGCGTGAAGTTGTCCGAGACGAAGGGGTCGGTGTTGTCACCGGTCCCGATGTACAGGTCGCCGTTCTTGTCGAAGGCGAGCGAGCCCGCCATGTGCACGTTGGCGCGCTGCTCGTCGCGGTCGGTGGCGAACTCCAGCACACGCTTCTCGGACGCTGGGTCGACGGTGTTGCCCGTCAGCGTGTAACGCGACAGGTTCAGCTGTTTCTTCTCCTTGTCGGAGTGCAGGAGATAGAGCCAGTTGTTCTCCGCGAAGTCCGGATCCAGCGTCAGCCCGATGAGCCCGTCGGACTGCTCCGTCATCTTGCGGCTGAACTCGAAGTCGAGCGCGGTGGTCGTCTCGCGGGTCGCCTGGTCGAGCACCTGGAGCTTGCCGGTGCGCTCGATGTAGATCACCCGGCGGTCCGGGGTCACGGCCAGTTCGTAGGGGTCGGAGAGGTCCGTCGCCAACTGCGTACGGGTGAACGACCCCGTCTTGCTCGCGGAGCAGTCGCCGGGCTTGTTGCCCGCCGCCCACTGGATGCCGCCGAGCAGGTGCTTGAGGAAGTTCTCCTCCTCGAAGGCGGACGAGTCATGACCGCCGGCGGTGAACCAGGAGCGCCCGCCGTCGTAGTTCTGGCACCAGGACCACGGATGGTCGACGCCCTCGTCGAGCCCGGTGATGCCGTCGTTCACCTTGATCTGCGCGAGCGTGTGGACCTTGCCCGTCGGATTGGTGCGCCAGTTGTACCACTCCTCCGAACGCTCCCAGAGCTCCGGAAGTCCCTTGGTGGAGGGGTGCGCCTGGTCGAGCACCTTGACGCGGCCGGTCTGAATGGCGGGGTGCTTGTCGAAGATCGCCCCCGTCAGGCCCTCGTACCAGTCCCAGTCACGCTCACTCGCGGACGCGGCGTGCAGCCCGACCCAGCCGCCGCCCGCGCGGATGAACTTCTGGAGCGCGGCGCGCTGGGAGGTGTTCAGCAGATCGCCGGACTCCGGCGTGGAGTTGGTGTTGTTGAAGACGATCGCCTGGAAGCGCGCGAGGTTCGCGTCGGAGAAGACAGTGGCGTCGTCGGACGCCTCCACCTCGAAGCCGTTCTCCTCACCGAGCTTCTTGATGCCCGCGATACCGGCCGGAATCGACTCGTGCTCGAAATTGGTGACCTTGGAGAAGACCAGGACACGGTACGGCGCGGCCTCCGCGGGAGGGGGCGAGGCGACCCCGAGTCCGAGCACGAGAGCGAGCAGTGCTAGGACGACGGTGAAGGGCGTCAGGGCCCTTCGCGATCGGCTTCTGTGCATGGGGGGTCGTTCTGGTGGACGGCTACTCACGGGCGCTCCCGATGCAGGTGGCGGCTACGAATGGGTAGAAAGCGCTTTCTTAAGTACGTCGCATAGCGTAGGTTCCCTGCTTCCGGAGGGTCAATGGGTCGGAAGCGCCCACTGCGGTAGGGGAGTTGCGCGAACCGGAGTAATCCCGTCCGGCCGGGCGATTTCCGATGCCGTGGGCTGAATGCGGCCGACCCGACGGCCCGGCGCGGCCCGGCCCGGCGCGGCGCGGCGCTGTCGAAGGGGTGGAGGGTCGGCGCGTGGGACACCGCTGTGTCGAGCCCTTCGGTTGTGGAGGCCGAGCACACGCGACTGGGGGCTGTCCCTGGCCGTGGGGCGGCTAAAGCGGTTCGTGACCACCGGTCGGAGTGCGGTATTGTTCTCATGCGCGTTAGGCCAGGGGAAACCCCAGGTCAGGCGGGCATCGGGACGTGGCGCAGCTTGGTAGCGCACTTGACTGGGGGTCAAGGGGTCGCAGGTTCAAATCCTGTCGTCCCGACTGGAGACAGTCGCAGATCAGGGCCGGTTTCGGAGAAATCCGAGACCGGCCCTTGATCTTTTCTGGGGACCAGGTGGGGGCCAGTCCAACTCCCGGTCAGCACCGCCGGCTTGGAAAAGGCTCGCTGATTCACAAGTCTTGACGACAGCGCGGTTCAGGGCGATGCGGTGACCGGCGCCGGCCGACCGAGGGGCGCGCACCGGCGGCGCTTGTCGGGAAGCAGCTCGGTGATGCCCTGACCGTCGCAGTGCTCCAGCAGGGGAACGGTGACGCGTCGGGCGGTGTTCAGGGCGCGGCTCGCCGTTCCCACGGTGAACGGCTGGTCGAGTTCGCTCAGCCGGTCGGCCGCCAGCCGGGGGGCGTCCGGTAGTAGCACCACGTGCTCCGCGAGTTGCAGTACCGCTCCGTGGCGGACAGCCGCGGCGAGTTCGCGGCGGCCGAAGCCGAGTTCGGCGAGCCGCCGGGCGTGAGGCGCGGCAAAGGGCCCGTGAGCGAGCTCCGCGGCGAGTCGGTGTACCGCGTCCGCCACCGCGGCGGGCAGTGCCGCGCGCCCGGCGGTCACCCGCCCGCGGCTCATCCGCAAGGGCGGCGTGACCAGTGCCTCCACCAGAGAGACAGCCGGCAGCCCCAGACGGTGCCGGGCGGCCTCGACCGGCATCCCCTCCTCGATGGGCCGCTGGGAGCGATAGGCGGTGACCAGTTCGGTCAGCCGGGCGCTCAGAGCGGCCCAGTGGGCGGGGTCCGCAAGCCAGTCGCCCGCGACCGGAGTGGTACGGACGGCCACCCCCATCGCGGTCAGCTCCCCGCGCCTGACCAGCAGCCGACGCCGTAGCTCCGCCGCCTCGTCCGGAGTGCCGCGAGCGTCGCCGAGTTCTGCCGCGCGCCGTGCCGCGGCGCCCCGGCGCCGCAGGTCCGGTGGCTGGGGGTCGAGCACCTCCAGGCCGGCCAGCACACGCCGCAGACCGGGATCGCGCAGCACCGCGCGGTCACCGATACGCAGCGGCAGTGGCGCCGGAAGGGTCAGCCGGGCGATATCGGCACCGAGCGGCCGCACACGTACGGGCACGGCCGCCGAGCCGATGTGGGCGACCGCGGTGCGGGGCAGTGCCGCGGCCGGTGTTCCGCCGCGTAGGCGCACGTCGCAGCGGAGGCTGGGGAGGAAGCTTTCGGGAGTGAGCAGGGCGTCGCCGCGGCCGGTCGACTCCTTGTCGAGATCTCTGAGGTTGACGGCGACCCTGGCGGTGGCCCGCACCAGGTCGGTTTCCTCGCCGAGGGCCTGTAGAGCCCTGACCCGCACGGGGCGGCCGGTGCGTGAGGTCACCAGGACATCGCCCCTGCGGATCCGCCCCGCACCGAGCGTGCCGGTGACCACGAGCCCGCTGCCGCGCACGGTGAAGGCCCGGTCGATCCACAGCCGCACCGGGGATTCGGCGTCCCCGTCCGGCAGCCGGACGGCCAGTCGGCCGAGGGCGGCGCGCAACTCCCCGAGGCCCGCGCCGGTGCGGGCGCTGACGGCCACGGCCTCGACGTCGCCGAGGGTGCTGGAGCGGATCCGCTCCAGCGCCTGTGCCGTGGCGGGGCCCGGGTCGGCCAGATCGCAGCGGGTGACGGCCAGCAGTCCATGCCGTACACCCAGGGCGTCCACGGCGGTGAGGTGCTCGGCGGACTGCGGCTTCCAGCCTTCGTCGGCGGCGACGACGAACAGCACGGCGGGCACCGACCCCACGCCTGCCAGCATCGTCGGGACGAACCTCTCGTGTCCCGGTACGTCGATGAACGCGAGCCGCTCGCCCGTCGGCAGATCCGTCGACGCGAAGCCAAGGTCGATGGTCAGACCGCGGCGCCGCTCCTCTGCCAGCCGGTCGGGGTGGCTGCCGGTCAGCGCCTGGATCAGTGTGCTCTTGCCGTGGTCGACATGCCCCGCCGTCGCGATGACCCGCATGGTCACAGCCCCGCCGCGCGTAGCACCGCGGCCAGGATGTCGCCGTCGCACCCCTGCGGTACGCACCGCAGGTCCAGCAGCAGCCGACCGCGCACCACCCGGCCGAGCACCGCCGGTTCACCCGTGCGCAGCGGCGTCGCCAGGTCGTCGGGGAGGCTGAGCGCACAGGACGGCAGGGCGGTCCCGGGGGCACCGCCTCCTCCCACCACCGCCTCGCAGGGCACGACGTGCGCGTCCAGACCGTGGCGCGCCACATCCTCGGCCAGGCGCAGCGTGCGGGTGCGCAGCTGCCGCAGCGGCATGTGTACGGCCGCGTGCACGGGTGGCTCGGGGCCGCGCAGTGTCGCTTCCAGCGCGGCCAGGGTGAACTTGTCCACGCGCAGAGCGCGGGCCAGCGGATGCCGCCGCATCCGTTCCACGACGCCGGCCCTGCCGAGGACCAGCCCCGCCTGCGGACCGCCGAGCAGTTTGTCCCCGCTGGCGGTGACCAGCGTGGCCCCGGCGCGCAGGGCCGTGGCCGCGTCCGGCTCGTTCGGCAGCACCGGGTCGGGAGTGAGGAGGCCGGAGCCGATGTCGACCACCACGGGCAGGCCCAGCGACGCCAGTTCACCGGCGTCCACTCCCTGGGTGAAGCCGCTCACCGTGAAGTTCGACGGATGGACCTTGAGGATGAAGCCGGTGTCCGGGCCGACGGCGTCCGCGTAGTCGGAGAGACGGGTGCGGTTGGTGGTGCCGACCTCGTGTATCCGGGCACCGC
This sequence comes from Streptomyces sp. NPDC060366, assembly GCF_042725135.1. NCBI lineage: Bacteria > Bacillati > Actinomycetota > Actinomycetes > Kitasatosporales > Streptomycetaceae > Streptomyces > Streptomyces sp. NPDC060366. The sequence goes on along the minus strand of NZ_JBHXDC010000001.1, from coordinate 199,664 downwards.
AGGAGGCCAGCAGTTCGGGTATCCGGAAGCCGTCACCGATCTCCACGAACTCGCCCCGGCTGAGCAGGATGCCGCGCCCCGGGGCCAGCGTCACCGCCGCCAGGGCCAGGGCTGCGGCCCCGTTGTTGACCACATGGACGTCCTCCGCGGCCGGCACCGCCTCCCGAAGGGCCGCCATGGCGCCGCGGCCGCGCGGCGCTCGTCTGCCGGTCCCCAGGTCCAGCTCGACGTCGGTGTATCCGCCGGCCGCCGCCATCGCCTCCAGCGCGGACCGCGACAGCGGGGCCCGTCCCAGATTGGTGTGCAGCACCACTCCGGTGGCGTTGTGTACGGGGCTCAGGGCGGCCGCCCGTGCGGGGAGGGCGGCAAGCGCGGCCTCGACCGCGTCGGCCGGGCCGATCCGTCCGTCGCGTACGGCCTGCTGGGCGGTGGCGACCGCGGCCTTGACGAGGGGCCTGCCCAGCCGTGCGGACGCCTCGTCCAGCCGGGGATCGCCGAGCAGCACCGTGGCGCTCGGCACCTTCCGCCGGGTGTCCGTCGGCGGCTGCCGCGTCTTGTCCGCCACCGTGCACCCCGATCGAAGTCAGCGGAGGCGGACGGGAATCGAACCCGCCTGGCCCGGTTTCCGGACCACACCGATTTTGAAGATCGGGAGGGGCACCAGCCCGCCCAACGCCTCCGGAGCAAGATTCTGATCGCCGCACGCTGCTGGGGCAAGAGGTGAAATGATCGTCGTATGACGACTGTTGGCCCCGCCACCGGATCCGCCGCGCCCGTACGGCTGACCCAGTACGCACGAGGCGGCGGCTGCGCCTGCAAGATCCCTCCGGGGGAGCTGGAGGCGATGGTCGCGGGACTGCTGCCGCCCCCGAGCCCCGGACAGGCCCTGGGCGGCGACGAGGACCGGCTGCTGGTCGGGCTCGACGACGGCGACGACGCCGCCGTGGTGCGCACCGGTGACGGCACCGCCGTGGTGTCGACCGCCGACTTTTTCACGCCTGTCGTCGACGACGCCCGCGACTGGGGCCGAATCGCCGCGGCCAACGCCCTGTCCGACGTATACGCGATGGGCGGCCGGCCCCTCGTCGGGCTCAACCTGCTGGGCTGGCCCCGTGACGTGCTGCCCGCGGAGCTGGCCGGGGAGGTCCTGGCGGGAGCGCTCGACGTCGCCCGTGCCGCCGGCTGCTTCGTCGGCGGCGGCCACAGCATCGACAGCCCGGAACCGCTCTACGGAATGGCCGTGACCGGCCTGGTGGATCCGGACCGGCTGCTGCGCAACGACGCGGGCAGGCCGGGAGTGCCGCTGACCCTGACCAAACCGCTGGGTGTCGGAATACTCAACAACCGCCACAAGCGGACGGGCGAGATCTTCGCGCACGCCGTCGCCGTCATGGCGGCGCTCAACGACAAGGCCAGTGCCGCCGCCTTGGAGGCCGGTGCCGTGTGCGCCACCGATGTGACCGGATTCGGTCTGCTGGGCCATCTGCACAAACTGGCGCGGGCCAGCGGCGTCACGGCCGTGGTGGACGCCGCCGCCGTCCCCGTGCTCGACGGCGCCCGGGAGTCCCTGCGGGCCGGGTACATCAGCGGAGGCACCCGCCGCAATCTCGACTGGGTGCGTCCGCACCTGGACGCGGGACGGGCGAGTGACGACCAGCTGCATCTGCTTGCCGACGCGCAGACCTCCGGCGGACTGCTGGTCGCCGGGGAGATACCCGGCCATCCGGTCATCGGGGAACTGGTGCCCGCCGTGGCCGGCACCACGCTCGTGATCCGCTGAGGGCTAGGGGCTGTCCGGCGGATCTTCGTGGATCAGCCCAGGGCGTCTGGTGCGGTGCATCGCAAGGCGGAGGATCGTGCTCGTACTGGCCGTACTTGAACGAGTCCGACAACGCAGCGAGGTGCCGTACCAGGCGTCCTGGGCCCGCGAAGATCCGTCGGACAGGCCCTAGGGACGGCCGCGGGCCCGAAGGCCCGCGGCCCGGCCGCTACTTGTAGCGGATGTGCAGGTGGTTGTCGTGGTTCGGGTAGCTCGTGGTCAGTCCTTCCGAGATCAGCTGCGGATCGTTGAAGAAGATCAGCTGGACATGGCCGGGGGCCTTCGCCCGGATCTCCTGCACGAGCCTGCGGGTGGCCGCGCGGTCGTATGTGCTCGACTGCCAGGTGATACGCCCCGCGGTGCACTGCGCCGAGTCGGTGCGGATCGGCCACACGTCGATGTCCATCCCGACCTGGTGGCTGCCGTGGCCGGGTATGGCCCCACCGTGCTCGAAGCCCGCGTCACCGACCGGCAGTTTGCCGTTGCCGGTGGTGGCGAATGTGGCGGCGGCGGCCTCCAGTTGGCCGACGGCGCCGGCGGTCGCCCAGTGGGCGCCCGCGTTGCCGTCGGGGCTCTGCGCGCACATCGAGCCGCCGCCGAAGTTGATGTTCTCGTAGTGCCACAGAAGGTTCTGCCAGGTCGTCGGCCCGACGACGCCGTCCGCGCCGATTCCGGCGTGGGACTGGAAGGTACGGACGGCGGAGTTGCTGCCGGCTCCGAAGGCGCCGTCGACCGAGAGGCCGGCGCCCCTCTTGGCATTGAGCAGCGACTGGAGGGCCTTTACCGCCGGGCCGTTGTCGCCCTGTCGTACGGTGATGGCGAGCGCGCCCCAGGTGGCGGGCCCGACGATGCCGTCCGCGGCCAGCCCCTTGGACTGCTGGAAGCCCACCACGGCGCTGTGCGTGCCCGAGCTGAAGACGCCGTCCACCGTCACGGTGCGGCCGTGGGCGGCGAGCAGATGCTGTAGCGCGACGACGTCGGAGCCCCGGGTGCCGCTGCTCGTCAGCGGGAACGCGGCCTGCGGGAAAGCGTGCGCGGGGACGCCAAGTCCGAAGAGCAGGCCCGCCATCGCGGTGAACAGCGTGATGATGCGTGCGAGTCGTCTCACGATTTCCTGCCTCACTTTCCTGTTCGCTTCTGGGCTCACTTACCTGCTCACTTCCCCGACTGAAGGGCGCTCCAGGTGGCCGGTCCGACGATGCCGTCGGCGCCGAGCCCGCGCGAGGACTGGTAGTCGCGTACGGCCTGGGCGGTGCCCGAGCCGAAGGCGCCGTCGATGGCCACGGTCCGCCCGAGCGCGGCGGTCAGGGCGCGCTGCAGCCGGGTGACGGCCTCTCCCGTCGAGCCGTTCTGGACGGTCGGGGTGGATCCGCGGGACAGCAGAGCCGTCCAGGTCTTCGCACCGACCGCACCGTCCGCCGTGAGCCCCTTGCTGGTCTGGAAGTTCCGGGCGGCGGTGGTGGTGGCGGACCCGAAGATCCCGTCCGGGGTACCCGGGTCGAAGCCGGCGGCGTCGAGCAGGCACTGGGCCGCCTTGACCTGGTCTCCGGACGAGCCGCTCTGGACAGTCGGGTACGCGGTGAAGTTGAAGTTCGCCCCGGTGCAACTGGGCGGCGGCGGAGTGCCGTTGCCCACGTCCAGGTAGTCGCGGTCGATGTTGATCGAGTAGCCGCCGTAGGACTCGGTGACCTCACCCGCGTATTGGTGGATCCGCTGGTGGTTGGACCAGTAGTTGGACGGCACGTAGGAACCGGTGTTGGTGTCGGCCGCGCCGTTCCACCACGCGTAGAAGAGGTGGTCGACGCGCGTATATGCGCCGTTGTTGTACTCGTCGGCGGCGTCCTTGATGCCGGAGGCGGCGCTGGAGTAGAGGCCCGACAGATAGCCGCTGGTGTGCAGCCGCTCGGTCCAGCCGGACAGGTACGACATCACGGACGCCTTGCAGGAGGCCGTGGAGGTGTACGCCTCGATGTCGCTGTAGATGGCGCTGCCCGCCGGGATGCCGAGGTTCGACGCGGCGGTGATGGCGCCGGCGGCGGCGGTGACTCCCTGGGACTTGGCCGTGGCCGGATCGGTGGAGATCTTCAGCGAGTAGCTGGTGCACGGTGCCTGGCGGCCGACGTCGATGGGGAACAGACGCCAGCCGTTGTTGGTCTGGGCGGTCACCCAGCTCGCCGTCAGATTCGGCTGGGAGCAGGCCCGGAAGGAGCCACTGATGTAGACGCCGACCGCGCTGTACGGCGAGCTCGCCTGCCAGGCGTTCATGGCGGCCCCCGAGGGCGCGGCACAGGCGTCGAAGCCCTTGCCCAGGTAGCTGCCCGGCTGCGGCCCCGCCGCGGCCAGGGGGGCGGCGTCGGACCGCTGGGCCGCGCGGGGCAGCACGGTGCGCTCGGCGTCGTTGGTGAGGTCGGCCGAGGTGAGAACGTCGCGCACCAGGTTCTCGGTCCGCGGGGTGTGGGCGGCGGTCACGAGGACGCCGGCGTCCTCGACCGCGATCTGGATGGTGTCGTTGCTGGACGCGGCGGTCGGGGCGGTGGCCTTGCCGCGCTGGGTCCGCGCGGTCGCCGCCGTCGCCTGGCCCGCGGAGCGGGCGGTGATGGGCTCCACGACGATGCCCGCCGTACGGCCGACGACTCCGGAGGGGCAGTCGTTCTGGTCGGCGGGCTCGCCCAGGTAGACGGCGGGTCTGTCGAACCGGAGACAGGCGCGCGGGTTCTCGGCCAGATCGACCACCTGCCATTCGGCGGGCACCTCGATGCGGTAGCCGTGGTAGGTGACGGTCTGCGGGCTCTCGGAAGGGGAATCGGCCACGGCGGAGCCGGGGACGGCGAACGCGCCGATACTGGCGAGCACCGCCAGCAGGGCCGTTCCGGCGCGGGCGCGCCAGGGGGTGCGGGACGACATCAGAGCACTCCTACTCGAAAAGTGGGGAAGAGAGTGTGGGGGAGCGGCGCCGGGAAGGTACGAGTCGGAACGTGCCGTTCAGACGCCGCGATCGGGCGGCGCCGACCAGGAGCGGCTGGTGCGTCGGTCCATGTGGGCGGCATACCACTCGGGAGGGCCGCCATGGTCATGACAATGGCGAGCGAGTCGCCTTGAACGCGTCAACATCGTGCCTCCGTGATGAGTCCTTCCCGCGTCCCCGCGTACGGGCCGAGGCGAGTTTGGCGTCCATGACCGTCGCGTGTCCACACCGCCACCATCTGCCACAGGACCAGACCTCCGGCACAACTACCCCGCAGGCCAAGGCAGTTGTGCCCTGTCACGAGATCGGGCGATGAGGTCATTGGAAGATCGCGCAGGCGGCGGCGGCGATCAGCACGGAGCACAGGACGGTCATGCCGCTCAGCCGCCGCGCGAGCAGACCGTCCCAGCGTGCCCCGTCTCCGGAGAGCCTGCGCAGAGCCGGGGTGAGCGCCCGGCCCGCTCCGAAGCCGAGCCCGGCCGCCAGCGCGGGCACGTAGGAGCCCCCGGACAGCAGCACCGCGACCGCCAGCGCGTACGGCGCACTCGCCGAGACATAGGTACGCACGCCCGTACCGAGCTCGAAGCCGAACTGCAGGGCGCCACGCGCCAGATGACGGCGCAGTACGTCCTGCGGTATCTGCCGGGCGTTCTGCGGCAGCCGGAGCGACAGCTTGCCCGCGTCACGCAGCGCGGCGAGCAGCGCGACGGCCACGATCAGCCCTTGCCGCACCTCGGCCGGAAGCGGTGTGAAGAGACCGGACAGGAGCCACAGCACTCCGGCCGTCAGCACCCCGCCGGCCAGCAGGCCGAGGGTGAACACGCCGAGGACCAGCGCCTGTCTGTACGTTGCTCGCCAACCTGGCGAGGCCAGCGCGAACGCGCTGTTGCGCGTTCAAACGGAGCCGGAGAGCGAGTAACCGGCCAGACCGCCGGTGATCGCCCAGGTCAGCATGGGGGAGTAGAGGGCGGCGGCGACCGCCGCGATCCCCAGGACCACGAGCGGCAGGGCCGGATCGGTGAGCAGCGCCCGTACGGCACGGGCGCCGCTCGGCCGGGCCGCGGGACGGCCGGTCTCGCTCATCTACACCGTCCCGGTCAGCGTGAGCCAGGTGTTCTGACCGACCACACCGTCGGCGGTCAGGCCGTGCAGGGACTGGAACGAGACGACGGACTGCCGGGTGAGCGAACCGAAGTTGCCGTCGACGGTCAGCGCGGAGCCGTGCTTGTTGAGCTGCCGCTGGGCGCCGCGTACGGCATCGTTCACGTCTCCTTGGCGCACGGTGACGACCAGTACCGGCCAGGTGGCCGGACTGACGCTGCCCGTGGGGCTGAGTCCGTTCGCCGACTGGAACGCGTCGACCTGCGCCTCGGTGTCCTGCCCGAAGATGCCGTCGGCGGTCGCCGGATGACCATGGTGGGTGAGCAGGTGCTGGACGGTGTGTACGTCGGGCCCGGTGGCGCCGCGACCGAGGGTGGGCCAGCTGACGGATCCGGGGCAGTCGCAGTCGGTGGTCCAGCGGCAGATGGACTTCACCCAGCCGGAGCCGGTGTCGCGGTACCCGTCGTGGCAGCGCCGCTCGATACCGCAGCCGCAATTGCCGCAGGCCGCGCTGTAGCGCCACAGCCAGCCGTCGTAGGTACCGGCGTAGCACTGGTTGGGCCGCAGCGTCCAGGTGACACCGTCCGACCGGTGGAAGCCGGTGTTCGTCCCCGATGTCACGCACGCGTCGGCATAGATGGTGCTGGGCCCGCAGCCCGGGGAGCAGTTGTGGTCCGTGGCGTAACTCGGGCACGCACCGGTCCAGATGTCGTAGCCGTCGGCATACGCCTGCCGGGCGGCGGTGAACACCCCCAGCGCGGCAAAGCCCGCGGCGGTTGCCGCCTGTAGCACTGTGCGCCTGGACGGCGCGAAGGACGGCAGAGCCCCGCGCCTGGTCCGAGGTCCGCGGCCAACGCTCCCCGAGGAGCGCAGCGTGGGCACGTCGTCCAACGAGGTCACGGCAGACTCCTCGGCGTTGCGGGTTGGATGTCGTCGAGCAACCGCAACAGCGCGGTGGGTGAACCGAGCGGCTCCGAACGCGCGATCCGGCCCTCCGGATCGATGGCCACCGCATAGGGGGTGGCGGGGATGTCGTAGGCCGTGAACAGCTCCGGACGGTGATCCCTGATCGGGACGGCGCCTTCGTCCGTCTGTGGCCCGGCGCCCGCGTAGAGCCCGAGCAGCTGCGGGGCGGCGGCAGAATCCTGGCGGATCGTCCAGGCTCCGGCCTCCGCGAGCACCTGGCCGCAGGTGCGGCAGTCGGCGTCGAGGAAGATCAGCAGCGCGGCGCGGCCCGGCGACAGGAGACCGTCGAGCCCGGCCGGATCGAGCCCCGGCGCCGACGCACCGGGTGCGATGCCCACCCGGCCGGGGTGGTGCGGCTGCGTTCGTGACAGCTGGTGCACCTGCCTGATCAATCCCGAGACGACCATCGCGAGCAGCGCGATCGCCACCCACGAGGCGATCACGGCGCTGGTGGTGAAGTCCATCGCGTCGACACTCCTTCGGCAGTCCGGTGCACGGCGGTCCCGGTCGGCTGGTGAACAGCGGCCCTGGTCGGCAGGTGAACGGATGCCGCGGTGGGCTCGTGCATGGCGGCGGGCAGGGACCACAGCAGCACGGTGCAGGCACAAGCCGCGAGCAGCAGTGTGATCAGCTCCGCCGCGGAGTGCTGTACGGGCCCGGCCCCGGCGAGGACCGCGCCGGCCAGGGCGAGCCCGGCGAGGGCCACGGCCCGCCGGGTCACCCAGCGGCTCAGGGGCACATCCTGGTGTGAACAGCCGCACGGTCCTCCGCGGCCGAGGGCGAGAACGTGTCGCGTGTAGCCGGCGTAGAGCCCGAACAGGGCGGTCCCCAGGGCGAGTACGGCCTGTAGTCCCCGCTGGTGACCCGTCAGCAGCGCGGTCGCGCCGCCCACCCCCAAGGCGCCCTCCACGAAGGGCACGACGGCGGCGGCGAACCGGCGGAGCCGCGGGCCCAGCACACCGTGCGCCAACAGCGCCTCATCCAGGGCAGCCGGACGGGCGGCGTGCGAACCCACACCGATGAACAGGCTCAGCACGACGATCGAGGCGGTCAGTCCGCCGTAGAAGCTGATCACCGCCGGCTCACCCGGTGTGCCGCAGCGCGAGCCGCCCGACGAGCTCGGGCACCCGCTCGACGGAAGTCGACGCCAGTGGCACCAGCGTGGCCCAGATTTCGGTGGAGGAGAGCACGAAGAACGGGCTGCCGTCGGAGAGCGTGTCGCGGAACAGCTCACCGGACGCGACCGACACCCCCTTCCAGGGCGGAAGTTGGGCGGTGTGTTCCTTCGTCCGCCGGGACAGCTCCAGCAGCCCGAGGCCGGGCACCTCCTTGATCAGCGTCGCGGGTCGCGCGAAGGCGCTTCCGGCCGACCGATCGGGCTGGAGGATGAGCCCGTGCTCGCTCTCCGCGACACGCACCGACCGGAGCAGGCCGAGCACCTCGGCCACGCTCAGGCCGTACAGCCGGGTCACGAGTGCGTGGCGCTGCCCGCGCCACACGACAAGCGACGGTCGCTCCACGAGCCCTGAGCGGGGCTCGCGCTCGATCGACTCGAAGATGCGCAGCGTGCCCTTCTGGAAGGTGAGCTCGGACTCCGGTGACGCGAGGCCCAGAGAGGCGGCGACGTCGTCCCCCAAAGAGGCCGGCCCGGCGGTGAACTCGACCAGCCGGCCACCGACCACCACCTCGACGGCCGACGTGCACGGCGACTCGAGGTCGAGGTCGCCCTCCAGGTGATACGTCCCTCCATCGAGGGCGCGATGAGTGACGAACGATGCGACCATGTGCATCCTCCCGGGGAGGGCGGGAGTCTGTGTGTGACACCGCTGCCGCAGGGCAATTTAGGCAATAGTCATGCCCCTGTCAATCATCCGGCCCCGGCCCCGGCGCCGAGTCGAGGCGGGCGCCGACCACCCGTTCCTCCCACTCCGGCGTCGGCCGCTTCACGATCCTCACCCGCCACGGGCTCTGCGGCGGGTACCGGACCACCACGACACCCCCGGCTGGTAGTCGGGCAGGTCCGCGACGTTGATGTCCTAGTTGAACGCGACGCGGTACGCCGGACGGTCGTCCGGCGTACCGTCAGATCGAACCGCACCGCCACGTCGCTGGTCGCCTCACCCCCGACCGCCTCCACGCTCTCGACCACCGCGAGCGTCGTACAGGGCGCGATCGCCGCCTCCCGGGCGCGCCTCGGCGCACCGGCGAGGAAGAGGACCAGGCCGTAGGCCGCGGGCAGACCCGGGCCGGTGACGAACAGCGGCACGCTCTCGATGATGCCGCCGCCGACGCACCTGGTTCCGGCCTCACTTGAGTCCCGAGTGGGCCAGGCCCTCGACGAACTGACGCTGGGCGATGACGAAGACGGTCAGGACCGGCAGGACGGTCATGGTCGCGGCCGCCAGTTGGGTGTTCCACATGTCGCCCCCGTAGGCGTCGGTGAAGCGGGTGAGTGCCTGCGGCAGTGTGAACAGCTCCGGCGAGGTGAGGTAGACGGTGGGTTCCAGGTAGAGGTTCCACGAGGTGAGGAAGGTCAGGATCGCGACCGCGGACAACGCCGGCTTGGCCAGCGGCAGGAAGATCCGCCACCAGATCGCGGGGCGGCCGAGGCCGTCCAGCCGGCCCGCCTCCTCCAGCTCGGCCGGAAGGGCGATGAAGAACTGCCGCATGATGAAGGTGGCCAGAACGCACGGTCCGGCCAGCGCGGTGACCAGGATCAGCGGCCAGTGCGTGTTGATCATCCCGGCTTGTTTGAACATCTGGAACAGGGGGACGATCGTCACCTCGCTGGGCACCAGCAGGCCGGCCAGCACCACGAGGAAGATGCCGTTCGCGCCGGGGAAGCGGATCCGGGCGAAGGCGTAACCCGCGAGGCTGGAGACCAGCAGCGTGATCACGGTGACCAGGACGGCGATGTAGACGCTGTTGGCGTACTGCCGGGCGAACGGCTGGAAGCTGAACGCCTCGGTGTACGCGGACAGCGTGGGGTCGGCGGTCCACAGTGACGGCGGAGCCTTGAAGATCTCGGGCAGCGGCTTCACCGAGGCCGCCACCATCCAGACGGTCGGCACCACGAACGGGATCGCCAGGACCCCGAGCGCCGTTACCAGGAACGCCCGCCGGAGGACGGAACGCGACTTACTCCTCATGGAACACCCACTTACGGCGCAACTGCCACTGCACCAGTGTCAGCAGCATGACGAAGGACAGCAGCATCAGGGCCAGCGTCGAGCCGTAGCCGATGTGGTTGAACTCGAAGGCCTGCTGGAAGACGTAGTACACGAGCACGGTGGTGCTCAACTCCGGTCCGCCGCCGGTCAGGACGGCGATCTGCGCGAACGACTGCAACGCGCCGACGACGGTGATGATCGCGGTCAGCAGCACCGTGGGCGAGATGAGCGGCAGGGTGATCCGGGTGAAGATCACCCTGCTCCCCGCGCCGTCGATCCGGGCGGCTTCGTACAGCTGCGCCGGCACTCCCTGCAAGGCGGCCAGGAAGAGCACCATGTTGACGCCGACGCTGCGGATCACCTGCGTGATGGTCACCGAAAGCATCGCGGTGTCGCCGTTCTGGAGCCAGTTCGGCCCCTCGCCGACCACGCCGAGAAGCCCGTTGACGCCGCCGTTGTCCTGGAGAAGGAAGCCCCAGACCAGGGTCCACGCCACCACGGAGACGACGACCGGGGAGAAGAACAGGGTGCGGAAGAACGTCGCGCCGCGGAAGCGCCGGTTCAGTAGTACGGCGAGCAGCAGCCCCAGGCTGATGTTCAGGACCACGACCCCGCCGCAGAAGACAGCGGTCGCCCCCAACACCGAGGCCAGCTGCGGATCGTCGGCCAGGGCCGCGTAGTTGTCGGCGCCGACGAAGGTCTGCTCGCCGGTGAAGACGTTCCAGTCGTTCAGGCTGTACCAGATCGCCAGGCCGACCGGGATCAGTACGAACAGCACGACTCCGGCGAGCTGCGGCGCGATGAACAGATAGCCGGCGAGAACATCTCTGCGCCGGGTCGTCCAGTACGGCGGTCCGGAGGTGCCCCTGGCCCTTGCCGGCGCCCGGGAAGCGTCCGGTGTCCTCGAGCGGGCCCTCGTACGGCTCTTCGCGAGGGTCTTCGTGAGGCCGGTCATGGTCACTTGGCCAGGATCGGTTCGATCGCGGTGCAGACCGACTTCAGCACGGCGGGGATGTCGGCGTCGGCCTTCCACATCGCGTCCAGCGCGGTCTTGCCCTTCTGGGCGATCTCGGCCGGACTGGTGTGGTTGGGCAGGGTGACGGCGTCGGGCAGCTGGTCGACCACGGCTTCCTGGAGTTGCGCGGCGGTCAGCACCTTGGTGTCGGCGGCGAGCTTCGCGCCGGTGAGCAGAGACTTGCGCGGCGGCGGGAAGAACCGCGCCAGTTTCTGCGAGTTCGCCGGATTCGTCAGGTAGGCGAGGAAGTCCGTGGCCTGGGTCTTGTGTTTGCCGCCGGCCAGAACACCCACGCCGGCCTGGCCGATGACGGAGTACCGGCCGGCCGGGCCCGTCGGCAGCGGGTACAGGGCGAACCCGAACTTGTCGGTGAGCAGCGAGGCGCGGGAGACCTGAGCCACGGTGAAGGCGGCGTCACCGGCGAAGAAGTCGGCGGTCGTGCCGGGGCCGGGCATGGCCTTGGTCTTGAACGCGGCGTCGTGCAGGAAGGTGAACGCCCGCTGCATCTCGGGGTCGGCGAAGGTACAGGTCTTGCCGTCCGGGCTCCACGCGGCGGCACCGAAGCCGGTCCACACCGTGGACAGCATGTTCCACGACTTGTAGTCGAAGTCCCGGACGACGAAACCGCCCTTTCCGGTGTCCGCGTGGACGGCCGCGCCGGCGGCGGCGACCTGGTCCCAGGTCAGGGCCTTCGGGTCGATCTTCTGCCCGGCCTTCGCCAGCAGGTCGGTGTTCACGTACAGCGCGAACGGCGAGGTCGAGAACGGGTAGGCGTACAGCGTGCCGTCCCGGCTGAACTCCTTGGTCGCGCTGCCCTCCAGGTCGTCGTACTGCCAGCCGTCGGTCGCCTTCAGCTTGTCGGTCAGCCCGACCAGCGCGTCGGCGGCGATCAGGTCCGTCGACAGGTCACCCATCCAGGCCAGGTCGGGAGCGTTGCCGCCGGCTATCTGCGTGGTCAGGGTGGTGTTGTAGTCCTCGAAGGGCAGGCTCTCGAACGTGATCGAGGAGACCTCGGGGTGCTTGGCCCGGTACGCGGCGGCGATCGTGTCGAACAGCTTGAGCTGTTCCTCGTTCGAGGTCCAGACCGTCATCCGCAGCTTGACGTCCGTGGCGTCCGTCTCCCCGGCCCCGCCGGTCGACGCGCCGCAGGCGGCTGTCATCGTCAGCGCCGTCGTCAGCGCGACCGCGCCGAGCAGCTTTCTTGCTCTGTTCATGGTGTGGGTCTTTCCTGCTCTCGGCGCGTTGCGCCTTCGGTGGGCCAGGTCCTGTCCGGCGGATCTTCGGGGATCGGCCGGGGGCGTCTGGTGCGGTACATCGCAAGGCGGAGGATCGTGCTCGTACTGGACGTATTTGGATGATTCGACAACGCGGAGAGGTGCCGTGCCAGGCGTCCCGGGCCCCCGAAGATCCGCCGGGCAGGGCCTAGTAGCCGGCGATGTGCGGCCAGTGGAGTTCGATCCCAGCCGCGGTCAACCTGCCCTGGAGTCGGCCGACGAGGTCCTCGTCGGTCGCGATCTGCCGTGGGCTCAGGCCGAGTTCGAGGCAGTACGCGACGAGCTCCCCGGCCGATTCGCCGACGTTCCACTCGACCGGATGCAGCCGGTAGGCGCCGTTGGTGATGTGGGTGGTACCGATGTTCTTGGCGGCGGGCACCAGGTTCTGGGTGGCCACCGGGACCAGCGCGCCGAGCGGTATCTCGAACGGCGCGCACTCGACGTCGATGTAGTTGTCGCCACCGGTGGAGGGATGCAGATCGATCCGGTACATCCCCACCCCGACCGAGTCGTCGAACCGGGCCGGTCCGGCGTCCCCGCGGGCCTTGACCGAGATGTCCTGCTCCCGCACGGTGGTCAGTGCCCTGATCCGCCGGGACTCGCGGATGTACGGCGCCTGTGCGAACCCGTCGGCGGTGCCGACCAGGTCACCGCGCAGCCGCAGTCCCGGCCAGCCGCGGCCACCGTCCGGACGAGGCGCTTCGGTCTGAAGCCAGTACACGTAGGCGCGGGACTGCGCCTTCGCGGCGTCCAGGTGGAGCTGCCGGTCGTCGGTGTCGATGATCGAGCCGCTGACGTAGTCCAGTTGCGGCCAGTTGGCCAGCACGATGTCACTGTCGTAGAAGCCGTCGGTGAAGTTCTGCCGGGCGGCGATCCGCCGGAACTGCCACAGATCCCGGTCGCCCGCGTCGAATCGGGGGTCCCCGGTGGTGTCGCCGGCCGGGTTGACGTTCATGGTCCGTTCCTCTGGCAGGAGGGTCCGGGGGTTCGGCGCGGTGAAGGACAGCATCGGCGCACCCCAGAAGGGCAGTTCGAACGAGCGCCAGAAGTCGTAGTCGTCCGGCCTGGCGATGGTGTGGTCGCCCGCGACGTGATCGAAGACGAAGCACCACGCGATCGACTGCACGTTGCCCGGATCGGCGGCCTCGGGAGCGCTCGGCTCTCCGGTGTCGGACCGTCCCTCGGCCCCGACGACGTACTCGGTCCCGGTCAGCGGCAGCAGATCCCCGGTCTCGGTCCCGTCCAGTACGTACTCGGCGCTGATCACCGTCTCGGCCCCGGTGCGCGGGTCCGCTACGGTGACGGTACGGACCGTCGCGTCCTTCACCTCGGCCGCCACGGGTATCGCAGGGTGCAGGACGGTGAGCCGTCCGGTCGACCGGTACGGCGCGAGCAGGGCGGTGATCACCGCGTCGGCCACCCGCGGTTCGTGGCACAGCCTGCTCACCCGGCCACGGCCCGGGTTGAGTTCCCGGTCGGCAAGCGCGGCGGCCGTCAGCGGGTAGTGATCGCGGTAGTAGCGGCGGATGCCCTCCCGCAACGCGCGGTAGCGCGCGGTGACGCCGAACTGCTCCACCCAGATGTGCTCGTCGGGCGGCACGGCCTGCGAGGTGAGCTGCCCGCCGAGCCAGGCGTACTCCTCGGTCAGCACCACACGGCGGCCGTGTTGCAGCAGTGCCAGCGCCGCGGCGACGGAGCCGAGTCCGCCGCCGATGATCGCCACCTCGGCGGTGATCCTGTCGGTCATGACGGCGCGTCCGTTCGCGCGACGATGGTGTCTCCCGGCTCGACCTCGGCGACCAGCAGCCGCTCCCGGTCCAGCCCGGTCCACTCCTGCGGGGCCGTGGTGATCATGAGCTGGAGGAGATCGAGTGCCTCTGTCGCCAGTTGTTGCCTGGGGACGTGGAAGCCGGCCAGCGACCGGCCCTCCACGCGATGGCCGCGCACCTCACCGAGTGCGGCGAGCGAGATCTCGTCAGGTACGGCGACCCCGGCGCCGAACAGCGCGTACGCGACATCCTCCGCCAGGAACGCGTCCTCCGCGATGATCAAGGTGGCCCCGGTCGCCCGCGCCAGTCGGGGCAGGTCGGCAATCCGCTCCTCACCGACCAGCAGGAAAGCCAGCCTGCCCGCCGCCGAGGCGCCCTCAACGGTGTCGCGCCGGTCCCGGGCGGTCGGCGTGTCACGGCCGCGGTGGACGTACAGCGCCTGCTGGTGCCCGCCGGCCGCCGCCTGATCGATCAGCGCGGTGGTCGGGGTGATGTAGTCGATCGCCACGTACGGCACCGCGGCGGCGGTCTCGTCCCGGCGGCCGATCGCGACGAACGGGAACTGCTCGGCGACCAGCCGTTCCAGCTCGGACGCGACCATCTGCTGACCGAGCAGGACGCAGCCGTCGGTCAGCCGCAGCCGGGTCTTGCGGTGGAAGAGGCTGCGCGTGCCGTTCTCAACCGGTGAGGAGGTGAAGAACAGCAGGTCGCAGCCGATCTGCTCGGCGGCTCGCTCGATCCCGTTCAACAGCGGACCGTAGAAGTCCATGCTCTCGGGGGACAGCGCGGCCTCGTAGGTGAAGACGCCGATGATCTGGTTGTCCAGGCCGGCGAGCCGGCGGGCTGCGGGATCCGCGACGTACGAGAGCTGCTCGATCGCCTCCTTGACCCGCGCCCGGGTGGCCTCGGGGACCCGCACGTTCGAGCCGTCGCGGTCGTTCAACACCACCGACACCGTGGTCTGACTGACGCCTGCCAGCTCTGCGATCTCGCGTTGCGTGACACGGCGAGGTCTCGGTGACATCGCTCCTCCATCTGATAATGCCTAACTTCATCTGTCGGTCGTGACCGTAACGCACGAGGGATCACCACGGCAAGAGTCCGTTGACACCAGGGTAGTGAACTGGAAACGTGTCGTTCACGAAATTGAAGATAGGCATTATCAACTGCGCCGCCATGCGCTGGACAGGAGCGGACGATGGTCTCCGAAGGCTTCTCCCGACCCACCCTCAACCGCCGGGGCTTCCTCGGCGCGGCCCTCGCCGCCGGCGTCGTACTCGTCGCCGAGTCGGCCCCGACCACCGCGCACGCCGCGGCCGGCGACGTGACCCTGACCGCCGGTGGAATCAGCCTCTTGGCCGGTGCGGGCGGCAGGCTCGCCATCCGTGACGCCGGTGGCGTCACCCGGTCGGCCGGGTCGAAGTTCCAGGTCAAGGACAGTGTCACCGGCATCCACGTGTCCACCGGCGGCACTCCGACGCTGAGCGCGCTACCGGACGGGAAGCCGGCGATCCGGATGGACTACACGTTCGACGCCGCGGCCGGCCCGACCGACGTCACCGGCTGGTTCAGCGTCGGCACCTCCCATGCCGTGCTGGAGTGGCACATCACCGGGGCGGACACGCTGGTCCCGGACGGCTTCCTGTTCAGCCGGGCTATCCAGGCGCCGACCACCCCCGACGACTACGTCGCGATCACCGAATGGGTGCGCGACACCGGCGGCGGCATCCCGTACGAGACGACTCATGGCGTCGCGCACACCTCCGCCTGGGGGACCACGCTGCACGGTCTGTTCCTGCTGGAGCGGTCCCGCCAGGCATGGACGAACGCGACGTGGGTGCACGCGCCGGGTGTCGCCGACCCCGCCGGGGGCTGGACCAGCCGGGCCGACTTCTTCTTCTCCGAGACCCGGCCGTCAGCCACCGCCACCATCGGCCTGGGCCGCGAACTCGGCCTCGAACTCACCACGAACCGCGACTTCAACCTGTACGAGTCGGCCGGCGAGCAGATGGCGATCACCGCCCTGGTGGCCAACGGCGGCGCGGCCAGAACGGTCGACCTGGAACTGTGGGTGCGCGGCTTCGACGGCGCCCTGCTGGCCGAGACCACCACGACCGGCAGCGTCGCCGCGGCGGCCACCTGGCAGCACACCTTCACCTTGGCCGCACCGGCCGGCGGGATCGCGCTGGCCGAAGTGGTCGTCAGATCCGGTGACGACGAGGCGTTCGCCCGGACCAGTCTCGCGGTCCTGCCGTCATACGACTACCAGGCCGGCGCCGAGAGCATGTTCGCCGCCGCCAACTATCCGTGGCTGCGACGGCCGAGCGACGACGCCGTACTGGACCTGTGGCAGAAGGCCGGCATCAGCCTGGTCCGGATCGCCTACGACGGTGGCCCCGGGCTGCCGCCCGCCGCCTTCGACGCCCGCGGCATGCGGCACAACATCGAACTCCAGCCGTCGCTGGACGTCACCGACGCCGAGGCGGCCACCTGGGCCGCGGACAAACTGGCGGTGGCGGTCGGTGCCGGCGCCGGCTACTTCGAGGTCGGCAACGAGCTGAACAGGCCGTTCAACACGGGCGACGCCGCGCAGGCATACCTGGACAAGGCACTACGGCCGGTCTTCGACCGGCGGGCAGTCACCGGCGACACCATCAAGCTGATGAACAACGGACTGGCCGGCATGGACAAGCCGTGGGTGGAGAAGTTCATCGCGGCGGGCGGCTGGAACATGATCGACGCCTTCGCCTACCACCCGGGACGCGGCAACTTCACCCCGGACTACATACCGCCGGGCGACAACTGGACCACCGGCGGCAACGGCACCTACTGGAACTTCTACGGCGGCCTGCGCCAACTGAAGGCACTGATGGCCGAGCACGGCGACAAGGAGATCTGGCTGACCGAGGCGTACGCCCCCACCAAGCCCAACAGCTGGTGGCACGACACCTACCGGCATGCCGCCGAGAACGTGCTGCTGACCCTCGCACTGGCCAAGGCCGAGGGGGTCCGGGCCGTGTGCTGGTACCAGTTCCACGACAGCGTGCTCGGCATGCCGCAGGTCGCCGACCCGGACAACGCCGAGTACCACTACGGTCTGATGAACCGCGACCTCAGCCCGAAGCCGTCGCTCCTGGCGTACGCGACCGCGGCCCGCACGCTCGACCGGGCCACCTTCCGGGGCCGGCTGACCTTCGCCGATCCGCTGACGTTCGGCTTGTGGTTCGACACACCCGACGGCCCCGCGTTGGTGCTGTGGCACCGGGCCGACGGCTATCTGCTGAACACCGCCGGCCAACGCACCGACTGGCACTTCCCCGCCCCCGAGGTATGGACCGACCCCTGGCCGACCAAGACCAAGGTCGTGGTCGCCGCCACGACCGCCGTACAGGAGGTGGACGCGGTCGGCCAGGTCCGGCGGATCCCGGTCACCGGCGGCAAGGCGACGCTGACACTTGACGGCGCGCCACGGATCTACCACGGCCTCGCACCCAGGACGGACCGCCAGGGCCACCACACCCTGTCGCGGGCGGCCCGTTCGCGACGCCCCGGCGAACCTCGAACCGACGGCCACCGCTGACACCAGGGTCCGTTGTCGTTGCCTCCCCCCCCTCGTAGGGCTGGGAAGCGAATACGCAGGAAAGGGGCCGCCGCAGGAACCGGCTATGTGCTCCGGGTCGGCAGACAGGTGTCGATGACCTCGGCGACAAGGGCGGCGCCGCGGCTGTTCTGGTGAACGTGGTCGGTCGTGAGCACGAGACCTCGGCGCCGCGAGATCGTGTCGAAGCTGCGGCGCAGCACGGCGTGCCGGACGAGGACGCCGACCCCCGCCGCGGGCGTCGGGTCCCGGTACGGGATCGGCGCCGGGTCCGCTTGGTGTAGTTCCTCGATCTGGCGTTCGTGGAGCGGGAGGTAGGTCGCCTCGTTGGTGCCGGCAATCTCGGCGATCATCCGGCTGTACGCCTGAGATGCCTGCGCCGCCGCTCCGTCGAGTTGTTGGCCGAGGACCGGGAGCGACAGCAGACCGATCGTCGCGTCGGTCTCCGTTCGCAGCCGTTCGACGACGGCTCCCAGGCACTGCTGGAACCAGCCGGCCGACGGGCGCTCGGGGAGTCGCTTGCGCTTCATGGCCCGCTCGACGGGGTAGCCGACGAGGCTCGCTCGGGCGTCGTTGGTCCCGATCAGCACGGTGATCACGTCGGGCGGGTCCGCGACGACGGCATCGAGGCGCCGCAAGAGGTTGTAGGCGAAGTCGCCGTTGGCGCCGAAGCGGGCGAGCCGCACGTCCCCGGAAGGGTGGCGTCGTTCGAGAAGGTCCAGGTAGTCGACGCTGAGCTGCGCACGGGTGAGGCTGTCGCCGAGGCACGCGACGCGTGTCGTCACGGCGCTTGCGGGCCGGGCGTGCCGACGTGCTCGGTCGGGCAGGTGTCGGTCCGGGGTCGGTGGTCGGTGCCGAGGCCGGCGGTGATGGTCAGGATGGACGCCGGCCCCGCCATGTCGACCGCGTGCCATGCTCCGGCCGGGTTGACGGTGGCCTCGCCCGCCCCGAGCTCAACGCGGTCGGGCACCCCGCCCACGTCGCGGGTGACCGTCACCGACCCGCTGAGGCAGACGACCAGTTCGTCACCGGCGGGGTGGCGCTCCCAATGGTCGCCGGGGCCGTCGCCGTCGAAGATCGTCACCATCCGGCCCTCGGCGCCGTCCGCCGCGACCGCGGCGCTGTAGGCCTGGAGCACCTCGGGGTCCCAGGCGAAGCCCTCGACGGGTTTCGCTCTCGATCCCAGCCCGAGGTGCACGGGGGTGGTCCGCAGGTCGATGGCGTTGCGTTCGCAGTTGACGAGTCTCATGCCGACGATCGTCACAGGACGGCGACCGGGTGGTCTTGAAGGAAAGGGAACGGAAGCCGACGCGACGGGCAGCCGGCCGGCGACTACCCGGTCCCGAGGAGGACTTCGCCGCGACGCCAGGCCGTCGGCGATCGGCCCGTGAACTCGCGCCAGTCCCGAACGAGATGGGCCTGGTCGGCGTAGCCGGAGACGGTCGCCACATCGGCCCACGGGAGCGGGTCGTGCGCCGTCGCCAGTTCGTGTGCCTGCTCGAAGCGTAGAACTCGGGCGAAGGTCTTCGGCGACAGGCCCACCTCACCGCGAAACCGCTCGGTGAGATACCGACGGCTCCAGCCCAGTTCCGCGGCGACCGCCCCCACCTGGACGCGGCCCCGCGCGGCGACGAGGAGGCGCCAGGCCTCGGCCACCTCGGGGCGTGGCCGGGGGACGCGGTCGTTGCCGGCGCTGCGGCCGACGGCTCGCAGGAGCAACTCGTCCAGCGCGGCGAACCGCGCGGCCCATGTCGTCGCCGCTCGGAGCCGGTCGACCAGCTCGACGCCAAGCGCTCCGAGAAGCTCGTCGAGTGGGACCAGCCGGTGGGCGAGCACAGCGGCGGGCATGCCGTAGACGGCCCGAGCCCCGAGCGGTGTCAGCGACACCTGCACGCCTTGCTGGCGTCCGTCATGGTGGATCGCGACGGATCGGCACATCAGACCGCCGGCCACGCTGCCGAATCGGGTGACCGGTGACCCGTCGTCGACGCCCGCGGCCACCTCCAAAGGGTCGGACAGGCTGATCACCGCAGTGAGCACGCGGCCCGGCGGACCGCAGTGCACCCCCGCCGGGAACCCGCGAAGGTCGAAACCGGCATACGAGCTGACGTACCGTCGCAAGGCGGGCGCCGGAGGTGCATCGATCCTGGTGGCCGTATGGTCTTCCACCGTCGTCAGTGTACGAACCGGCGCTCTACTGATGGACTCTCGCCATCAACTGTCGCTGGTTCCCCGAGGTACCCAGCCTGCTGGTGACCTTCCGTGATCTCCGGCGGCGTATCGGCTCCAGGTCTGCCTGCCCGGACGGCCGGCCGCCCTGAGAGACCTGCCGGGCCAGGGCTTCAGCCCCCTCCCGGTCGGAGGCCAACTCCCGCAATTCCGCAGCCGGTACAGGGCGTCGGTGCTGCCACCACGGGGCCACGGGGCCGGGAACGGTGACGGGGGTGGGCGGGCGTCGTGAAGGTCGGGGGGCGCAGGGCGGCTTGATTGCCGTGGACGGGCAAGGCGAGTTCAGCGAAGGCGGCTTCGGCCCAGTCGTCGGTGAGGAAGTCGTGGGGGAGAGGGCGTCCGACGTTGAGGCGGCGGGCGTCCGTCGCCGCTTCCAGCAGCGCTTTGGCTGCCGGGGGGACGCAGCCCGGGAGGGCTCTGGACGCATCGACCAGTACGCCGCGACCGCGTTTGTGGGCGCCTACCGGTTCACCGTGGACATACCTGCCTCGTCGTAGCGCTGTCCGGCGGCCTTGGGGACCTCGGCGTCGATGCGGGTGAGGTCGTCCGCCGTCAGCTCGACGTCCAGCGCGCCGGCGTTCTGTTCGAGGTAGGTCCGGCGCTTGGTGCCCGGGATCGGGACCAGGTCCTCGCCCTGCGCCAGCACCCACGCGATGGCGAGCTGAGCGGGCGTGATGCCCTTTTCGGTGGCGATCTCCTTCACCTTCGCCGCGAGCCGCAGGTTGGCGTCGAGGTTGTCGCCGGTGAAGCGGGGACCGCTGCGCCGGAAGTCGTCCTTGTCGAGTTCCTCCGGGGAGGAGAACCTGCCGGCGAGGAAACCGCGGCCCAGCGGGGAGTAGGGCACGAACCCGATGCCCAGCTCGCGGCAGACGGGCAGGACCTCGGCCTCGGGGTCCCGGCTCCACAGCGAGTACTCCGTCTGTACCGCCGTGATCGGGTGCACGGCGTGGGCGCGCCGGATCGTCTCCGCGCTCGCCTCGCTCAGGCCGATGTGGCGCACTTTTCCGTCGGCGACCAGTTCGGCCATCGCCCCGACGGTCTCCTCGATCGGCACCTGCGGATCGACTCGGTGCTGGTAGTAGAGGTCGATGTGGTCGGTGCCCAGCCGCTTCAGGGAGCCTTCGATCGAGCTGCGGACGTGCTCTGGCGAACCGTCCTGCCGTCCGACCGTGCCCGGGTCGCCGGGGATGGCATCGTCCATGCGGAGATTGAATTTCGTGGCGATCACGTACTCGTCGCGGTGACCCTTCACCGCGCGGCCGACCAGGGACTCGTTGGTGAGCGGGCCGTACACCTGGGCGGTGTCCAGGAAGGTCACTCCCAGTTCGAGAGCACGCTGGATCGTCCTGATGCCCTCGGCCTCGTCGGTGGTGCCGTAGAAGGCGGACATCCCCATGCAGCCGAGGCCGAGCGGTGAGACCTTCAGATCCCGAAGTGTGCGTGTGCGCTGTTTCATCGTTGTGTGGCCCTTCGACGCTGGTGTCGTGCGGCCCCGAAGGGCGTCTCCGAGGCCTGGGCGACGCCCGTCGTTCCACAGCCGCCGCGATCCGGTCCGCAGACCGGCCACCTCCCATGAAACGACCGCGGTGGCGTTCCGGCATCCCGGCACCTCTGCACGGACGCTCCGGACGCCAGGCGCCTGACGCCCGCCGATGAGTACGGTGAGATCTGGCTGGTGGTGGTTCTTGTCGGCTCCGGAAGTCCTTCGGCGGATGTCGGTGTACAGGAGTCCGCGCCGTGTCGGCGGTCAGATGCCGGGCCGGTAGCGCATCGGGTGGTCCTGGGGCACTTCGACGATGCAGATCATTACGCCGTCCGGATCGGCGATCCACATCTCGATCAGTCCCCAGGGCTCCTTTCTGGGCGGCCGCGGCATCTCGACGCCCCGCGGTACGAGCTGCTCGTACGTCGCCTGCGCGTCTTCGACCTGGAGCCACAGTTGAAGGCCGGGGGAGGGCGGGGTGTCGGAGCGGCCCGAGACCTCGAGGAAGCCGCCGCCGAGGAAGTAGACGGTGCCGCGCTCGGGTCCGGCGCCGAACTCGCGGTAGACCGACAGGCGAAGTTTCTCGCCGTAGAAGACCCGTGAGCGCTCGGGGTCGGTGGGCCGGAGCAGAATCCTGCTGCTCAGTACATGCACCATGCGGTCACACCCTGTCCGGAGATGACTGGATCCAAGAGAGCGCGTACCGCACGGCCTTGATGCCGCGTCAGGGGAAACGGCAGCGAAGGCGCAACGGTATGGGCAGGCGTTGACATAGCGTGCCTAACGCTCCGCGACGGCCGGCGTCACTGCCGGGCCGGACAAGTCGTGTGCGCACGGTGGCGCCGACCTGCTCAACCCCGCCGCCAACGCTCACCCTGCTCGCGAACCGCATCTCCGGCGCCCGGCCGCACATCTCTCCAGTCGCCGCGCGTTGTGCTTCAGCGTGGTGAACATCGAGCCGTACTCGCCGAAGCCGAAGCCGAAGCCGAAGCCGATCTCGGTTCCGGCGCGCCCGGTCGAGCGATCGGGACGGGCGCGCGGCAGGCCATCGCCCCGGTTTCGGGGCGACCGCCCGCCACGAAGAGGTTCGGTCCTTGGTGAGTACGGGTCGGTCATTGGAGGGGATGGTTCAGTTCCCGGAGCCGACGACGGCGGTCACGCGGATCTCCACGCGCATGGCGGCGAGGCCGAGGACCGTGACGCCGGTCTCGGTCCAGATCGGCGCGCGGCCGTCGAGGCGACGGCGGAACTGCTCGGCCATGACCGTGTTGTGGTCGTCGCCGATGACGTCATCTCCGGGTGCGACCTTGTGGTACGAGTTGACGTGGATGACGTCCTTCCATGTCGCGCCGACCGTGGCGAGCGTGCGCTCCACGTTGTCGAAAGCCTGGATGATCTCGTCTTCCAGCGAGTCGGGGATGACCAGGTCGTCATCCACCCCGGCCTGCCCGGAGGTCTCGACCCGGTCGCCGACGCGGACGGCCCCGCTGTAGCCGAGTGCCTCGTGCAGCTTCTCGCCGTAGCCCGGAGCGATGCCGAAGGTGACGGTGCTCATGATGCTTCCTCTTCCTGTCCACAGGCGTGTGTTTTCTCTTGTGTGAGTTCACGCGTAAAGTGAGACTAGCAAGCGATGACTTCAAGCGCAAAGTGATGGCGGACTTCGCCGGAGGGGCTGGAAGATCCATGAGCAGCACGGGAGGGTCCATGAGCGGCACGGGCGAACACGAGGGCGATGAGGAGCTGCGCTGGCTCGACGAGCAGGAGAAGGCGGCGTGGACGGGGCTGATCTCCCTCGTCCTGCTGCTGCCCGGCAAGCTGGAGTCGCCGCTGCGGCAGGAGCACGGCCTCACCCTGTTCGAGTACCTCGTGCTCAGTCACCTCTCCGAGGCCCCGCAGCGCAAGCTGCGGATGGGGGAGCTCGCCTTCCTCGCCAGCGGGTCGCTCTCCCGCCTGTCCAACGTCATCAAGCGCTGTGAACAGCGCGACTGGGTCGTACGGACGCCCGACCCGGCCGACGGCCGTTACACCCTCGCCGAGCTCACCGACACCGGCTTCGACATCGTGCAACTGGCGGCGCCCACGCACCTGCGTGCCGTACGCGGCATCGTCCTCGACTCGCTCAACACGGCCGACCAGAAGGCTCTCGCCCGCATCGCGCAGAAACTCCGCATCGTCCCCGACGACTTCGGCTGACAGTCGTCCGATGCGACGAGAGGCCGCGCCGGCAAGGGGGTTCGCGGTATGCCGACCATGAACGAGAACACTGTTCTTGACTTCGCCCGGAGGGGTGAGGCATGGTTTTCCTCAACAGAGAACAGTGTTCTCGATTCTCGTCTCTCCTCACCAAAGGATGCCCGTCATGGCCACAGTGACCACCACGGTCCACAGCACCCCGTCCCGGCGTTGGGATCTCATCGGCCGAGGCCTGATGGGCCTCAACTCCGCCGTCACGTTCGCGGTGTTCGTCAACGGGTTCTTCCTGATGGCGGAAGCGAGTGACGACCGCTTGATGGTGGAGGGATGGCGGACCTTCGGCTACTTCGTGTTCAGCGCGATGTGGGCGATGCTCGCCTACCGGCCGCGGCACGTTCCGGCGATCTGGGAACTGGTGATCCTCCACAAGGTCGCGGCGGCGGTGCTCGCCTTCACCATCCTGGACACCACCGAGGGCATGCAGTCCTCGATCACCGACTCCACGGTCGCGGCGTTCACGATCTTCGCCTACATCGTCTGCCGCGGATGGGAGTCGTGGCGAGTCGTCCAGCGTGGGAACGCCCCGCTGAACGCGGCCTGAGCCGGTCACCCCCCGCGGGGGGGGGGGGGGGGGGGGGGGGGCCCCCCCCCCCCCCCCCCCCCCCCCCCCCCCCCCCCGGCCCCCCCCGACCGGGAGGATGGAGCGGGGGGCGG
>NZ_JBHXDC010000001.1:0-175358 GCF_042725135.1 Streptomyces sp. NPDC060366 | reverse complement strand
CCGGCCGGCCCGGGGCCCCCTCGCGGGCCGGGGGGCCGGCCCGGGGGGCCGCCCCGGCCGGGGGGCCGCCCCCCGGCCGGGGCCCCCGGCCCCCGGGGGGGGGCGGGGGCGGCCGCCGCCCCCCGGGGGGGGCGGGCCCCCACCGCCGGGCCAAGAGAGAACACCGTTGACTTATAAGGTGCACGCATGGTCACTTCACGGCAAGTAGCACGCGAGCAGATGATGCGTGACATCGTGCGCGTGGGACGCGAGCACCTGGCCACGGTGCTTCCGGCCGACCTGTCCCTGCGGGCCGTGGCCCGGGACATCGGAGTCGTACCGTCAGCGCTCTACCGCTACGTCCAGGACCGTGAAGCGCTCATCACCCTGCTGATCGTCGACGCGTACAACGAACTCGCCGACGAGGTCGACGTGGCCCTCGCGGCGGCATCCTGCCTGTCGCACCGCGAGCGGCTGGCGGCGGCGGTACTCGCGGCGCGCGCCTGGGCCGTCCGTGAACCGTCCCGATTCGCCATGCTCTACGGCACTCCGGTCCCCGGCTACACAGCTCCCGGCAACCAGACGGTCGAGCCCGGCACGCGACTTGCCCTCGCTCTCGCCGGAGTGGTCGAAGACGCCTGGCGGGCGGGCAAGTTGAGAACGGTGGAGGCACCGCACGATCCGACCGTCCGCGCCGACATGGAGCGACTGCGAGGAATCTTCGGCTTCGAGATGCCGGTGGGCAATGTCTCCCGGGTCTACGGACTGTGGTCCGCGGTCATCGGCGCCATCCTGTTCGACACCTTCGGTCAGTACGCGGCGGACACCGTGACCGACCCCGAAGCCTTCCTCCGTACCCACACCGACGGCCTCGCGGACACGGTCGGCCTCTGAGAAGCAGGCTCTTGCACGGAGGCCATGGTCCCCGTTTCGTCGTTGCGTATCGGTGAGTACGTGAGGCGCCGCCGACCGAAGTCCGCCTCCGCGGCGGAGCCGGACGGCCGTGCTCGCACGAACGCCCGCCCTGGAGGCGGGCGTTCGGCGTGGTTCGGTTACGCGGCGGGTTCGTGCTCCGCCATCCGCTGTCCGAAGCCGGCGGCGATGTCGCGCAATTCGTTGGGTCAGCTGAGAGCGCGGGCCACGAGCCGTACGACTCCCACGACTCCCCTGAGGGCCCACTGGAACAGGCCGACCTCTGCGGCCAGTTCGGCAGCGTCGGTGGCTGTATCAAGCCTGTCAGCTCCGCTGCGGCACCGGGGACAGGAACGAGGCCACCGGCGCTTCTGCGCCCCGCACTTCTTGCATCTGGTCATGATCCTCATCATTCACTCTCACAAGCACCACCGGCGCCGGCCCTGAAGGACGGCCGCTCCGACGCCGAGCGGGGCCAAGTTGCCGCCCGTCGTGGCGGTCCCGTCACTTGCCGGTACGGCCACTCTCTGGAGGAGTCGCTTGTAGGTCACTGAGCCATCGTCACTGCTACGGCGGGTCCGGAAACAGTCCCCGGAAGTCGCTGTCCGCAGCGACCAACGGTGATGGTGCGGGCGCCCCGGCGGCGCCCGTGTGTCGTCCGCGGACCCACGACGGCTTCCGCTCCCAGCCTTTGGCGGCTGCCTGTTACGGAAGTTCGGGCCCGTCCCGTGGTGGCGCGAGGGGGTGGGTGCGGGGTGGCCCCGGGTGGCGGAACTCTGCGGATCGCGGACGCCGGGCGGGTCGGTGCGTGGCGCATCGACCGTATAGCGGCATGGCCATTTCAATCCTTGTCCCCCACAAGCGACTGTTACTGATATGTCCGTGTTTTGTAACGTGAATTATTTCCTCTAGTTGTGGAGTTCGTGTGTGCAGGAGTGTGTGGGTCCTCGGCCGGTTGGGCCGGGACCTGTCGCACAGCGGCGTGAACGCGCCGGATGTGCATGTCCTTCAGGGGGCTTCATGTCTTCTTCTCGCAGTCTCATCACCGGCGTCCTGGTCGCCGGCGCGCTGGTGAGCGCCGCGGCGCTGCCGGCCCAGGCCGAGGACCGCAGGGCTCCGGTCCGCTCCGCGGTGGTCCTGGGCAAGATCCAGTACGACAGCCCCGGCCGCGACAACGGCAGCAACCGCAGCCTCAACGCGGAGTGGGTCGACGTCACCAACACCGGTCGTCAGGCCGTGAATCTGCGGGGCTGGACCCTGTCCGACAGCGACGGCAACCGCTACACCTTCGACCTGCGACTCGCGGGCCGCTCCACCGTCCGGGTCCACACCGGCACCGGCCGCGACACCCGCAGTGACGTCTACCAGGACAGCCGCTACTACATCTGGTCCAACACCCGCGACAAGGCCACCCTGCGCAACGACCGCGACCGCGTCATCGACACCGAGTCCTGGCGCCACCGCCGCTGACCCGTCACCGGTGGCCGCAGCCCCGCTCCAGAGGGACTGCGGCCACCGGCCCGTAACACCGTCGGCGAATAGCCAAGGGCCCGGCCCGCCCCAGGCGGATTGCGACCGCCTGCTGATGGCTGCGGCCGGCGCCGGTGACCGGTGATACCCGCCCCGTGAGATCCGTCGTGCCGGGTGCTCTCTCGGTCTTTCAGGCGCCGGCGCCGCCGTCGACCGGGAGGATCGCGCCGGTCACCATCGAGGCGCGGTCGCTGAGCAGCCAGGCGGCGGCCTCGGCGACCTCGTGGGGCTCGGCCATGCGGCCGAGCGGGGTGGCCGCGTTGTTGGCCGCGATGATTCCGGGGGTCGCCGCCTCCCACTCGTCGATCATCTCCGTGGCGGTGCCGCCGGGGGTGAGGCCGTTGACCCGGATGCCCTGGGGGGCCCAGGTCACGGCGGCGGTCTCGGTGATGCTGTTGAGTGCGCGCTTCATGGCGGCGTAGGCGGGAAGGGCGGGGTTCGCGCGGCGGCTGCCGATGCTCGAGGTGTTGACGATCGCCCCGCCACCGCCCCGTCGCATGAGCGCGGCCTCAGCGTTCATGGCGGTCCAGTGTGCGCGGAAGTTGACGGCGAACTGCTCGTCTATGTCCTCCTCGCTCGTGGTGTCGAGCGGGCCGGGCTGCTGGATCGTCGCGCCGTTGTTGAAGGCGCCGTCGAGCCGGCCGTGAAGCTCCTCGGCACGGTCGACCGCCGAGCGGATGCTCGCGCGGTCGGCGAGGTCCAGGGTGACGGCATCGGCGACCCCGCCGTTGGCACGGATCTCGGTGACGATGCCCTCAAGGGCGTTGGTGTTGCGGGCGGCGAGCACGACGGCGGCGCCTTCGCGTGCGAAGAGCCGGGCCGCGGCCGCGCCGATGCCACGGCTGGCGCCGGTGATGAACACGACCTTGCCGGTGAGCAGGCCGATCGGGTCGGTGTCGATGTTGTTCGTCATGCCAACAGCGTGCGCGGCTCCAGGAACCGGATACAGGCACAGGCAGTACCAGGATCCGTCACCGCGCGACGTGCACACTTGGGGTGTGGACAAGCAAGAGCTGGGGGCGTTCCTCCGTACCCGTCGCGAGCGGCTCCGGCCGGAGGACGTCGGCCTCCCCTCGGGCTCGCGACGCCGGACACCGGGTCTGCGCCGTGAGGAGGTGGCGGTCCTCGCGCACATCTCCACGGAGTACTACGTCCGGCTCGAGCAAGGCCGGGCCCCACGGCCGTCGGGCGAGGTGCTCGCCGGGATCGCAGGCGCGCTGCGGCTCACGGATGCCGAGTCCGATCACCTCCACGTCCTCGCGGGCACCGCGCCGAGCCGTACCCGACTGCATCGGCGCGACGTCCGCCCGAGCATCCTCGCGCTCCTCGATCGGCTGCCGCAGACGGCCGCTTTCGTGATGTCCACCGCGTTCGAGGTGCTCGCGTGGAACGACCTCGCGGCCGCGCTCATGGAGGACTTCGCCGACCTCGCCCCGGAGGACCGAAATCTCGCGCGCCGGGCATTCCTCGGGCCGGCGCGCGCCGATACGAGGCTGTACGGGGTCTCCGACGCCGCGGAATTCCGGCACCACGTCGTGATGGAGCTCCGGTCCACCCTCGCCCGGTACCCGTCCGACCCCGCGGTGTCCGGACTCGTCGACGAACTCCGCGAGGGCAGCGCCGAGTTCGACCGACTCTGGGAGCGGCACGATGTGCAGGCCGCGCTGATGCTCACGAAGACTTTCCGTCACCCGGTCGTCGGGGAGATCACCGTCGACTGCGACTCACTCACGCTCACGGACCGCGACCAGCACCTCGTGCTCTACAGCGCGCCGCCGGGGTCCCATGCGGCCGAGGCGCTGGCTCTGCTGAATGTACTTGGAACAGAGGCCAGTGATTATCCGCGGTAGCGTCGCAGCCGGCCACGGCGAACACCCTCGTCCGCAGGGGTGACTTACTGATTTTCCAGGACGGTGGCGGTCAATCTCCGACCAAGCTCGCCGCCGTCGTACCGCCATTCATCGATCGCCCATGGACCGGCGGGCGGGTGCACCTACGCACGGGTCGCGGCCCGACCAGTCGCAGGATTTTGAATTAGCGATGCGTGTCGAGGAAATTGAGAGCGGCGGCTTTCTCTCTCGCCCGCAGGGCCCGTCTCGCGTCGGATTGACGCTTCTCTTCAAGTCGTCGGACATCGTCTTCCAGGCTCATGGGTAAACGCTACAGGGCAGGGGCGAGCTCTTTGGGGCCAATTGCAATAACTGGCTTGGGGCGAGGCTTCATTCGGGCGCGCTGCCCTGCACCAGGCGCGTCCGCGGCTGGTGCACCGTGCGATAGCTGGTCGTCTCTGCCGACTATCCTCTCCGCAGAGGCCAATTGGGTGCCGGGTGGCGGGGGAGCGATGCCGTGGCGGAGGACCCGCTGATCGGGGCGGTGCGTGCTGGGCACGCGCATATTGTGAGGGACATTCTGCGGGCGGGGGGCGCCCCGGAGACCACGGATGCTCACGGCGTTCCTGCGCTGTGCCTCGCTGTCGGCGCGTTCGACGGATACGTCGCGGAAGTCCTGCTGGAAGCGGGTGCCGATCCGCTCCGGCCGCTGCCTGACGGGAGCACACCGATACTGCGGACCGTCACCTCCGGCAATGCCGGCCTCACCGCCGGCATGCTCAGACATACCGCGAACCGGCTTGCGGAGGAGGACCAGACGGACCTCGTGGCCTGTGCGCGACGCTGGTACGAGACCGGCGCCGAAGCCGGGCTCCGTCAGGCGACCGGCGCCCCTGGTCCGGCCGAAAGCCGCAGGATCACGGACCGGTACGGCTACAACGAGTACCACGTGATCACGCTCGGCGGGGCGAGTGTGTACGACGGTCATGGCGCCGTTCTCACCTGCCTGGAGGCGAGGTTCGGGGTGCACCGGTCGTTCGACGACCTGCTCGCCCGGGCAGTCGCCCGCGGCGACGGGAGTCACGCCGACTGGTCGGAGGCGACGGCCGTGCTCGCCGGCCGGCTGGACGAGGAGACCTGGGAGGCGGCCCTGGCGCTGCGCTCCGACCTCGATCCCCTGCGCCGACTGTTTGCCGCGGACCTCGTGCGGCTTTTCTCCATCGCCAGCGGTCCGGTCATCCCTGATGAGTGCCCGTTCGAGCGGCGGGCGTTGGACGTCCTCCTCCCGTGGGCCGTCGAGGAGACGGACCCGGCGGTGCTCGCGTCGGTGCTGTGCGGATTGAGCGGCCTCGACGACCCGAGGATTGAGGGGGTGGGGCCGGCCTACCGAGCGCACCCCGACCCCCGGGTGCGCGTCCAGGTGCCGTCGACACTGCGGAGGACGCGATACGCCTACACACACCCCGAAGCATTGGACGTGCTCGCCGCACTGGCCCGCGACCCTGACGCCGGGGTCCGCCGGACCGTGTGCGAGGAGCTCCACGAATTCGAGGGCCGTGGCACTGCCGTCGCCGACATCCTGGCCGGATTCCTCGACGAGGACGACCAGTTGGTCCGTATCAAGGCCGTCAGCGGCCTCGCCGACGCCGACGACCCCCGTTGCGTGGAGGGGGCCCGCCTGATCGGCCCGGTCGATCCGGCGGAGTGGCCGGACACTTGGCTGCTCGACGCGGTGTCGCGCTATGAGCGGCGTCGCGACGGCTGAACCGGGCCGCAGCGTGATGAGCGGGCAGCTTGGTGGCACTCCCCGGCCCGCCGGCCGCGCTCCGCGTGGACCTGCGCGGCGCGCGCCATCCGGCCAGGAGCCGCCCGGGAACAGTGGACGCTCACGCTGCTGTGAGATGCCTGGTGATCAGTGACCGCAGTCGTTCGGAGTCCTGCGGAGCGCCCAGACCACGTTTGGGGAGGATCAACACTCCGGTTCCCCACACGTCCGGGGTGATCAGTACGAATACCCGCGGGCCCTCGACGCTGCGCCCGTAGAACCCCCAGTCGGTCCGGTTCGTATGCCGCTCGGAAACGGTACTGATCCCGTCCTCGTCGACCGTCACGCGATGTTCGCCCAGATGCCGGGCGTAGGCGAGCAGGGCCAGAGCCATCAGCCAGCGGACGGCCAAGAGGAGGAGGCAGGCGATCAGGAAGAACCGCCACAGGCCCAGGAAAGCGGCGTCGGGGCCGCTGGTCAGCAGGCGGGCCGCGGTCACCAGGGCGAGCAACGCGCCCAGTCCCCACAGGACGCGGTAGCACCACCGTCCGGCCGGGCTGTGCCGCATCTGAATCTTCAGTCCGTCAGATATCTCCCGCCATGTCACTACGTATCTCAGCTGCACCGAAACATCACCGGTCATGCGCCCTCCCTGGATTCGATGAGCAGGGACTGTACCGGTAGGTGATCAACGCCGGTGAGCGCATAGGGGATTGTAGGGGTCGGAACAGGCGCTTCCGAACGGTTCGCCGCCGAGGCCTCCGCCGTGGCCGGGCACTTGGGGGAGAAGGCCAACGCCAGGCCCTGTCCGACCGACGGACAGGACCTGGCGGGTGACGCGAGGGCTCAGCCCTGGGCGTCCGTCTTTTCGGCCGGCTCCGGCTTCGCCGCCTCGGCCTCCGCTACCTCCCGCTCGGCGGCCTTCTTCGATGCCATCAGGCTGGTGATCGTCGTGATGATCAGCACGCCGCAGATGACGCTCAGCGAGACCGGGAGCGAGATCTCCGGCACGTGCAGGCTCGTCGTCTCGTGGATACCGTGCAGGACCAGCTTGACGCCGATGAAGGCCAGGATGACCGACAGGCCGTAACTGAGGTGGACCAGCTTCTTCAGCAGGCCGACGATCAGGAAGTACAGCTGCCGCAGACCCATCAGCGCGAAGGCGTTGGCGGTGAAGACGATGTACGGGTCCTGGGTCAGTCCGAAGATCGCGGGGATCGAGTCCACCGCGAACAGCACGTCCGTGACGCCGATCGCCAGCATGACGATCAGCATCGGGGTGGCCAGCCGCTTGCCGTTCTCGCGGATGACCATCTTCGTGCCGTGCCACTTGTCGGTGGAGGGAAGGCGCCGTTCGATGGCTTTCATCAGGCGCCCCTCCTCCCAGTCCTCGTCCTCCTGGCCGGCCCGCGCCTCCTGGATGAGCTTCCAGGCGGTCCAGATGAGGAAGGCGCCGAAGATGAAGAAGACCCAGGCGAAGGAGTTGATCGCGGCGGCGCCCGCGGCGATGAAGACGGCGCGCAGCACCAGAGCGATCAGCACACCGATCATCAGCACGCGCTGCTGGTAGATCGAAGGGACCGCGAACTTCGCCATGATCAGCACGAAGACGAAGAGATTGTCGATGCTGAGCGACTTCTCCGTGACGTAGCCCGCGAAGAACTCACCGGACGCCTGTCCGTCGCCCCAGATCAACAGGCCGACGCCGAACAGTACGGCGAGAACGACCCAGACGATCGTCCAGATGCCCGCTTCCTTGATCGATACTTCATGCGGCTTCCGGCCGCCTATGAAGAAGTCGGCCGTGATGAGTGCGCACAGACCGACAATCGTGAGCACCCACATGGTCGTTGAGACGTCCAACCCCGGTCCCTCCCTATGGTCTGGAGCGCCAACGGTACAAGGATGACCAAGGAATGGTAAAGAGAAGGTCTAAAGTACCTGGTCGTGGCGATCCGTGCGGACAGGGCGAGTTCGCGACGTGCTGGACAAGGACCTCGGAGTCCCCGGCTACGAGTGGCCGAGAGCACCGGAGTTCACGCCGAAATCCACGCCGGAGTCCATCCCGGAGTTCACGGTTTCGGCGTCCTGCGGCTCAACGACGGTCTGGGCACCAGACGCAGAAGACCGTGCAGGACGGCGTCGATCGCGTCGTGGCCGGGCTCGTCGGCGACTTCGGTCAGCAGCCGGGCGAGCGATCGGACCAGGACGGGGGAGGCCATGACACGGCGGTGGAGGACGGGCCGGTAGCCGTACCGTCCGAGGACGCGGTCGGCGGCCTGGTTGCCCAGCCGGTAGTAGCGCCCCCAGAGGCGGTTGATCTCTTTCGGGTACTGCCGCAACGCCTCCTCCCGCCCCGGCCCGCTCGGGCGCAGCAGGGCGAGGACGACAGCTTCGGCGGCGGCTTCGCCGGCTTCCATGGCCTGTGCGACACCCTCGCCGCTCCAGGGGCTGATCATGCCCGCGCTGTCGCCGACCAGCAGCAGGCCGCGGCTGTACTGCGGCCGCCGGTTGAAGCCCATCGGCAGTGCCGCGCTCCGCAAGGGCGAATCGGCGTTCTCCTCACTCAGCCCCCACTCCTCGGGCAGGCGCGCCAGCCACTGATCCATGGTGGCCCGCAGATCGACCGCCCCGTGTCGACGGTGGGGCAGTGACCCCAGGCCGACGTTGACCCGGCCGTCGCCCAGAGGGAAGATCCATCCGTATCCGGGCAGGTCACGGCCCGTTCGGGAGCAGCGCAGATCGGCCCAGAGCTCAAGGTAGGGGTCATGGGTGCGGGAGGCGCTGCGGTAGTAGCGGCGGGCGGCGGTGGCGATCGGGCGGGTCGGGTCGCGCTCCAGGCCCATGGCGAGAGCCGTTCTGGCCGAGGCGCCGTCGGCGGCGATGACCACCGGCGCGCGGTACGTCCTCGGCTGTTTGTCCGGGCCCGCGACGGCCGTCACGCCGATGATCCGCCCGGCGCGGTCCGTCAGAGGTCCGGTGGCTTTCACTTCCGCGCGCAGCCGCGCACCGGCCTCGCAGGCATGGCGGACCAGAATGTCGTCGAAGTCGTAACGGCTGCGCGTGAGTCCGAAGTCGGGATGACCGCCGAGGCGGGGCCAGTCGATGTGCACCTGCCGTCCCTCGCACATCCAGCGCATTCCCCGGGTGCGCGTCCAGCCCGGGGCGTCGATGTCGACGCCCATGCGTACGAGCTGCCGTACGCCGCGCGGTGTGAGGCCGTCGCCGCAGACCTTCTCCCGGGGGAACGTGCCCTTCTCCAGCAGCAGGACGTCCACGCCCGCGCGCGCCAGATACATGGCGGCGGTCGCACCCGCGGGCCCCGCGCCCACCACGATCACTCGTGCCTCTTCGTCGCCGGTGACCGCGTCCGGCCGCTGCGGGTCTGTACTCGGCACGTACGCCTCCTGGAATCGTCGGCTGACCGTGTCCGCACCGTGTTGCGCGAGCTTCCGCGGCTTCGTCGCGGGTACTGCTGGTCACGTCCAATGGGACGGAGTTACCCAATCGGAAGCCGATGCAGTCCGTTCGGCCACGGCGCGCGACGACGAAAGCGCCAGCCGTCGGCGCTCCTGCTCCGGTAGTTGCCCGTAGGAGCGCCCGACGACAACGTCGGAGTCAGCCGGCGTTCTGGGCCCGGCGGCGGCGTACGACGAGGACGATGCCCGTACCCGCGACCACCGCCGCGGCTGCCGCGCCCGCGATCGGCAGCGTCGAGGAGGAGCCGGTGCTGGCCAGGTCGCCGCCGGCCGTGGCCGACTCGTTGCCGCCGGTCGAGGAGGAACCGGAACCACCGGTCGTCGACGAGCCGCCGTCAGACCCGGCGCTGCCGCCGGTCGAGCCGGAGCCACCGGAGCCGCCGGCCGAGCCGCCGCCGGTGGCGCCACTCGACCCGGACGTCCCGCCGCCCGTCACGTCGAGCGTGATGGTGGCCTTGTCGTTCGTCTTGTCGGGGTCGAAGGGCCGCGCCTCGTCGCTCAGCGCCACCGAACCCTTCGCGCCCGCCACCTGCTTGTCGATCTTCAGCTTGAAGGTGTAGGTCTCGCCCCCGCCCTCGTTGACCCACCGCTGGCTGGTTCCGCAGTCGTACGCCTTCCCCTTGGGCTCGCAGAACCCGTGCGGCTTGACGACCGACGTTCCGGCCGGGGGCGTGATGAGGACGCCGACGAGCGGGTCCCCCTCCTTCGTCAGCACCCAAGCGGGACCGGCGTTGGTGAACTTCACCTTCAGCGTGACCGTTTCACCGACGCGACCCGCCAACTCGTCGCCCGTCACCCGGTAGTCGGCCTTGTTGACGGAGGTGACCGTCACGTCGACGGCGCTCTCGGTGCCCTCGTCCCCGTCCTGGCGCTCCACCAGCTTCACCGCGGGCGCGGTTCCGGCGACCGGCGGCGTGGCGTTCTCGTCCAGCTCCGGGTCGCTGTCGCCGACGCTCACGCGCAGGTCGTCGTGGAGCGCGCGGTCCAGCGCCTTGATCGCGAGGGGCTTCTCGGGCGCGTAGACGGCGCCCGGCTCCACCGTCTGGTCGAACTCACACACGACGTTCGACTTCTCGGTCATCTCGTCGTAGGACGGGACCTGGTGGGCCTCGCAGTTGGACGGGATCGCCGCGTAGTCGAGTCCCCGGGTGACCGAGTAGTGGACCCAGACCTTGTCCGCGGCCTCGGTGCCCTTGTTCGCCACCGTAACCGGCTGATCGAAGGTGCTGCCCGGCTTCACGCCGTCGACCGGTGCGACGTCGCCCACGACCAGAGCGGGCCCGGTCTCATCGGCGAACGCGGCGGGGATCGTGCCCAGCGCGATCAGACCGGCGCCGCTCAGCGCGGCGACAGCGGTGACCGCCGCACGGGAGTTGCGGGAAGTACGACGGGTGCGTGGGGGAGTCGGCATGGAACAACCTCTGCGGGACGGGGTGAACGGACGATGTCCTGTGGTGGAAAATCCTTCGTAGGCGAAGACAGCTTTCTCCGGGGAACGGTTGCCTTCGGCCGGGTCCTACGGCCTGAAATCGGCTGCCGGCATCGAACGTCTCTCCCCCGGCGGCGAACCCGCGCCCCGCCTCTCAGCTCCGGTCCGCCTCGTCCCGCGGGTGGGGGAGCAGGGGGAACAACCGGCTGATGAGGGCCACCGGCAGAGCGCCGTCGGGCCGGGCCAGCGGGCGTTGTTCGCGGTCCTGGTAGGGCGCGAGCGCCCGCCGGACCACCTCCGCGACCCGGCTCATCTCTTCCGGTGTCAGATAGGCCACCGCGCTGAAGGCTTCGTCGTGGCGCCATTCGGACGGCGCCTCGTCCCGCTGAGTCAGCCACCGCTGCCAGCTCTCGTCCTCGAGTCCCCGGGCCAGGTCGCCGAACCGCTCCTCCGCCGGCTCCCCGACAGCGGGGTTGTGCCGCGTCAGACGCCAGGGGCGTGCGCGGCCCCCGTTGTGCGGGGCCTCTTCGACGTATCCGTGACGCGCCAGCTGCCGCAGGTGGAACGAGCAGAGTCCGGAGCTGTGGCCGAGGCGCGAGGCGGCTTCGGTCGCCGTGACGGTGCCCACTTCGGCGAGCAGGTCCAACAGTGCGGTGCGGACCTCGTGTTCGCGAAGCCCCCCGTCGGGGCCGCCGGACCGGTGAGCGCTGTCCGTGCGGTCGGGCGGAGTGTTGACGTCGTCTTCAGTCACTTTGCAAAGTCTGCTACTTTGCAAAGGACTTGGCAAGTGGCCCTTGCCGAAGAGGTCGGGTATCAGGTGGGGGAGGCAGCTGTGTCTGTTCGTCGTGGGTCGGTGCGTCGTATCACGGTGGTGGGCGAGGGGATCCTGAGCCGGCCGTGCCGGGAGGTGACCGAGTTCGGTACCGCCGAGCTGTCGACGCTGATCGACGACATGTTCGTGACGATGTACGTGGCCGAGGGTGCCGGGCTGGCGGCCAATCAGGTCGGTGTGGACTTACGGCTGTTCGTGTACGACTGCCCGGACGACGACGGGGTCCGGCATGTCGGCCACATCGTCAACCCCGTTCTGGACCAGCCCGATCCGGGCAGCCGGCGGCTCGTCGACGACGTCGAGGGCTGCCTGTCGGTGCCCGGTGCCGTTATGACGGTTCCCCGCACCGATCGTGCCGTCGTCCGCGGATTCGACCAGGACGGCAACCCGCTCGTCGTCGAGGGGATGGGCTACTTCGCCAGGTGCCTCCAGCACGAGAGCGACCACCTCGCCGGCCACACGTATCTGGACCGGCTCTCCAAGCGGGAC
Organism: Streptomyces sp. NPDC060366; assembly: GCF_042725135.1. Lineage (NCBI taxonomy): Bacteria > Bacillati > Actinomycetota > Actinomycetes > Kitasatosporales > Streptomycetaceae > Streptomyces > Streptomyces sp. NPDC060366. The sequence continues at coordinate 163,114 of NZ_JBHXDC010000001.1, read as the reverse complement.
CGCAAGGACGCGTTGCGGCAGATGGAAGACCGGCGCGAGGAGGTCTTCGCCCAACGCGCGCTCAGGGCGGCCGACTTGAGCTGATGGGGGGGACGGGCTCCGCCGATCCGGCACCCCGTGCCGACCCGTCACGCGCTTCACGCCCTCGCACGCCCACGGACGCCCACGCACGCGTATTCACGCGCATTCGCGTGAACCGTGACCACCCGAGAGTGTCGTGGTTCGCACGCTTCCTCCCGCCGCTCCATGGTGAGCCTGCCCGATACGGGCGACCCATGTGATGGCGGCAGGAAGGGAATGACTGTGCAGATCAGCGGACAACGAGCCGGCGGACAAACCAACGGACAGGCAGGCGGAGAAGCCGACGGACAAGCAAGCGGACAAGTCAGCCGACGAGTCGCACTGCGCGCGGGCGCGGCCTCGGCGGCCGGGGCCGTACTGGCCTCGGCGGCCGGGGCCGTACTGGCCGGGGCGTACGGGAGCCGTCCTGCGACGGCCGCCACCGCCCCGCGCCCCGACCCCGCCGCCTGGCGGGAGCTGCGCCGTACGGTGAGCGCGGCCGCCAAGCTCTACCGACCGGGCGACGAGGACTACTCGACCCAGGCGACCGCCAACAACCAGCGCTACGCCTCCATCCGTCCCGCCGGAGTCCTCAGCTGCGCCTCGGAGAAGGACGTGGCTGCCGCGGTCCGCTGGTGCGTGAAGAACCAAGTGCCCTTCGTGCCCCGCTCCGGCGGCCACAACTACGCGGGATTCTCGACCACCAGCGGTCTGGTGATCGGTCTGCGGGCGATCCGGAAGGTCGAGCCGAAGGGAAGCCGGCTGCACCTCGGCGGGGGCGCCACCAACTCCGACGTGTACGCGGCCCGTAAGTCGGGTCTGTACTTCCCCGGCGGGCGCTGCCCCGGCGTCGGCGTGGCGGGCCTGACGCTCGGCGGCGGCCTCGGCTTCAACGACCGCAAGTGGGGCCTGACTTGCGACCGGCTCGCCGAGACCCGGGTCGTCCTGTCCGACGGGACCGTGGTGCGTGCCGCGGACAACGAGAACGCCGACCTCTTCTGGGCGTGCCGAGGCGGGGCGGGCGGCAACTTCGGGATCAACACCGCGTTGGTCTTCGACGCCGTACCGGTGAACCGACTGCGCGCCACCGTCTTCGACATCACCTTCGACCTGCGAGCGGGCGTCGAGGTGATGGAGGAGGCGCAGCACCTGCTCGACACGGACCGCGGCAATGACCTCGATCTGCGCATCACCTTCAACCACGCGGGCGACGGCCGGACTTCCCTGTCGATGCTCGGTCACCGGCTCGGCTCCGAGGAGAAGCTGCGCGGCATCTTCGGGCGGCTGCTGAAGCTGCGACCGGCCAAGGCGTTCATCGAGGAGCGCGACTTCTGGTCCGCGCAGGACTACATCAAGGCGACCGCCTCGCCGGAGTCCCATGCCACCAAGTCCCTCGTCCCCGACCGGTGGCTGACCCCGGAGACGGTGCGCGCCATCATCGAATGGACCCGTGGCTGGCGCCCCGGCAAGGCCCGGGCCGGCGGGTACGTGACGCTCTTCGCCATGGGCGGCGCCAGCGGCGCTCCCCGCTCGGACGAGACCTCCTACCCCCACCGCGGAGCCACGTTCGTGATCGACATCGGCACCCAGTGGAAGCCGAAGACCGCCCGTACCGATGTGGACGCGCTGCTTGAGCAGACCCGTGCGATGTACCGCACGCTCAGCCGCCGACTGCGTACCGACGCGGCCTACGTCAACTTCCCCGACCCGGATCTCCGGGACTGGCAGCACGCCTACTACGGCGCCAACTACGAGCGTCTGGTGGAGATCAAGCGCCGGTACGACCCCGCGGGCCTGTTCCGCTACGCGCAGGCCGTCGGCGCCTCCGAGCGCCGCTGACCGCGCGGAGTCGGAAAAACGCGCGGAGCGCTCCACCGCACAACACCGGAGACGGAAGGCCGTACCTGATGTCCGGACCGACCCCGCCCGACGACGCGGGCACCGCGAACCCCTGGCAGCGGCTCGACGATCTGTACGCAGACCGGCCGCCGTGGGAGATCGGGCGCCCGCAGCGGGTGTTCCTCGATCTCGCGCGCTCCGGCGCCGTCCGGGGGCGGGTCCTGGACGTCGGCTGCGGGACCGGGGAGCACGTACTCATGTGCGCCGCCCTCGGTCTCGACGCCACCGGCGTGGACCTGGCGGCCAGCGCGCTGCGGGCCGCCGAGGACAAGGCACGCCGACGTGGCCTGTCCGCGCGGTTCCTCCACCACGACGCGCGCGGCGTGGCCGATCTGGGGGAGCGGTTCGACACGGTGCTCGACAGCGGCCTGTTCCACATGCTCGACCCTGAGGACCGCACCGCCTTCGCGAGCGGCCTGCGGGCGGTGCTGCGCCCCGGAGGCCGCTACTTCATGCTCTGCTTCAGCGACCGGGAGCCTTTGACACCCGGCGCCAGAGGTCCGCACCGGCTCACGCGGGACGACATCACCGCCGCGTTCGCCGGCGCGCTGCGGATCGACTCGATCGAGCCGGCCACGATCGAGATCATCTCGGACCCGGCGGGCATCCGCGCCTGGTCCGTCGCCATGACGGCGGACGCCGTGCCGACGGGGACTCTGGCCGGGGCCCGCGTGGCGACCCGGCTTCCGGCCCAGGACCTCGACCGGGCGCGGCGTTTCTACTCCGAGCGACTCGGTCTGGAGCCCGTGGACGAGCGCCCCGGTGGGCTGCTGTACCGGTGCGCGGGCGCGGAGTTCGTGCTGTTCCGGTCCATGGGGGCCTCGCCCGGCACGTTCACGCAGATGGCGCTGACGGTCGACGACATCGAGAGCGTCGTGTCGGAGCTGAAGCGGCGCGGCGTGGTGTTCGAAGAGGTCGACGCACCCGGGTTTCGGACGAAGGACGGGATCGCCGAGATCGAGGGCAACTACCCGAGCAAGGGCGCACGGGGCGAACGCGGCGCCTGGTTCCGTGACAGCGAGGGGAACATGCTGGGCATCGGCGAACCGGTCGCCTGAGGCGCACGGAGAAACGGCGACGGCCGGGCCACCCGCGACCGCAGATCTCGCGCGTCCACCGGTTACCTTCACCCTTCCGGGTTCGTCAGCACTCATGACGGAACTCGCTTGAGGAAGGTAACAACATGAGCGGACCAGCCCCGGACGAAGCCCTGGCGGGAGCCTTCGAGGAGCAGCGCGGGCGCCTCGTGGCGGTGGCCTACCGGATGCTCGGATCGCGGGCCGACGCCGAGGACGCGGTGCAGGAGGCCTGGCTGAGGCTGGCGCGCCAGGACGCGGCCTCGATCGACAACCTCGCCGGCTGGCTGACCACCGTGGTGGGCCGGGTCTGCATCGACGTGCTGCGCTCGCGCAAGGCCCGGCCCGAGGCGTCGTACGACGACCGGCTGCCCGAACTGGTGGTGACCGAGGACTTCGGCGGAGCGCCCGAGGACGACGCGCTGCTCGCCGAATCGGTAGGGCTGGCCCTGCTGGTGGTGCTCGGTACCCTCCGCCCCACCGAGCGGCTGGCGTTCGTGCTGCACGACATGTTCGCGGTGCCGTTCGAGGAGATCGGCCAGATCATCGGCAGGTCCACGGACGCCACGAAGATGCTCGCCAGCCGGGCCCGCAGGAAGGTACAGGACACACCGCGCCCGACCGAGGAACGCCACCAGCAGCGAGCGGTCATCGACGCGTTCCTCGCGGCGGCGCGCGGCGGAGACTTCGAAGGACTGCTGCGGCTGCTGGACCCGGACGTGACGTGGCGCTCCTACTCCGCGCGCGGAGTGGTCGTCAAGCTGGGCGCGGCCGAGGTGGTCGGCAGGGTCCAGGTCGGGGTTCGTGCCGCGGTGACCGCACGCCCCGTCCTCGTCAACGGTGAGTCCGGGATCGTGGCCTGGGGACCGAACGGCAAGCTGCTGGGCGTGATGGCGTGCACCGTGGCCGACGGCCGGATCGTCGAGATGCTCTCCGTGAGCGACCCGGCCCGCCTCGCGGCCATGGACCTCCCGGCACATCCCGGTCAGTGGCTGCCCCGGGGAGCGCCGGGCGGCCACGAGCGGCGCGATGTTACGTAGGGGACGGGCTCTTCGTCCAAGTGGGTGGAACCCACCGACGAAGGAAGAGAACTCATGAACACCGCTCTGTGGATCATCGCCGGACTCCTCGCCGCCGTCTTCCTGATCGCGGGCTCCAACAAGCTGTTCATTCCGCGGGAGAAGCTGGCCAAGGCTCCCGGCGGTGGATGGGTCCTGGATTTCGGCCCCCGTTTCGTGAAGGCACTCGGAGCACTCGAGATCCTTGGCGCCGTCGGGCTGATCCTGCCCGCACTGCTCGGCATCGCGCCGATTCTGGTACCGGTGGCCGCGACCGGCCTGACGACGATCATGGTGGGCGCGGCGATCGTGACCTACCGCCGCCGCGAGTTCGGCCACACGCTGCTGGACCTGACCTATGCCGTGCTGGTCGCCTTCGTGGCCTTCGGCCGCTTCGGACCTGAGTCTTTCACCGGCTGACCTTTCCGGGACGATGCTGTCCAGGGCCTGCCCCGGAGGTCCTGGACGGGACCTTGCGGACCAACCGGTACAGAAGAGATACGCTTGGTGCCATGGAGCTCAACCGAACGGCGCCGATCGGCCGCCCCAGAGGCTTCGACGCCGACAAGGCCCTCGACACGGCCATGCGCGTCTTCTGGGAAAAGGGCTATGAAGGCGCCAGCCTCACCGATCTCACCGGCGCCATGGGTATCACCCGTACCAGCATGTACGCGGCCTTCGGCAACAAGGAGGCCCTGTTCCGCAAGGCGCTGGAGCTTTACGCCGCGGGCCCCGCCTCGTACGCGACCCAGGCGTTGCGCGAACCCACCGCCCTGAAGGTGGCCACGGCGTTCCTGCGCGGTTCCATCCGTACCACCACCTCACCCGATCACCCCGCCGGCTGTTTCGGCGTCCAGGGCTCTCTCGCCGCGGGCGACCCCGCTCGCTTCGCCCGTGATGCCCTCGCCGTCTGGCGCACCGAAGGCATGCTGCGACTCCGGGACCGGTTTCAGCAGGCCGTCGCAGAGGGCGACCTTCCTCCCGGCAGCGATCCCATGCTGCTCGCCCGCTACGTCATGACCGTGGGGAACGGCATCGCCGTCCAGGCCGTCGGCGGCGCCACCCACGAGGATCTTGAACTGGTGGCCGACATGGCCCTGAGAAGCTGGCCGACTGTCTGAGGACGCTCGATCCACTGACGTCCGATCCACGGACGTCCAATGCACGGACGTCCAATGCACGGACGTCCAATGCACGGACGTCCCATCCATGAACGCTCGATCCACCGCGCCCCGCGGTCACTCGCCCGCGGCCACCGCTTTGAGCTCGTCGAGCGACTCGCGCAGGTGGTCCGCCAGGGAGCGTTCCCCGCTGTCGGCGACCCAGCGCTCGAACCCGATCTTGAAGACGGCGATGCCCGCCTCCGCGGTGAGGCTCGCGGCCGGGTCCTTGACGCCGCGCAGGCGCAGCGTGGCGGCGAGCGCCGCGGACAGCGACGCGAGCTTGATCAGCTCGCGCTCACGCAGCTCCGCGCTCGCCAGGATGATGGTCTGGCGCTGCCGGGCGAACTCGTGGCGCTCCACGAAGAAGCCGGCCACGGTCGCCAGCGTCGAGGCCATCGCGTCGATCGGCGTGGCCGTCTCCGAGGTGGCGGCGAGGGTGTCCACGAAGGTCTTCTCCAGCAGCTGCGAACCCCCGAACAGCACCTCGCGCTTGTCGGAGTAGTGCCGGAAGAACGTCCGCTCGGTGAGCCCGGCGCGTTCGGCGATCTGTGCGGTGGTGGTCTGCTCGAATCCGCGTTCGCCGAAGAGATCCAGCGCCGCCTGTTCGAGGCGCCCGCGCGCGTTCGGCTCCCATCGACCCATGCCCGGATCCTACGTGATGGCAGTCGCTGACATCAGCTGTTACTGTCGATGACAGTGACTGACATGGAGTCGCCCGCCATTCCGTCGCGCACCCTCTTGTTCCGGTGCCCGTGCGGCCGGACGGGCACCGACCCGGAGGTACTTCCCATGCGTGTGTTCATCACCGGCGCGTCCGGCTGGATCGGTTCGGCCCTCGTTCCCGAGCTCATCGGCGCCGGCCACGAGGTGGTCGGGCTCGCCCGCTCGGACGCCTCGGCAGCCGCGCTCACCCAGGCGGGCGCCCAGGTACGCCGCGGCACGATCGACGATCTCGACACCCTGCGCGACGCGGCCGCCGAGTCCGACGGCGTGATCCACCTCGCGTTCAAGCACGACATCGCGTTCAGCGGCGGCTTCGAGGACGCCGCCGACGCCGACCGGCGTGCCATCGACACGTTCGGCGACGCGCTCGCCGGCTCGGACCGTCCGTTCCTCATCGCCTCGGGGACGCTCGGGCTGGCACCGGGGCGGCTCGCCACCGAGGAGGAGGGCCAGGCATCCGGCCCGGCCGGCGCCCACATGAGCGGCGGCCCGGCCAAGCGGCTGGCCAACGCGCAGGCGACGGTCGCCCTCGCGGACCGCGGCGTGCGCTCGTCCGTCGTACGTCTGACCCCGACGGTGCACGGCGACGGGGACAACGGCTTCATGGCGACCTTGGTCGCGATCGCCCGCGACAAGGGTGTCTCCGGCTACATCGGCGACGGCGCCAACCGCTGGCCCGCCGTGCACCGCTCCGACGCCGCGCGTCTGTTCCGTCTGGCGCTGGAGGGTGCCCCGGCGGGCTCGACGCTGCACGCGGTCGCCGAAGAGGGCGTGCCGATCCGTGCTGTCGCCGAGGTGATCGGGCGCCACCTCGGCGTTCCCTCGGCCTCCGTCTCCCCGGACGACGCGGCAGGCCACTTCACGTGGATGGCCGGCTTCCTCGGTCTGGACTCGCCCACCTCGGGCGCGTACACCCGCGAACTGCTGGGCTGGCGGCCGACCGGACCGGGCCTCATCGACGACCTCGACAAGGGCCACTACTTCGCCACGCCTTCCAGCTGACCGGCCCCGCGTCCGGGCGGCCCCGCGTCAGAGCGTGAACGCTTCGACGAGCGTCCAGACGGCGAGGCCCGCCATGCACGCCGCACCGATGCGCTGCACGGTCTTCAGGGGTACGCGCTGCGCGATGAAGCGGCCCACCAGCAGGGCGAGCGCGGAGACCGACATCAGCGCGAGGGCCGAGCCGATCGCGGTGGGCAGCCAGCCGTTGCCGGCCGCGAGGTTGGCCGTGGTGATCTGGGTGAGGTCGCCCCATTCGCTGATGAACACGGCCATGAACGCGGTGGTGTAGACGGGCCAGAAGCCGGTGACGGTCTTGCCGGCGCCCTCTTCCTCGTCGTCGTCCCCGCCGCGCAGCAGGACGAAGGCGCCGAACGCGAACAGCGCCGCCGATACGAGCTTGACGGCCATCGCCGGGAGCATGCTCAGCAGGCTGCCGGCGCCGACCGCGATGGCGACGTGCACGAGGAAGGCGGTGGACGTGCCGAACCACACGTACAGCGGCCGCATCCGGGTGCCCATGGCCAGCGAGGCGAACATGGTCTTGTCGGGGAGCTCCGCGAGGAAGATCAGCCCGAAGGCGGTGAGGATCGCCAGGGGGTCGAAGGTCATTCTCTTGCTCTCTGCCGGGGCCGGGCCGTAGCTCGTGCGGCACCCGGAGGGCGACGGGAAGAACCACTCGACCCGGCACGATGGTGCGGCCCACACAGCGTGCGGGCCGGAATCATGCCTTGGTCGAAGGTCTCGTCCGCCCCCGCAGAGTATGCGGCGGCCCGGTGGCCGGGACGCCCTGGGGCGTCCAGTGTGTCGACCAGCGGTTCTCGGGACTACTCCCCTTCGCTGCCACCGATCGTAACAGGCGCCGTCCGACGGCCGTCGAGGCGGGAATGACGTGCGCGGACACGGCTCGGTGGACGGCTCACAGGACGAAGCCGTTCGGGAACGGATCCGCCGGATCCAGCAGATAGTTGGCCGTTCCGGTGATCCACGCGCGGCCCGAGAACTCCGGCACCACGGCCGGTACTCCCGCGACCTCGCTCGTCCCCACCAACTGCCCCGTGAACCGGGTCCCGATGAACGACTCGTTGACGAACTCCGTGTCCAGCGCCAGCTCTCCACGGGCATGGAGCTGCGCCATCCGGGCGCACGTACCGGTGCCGCAGGGGGACCGGTCGAACCAACCGGGCCGGATCGCCATCGCGTTGCGGGAGTGCCGGGCGTCCGAGCCGGGCGCGAGGAACTGCACGTGCTTGCAGCCGCGGATCGCCGGATCCGCCGGATGCACCGGCGGGTTGTGCGCGTCGACGGCCTCCGAGATCGCGAGCCCCGCCGCGAGGATGTCGTCCTTGCGCGCCCGGTCGAAGGGCAGCCCGAGGGACGCCAGATCCACGATGGCGTAGAAGTTGCCCCCGTACGCCATGTCGTACCGGACCTCGCCCAGTCCCGGCACCGTCACCTTCGCGTCGAGCTCCAGCGCGAACGCGTCGACATTGCGCAGCGTGACCTTCTCGGCGACGCCCTCGCGCACCGTCACGCGGGCCTCGACCAGGCCGGCGGGGGTGTCGAGACGTACCACGGTCTCGGGCTCGGTGACCGTGACCATCCCGGTCTCCACCAGTACCGTCGCCACCCCGATCGTGCCGTGCCCGCACATCGGCAGGAAGCCGCTGACCTCGATGTACAGGACGCCCCAGTCCGCGTCACCGCGGGTCGGCGGTTGCAGGATCGCCCCGCTCATCGCCGGATGCCCACGGGGTTCGTCGACCAGGAACCGCCGCAGCGGGTCCAGGTGTTCCATCGCGTAACGGCGGCGCTCGGCCATCGTGGCGCCGGGAACGGGCGCCACACCTCCGGTGACCACGCGCGTCGGCATGCCCTCCGTATGGGAGTCGACCGCGCTGATCGTCCTTACGCTGCGCATCAGTCCAGCCGTCCTTCCGTGGCGAGGAAGTCGATCGCCTGCCGCATCTCAGCTGTGATCTGCTCGCGGTGGGCGGGGATCAGCGGGCCGCGCGGCGGGCGGCAGGGGCCGCCGTAGCGGCCGACCATCTCCATGCCCAGCTTGATGGCCTGGACGAATTCGGTACGCGAGTCCCAGCGGAACGCGGCGACCAGCGGCCGGTAGAGGGCGCGCGCTTCGTCCAGCCGCCCTTCCGTGGCGAGCCGGAACAGCCGGGCGGACTCGGCGGGGAAGACGTTGGGGAAGCCGGCGAACCACCCGGTGGCCCCCATCAGCAGGCTCTCCAGCGCAACGTCGTCGGCGCCGCTGATCACGTCGATGCCGGGGGCCCGCTCCTTGATCTCCAGCACGCGCCGTACGTCGCCGGAGAATTCCTTGACCGCCAGGACGTTCTCTATCCCGGCGATCTCCGCGAGCAGTTGGGGCGTCAGGTCGACCTTGGTGTCGACGGGGTTGTTGTAGACCATGACCGGCAGGCCGACCGCCGCCACGGCCTCGAAGTGCGCCACGACCTCGGCGGGGCTGGCCCGGTACATCGTCGGGGGCAGACAGAGCACCCCGTCGGCGCCGTCCTCCGCCGCGGCCTCGGCCCATCGCACGGCCTGGTGCGAACCCGGTCCGTGTACGCCGACGACGACCTTGCCGCGACCACGTACCGCTTCGATGGCGGTACGGGCGACGGTGCGGCGTTCGTCGTCGGTCAGCGACGAGTACTCGCCCAGCGATCCGTTGGGGCCGACCCCGTCGCAGCCGTTGTCGACGAGCCAGCGGCAGTGCTCCGCGTAGGCGTCGTAGTCGACGGCGAGGCCCGCCGGGGCCGACGCGTCCTGTCGGTAGGGGAGCGCGGTCGCGACGACGACCCCGGTCAGCGGGTTGGGACGGTTCGGCAGGTTGGGCTCGTCGGTGGTGGTGCTGTTCATGAAGTGCTCTCCTCCACAGGGGAGTCGGGGTGCGCGGACGGGTCGGAAGAACCCTGCGGGGGCTCGGGTGGACGGGCCAGCTCGCCGAGCCTGATCGGCTCGGCGACGGGCCGGTGATGGGGGCCGGCGCCCGCGTCGGCGCTGCGGCGCAGTTCGGCGACCGTGGGCCCGCACATACGGGCCTGGCAGGGCCCCAGTCCGGCCCGCGTCGCCAGCTTCGCCACCCCCGGTTCCGTACGGGTGGGGTCGTCGGCCGATCGGCACACCGCCGCGTACGTCGTCTCCTCGCAGCGGCAGATCACGGTGTCGGGACGCAGCCAGCCGGACCAGGCCCGGCCGATGGGATGCGCGGCGGCGAGCCGGGCGGCGAACGCCCGGCCCCGGTCGCGGTTCACGCGCAGCGTGGCCAGGGCGCGGGATTCCGGGGCGCCGCCCGCCGCGATCCAGCCGGCCACGGCGCCCTCGGCGCGTGAGGCCGGGGCACCGGCGACACCGGTGATCTCGCCCGCCGCGTACACGCCGGGCCGGCTCGTCCGCTGGTCGTCGTCCACGTCCACGAAGACGTCGGCGGGCGAACCGGCGGGTGAATCCGCCGACGGCCCGGCGGGTACCGGGCGGAGGTCGCACCCGGCCGCGACCGGCAGCTCCAGCCGTGGGGTGAACCCGTGACCGACACAGACGGCGTCCACGGCGACGACGCTTTCGCTGCCCGGCACCACCGACCAGTCCGCGCGGACGCGGGCGGTGACGATCTCCTCGACCCGGCCGTCCCCGCGCGCCTCGACGACCGCTCTGCCGAGCCGGTACGGGACCCGATGGCGCCCCAACGCCGCCGCGTACGCGAGGAGTTCACCGGACTTGCCGAGCTGCGGTCCCAGTTCCCACGGGCGGCGCAGCCAGCCGCCGGCCACCGCCCCCGGCCGGCCCGCCTCCAGCACCTCCAGCACCCGGGACCCGGCCTCCAGCAGTGACGTCGCCACCGGCAGGAGGAACGGCCCCGTGCCGGCGACCACCACCCGGTCCCCGACAGCCACGCGTTCTCCCTTGGCCAGCGCCTGGGCCGCGCCCGCGGTGTAGACGCCGGGCAGATCCCAGCCGGGGAACGGGAGCACCCGGTCGTGGGCCCCGGTGGCGAGCACCAGGGTGTCGGGCTCCAGCACATGGCGGCGCCGGGGCGTACCGCGCAGGACGTGCACCAGCGGCGGTCCGTCCCCGGTCGAGCCGGCCATGTCGGCCGTGTCAGCCGCGTCGCGGCGCTCCAGCGCCCATACGGAACTCTCCGCCCACCAGGTACAGCGCGGGTGCCCGAGCACCCGGCGGGCGCGGCGGTCGAAGGAGCGGTAGCCGTGCTGAAGGGCTCCGGGGTCGGTCGCCTCGTACGCCTCGGGCAGCATGCGGTGGTACTGGCCGCCGGGCCGTTCCGCCGTGTCGATCAGCGTCACTTCGGCGCCCGCCGCCAGTGCCGCGTCGGCGGCGGCGAGACCGGCGGGTCCGGCTCCCACCACGACGACATGACGACGACCCGTCACCGGGTTCCCCTTCATGGGCGCTGCCCGTCCCGCTCGCCGGTGGCACGTGACTGGGTGGTCACCGCGTCACCGTCGCGGGCACGGCGGCGGCACGCCCGTACGTCACGCTCGTCGTTCACCGTCACCAGACAGTCGAAGCAGACACCGATGCCGCAGAACACACCGCGCGGCGCTCCCGAGGGGGCCTGGCGCCAGGACGTCCGGCCCGCGGCCAGCAGCACCCCGGCCAGGGTCTGGCCGGCGACACCGGTGTACGGATCACCGTCCACCGTGATGGTCAGCGGCCGGTCCCGGCGGCCGGCCGGGTCGGACCCGGCGGGTACGAGACGTGGGCTCATGATCCCTCCTCGCTGGTGGCCGAAGCGTCGACCGCGTCGCCGAGCACCGCAGGCCGGTCCACCCGGAACGGACTCGCGTCGATCGCCGTCTCACCACCCGTCAGCAGCTCGCGCAGCAGCCGCGCGGTGCCGACGGACAGTCCGATCCCCGCGCCCTCGTGACCCGTCGCGTGCCAGAGTCCGGCCAGTCGCGGGTCGGCGCCGATGACGGGCAGATGGTCGGGGACGTACGGGCGGAAGCCCCCGTACGCCCGCATGACGTGAACGCCCGCCAGGGACGGGAAGAGTTTGAGGGCCTTGGCCGCGACGGCGGACAGCACCTCGGGGCGCATGCGGTCGTCGAAGCCGACACGCCGCCGGGACGACCCGAGCAGGATGCTGCCCGCCCGGGTGGACTCGACCACGGCCGAGGTCTGAAGATCGCCCGCGCCGCTGCCCACCGCGCCCACGTAGTCGGCGTCGTACACCTTGTGGAAGACCGTCGGCGGCAGGGGAGTGGTGACCAGCACCTCACCGCGGCGCGGGCGGACGTCCAGCGGGACGCCGAGCCGCCGGGCGACCTCGCCCGACCACGGCCCTGCGGCGTTGACGAACACGTCGGCCTCGACCGGCCCGTCCGCCGTGCGCACGGCCGTCAGCCGGCCGCCGCGTGTGACGGCGCCGAGCACCTCGCGGCCGGTACGCAGCCGCGCCCCGGCCCGCAGGGCGTCGGTGAGCAGGGCGGTCGCCGCGCCGGCCGGCTGCACCTGCGCGTCGTCGGGGTAGTACACGGCGGCGGTGCGTCGCTCGGTGAGGAAGGGTTCGGCAGCGGTCAGGGCGTCGTCGTCCATGGCCTCGGCCCGTACCCCGGCCGCGCGCTGGGCCGCCGCGAAGGGGAGCAGCGCCTCGGCGCCCTCGTCCGTGGTGGCCACGACGATGCCGCCCTTGGGGTCCCACTCGACCGTGTCCACGCCGTCCGGCTCATCCGGCGCGTGGTGCGAAGACGGGGGCCGTTCGGCGAGAGCGGCCAGCACCTCGGGCCACAACCGGCGGGACAACTGGGCGAGTTCCAGCTCCGGACCGGGGCCCTTGTCGGAGACCAGGACGTTCCCCTCGCCGTGCGAGGTGGTCGCGGCGGCGGCCCCGGCGCGGTCCAGTACGAGTACGTCGAAACCGGCGACGGCGAGTTCGCGGGCGCAGGCGGCGCCGATGATCCCGGCGCCCACAACGACGACTCGTGTTCGGTTCACCAGACCTCCGCGTTCTGCATAACGAACGAAGTTGAGGCTATGGCGACGTACCGGAGGTGTCAACGACACCCCCCGAGCCGTTGCTAGTGAGGCGTTCCCGAACCCTCGTGTTGGGCGCCGCTTCCCGACCGGTAGTGGAGCAGCAGTACCGATCGCACCGGCCCGTCGTGCGCCGCGTAGCGGTGCGGCAGCGAGGCGTCGAACGAGACGTAGTCACCGGGTCCCAGTTCCACCTCGTGCCCGTCCACCTCCACGGAGAGCGTGCCGCTCTGCACCACCGTGTGCTCGGTCCCGGCGTGTCCGAGCGACGGCTGCTGCGCGTCGGCGCGTACCTGCTGGTCGTACACCTCCATGATGACCCCGCCCGCCTCGATCCGCCGGAGCGGGCGCAGATCGACGCCCTCGCCGCTCAGTACGTCGACCTCGGCCGCCCGCACCACGGTCATCGCCTCCGCGTGGCCGGTCTCCAGCAGGTCGGAGATGGGCACCTCCAACGCGCGGGACAGGCTGAAGACCGTCTCGATGGTCGGGTTGCCGGTGGCCGACTCCAGCTGCGACAGGGTCGCCTTGCCGATCTTGGAGAGTCGGGACAGCTCGGAGAGCGACAGGCCGCGCCGGCCCCTCTCCCGGCGGAGATTGGCGGCCAGCGCGCTTCGGACCGGGCTGCTGGGGGACATCGGGCGATCTCCTTCGACCGTCAGGTCTGTTCGCTTCGATCTGTTCACTTCGATCTGTTCACTTCGACCTGTTCACTTCAGTGGGTGGCGAAGAGGCCGGTGCGTTCGATATCGCGAACGTTACTCGACCGCCGTCACCTCGCGTCGAAGGGAACCGTCAGCCATGGACTGTCCGGCGTGGTCGCCAGCGCCCGGTGGGCGTCGAGCACGGTCGTGTACCAGGGGCCGAACTCCTCATCGTCGAAGTGGAGACACCGCCCCAGCACATAGCCGGCGGAGAACTCCTCCCACGAGCCGTACGCCGCCCGTGCCGTCGCTGACGCGCGTTCGAGCGCCGCGTGCATCTCGGCCTCGGTGGCGTACCGGGCACCCAGGCCCCAGCGGGCCATCTTGGAGCCGCGGCCGATGTCCCACGCCGCGACCGACCGGACGACGGCGTCGGGCGGCAGGAGACCGTCGGCGCGGAAGCGGGACTCGTAACGGAGCAACTTGCCGACCAGTGCGCGGAGATGGGCCACGAAGTCATCGAACTCGGCGTCGTCGGTGGACGTTCCGGTCCGGGCGGCCTGGTCGCGCATCGTGGCCTCCACGCAGTCGCGCCACTGTTCGGCGTCGACGCGGGGGCCCTGCGCGGCGATCAGCGCCGCACGCGCGCCGAGGACGAAGTCCCAGTACCACGGGCTGACTTCACGTTCGAGCAGTCGCTCCTCGATCGCGAGCCAGTCCGCGCGGTCGTGGACGCCCCACGAGTCCGCGACGCGCTCCCGCTCGCCCTGGTGGCCCATGCCGTGCCAGTGCGTGGTGTTCCACGCGTCGCCGTTCGTGAAGCACAGGTGCGCGCCGCAGGCCAGGCCGTGCAGCAGCGGTCCCGCCGGCGGAGCGCCGGTGCGCCGGGTCACCACACGGTCCATCAACTCCTCGGAGGAGAACAGCTCGTGATGCAGGTCCAGCCAGACGTCACGCTCCTCGTCGTCGGTGGGGAAGTACTGCTCGCAGGGCGTGGCCACGTTGACCGCGAGGATGTCCACACCGGCGGGGAGTATCTGCGCGAGCGCTCCCAGGGTCGCGTACTCGTAGACGAGATACGGGTGCGGCCTGGGCAGCAGGCCCGCCGTGTAGACCTGGGCCACGGTGCGGCCGTCGGGGATCTGGTTGGTCAGCATCGGGTACGTGCCCTCGTCGGCCGCAAGTGCCTCGTCGAGCCTGACCGGGTAGTACACGCCCTCGATGGCGAGGGCACGCAGATACGCGTACGCGTTGCCGGTCCCGGCCAGCTTGTGGAGATGCTGCTCCAGGTCGGCGGGTGCCTGCCAGCGGCTGCCGTCCTCCGGGCCGGGGACGAACGGGAAGAATTCGTCGTGGACCTCGTCCTCGGCCGCCGTCCGCATGGGTGCCCCTCCGTACCGTACCGGTGCCGGCCCGCCTCAGGGCCGCAAGATCGTCTTTATACGGTACCGGTGCCGACGGACGCTCCCGTACGCCATCCGCACAGACCGCTCAGCGGTCCTGTCGGTCGTCAAATGGCCCTCGGGTCAAGCGATATGACGGTTCATCAGTGAGCGGGCTTCTCCCACACCGAGACGTGCCGGTCGCTCTCGCTAGTGAAGGGCTCGCCCTTCCAGCCCGCCCGTGGCGCGAGCAGGGATTCAGCGCGGCAGCAGTTCGGTGAGGAGGTCGCGTACGCGGCGCTCGATCTCGTCCCGGATCGGCCGCACGGCATCGACGCCTCGGCCCGCGGGGTCGTCCAACCGCCAGTCGAGATACGTCTTGCCGGGGAAGACGGGGCAGGTGTCGCCGCAGCCCATGGTGATCACCACGTCGGACGCCCGTACGGCGTCGACGGTCAACACCTTCGGTGTCTCGGCGGACAGGTCGATCCCGGCTTCCGCCATGGCCTGTACGGCGGCCGGGTTGACGGTGTCGGCGGGTGCGGATCCGGCGGAGCGGACCTCGACCCGGTCGCCCGCGAGGTGGGTGAGGAAGGCGGCGGCCATCTGTGAGCGGCCCGCGTTGTGGACGCAGACGAACAGCACGGACGGCTTGGATTCGGGCGGGATGGATTCGGACGGCTGAGACTCAGACGACATGTGCGGGACCTTCCGGGGAGACGGCCGGTTCGGCCGTCCGTGCGGGTCGGGGGAAGAAGCGGCGCGCGGCGAGGGCGACGTGGACGAGGCCGATGAGGACGGGGACCTCGATGAGCGGGCCGACGACTCCTGCGAGGGCCTGGCCGGAGGTGGCGCCGAAGGTGGCGATGGCTACCGCGATGGCGAGTTCGAAGTTGTTGCCCGCGGCCGTGAACGCCAGCGTGGTCGTCTTCGGGTAACCGAGTCCCGCCGCGCGGCCGGCGGCCATGGACCCGGCCCACATGAGGGCGAAGTACACGAGGAGCGGCAGCGCGATCCGGGCGACGTCCAGCGGCTTGGAGGTGATGGCGTCGCCCTGGAGGGCGAAGAGCACGACGACCGTGAACAGCAGCCCGTACAGGGCGAACGGGCCGATGCGCGGGATCAGTTGCGTCTCGTACCAGGTACGGCCCTTTGCCCTCTCGCCGATGCGGCGGGTCAGGAACCCGGCCAGGAGCGGGATGCCGAGGAAGATCAGCACGCTGCGGGCGATCTCCCACACCGACACGTCGAGCGCGGTCTGCTCCAGGCCGAGCCAACCGGGCAGCACGTCGAGGTAGAACCAGCCCAGCGCGGCGAACGCGAACACCTGGAACACCGAGTTCAGGGCGACGAGGACGGCGGCGGCCTGGCGGTCGCCGAGGGCGAGGTCGTTCCAGATGATGACCATCGCGATGCAGCGGGCGAGGCCGACGATGATCAGGCCGGTGCGGTACTCGGGCAGGTCCGGCAGGAAGAGCCAGGCGAGGGCGAACATCAGGGCCGGGCCGACGATCCAGTTCAGGACCAGGGACAGGAGGAGCAGCCGGCGGTCGCGGGTGACGGCGTCGAGACGGTCGTAGCGGACCTTGGCCAGGACCGGGTACATCATCACGAGCAGACCGAGCGCGATCGGCAGCGAGACGCCGGTGACGGTGACCTTCGCGAGCGCGTCCCCCAGGCCGGGGACGAGGCGGCCCAGGCCGAGGCCGGCGGCCATCGCGAGCAGAATCCACACGGCGAGGAAGCGGTCCAGGAACGACAACCGACCGACCGCCTGCCCCGTCGCTCGCGCCTTCGAGGTCACTTCGGCGCTCACGAGGCGGCTTCGACGGCTTCGACGGCTTCGACGGGCGCGGTCGCGGCCGGAGGCTTTCCGCCCGGTCGGGTCAGGATCGCGGCCAGCCGGTCGGTCATCTCCGGCAGCAGCCGGTAGTAGACCCAGGTCCCGCGCCGTTCGGAGTCGATGAGCCCGGCCTGTTTCAGCAGCTTGAGGTGGTGGGAGATCGTCGGCTGCGACAGGTCGAACGCCGGGGTGAGGTCGCAGACGCAGATCTCGCCGCCCGCGCGGGAGGCGATCATCGACAGCAGTCGCAGCCGGACCGGGTCGCCCAGGGCCTTGAACACCCTCGCCAGCACGTCGGCCTGATCGGCGTCCAGCGGCGCGGTCAGCAGTGCGGGGCAGCATTCGTCGGCGTCCTGACCGAGGACGACGAGCTCTTGTTTCGACATTCTTCTATGTTGACGGATATCAAAACAAGACGCAAGCTTGTATCGACAGTCATCGATACAAGAAGACCGGGGAGACAGTCATGTCCCGTGCCCAGCTCGCTCTGAACGTCGCCGACCTCGAAGGCTCGATCGCCTTCTACTCCAAGCTCTTCGGCGTCGAACCCGCCAAGCGCCGCCCCGGCTACGCGAACTTCGCGATCACCACCCCGCCGCTCAAGCTCGTGCTCATCGAGGGCGAGCCCGGCCAGGAGACCCGCCTGGACCACCTCGGCGTCGAGGTCGACACCACCGACGAAGTCACGGCCGCCACCACCCGGCTCAAGGACGCCGGGCTCGCCACCTTCGAGGAGAACGACACCTCCTGCTGCTACGCAGTCCAGGACAAGGTGTGGGTCCACGGTCCCGGAAAGGAGCCGTGGGAGGTGTACGTGGTGAAGGCCGACGCCGACCGGATGGGCAAGAGCGCCGCCGTAGCCGATGCCGATGCCCGCCCTGTCGCCGGCTCGGGCGACGGCTGCTGCCGCTGACCCCTGTCCGTAACTGATGCTCCGTCCGCCCGGGGCCCGGCTGTCAGTGGTGGCTGAGATGCTGCGTTCATGGACGAACTGAAGCGGCGCCGGGTGTACGGCGCCGACCACGAGGACCCGGACCCCGGGCCGCGGACCGGCCACAGCTACCGGGAACTGTGCGCGGGTCCGCTCGACGGGCTGCTGCTGGACGTCACCGGCTGGACGGATCAGGAGCTGGCCGAGGGCGCGACGCTCCCCACGGAGATAGGTGCGTACGGGCCGGGCGGGCGCACCCTGTACGGCCCGCGCGCCGATGATCCCCGGCGCTGGGACTGGCAGGGCGACTCACGCTGAATCGCGCCTTCGAATCGCCCCTTCCGCCCCGCCGCCGTGCTCAGCTCCCGCCGAGCCCCGGCAGCGTCCGCAGGAAGCGCAGTTGCTCCAGGTCCTGGAAGTAGCCGCCGCCCTCGTGGCGGTTCCACGGCCAGACCCGGATGTCCTTCGGTCCCGACCAGTGGTTGTACGCGGCGAACACCGTGGACGGTGGGCAGATGTCGTCCATCAGCGCCGCCGAGAACAGCGCCGGGGCGCTTCCGCGGGCCGCGAAGTTGACCCCGTCGAAGTACGACAGCGTGCTGAACACCCGCTCGGCCGACTCCCGGTGGGTGCGCAGATACGTCCAGATCTCGCGGTACGCGTTGCCCTCCACCACCTGGAGCGCGCGCCGGTAGTGGCACAGCGAGGGCTGGTTGACCAGTGCGGCGCTCACGTTGTCGCTCAGCGCCGACGCGGCGAGCGCGATACCGCCGCCCTGGCTGCCGCCCGCGATGACGATCCGTGCCGGGTCGACCGACGGGTGGGTTCGGGCGGCGTCCACGGCACGGACCGCGTCGGTGAAGACCCGGCGGTAGTAGTAGTCCGCCGGATCCTCGATGCCCCGGGTGACCATGCCCGGTGACGAGGCGCCGCCGCTGCCGTGCGGGTCGCCCGTCGCGCCGGGCTGGAGCGAGCCGCCCTGGCCGCGGGTGTCCATCAGCAGATGCGCGTATCCGGCGGAGGGCCAGGTCAGCCACTCGTACGGGAAACCGCGCCCGCCGCCGTACCCGAGGAAGCCCACCACGCACGGCAGCGGTCCGGTGGCGGAGGCCGGGACCAGCAGCCAGCCGGCCACCGGGTCGCCACCGAAGCCCGGGAAGCTCACGTCGAAGACGTTCACCTCGGTCAGGCAGGCGTCGTACGGCGTGAAGACGGGCGGTCGGTCGTGGCTCCGCGCCTCACCGAGGGTGTCGGCCCAGAAGGCGTCGAAGTCCGACGGCTCCTCCCGGTCGGGGAGGTAGCCGCGAAGTTCCTCCGGGGGCAGGTCCATCAGCGGCATGGCGGCGGTTTCTCTCTCTCGGTGGGTCCGGCGGGGTCAGATGCCGGAGGTCCCGTCCGGCACCGGGCGCGCGGCACCGGCGCGCGGTGGTGCCGGGGCCGCTCATGCGCGGGCGCGCCCGGACCAGGCGACGTGCGCCCGGCCTTCCGGGCGGCCGACGCTACTTCCGTGACGCGTCCCCGGCGCGGTCGGCGCCGTGCACGGTGAGCGTGTCCGGTGCCTCCACCCGGATCCGGCCGGTCGCGTCCAGCCGTACGGCCAGGGGCGCGCCCGCCACCCGCAGACCGGTCAGGTCCAGCGGGCCGATGCCCTCGGCGGCGCGCGGCGAGAAGCGCAGCGTGCCGGCCGGTACGTCGGCCTCCAGGCCGAGCGCGGCCTGGAGCAGGGCGACGGCGGACGCCGCCGACCACGCCTGCGGGCGGCAGGACGCCGGATACGGGGCGGGCACGCTGTCGGTGGCCGAGCCGTGACCGGCGAACAGTTCGGGCAGCCGGCCCTCGAACGTCGTGGACGCCGCGACCAGACCGCCGGCCAGTGACGCGGCCTCCGCCGGGAAACCCGCCCGTGCCAGGCCGTGCACGGCGATGGCGGTGTCGTGCGGCCAGATCGACCCGATGTGGTAGCCGAACGGGTTGAAACCGGTGGAATCCGTGCTCAACGTACGCAGCCCGAAGCCGGAGTTCAGCTCCGGCCCCGCCAGCCGGGCGGCGAGCAGCGCGCTCTCCTCCTCGTCGAGCAGTCCGGTGCCCAGCAGATGACCGAAGCCCGAAGTGACCGAGTCCACCGGGCGCTTGGCGGCGTCGAGCGCCACGGCCGGGTAGCGGCCGGTCTCGTCCTCGACCCAGAAGCTCTCCCGGAAGCGGCGCTTGAGCCGGTCCGCCCACTCCTCCCAGCGCTCCGCGCCGGGCCGGCCGAAGGCGCGCAGCAGCGCGGCGCCGCCCATCGCCGCCTCGTAGCCGTACGCCTGGACCTCGCACAGGGCGATGGGGGCCTCGGCGAGCCGGCCGTCGCGCCAGCGGATCGCGTCGCCCGAGTCCTTCCAGCCCTGGTTGGCGAGCCCCTGGCCCGAGACGTCGATGTACTCCAGCAGGCCGTCGCCGTCCGCGTCGCCGTACGTCGCCAGCCACTCCAGCGCGGCCTCGGCGTGCGGCAGCAGGTCCCTGACCTGCTCGGGGTCGAGGCCCCAGCGCCACGCGTCGTGCAGCAGGATCACCCAGAGCGGCGTGGCGTCCACCGTGCCGTAGTAGACCGGCGGCAGCGTCGGGCCCTCGTTGAGCTTCAGTCCCTCGCGGCGCACCTCGTGCAGGATCTTGCCGGGCTGCTCGTCGCTGCGGGCGTCGGTGGTGATGCCCTGACGGCGGGCGAGGGTACGCAGCGTGCCGGCCGCCAGTTCGGTGCCGAGCGGGAGCAGCATCCGTGCCGCCCACAGGGAGTCACGGCCGAACAGGGTGAGGAACCAGGGGGATCCGGCGGCCAGGAACTGGTCCTCCGGGTGCTCCGGGTCGGCCAGCAGCAGCCGCTCCAGGTCGCCGACCGAGCGGGCGAAGAACTGGTCCATGCGGTGGTCGGCGCTGCGCAGTCCGGTGGGTGACCACGGCACCGCGTCGCGCGCCACGGCCGGGAAGCGCAGCGGTTCGTCGTCGGTGACGACGCACTCCAGGGTCGTACGCCACGACTGGCGGGCGGCCAGTGCCACCTCGAACCGCAGCTCACCCGTGGCCGCGTCGATCCGGGGGGAGCCCGATGTCGCGCGCAGCCGGACGGTGACCTCGTCCCGGTGCCAGACCAGCGCGTCGCCCTCGATGCCGGCGGGCAGCTCGGGCGACGTACGGCCGGACTTGACGTCGATCATGCTCGCCAGGTCGCTGCCGGCGCCGACGACGACCTCGACCCGTATGTCCTTGACGCCCGCGTTCGCGATCTCCAACTCCTCGCGCAGCACGCCCGGTTCGACCGAGCGCACGCGGTGCAGCGTGACGGCCGGGTCGGCGGTGTGCTCGCCGACGCCGCGCAGTACGGCACGGAAGGCCGTGCGGTCGGCGGAGCTCATCGTGTTGCTGACGGGGAGGACGGGCACGCCCTCGACCCGGACCGAGAGCCTTGAGAGCAGCCGGCGATCGCCGTGGAAGAACCCGTCGGGCCCGCCGGCGATGTCACCGGCCGGCCGGGACAGCACCAGGCTGGGCGCGTAGAGCGTGGTGCAGACGTCGTGCAGAAAGGGCTGGAGGCCCTCGGTGACGACGTCCGCGGGCGGCTGGTGACCGGCGGGGTTTCCCTGGACGACCGTGTTCACTGTGTGGCGCCTCTCGTGATTTGGATCGATCAAAATTCACCTTAACCCTTGCCAAGCTGCCATGGGAAAGAGTTTTATCGATCCATTGCAGATGCGGCGCCGCATTTCGAGCGGCTGCCGTGCGAGGAACGGAGGCCGTTGGTGGCACGTACGACGTCGGCAGGCGGGCGCAAGGGAGGGCCGGTCACCCTGGCTCTCGTCGCCCAGCGGGCTGGGGTGTCCACACAGACGGTCTCCAACGCGCTCAACTCGCCGGAACTCCTCGCGCCCACCACCCTGAAGCGGGTTCGCGAGGCGCTCGACGAGCTGGACTACCGGCCCCACCAGGCCGCCCGTTCACTGCGCACGCGCTCCAGCAGACTGATCGGATACGGCGTCCAGCCCACGCCCCCCGGCCTGTCGACGCCCGTGTCCGACCACTTCCTGCACGCGCTGTCGGACTCGGCGGACCAGGCCGGTTACCGGATACTGCTCTTCGCCGCGCCCCTGGGCGCCGACGACGAGGCCGAACGCTACGACGAGCTGCTGCGGGAGCACTCGGTCGACGGGTTCGTCCTCAGCAACACCTACCGGGGCGACAAACGTCCGGGCTGGCTGCACAAGAACGGGGTCCCGTTCATCGCGTTCGGCCGGTGGTCGGCGAAGGACACCGGCGACTGGGTGGACGTCGACGGTGCGCACGGCACCGCCGCCGCCGTCGACCACCTGGTGGCGGCCGGGCACCGGAAGATCGCGTTCCTGGGCTGGCCGCGCGGCTCGGGCGTCGGTGACGACCGGGCCGGCGGCTGGCGCGAGGCCATGCGCAAGCACGACCTGCCCATACGCGATCTGCGGGTGTCGTCGGTGGACGACGTGGACGCCGCCCGCACCGCGGTCGCCCGCGTCGTGGACCGCGCCACCGCCGTGGTGGCGGCGAGCGACACCCTCGCGCTCGGCTGCTACCGCGCGCTGCGGGACGCGGGGCTGAGCCCGGGGCGTGACGTGGCGGTCGTCGGCTTCGACGACTCGCCCGCCGCCGGTCTCCTCTCGCCGAGCCTCAGCAGCGTCCGCCAGCCGCTGGACGAGGTCGGACGGGCCTGCACCCGGATCCTCACGGCCCGCATCAAAGACCCGGATTCCGCACCGGAGCGCGTGCTGCTGGCGCCCGAACTGATCGTCAGGGAGAGCTCGTCGGCCGAGCCCCGGCCCTGAACCCCGCCCTGGTCCCGGCCTCCCCGGCCACCCGCCCTCCCCGGCCACCCGGCCTCCCCGGCCACCGAAGCCCCCACAGCACGTCCCCAACAGCGACAGCTGGAGAGAGAAGCAGATGAAAAAGAACAGAGCCGCGACCGCTGCCGCCGTGTGCGGCGCGCTCCTGATAACCGGATGTTCGTCCGACTTCGGCAGCGACAGCAGTGGCGAACAGGACAGCTCCGGCAAGCAGGAGCTGACCGTGATGATCGGCTCCTCCGGCGACGCCGAGACCAACGCCGTCAAGGCCGCCGCGGCGGCCTGGGCGAAGAAGACCGGCAACACCGTGACCGTCACCCCGGCCCAGAACCTGGACCAGCAACTCGGCCAGGCGCTGGCGGGAGGCAAGCCGCCGGACGTCTTCTACGTCGGTTCGTCGGTCTTCGCCAACTACGCCAAGGGCAACTCCCTGTACGCGTACGGCGACAAGCTCACGGACAAGGAAGACTTCTCCGCCACGCTGCGCAGCTCCTTCAGCTACGACGACAAGTTCTACTGCGCCCCCAAGGACAGCTCCACCCTCTCGCTCGCGATCAACACCAAGATGTGGAAGGACGCCGGGCTCACCGACGCCGACTACCCCCAGACCTGGGACGATCTGGCGAAGGTCGCCAAGAAGCTCACCAAGGGCAAGGTCAGCGGCCTGGTCGTCAACAGCTCGTACAACCAGCTCGGCCCGTTCCTCAAGCAGGCCGGCGGCTGGATCACCAACGCCGACCAGACGCAGATCACGGCCGACAGCCCCGAGAACGTCGAGGCGCTGACGTACGTGAAGAAGCTGCTCAACGACGGTGTGCTCAGCTACCCCAAGCAGGTCGACGCGGGCTGGGGCGGTGAAGCGCTCGGCAGCCAGAAGGCGGCCATGACCATCGAGGGAAACTGGCTCTCCGGCGCGATGACCAACGACTTCCCGGACGTCGAGTACACGGTCGCCCCGCTGCCCAAGGGTCCCAAGGGCCAGGGCACGCTCTCCTTCAGCACCTGCTGGGGCATCGCCAACAAGAGCACCCACCACGACGCGGCCGTCTCGCTCGTCGAGGCGTTCACCACCGCCGACCAGCAGGTGAAGTTCGCCGACGAGTACGGCGTGATGCCCTCGCGCGCCAGCGCACTGGACACGTACGCGAGGAAGCACCCGCAGGACAAGGCGTTCGTGGACGGATCCGCCTACGCGCAGGGCCCGGTCACCCTGCCCGGCTTCACCAAGGTGCTCGAACAGTTCGACACGGACCTGGCCGGGCTGGCGAAGGCCGACCCGAAGAAGATCCTCGGCGACCTTCAGACCAACGGCGAGCAGGTCCTGAAGAGCAACGGCTGAGGCCGGTCCCACCCCGTACGACACCCGCCGGGAGGACGATCCCGGCGGGTGCGGGAGGAAAGAGAAAGACAATGAGTCAGTACGGCAGCGGCAGCGGCTCTGTCGCGGCGCCGCCCGCCGCGGCCGGAGGCGAAGGGCGGCGCCGCCGCCGTGAGCCGGCGTCCCGCATCAAGGGCCGGCAGGGAGTGTGGGGTTGGCTCTTCGTCAGCCCGATGGTGCTGGTCCTCGGACTGTTCCTGCTGCTGCCCATCGGGATGGCGCTGTGGGTCAGCCTGCTGGACTGGGACGGGCAGTCCAACCCCTTCACCGGCGCCGCCGACTTCGTCGGTCTCGACAACTACTCCAACGTCCTGACCAACGAGGGCCTGGACCGCACGCTGTTCATGACCTCGGTCCGCAACAACCTCTACTTCGTCCTGCTGGTCGTGCCGCTCCAGACGATCCTCGCCCTCGCGCTCGCCGTCGCGGTCAACAGCCGCCGAATAAAGGGCAAGAGCCTCTTCCGGACGATCTTCTACTTCCCCTCGGTGACCAGCTCCATCGCCATCTCCACCGTCTTCCTCTTCCTGTTCCAGGGCAGCGGCGCCGTCAACGCGCTCCTGAAGTGGGTCGGCATCACCGGACCGAAGTGGTTCACCGACGCCGACGGCCTGGTCTGGACGGTGCTCGGCGGACTCGGCATCGTCGACCCCGACAAGCCGACCGCGGCGCTCGCGTCCAACGGGTTCCTCGGACTGTCCTGGTGGGACTGGCTCTCCGGCCCCTCCATCGCGATGTGCACCATCATCGCGCTGGTCGTGTGGACCTCGTCCGGCACGTACATGCTGATCTTCCTCGCCGCGCTCCAGGACGTCCCCGCCGAACTGGAGGAGGCCGCCCTGCTGGACGGCGCCAACCGCTGGCAGTCGTTCCGCAACGTCACGATCCCCGCGCTCCGGCCGGTGATCTTCCTGGTCCTCACACTCGGCCTGATCGGCAGCTGGCAGATCTTCGACGCCGTCTACGTGATGAGCCAGGGCGCCCCCGGCAACACCACCCTCACCCCTGCCTTCCTCTCCTACACCGCGGGATTCCAGGACTCCGAATACGGCCGTGCGGCGGCCATCGCCTTCATCCTGCTGGCGATCATCATGGTGATGACCCTGATCCAGCGCGTCCTGCTGCGCGACCGGGACAAACCGGCCAGGACGGCCGGCCGGTTCGGCGCCCTTCGCCGGAGGACTTCATGAGTACGCTACCGACGACCCCCCCGGCGCGGAAGAGCCCGGCGACCTGGCAGCCCCGGACCTCCGACGGCCCTTCCGCCGGGCCGCGACCCTCGCGCAGCGCGGGCCGGTGGACCCTGCTCGCCTTCGTGTATCTGGTGCTCACGGCGGTCGGGCTGATCTATCTGCTGCCGTTCGTCATCCAGATCGTCACGTCGTTCAAGACCGATCCGGACG
This sequence comes from Streptomyces sp. NPDC060366, assembly GCF_042725135.1. Taxonomy (NCBI): domain Bacteria; kingdom Bacillati; phylum Actinomycetota; class Actinomycetes; order Kitasatosporales; family Streptomycetaceae; genus Streptomyces; species Streptomyces sp. NPDC060366. The sequence continues at coordinate 137,699 of NZ_JBHXDC010000001.1, read as the reverse complement.
CGGCGTCCAATCCGCTGGGCCTGCTGCCGAACCCGTTCTCGCTGGAGTCCTACCGGCGGCTGTTCGGGCTCGGGAACTCCGGTGACGCCGTGCCGTTCAGCACCTGGCTGAGCAACTCGGTCCTCGTCACCCTGTTCATCACCGCCGGGCGGGTCTTCTTCGACTCGCTGGCCGGCTACGCGCTGGCCCGCCTCGACTTCCGCGGGCGCAACCTGCTCTTCAACGGCCTGCTGACGATCATGGCGGTGCCCGGCGTGGTGCTGCTGATCCCGAAGTTCCTGGTCCTCAACCAACTGGGCATCTTCGACACGTACTCGGCCATGATCATCCCTCTGATGGTCGACGCGGCCGGGGTGTTCATCATGCGGCAGTTCTTCCTCTCCATCCCCAGGGAGGTGGAGGAGGCGGCCAGGATCGACGGCGCCAGTGTCTTCCGGACCTTCTGGTCGGTGGTGCTGCCGATGGCCAAACCCGCACTGATCACCCTGACGATCCTCTCCTTCCAGGGGTCGTGGAACGAGTTCACCCACTTCCTGGTCGCGACCCAGTCCCCGCAGTACCAGACACTGACGACCGGCCTCGCGTCCTTCGTCTCCGGAAGTCTCAGCAGCGGAACGCAGTATCCGCTCAAGCTGACGGCGGCCCTGCTGGCGACCATCCCCGTCGCGGTGCTCTTCTTCACCTTCCAGCGCCACTTCGTACGCAGCGCGAACTCGGGGGCGGTCAAGGAATAGGTCAAACTTCGCGTGACCGCCTGCGATCGGGTCGGACGGCTGGTCAGAATGTGGCATGGTCATCCGCCGTCTCAGCTACCTGCTCGACCGGGAGCCGGACACCGGCAGCGTCCGCCTCCAGCCGATCCGGTCGCCCGAGCCCCCGCGGTCAGGGGGCGAGGGCGGCGTCGATGCCGGAGCCTTCGACGATCTGCTCGCACAGGTCGAGCAGGTCATCACGCTGACCCATCGCCGGACCCCGCACGGAGTCCTCAGTTGCAGTCGGCTCCCGGACGGCGGCAGTCTCCTCTGCAACGGCCGCACGGACGGCGAACAACCGGGCGAGCGAAGGCAGTTCATCGACGTCGTACACCTTCCGACGGGCGTCGCCGGGTTCGACCGGATGTGGCCGATCGACACATGGCGCTCCCGGTCCTGGGACGCCCCCGGCCCCGCCGACGGGCGCGGGGACCCGCTGCCCGTGCCCGAAGGGCACCTCGACCTCCCGCTGCTCGTCCGGTTCGCCCAGGAGCAGGCATCACGCGTCGCACCGTTCCTCGCCGACGTACGGCGGCTGTGGGCCGACCCCGCCGGCCGGCAGATCGTCATCGCCGAGGAGGACCCCGAGACGGTCGTCCGCTGGATCGCCCTCGCCTGCGCGTCACTGCCCGAACAGCACGCCAGGGAACTGACGTTCGTCACCCGCGCCGACGAGCCGCACGACGCGCCGCAGCAGATCGTCGGGATCGGCCCGGACTCGTCGTTCGACCGGCACGACCCGCTGCTCGTCGAGCACCTGTACCGCCTCCACGACGGTCTCGGAGGGCCGGGGAGCCCGTATGTCCCCGACACCTGGGCCGAGTTGACGGCCGCGCTCTGGCAGGCGGGCGCCCCGCCGACCCCTTCGGCGCCCGGTACGGCGGAGACCGGCGACCCGTTCGCCCCCGCGACGCTCGTGCGCCAGCTCCTGCGTACGGGAACGGCGTCGGGGGACGGACTCACCACACTCCACAGGGACTCCCTGCGCGCGGTCGTCGACACACTCGCCCAGGCCGCCCGGGACCAGAGCCAAGGCTCCCCGGCCATCGAGGAGTTGACCCGCGTCTGCCAGGAACTCGGCAAGCACTGCACCGAGAGCGTCACCGACCCGCTGGCCCTGGCCCTCGTCCGCCGGCGGCTCGCCGCGGCCCTCGACCAGGACACCGCACTGGGGCAGGACCCGCTCGTCGGCCTGCCACTCGGGGAGGCGGCCAGACGCTCGCTGCGCTCCGAGTTCGGACTCGGCTTCGACAAGGGACTGGTGCGCAGGATCCGCGGCCCGGTCGCCACCTGGGCGGAACCACTGCATCTCGCGCTCGTCCTGCACGGCGACCAGGGCCCCGGCGTCGAGGACGCCGTGAACAAGCTCGTACGCGTGCTGCTCCAGCCCCGTGGCCGCGAGTGCGCCGACGCCGTCAACGTCCTCAAGAGCGTCGGTCACCAGGGGCTGAACCGGCTGGTCCTCGCCCGGATCGCCGTCGAGACGACCGGCCGGCGAAGTCATCTCCTGCGGGAGTTGCTCAGGTCGCCCCACGGTGAGTGGGTACGGGCCCACCGCGACATCGCACCGCCCTCCGTACGCCTTGTCGAGCAGGCGGTGTGGTGGGGCGGCTCGCCGCACCACCTGCGCGGGATCGACCTGTTCGCGAAACTCGCCGAACCGGCCCCCGGCGCGACCGTCTCGCCCGCCGCGGACCCGCCGACACTGGAAACCCTGTGGGGACTCGTCTGGGGTGCCGACCAGCCCGAGCGGCCGGACTTCCCCCGTATCGTCCGTATCTGCGGCGCGGAAGCCGTTCTCGGCGCCAACCTCGGCACCCGGTTCCTGGCGTGGCTCACCTCGCCCGGACGGTTCGACCAGGAACTGGTCGACTTCGCCCGTGCGGTCCACCGCCGGCCGGAGCTGACCAAACGGGAGCGTGCCATCGCCCAACTGCTCGCCCTCGCCGACGACTTCGCCCGCACCAGCCACGCGCCCCGCGATGTCGTGGACCGGGTCGACGAGCTGCGCCGGGCCGGATCGCCGCTGGACGTGCCGCTGTGGGACGGCGTCCAGTACCTGCTCGCCCGCGGCCTCGCCGGCCTCTCGCCGCACGACCTCTACCAGTCGGGCGCGCTGTCGTTCCTCGCCACCGCCGAACCCGCGTTGCAGCGGCACTACCGCGCTGCCGTGGTGGCCGAGTTCGCCGACGACGCCAAGGTGAACCGCATGGCCGCGCAGCCGGAGACCGTCGCCGATCTCTTCTACGTCTGGCGCAGGGAACTGACCAGGACCTCCCGCGACTGGCCCTTCGTGGTCGACGAGTTGCTACGGAACACGCTGGGCGTCGTGGTCCGCCGGATGAACGACGAACAGCGCGGCGCGGTCGCCACCCGGCTGGCGGGACGGTCGAACAACTGGGTCCAGAACTGGCTGCGGTGGACGAACGGGGTCGGCGACGGCGCGGACACCCGGATCCCGGGCCGGCCCGCCCCGCACCCACCGGGACAGGGACGCCCACAGGGCGGCGGCCATGTCCCCGGTCAGCCACCACCCCCGCGGCCCGGCGAGCTGCCCACGTACCCGCCCGAATATCCGTCCGGATACTCGCCGTCGCACCCGCCGCGCTGACCCGGGGCCTCAATATCCCCGCTCGGCAAACCTACCGAGGTGCCCTCAACTAGGCTTTCCACCACCGCTTTCGGCGGCATCGGACCGCATCACCACACCCACACGGCACCACACAGCTAGAACCAGGCGTGCGCGAATGGGACGCCTCGGGGGAGAGGACCAGCGTGACCATCATTCTCGACGTTCCCGGCGGCAGTATGGCCAGCCGCCCGGCACACTTCATCTGGATGCTCGACTGTTCGGGCTCCATGGGAGTGAACGGCAAGATCGGCGAGTTGAACTTCGCCATCCGTGAGGCCATTCCGGAAATGCAGCAGGCCGCCCAGTCCAACCCGGCCGCCTCGCTGCTCGTCCGCGCCATCTCCTTCGCGAGCGGCGCGAGTTGGCACATCCAGGAACCCACCCCGGTGGACCGGTTCACCTGGGAGGACGTACACACCTACGGCGCCACGGACATGGGCGCCGCCTTCCGCATGGCCGCCGCCGCGCTCCAGACCCCGCCGATGCCACAGCGCGCCCTGCCGCCCGTCCTGGCCCTGGTCTCCGACGGTCAGCCGACCGACGACTGGCGCTCCGGACTGCGCGCCATCGACGACACACCGTGGGGCAAGCGCGCCGTGCGGGTCGCTGTGGCGATCGGCGACGACGCGGACAAGAGCATGCTCAAGGAGTTCCTCGGCAATCCCGAACTCGAACCGCTGCTGGCCAAGAACCCCCGCCAACTGGCCGCCGCGATCCGCTGGATGTCCACCGCGGTCGTGAAGGAGGCGTCGGCGCCGAAGATCGAGGACGCCGCACCCGCGAACGTATCGCCCGTCGTGCCGCTCACCAAGGACGAGACCGACATCTGGTGAACGCGACCGGGACACCCACCGCGACGTGGGAACTCCTCGACGGAGGAGTCAAAGGAGTCGCCAAGAAGTACAGCCAGGACCGGGGCAGGGCGCTCACCACGGCGGACGGCCGCGCCGTCGTGCTGGCGGTCGCCGACGGGCACGGGTCGCGCGCGCACTTCCGCAGCGAACTCGGCGCACGCTGGGCCGTGGAGGCGTTCACGGCCAGCGCCCGGATCTACGCGCACGAGGTCGTACGGCGCGGGCAGGACGCGGCGAACTTGCCCCGGCTGCTCGCCGAGGCCCGCTCGCTCCCGCAGCAGGTCGTGCACGCCTGGCGCCGCCGCGTCCTGATACACGAGGCCAACTCCCCGGCACACGGCGGGAATCCGGGCGCCGCGCCGGGCGGCAAGGCCGGAGCCACCACCGGAACCGGCGTCCGGCCCACCGCCGGGTCCGCGCCCGAGGCCGACCTCGCCGTCTACGGCAGCACGCTCATCGGCGCCGTCATCACCGAACGCCTGCTGGTCTGCTGGCAGTTGGGGGACGGCGACATCGTGCTCGTCGATTCGGACGGCGCGACCCACATGCCGTTCTACACCGGCCCCGACATGGGCGACGAGACGGAATCGCTCTGCGAGCCCGAGGCCTGGCGCAAGGCGCGCCTGCACTGGCAGCCACTCACCGGCGGCCCGCCCCCGTGCGTACTGATCTCCACCGACGGACTCTCCAAGAGCTTCGCCGACCACGAGGGATTTCTCGCCTTCGCCACCGGGGTCCGCTCCCGCGCCGCGTCCCACGGCGTCGCGGCCGTGCAGGCACAGCTCCCCGACTGGCTCGGCCACGCGGCCAAGTACTCGGGGGACGACGCGACACTGGCGGGCGCCGTCCCGGCCGCCGGCCCCGGCACCGCGCCGGCCCACCCCCACACAGACACGCACTGACGCAGAGAGGAACAGCATGGCGAACGGCATGCTCGCAGCCGGACAGATCCTGGTCACCGAATCCGGGGACCAGGTCACGGTCGCCGAGCTCTTCGGCTCGGGCGGCCAGGGCGAGGTCTACCGGGTGCGGACACCGCACGGCGACCGGGCCGTGAAGTGGTACTACCCGCAACTGGCCGACGCCCGGCAGAGGCAGATCCTCGAAGGGCTCATCCACCACGGCTGGGGCGACGACCGGTTCCTGTGGCCGCAGACGGTCGTGATGGACCCGAGCGCCTCCTACCCGGGCTTCGGCTATCTCATGGACGTACGGCCCCAGCGCTTCCACGACCTGCCGGCGCTCTTCCGCCGTGACGCGTCGGTGGCGGCGACCACACTGCGTACGCTCGTCGCCGCCGCGCTGCACACCGTCGAGGCGTACTTCACCCTGCACTCCAAGGGCATCGCCTACCGCGACATCAACTGGGGCAACATCTTCTTCGACCCGGCCACCGGCGACGTGCTGGTGTGCGACAACGACAACGCCGTGGTGGACGGCGAAGCCGCCGCCGTCGCCGGGACGATGGACTTCATGGCGCCCGAGCTGGTACGCGGCGACAAGGGCGCGCTGCCCGGCATCCAGAGCGACCTGCACTCACTCGCCGTCCTGCTGTTCCTGCTCCTGATGAACCATCACCCGCTGGACGGCGCACAGGCGTTGCAGATCCGCTGCATGGACGAGGCGGCCAAGCGCAAGATGTACGGCACCCATCCGCTGTTCATCTACGACCCCGCCGACACCGGCAACAGGCCCGTGCCCGGCGAACACCCGACCGTCATCGCCACCTGGGGCGCGCTGCCGAAGATCCTGCGCGACCTGTTCGTCAAGACCTTCACCCACGGGCTCAACGCACCGTCGACACGGGTCCGCGAGTCGCAGTGGCGGGACGCGCTGAGCCGGGTACTCGACGCGATCACGGTGTGCGCCTCGTGCGGCAGGCAGAACATGACCCAGCCCGACGGTCCCGCACCCGACTGCTGGAAGTGCGGTAACGCAGTGCTGCTGCCCCCGAAGCTCGAAGTCGTCACGGGTCGCGGCGCGCTGCGCACCCGCCGCGGCATCCGGCTCGACCCGAAGGCGCGGGTGTACGCGCACCACCTGGTCGACGACCCGGAGCGGCACGACTTCACCGCCGTGGTGGGGGAGATGACCGAACACCCGCAGCAGCGTGGGCGGTTCGGGCTCACCAACCGTACGACGTCCGGCTGGACCGTCCGCCGCGACGACGGCACGGTCCAGGAGGTCGCCCCCGGCCGCACGGTGGCACTGCGCCCCGGACTGCTGCTGGAGTTCGGCGGCGGGACGGAGGCGGAGGTACACGCCTGAGCGGGGCGGGCGGGGCGGCCGGGACACGGAGTCCGGGCCGCCCCGCCCGATGCCCTGGCGTCTCAGCTGCCGGAGCGGGGGCGCCGGCGGCGCCACCACGGGCGGCCGCGGGGCGCGCCGCCGTTGCCCCAGGGTGTCCACGGGAACGTCAGCAGAGCCAGGGCGCGGCTGTTGCGGGGCGGCTGCGGAGGCGGTTCGGGGACATGCGGCAGGGACGTCGTGGCCGGGACCGTGGGGATCGACACCGCGTCCGGGCGGGGCACCGCGCTCACCTCGATACGGCACGGGCGCCCGGACAGCGGGATCTCGACGCGCCGCTCGGCCAGATAGCGGCTGCGTGCCACCCGCATCTCCCGCCGAAGGCCCTCCTGCTCCCACGCCACCAGCACCAGGACCGCGGGCTCGGGCCAGCGGAACCGCAGCTCCGCCGTACCGGGCGCGAGACGCCGCACGGTCAAGTCCTCAACGGCGCCCGGCCGTTCGACCAGTACGCTCGGTCCGGCAACCGCCCGGTCGCCGAGCACGCTGACCGCCGTCATCCGGACCCGGGACCGCGCCTCGGGCACCACACTGACCGGACCCTCACCCGGCGCCGACCGCGCGGCCGGTGTGCCTGACACATCGTCACCCGACGCCATGGGCAGACCGGGCCACTCCACCAGACGGCTGTTCCCGCGCGCCGGGGGACGCCAGTCGATCGTCACGGTGCCGCCTTCGAGGCTCCGTACGGTGACGTTCTCCACCGGCGACGGCCACTCCACGGACGTCGCCGCCACCCGCAGCCCCGGCGACCACACCAACTCCCCGTCGTCGCCCGGCAGATCGGGTACCGCCGGATAGCCGCAGGAGATCTCGTACAGATACGTTCCCGGCCGCAGCGGGCGGTCCGTGAACCCCTTCCGCCCGGCCGGCACCAGCAGCCCGTCCACCGGCACCCCGTCCACCGGCTGCCCGGACCGGTCCGGCCCCCCGGCCCGGCGCGCGGTCGAGCGCACCGCCCTGAACCCCTTCGCCGCCGGATGCGCGCGCCACTCCAGCCGTACGCCGTCGGGCACCGGCACGGCACGGACCTCCTCCACGTCCGGCACCAGCAGGACGGCGCCGGTGACACGCGGCACCCCCGCCAACTGGCCCCGGCGCAGCGGCAGTACGGCGTACCGCACCCGCCTGCCGATCGGGGCGTCCAGGTCGAGCACCGACAGCGAGCTGTCCGAGTACGGCACCTCGGCGGCCTGCTCCGGCGCGCCGTCCGGGAAGCGCAGCACCCGGTACGACACCGGCCCTCCCCGGTCCTTTCCGGTCCGGGCCGTGTCACGCGGCAGACGCGCCGCCGTCCACCTCAGTGTGACGGCACGCCGCTCGACGCCCACCCGCACCGTCGAGTCGACGGGGGACGGCGCGTCGGGGGAGTGGCGTTCGTCGGCGAGCAGCGTGGCGGCGCCGAGCAGACCTGCCAGCGCGCGGTCGTCGTCGGTCGCCCGCCGTACGGCCGCGAGCCAGGAGACCGTCGCGGCGCGCAGCTCACCGAGCTGCCCGAGCCGCCGCGCCTCCTCCATCAGCCGGTCCACGGCCGCGGCCCGGTCGTTCAGACGGGTCAGGAAGTTCGCCAGCACATGGTCCGTGGGGTTCGACGGCAGGAGGTCGGCGACCCGCAGGGCCTCCCGCAGCCGCTCACCCGGCCAGACCTCGTTGACCGACTCGGCCGCCTCTCGCACCGGCCCCCGGCCCGGAAAGCCCGCCGCGACGGCTGCCGCCAGCGGTGCGGCGTCCGCGCTGTGCACACCCAGTGCCTCCGCCGCCTCGGCGGTCGGCCCGCCGGCCCGGTCCTTCAGCTCGCGGCACACCTGCCACAGCACGATGCGCCGAGGCCCCATCGGATCGTCGCGCACGACGGTCTCCATGGTGTCCATCAGCGCCGCCGCCGTACCGCCACGCGGATCGGTGGAGGTGCGCCACCGCTCGGCCGTCTCCTGGATGTGGCGCAGGTCCACCCGCGTCCACGCCCGCCCCCGGGCCGGGAACCAGAGGCCGTCCAGGATCCGGAACCCGTCGTCCGTCGTCGCCTTCGGCAGAGTCGCGAAGACGCTCGTCCCGGCCTCGACGGCCGGGCCCCGCAGCAGATCGGCGGCATGCCGGAATCCCAACCTGCCGATCACCGAGTCGAGTTCGGCGAAGCCGCGCATACCGGGGAACTGCGGCAGGACGGGCGGTGGCAGCCGCCGCCCCTCCGTACCGCCGCTCGCGCCTTCCGCCCGTGCGCCGGGCCGCCACCGCTCCACGCCGTGGGTCCTCTCGTTCGTCGCGGCTCTCCGGCCGCCCTGTCAGCGGTCGGGGGTCACGGGTCGGGGGTCGGGGCTCAGCGGGGCGAGGTGTAGAAGTAGATCCTGATGATCGCCGTGTTCGACGGTTCACCGAGATCGTGGAAGTCGTCCGTCGCCGTCTTCTTGGAGAACATCTCCGGACGCGCCTTGCTGAGCAGCGAGTTGACGCGGTGCGCGTACTCCGTACCGCCCTGGCTGCCGCCGAAGGTCAGGACCAGCGCGGCCGTGCGCCCCGGCCACTTCTTCGTGCCCTTGTTGATCTGGGCGACGATGTCCTCGCTCGCGCCGCCCTTCACCCGGATCTGCTGAGGCTTCAGCTCCACCGACCTCGGACCGACGGGAGACGGCGTCGGTGAGGGCGACGGGGAGGGAGAGCCGGACGGCGACGGCCCGGCGGCGGGGCGGGCGGCCAGTGGGTCCGGCCGGTCCGCCATCGACACCAGCGCGAGCACCAGCACCAGGTCGGCGAAGAGCCAGCCGGCCAGCATGACGACACCGGGCCGCCCACCGCGCCGTACCCGTCCGGCCAGTTGGCCCACGCGGCGTACGGGACGGCTCACGAGCCCACCCCGTCCTGCGGCGGATACGGCGGACGGGCCGGGCCCTGCTCGGGGATGCCGGGCGTGGTCGGCGCGTCGGGTCCGGTGCCCGCCCCGCCGTTGGAACTCCCGTTGGCGCCGCCGTTCGCGCCGCTCAGCAACAGCCGCTCCGTGGGCGTGTCGTACTCGAATCCCGCTCCGTACGCGCGCCCGCCCGCGAGCGTCGGCGCCGACGCCGAGTCCGGTACCGGATGCGCGGCCGGTTCGGGTGTCACGCCGTAGCCCGCCTCCGGCGCCGTCACGGCCCCGGCCCTAGGCACCGTCAGCCCGCGCAGTCCGGTCTCCAACCGGGCCGCCGCGTCCTGCCAGTGCGCCGCCGCGGCGTCCCAGCGCTCCGTGGCGTCCCGCATCCCGTCGACGGCGTCGTTCGTCCGCCCGGCGCTGTCCACCAGCGCCTTGGACGCGCGCTCCGTGGCCTGCGCCACCGTCTCCGACTTCGTCGCCAGCGTCTGCTGCGCGGCGGCGAGCGCCTTCAGCGACGCCTCCACCGTGTCGCCCGCCGACTTGATCCGGTCGGCGATCCGGCCCGCCGCGGCCTGGTTCTCGGCGCCCGCCTGCGCGGTCGCCGCCTGCCCGCCCCGTACGGCCGCCTCGATACGGTCGGCCGCCGTGCCGAGCTTCGGCAGCTCGCCGGTCAGCGCCAGGGCGGCGTTCTCCAGCGAGGTGGTCGCGTCCTCCAGGGCCTTCGCCGAGCTGACCAGCGAACTGTGACTGCGGTCGGCGCGGGAGGCCAGCGACTCCATACGTGTGGCGGCCTTGCTCAGACCGGCCGTGAACTGCTGCGGAGAGGCGGCGCGATGAGGCACGAGCGCCAGCTGGATCCGGGTGAGCAGCGACGCCAGCCGGCCGAGCGAGTACTCCTGCTCCGCGTTCAGCTTGGCCTCCACCCGGTCCGCGCGCGAGCGGGCGCGCGCGTGCCAGACCGAGAGCACCACCAGAAGGCTGATCAGTACGACCGCCATCAGCGCCACGTTCTCGAAGCGGCCCGTCGAGGAGAGATGACCGCCGAAGCCTGTCTGCCACAGTTGGAGGAACGGCCGGGTCGCCTCCTTGGGATTCTCCTGGCTCAACTCCCCGTAGGCGCGTACCGCTTCCAGCAGCCCGAACCAGGTGATGAGCAGCGGGACGAACACCAGAACGCCCAGCGATGCCTCCAACGCACCGTCCCGGACGGGGCGTTGCCGGATCTCGTCACGCACCACCCGCACGAGCGCCCCGGCGCCCGCCTTGGCCGCCAGCGCCACCCGCAGCTGCGAGCGGAGCGGTGCGCGGGGGACCGGTGGCGGCTGGGCCAGGCTCTCCGGACGTACGTACGCCTGCACCAGATCCACGTCGGCCCATCGGTCGAGACGTGTGTGCTGCTCCAGGTCATGAGCGAGATCGATGAGTTCCGCACGACGCAGTTCGAAGGCGGGCTCGGCGGCGAGGAGCCTCAGTTCCCCTGCCAGTCTCTTCTGCCGCGGGTCCGCCTGCGCCGTGTTGGGTGATACCTGTGCCAACCCTGTTTCCCCCTGAAATCGGGTGCTCCCCGTGAACGCGCACCGTGAGTCGCGGCCCGGTCGCCCACCTCGCCGCGACCTTATGGGGGGACGCCCCCGAGATCGCGGTGGTTCCTCGCGCCGTGCTCCGGTCGTTGCGAAAGTGTGTCGCGCCGGGCCGAGTTGAGGATGCCACACGTGGCATCGCCGCCGTGCCACGATCCCTTCGCACCTGTCGTTGACAGGGGGACGGGGTGGATCTACGTTCTGACAGAAAGCGCTTACTCGGTACTCGGCTCGTTCTAGGGGGAGTGTTGACGCCGTCCCGCACAGGCTCATCCGCAGGTACGGGCACGGCCTCGGGGTTCGCCGGACTGCCCGGCGCCGTCGCCGTGTCGCATCTGACCGTGTACGACTGGGAGGCGGCCGACGGCCTCCGCGGTGGCACCCCGCATCTGCATCTGACCTGCTCGGAAGGGTATGTCGTGACCGCCGGACGCGGCGCCGTGCAGACCCTCACCGCGGAGGGGTTCGAGAGCACACCGCTGGAGCCGGGAGCCCTGGTGTGGTTCACCCCCGGCACGATTCACCGGCTCGTGAACGAGGACGGACTGCGGATCGTCGTACTCATGCAGAACAACGGACTGCCCGAGGCCGGGGACGCCGTGCTGACCCTGCCGTCGGAACATCTGACCGACCCCGAGACGTACGGCCGCCTCGTCCGCGTTCCCGACGGCACCGAGGCCGAACAGGCGGCCTTCGCCCGGCGCAGACGGGACCTGGCGGTCGAGGGGTTCGCGGCGCTGCGCGCGGCCTGGGACGCGGGCGACGAGAAGCCGCTGCTGGACTTCCACCGGGCGGCCGGTGCGCTGGTAGGGCCGAGGCTGGCGGACTGGCGGGCGCGCTGGGAGTCCGGTGGGGCGGAGGCCGCGCGGCAGACCGGCGCGCAGCTCGACCGGCTCACCGAGGGGGACGCGGCCCATCTCGCCGACGCGCGGGTCCATGCCCGACTGCCGCACGCACGCGGGAAGTTCGGGATGTGCGGGCGGCTCGACACATACGCGGTGTGAGGCACGGGCCGGGCGGAGTGGGATGGTGCGCCGGTCGGACCGGCGCACCACACCGTGTCGAATCAGTCGGCGTAGACCTCCAGTTCGGAGAGCTGCGCCGCCGGCCAGCCGGTGTTGGCGGTGACCGTGACCCGTACGTAGCGGGTCGCCGTTCCCGGCAGGGTGACGGTGGCGGTGTTGGCGCTCGACGGGTTGAAGGTGACGCCCGCCGACGCCTTGAGTGAGGTGTAGGTCGAGTTGTCGGTGCTGCCCGAGACGCCGAGTGTCTGCGTACGGGTCTGCCAGGCGGCGGCCGGCGGCAGCTTCAGCACCAGCCGGTCGACGTTCTTCGCCGCGCCGAGATCCACGGTGATGGACTGCGGGAAGGCGTTGTTGGTGCTCTCCCAGTAGGTGTTCGCGTTGCCGTCGACGGCGTTGCCGGGGCCGTACGTCTGCGCCTGGCCGGTCGCGGTGACCGGACGGCCCTCGGCGAGGTTGCCCTCGTCACCCGGCGGGTCGGTCGGCGGGTCCGTCGGGTCCCCGGGGTCGGACGGACCGCCGGGTACGCCGCCGTTGGTCCACTGCGGCGCGGGCCACACACCGGTGCAGGCGGGCGGGTTGGAGTACCAGCCGGAATTGCCGCTGCCGACCTGGGTGATCTGGAATCCCGCGCCCACACAGTTGTGGATCTTGTTGGACTGGGCGATGTTGGTGGCCTTGACGTTCTCGAACGTGGCCTTGCCCGGTGCCTGGATCTGGAGCGCGTAGGTACCCGCGCCGTCGATCTTGATGTTCTTGAAGTTCAGCCCGTTCGTCGCGCCCTCGATCAGATGGATCGCGGCGTACGAGCTGTCGAGTATCTCGGTGTCGGTGATGTTGATCGTGGCGTTGTTGATCGGTTCGTTGAGCCCGCTGAACCACACCGCGCCGACGCCGAACTGCCAGTTGAAGTCGTTGTTCCCGGCCCGGATCAGAGTGTTGCGCGCGGCCGTGTGGGTGCCCGAGACCGCCGTGCCCTGACCGGAGTTGACACCTGGATAGCGGTTGGCGATGTGCAGCCCGCCGCCGTTGGTGATGGTGTCCGACATGACGTTGTCGGAGATGGTGATGTCCTTGCCGCCGTACGTGACGATGTTGTTCGCCAGGATCGGCAGGATCACCGTGTTGAAGGTGAACTTGTTGTTGACGTTCGGGATGTTCTCCGCCCACATGGCCAGACCGTCGTCACCGGTGTTGCGGACGAAGGTGTTGGTGACGGTGGAGTTCGTGACGCCGTAGTGGAAGTTCACACCGTCGGCCGTCTGGTCCAGGATGCGGCTGTTCTTGATGGTGAGGTTGTTCATCGGACCGTCCACCCAGACACCGCACTTGGTGTGCTGCATCCAGATGTTGTCGATGACGGAGTTGGACAGCGCCCCGCCGATGGCGTTGACCTGGTCGTTGTCCACGCGCTCACGGATGTCGCCGATGATGGCGAAGTCCTTCAGGGTGACGTCGCTGCTGCCGCCCTGGTTCGCGTACTTGCCGTAGACGCCCACCGCCTTGCTGCGGTCGGTGGGGTGACGGCCCTTGAGCACGCTGTACCAGGGTCCGGCTCCGGCGAGCGTCACCTTGTCGACCACGATGTGGTCGCGGATCTCGAAGTTGCCCTGCGGGATGTAGACGGCTCTGTTCTGTGCCTGGCCGGCGGCCACCGCCGCCTGGAACTTGGCGGTCGAGTCGGCGGCGCCGGACGGGTCGGCGCCGAAGTCGGCCACGACGTCGAGTGCGCCCGAGGGCTTCGCCTTCGGCGCGTCCACCAGTTCGAAGTCGGCGAGGTCGATGGTGAACGTCGGTGACTGCGCGGTCGAGGACACCTGGAGGCGGACCTTGGTACCGGTCGCCAGGGTCGAGCCGAACATGGTGCGGGTCTCGTCGTAGAAGTGGTGGGGGTTGGTGTCGCCGGGGTTGTTGTTGAACGGGTAACCGCCGTAGTACCAGCCGTACTTGGAGGTCACCGGCACGTTCTTGAGCTGATTGCCGTTGACCCGCACGTCGATTCCGGCGTCCCGGCCGGTGCCCGCGGAGTTGTCGGGCAGCGAGTAACGGAAGGTCATGGCGTTGGCCGGCTTGGTGAGGGTGAACTCCACGTACTCACCGACCGCGTCGAGCGTCACGGCCTGCCGTCCGGAAGCCTCCGAGGGAAGCGATCCGTACAGCCGGTTGGGGCCTATCAGGGTGCCGTTGGTGGCCGCGTACTCGGCCTCGTGCTCCACGAAGGGCACGGTGGCGCCACGGCCGGGGATGCCGACGGGGGAGGGGGCGGGGATCCCGGCGGCGACGGCTGCCGGGGCGGCGGTCATGACGACGGCGGCGGCCGTCCCGGCCACCGCCGTCGCGAAAGCCAGGGAGGCGGACAGGGAGGCGGACACGCCGCGGCGGAGCAGGCGGCGTCTTGGGGGAGGTGTCACAGACATACGTCCTTGCGGCTCGTGGGGACTCTGCGGACGCGAAAAGGGTAAAAGTGGTTCCGCAGGAAGTCTATGAATCTGCGCAAGAAATGAATGCTCAGTCAGAATTCTCATGCGTCCTGGACCGTCTGATTCCCGCTATATCAGCGCAAGTTGGGCTCGAAGGTGATCTCGGGCGGGGTCACCCACGTTGATCACGTGGGTACTTGGCGGGAATCGCGATCACGTCTCGGCCGCAAAACTCTCTCTGATCACAGCAAGAAGCGAAGTTGCGATGGACTGCCACATCGGCCCCTTGCGCGCCTCTTGTGAGCCCTCCGTGGTCGGCCCTACGATTCTTGACACGGGACATGAAACGATTCAATCAAAGGGGCGGGCATGGGCATGGGCTGGACACGCAGAGGTCTCCTGGGCACATCCGTGGTGGGCGCGGGCGCCGGAATCGTCTCGCTCGCCGCGGGTCCGGCGGCCTCGGCCGCCACACCCGCGAAGGGCGGTGGGTCTCCGCGCGGCAACGGCGGCGGGCTGCGCGTCGTCGCCCCGAAGGTGGAGTACGCGGAACACGTCCTCGGCACCGACAATCCCACCCCGCTGCTCTCCTGGGAGCTGACGGCCGACGGCCACGGCGCCCGGCAGAGCGCGTACCAGATCAGGGCCGCCACCGACCCGCACGACCTCGCCAAGGGCCGCGAACTCCTCTGGGACACCGGCAGGGTGACCTCCGGGCGCGCCGTCGCCGTCCCCTACGCCGGACCCGCCCTGCCGCCCCGTACCCGCTGCCACTGGCAGGTGCGCGTCTGGGACGGCGACGGCGACGTCTCGCGCTGGAGCACCGCCGGCTGGTGGGAGACCGCCCTCGGCGACGAGAAGTGGGGCGCCCGGTGGATAGGCGCCGATGCCGCCGCCGCGCCCCCCGGCTTCGACGGCGCGTCCTGGATCTGGTCCGAGGGCGCGACCACCGGCGACGCCCCCGCCGGACCGGCGTGGTTCCGCGCCGCCCTCGATCTCCCCGCCGGCGCCGGAGTCGCACGCGCGACCGTCGTCGCCACCGCCGACGACGACTTCACCCTCCACCTAGACGGCGCTCAGGTCCTGCACGCCCCACAGCAGCAGGACGGCTGGCGCACCGGCAGGACCGCGGACGTCACCGAGGCGGTCAAAGCGGCCGGGCAGCGCGTCGTCCTCGCCGCCGTCGCCACCAACCGGGGTGGCGCATCCGTCAATCCGGGCGGATTCGTCGTCCGTCTCGTCGTGGAGACCACCGACGGGCAGACCCGCGAACTCGTCTCCTCCGGCGACTGGCTGACCGTCAAGAGCGAACAACAGGGCTGGCAGCGGCCGGACTTCGACGACAGCGGCTGGACGGCGGCCACCGTCCTGGCCCCGTACGGCGAAGGCCCCTGGGGCGACGGCGTGTCCGTCTCCCTGCCCGAGGCACCCGCGCCGCTGCTGCGCCGCGAGTTCGCCGTACGCAAGCCGGTCACCCGCGCCCGCCTCTACATCAGCGGACTCGCCTACTACGTGGCCGAGTTGAACGGCCGGCCCGTCGGGGAGCAGGTGCTCGACCCGGCCTTCACCGACTACGACGAGACCGTCATGTACGCCGTGCACGACGTGACGTCCCTCCTGCGCCGGGGCGACAACGCGATAGGAGTCACTCTCGGCCGCGGCTTCTACGGCATGACCACCCCCAACGTCTGGAACTGGCACCGGCCGCCGTGGCACGGCGAGCCCCGCCTGCTGTGCCGCCTGGAGGCCGAGCACCCGGACGGCTCCCGCACCACCGTCGTCTCCGACACCGACTGGCGCATGACCGAGGGACCCACGCTCACCAACTCCCTCTACGCGGGGGAGACCTATGACGCGCGCCTGGCCCCCACCGGCTGGACACGGCCGGGCTTCGACGACGGCGCGTGGCGCGCCCCGGGCGCCCAGCAGGCCCCGAAGGGGGCCCTGCGCGCCCAGCCGCACGACCCCATCGAGATCATCGACACCATCACGCCCACCGGGATCAGCGAACTGCGCCCCGGTGTGTACGTGGTCGACATGGGCCGCACCACCGCCGGCTGGACCCGACTGACCGTCAAGGCGCCTGCGGGCACGACGATTTCCCTCACCCACGGCGAGAAGCTCAAGGACGACGGCAGCGTCCACGCCGAGACCGGACACGTCCCCGGCCGCTTCCAGCGCGACGAATACATCTGCGCGGGCGGCGCGAAGCCCGAGGTGTGGGAGCCGTCCTTCTCGTACAAGGGCTTCCGCTACGTACAGATCGAGGGCCTGCCCGCCCGGCCCGACCCGGCCGACGTGCTCGGCCGGACCGTCCACACCAAGGTCGAGGAGGTCAGCGCGTTCTCCTGCTCCGAGCCCTTCTACGAGACGCTCGACAAGGCCATGCGCCGCACCCTCCTGAACAACCTGCACGGCATCCCGACCGACACCCCCATGTACGAGAAGAACGGCTGGACCGGCGACGCGCAACTCGGCGCGCCCACCCTTGCGTACGGCTTCGGCGTCCACCGCTTCCTCGCCAAGTGGCTGGACGACCTGAAGGACAGTCAGAACGCGGACGGACAACTGCCGGTGATCGTCCCGAGCGGCGGCTGGGGCTACGGCGACCTCGGACCGTCACCCGAGTGGACCACCGTCTATCCGTTCCTGGTGCGGGAGATGTACCGGGTGTACGGCGACGACCGCGTCGCCCGGCAGCACTGGCCGGTGCTGACCCGGTATCTGGACTGGGAGCTGGACCGTCTCGTGGACGGCCTGGCCATCACCGCCCTCGGGGACTATCTGCCGCCCGGCTACGGCGGCAACCCGCCCGAGGACACCCGGCTGACCGCCACCGCGTATCTGCACCGCGCCCTGGTGGGCACCGCCGAGATGGGTGAACTGCTGGGCCACGACGCCGTGGCCGGGCGCTACCGCACGGCCGCCGCAGGGCTCAAGGACGCCCTGAACGCGGAGTTCCTGAACGACGCCGGGCACTACAGCACCGCCAAGGACCCGGACTACCGGCAGACGTCCAACGCGATCCCGCTCGCCTTCGGCCTCGTCCCCGCCGGGGCCCGCGCGTCCGTCGTGGACAGCCTCGTCGCGGACATCAAGGAACGCGGCAACCACCTCAACACCGGGGCGCTGGGCACCAGCGTGCTGCTGCGCGTCCTGTCGGCGCACGGCCACCCGGACATCGCCCACGCCATCGCGACCCGGCGCACCTACCCGAGTTGGGGCTACTGGTTCGACAACGGCGCCGACACCATGTGGGAGATGTGGCAGCTCGACTCCCGCTCCCGCGACCACTACTTCCAGGGCACCGTCGCCCAGTGGCTGTACGAGAACGTCGCCGGTCTGCGCCCCGGCGACGACGGCTACCGCACCTTCACCGTCCGCCCGGACGCCCGTACCGGGGTCAGCTGGGCGCGCACGTCGATCCGTACGGTGCGCGGGCCGGCCTCGGTCGCCTGGTCCAAGGTCGGCCGTGACCTGCGGCTGACGGTGAAGGTGCCGGTCGGGTCGAGCGCGGAGATCCATGTGCCGGCCGACCGGAAGGACAAGGTCACGGCGCCGAAGGGGGCCACGTACGTCCGAACGGAGCCAGGCTTCCAGGTGTACCGCGCCGACCACGGATCGTGGGACTTCGTGGGCCGCGGCTGACCCGAACGGTCCGGTCGCCGGGTCTCAATGGCCGGACGGGCTTGAAGCCCGTCCGGCCATTGAGGACAACCGTGCTGACGGGGCGTCAGCTCCGATGCGTGCCGCCGGCGCGCGGCATCGAGGACTCCCGCACCACCAACTCCGGCTGAAGCACGATCCGTTGATGCCGGTGATCGGCCGCCGACTCCCCGGTCTCCTCGATCAGCAGCTCCGCCGCGAGCCGCCCCATCTGCGAGGCCGGCTGCCGCACCGATGTCAGCGGCACCGCGGCGGCCGACGCGAACTCGATGTCGTCGTACCCCACCAGCGCCATCTCGTCCGGGACGGCGACCCCCGCCCCGTACATCGACTGAAGCACCCCCAGGGCCAGCAGATCGTTCGCGCAGAACACCGCGCTCGGCCGGCTGTGCATCCCCAGCAGCCGCGCGCCCGAGTCGCGCCCCGCCGAGACGTCCAGCCGCTCCGCCTCCACCACCCGCAGCCGGTCGGCCGGCAGCCCGGCCTCCTCCAGCGCCAGCAGCGCGCCCGCCCGCCGGTCACGGCACTGCGAGAGATGCAGCGGCCCGCACACATACGCGATGTCGGTATGTCCCTGGGCGAGCAGATGGCGCATCGCCAGCGCCCCGCCGGTGACATCGTCCACGGACACCGAACAGCCCTCGTCGCTCGACACCACCCGGTCCACGAAGACGAACGGGATGTCCTGCCGCCGGAAACTCTCCAGATTCCGGCCGGTCTCGTCGGTCGGTGTGATCAGCACGCCGCGCACCCGCTGCTCGCTGAAGAGTCCCAGATACTCGGCCTCCTCGCTGCTGCTCTGCGCGCTGTTGCAGAGCATCACCCCGAGTCCGGACCCCCGCGCCACCCGCTCGGCGCCGGTGGCGACGTCCACGAAGAACGGGTTGGCCATGTCGAGCACCAGCAG
Source organism: Streptomyces sp. NPDC060366 (assembly GCF_042725135.1). Classification (NCBI taxonomy): domain Bacteria; kingdom Bacillati; phylum Actinomycetota; class Actinomycetes; order Kitasatosporales; family Streptomycetaceae; genus Streptomyces; species Streptomyces sp. NPDC060366. The sequence continues at coordinate 118,714 of NZ_JBHXDC010000001.1, read as the reverse complement.
CGCGATGATGCGGCTGCGGCCCGCGCGCAGATGGCGGGCCGACTCACTCCGTACGTAACCGAGCCGCTCGATGGTGGACAGCACTCTCGCCCGTGTCTCCTCGGCCACCGAGTCAGGCCGGTTGATCACGTTGGACACCGTGCCGACCGAGACGCCCGCCACCCGGGCGACGTCCTTGATACCCACCGATTGCACCATCAGTCAGTGACCTCCACCAGCTCCAGACCGCTCAGACCGCCCAATGCGCGCAGCTCCGGAATGATGTCGCCGGTGGCGAGCGCCCAGTGGTGCCCCACTCCGCTCGCACTCCACGCGTCGGTCCACTCGCCCGGGTCGCGGCCGAAGTCGACACGCGAGGTGGTGTTGCCGATTTCCAGCAGCGGGCCTTCGACCACTTTACCCACCGCGGCGACCAGCCTGTAGCGACCGTCCCTGGACTGGCCGAGTCCCACCAGTGTCACCGGCCCCCGCCGGACGTCGCACTCGACGGACACGCCCCAGCCGCGCTTGCCGTGGTAGACACCGAGACCGCGCAGCACCGGGCGGCGCTCGCAGACGGTGAGATTGGCCGGCCCGTCGTGCCCCATCTCGACCACGCCGTCCCGGAAATTCAGCGCCTGGAGCTCGGTGAAGGTGCCGCCCGCGCCGAGCCGGTCCGTGATCAGCATCGCGAGTGACGTGCGCAGTTCGTACTCCCCGCAGGCGGGGACGCCACGCGCCGTCAGCAGCGAGGAACCGAGGATCATGCCCGCACCGAGGCGTTCGTGGATCTCGCCCTCCAGACCCCGGTGGTAGTACGCCAGCGAGTCCAGCCCGAAGTCGTCCACCAGCCGGTCGAGACCGACCGACACCCTGGCCGCCCACGTCAGGTCCTCCTCGACCACGGAGTCCGCGATCTCGAACGCCGCACGGGTCTCGGCCAGCTTCGCCGTCACCGCCGCGCCGTCGGCCTTCATGGCGCGTACACGCAGATCGTCGAACTCCAGGACCTCCACATGGCCGCCGAGATTCGCCGGCACCATCGTCAGGTCCGTCGACACGTCGTACATGCCGGGATACAGATGGCCCATCAGACCGTGCCGGCCCGTACGCAGCACGCCGCGCACCCCGGCCGCCCTGATCCACCGGCCGATCCGCTCCCACGCCCGCTCGTCCTCCAGATACCCGGAGACGGAGCGGAAGGGCACCCCGACCCGTTCGAAGGCGTTCGCCATCTCCGGCAGGGGACAGGCGCCGCAGTACGCCAGCCACTCGCCGGTGCCGAACGTCGCGTGGTCCATCGCCTCGGTGGGCTGGAGATTGATGAGCAGCACCGGCGCGCCGCTGCGCTGGGCGACGGGCACCAGCATGGTGGCCGTCATATAGGTGGTGAGGAAGCCGACGATCAGATCGCAGTCGGCGGCGCGCAGCTTCTCGGCCGCCGCCGCCCCCTCCTCGGCGTCGGAGATGAATCCGACGTCCACGACCTCGGCATCGAACTCCGTCAGACGGTCCGTCACCCGCTGTGCGGAACGCCTCAGTTGGGGCAGCAGATCGGGGAACTGGGGCCAGTACGCGCCGAGTCCGCCGGAGACAAGACCGATCCGGGTACGGCGAGGCGTGGTCGGTGCGTTCATGGGCGCTGCTCTCACTTTCCTGGCTGGGTCGTGCGGTGATCACCTCAGTCGAGATGGAAGATCTCGGTGAGCGGCACCATCGCGTCGTCCGGTCCCGTGCCGTCCGGCGACTCGAAGTACGGCGCCATCTCCGCCTGCCAGCGGGCGTTGACGTCCGTCGCCGCCATCGCGGCCCGGGCCGCTGCGAAGTCCTCGGTCTCCAGACAGCCGACCAGCAGCCCGTCGTCGCGCAGGAAGAGCGAGTAGTCGCGCCAGCCGGCGGCGCCGAGCGCCGCGAGCATCTCGGGCCAGACGGCCCGGTGACGCTCGCGGTACTCGGCCAGCCGCTCCTGTCTGACCTTCAGTACGAAGCACACACGCTCCACGGGGACCTCAGAAGTCGAAGTCGCCGATGTTCTTCTCGTCGAAGACCGTCGGCGGGCCGAGGATGATCTCGCCGTCCTTGCCCACCGTGTACTCGCCCAGGTCGCCGGCCTTGAACTTCTCGCCCTCGGCCCCGGTGATCTGCCCGGAAGCCAGGGCCGCCGCCGCGTACGTACCGAGGTAGCCCAGCTCCTTGGGGTTCCACAGCGAGAACTGTTCGAGCGTGCCGTTCTCGATGTACTTGCGCATCTGGTTCGGCGTGCCGAGGCCGTTGAGGACGACCTTCCCCTTGTAGGAGGAGTCGCCGATGTACCGCGCCGCCGCCGCGATGCCGACCGTCGTGGGCGAGATGATGCCCTTCAGGTTCGGGTACGCCTTGAGCAGCCCCTGAGTCTCCTGGAACGACTTCTGGTCGTCGTCGTCCCCGTACGCGACCTTGACCAGCTTCATGTCCTTGTAGGCGGGCTTCGTCAGCTCGTCCTTCATGAACTCGATCCAGGTGTTCTGGTTCGTCGCGTTCTGCGTCGCCGACAGGATCGCGATCTCGCCCTTGTTGCCGAGCTGCTCGGCGATGTTGCGGACCTGGCTGCGGCCGATCTCCTCGGAGCTGGCCTGGTTGATGAAGAGCTGACGGCAGTCCTTCGCGGTGTCGGAGTCGTACGCGACGACCTTGATGTTCTGCTTCATGGCCTGCTTGAGCGGGCCGCACACCGCGTTGGGGTCGTTCGCCGCGATCAGGATCGCGTCCTGCTTCTGCTGGATGAGCGTGTTGATGTACGACACCTGCGAGGAGGCGTTCGCGGTGGACGGGCCGACCTCCTTGCCCGTGGAGCCGATCTCCGCGGCCGCCGCGATGCCCGCGTCGTCGACGATCTTCTCGTACGGGTTGTTGATCTGCTTGGGCAGGAAGGCGATCTTCAGGCCCTTCTTGAGCGGGGCGTCCGGATTCGCCTTGGCGTCGGCCGCCTTGGCCGGGCCGTCGTCCTTGACGGAGTCCTTGGTGGTGCCCGAGCAGCCGGTCACGGCGAGCGTCAGGGCACAGAGCGCGGCGGACGCGGCGACGGCTCGGCGCCGGGTGCGCGTCTGCGACAGCGTGGTTGGTGTCACGGTGGGTGCCTTTCGGGAGGGTCGGAACGGGGAAGTCAGATGGCGGCGGAGACCGGGACGGATTCCTCGGCAGCCTTGCGCCGGTGCCGGCGCTCCGCGAGCACGGCGATGATCCGGGGCGTCAGCACGGAGGCGACGAGCAGCAGGCCGGTGACGATCACCTGGATCTCGTTGGAGATGTCGTTGAGGGTCAGCAGATTCGTGAGGAGCCCGATCAGCAGCACACCGGCCACGGCTCCGCCGAGCGTGCCCTTGCCGCCGTCGAAGTCGACGCCACCGAGCAACACCGAGGCGATGACGACCAGTTCGAGCCCCAGCCCGTTGTCGGCGCGCGCGCTGCCGTAGCGCAGGGTGTAGACGATCCCGGCGAACGACGCGACGAGACCGGACACCACGAACAGCGCCAGCTTGAGCCGCTTGACGCGGATGCCCGCGAACCACGCGGCGTCCTCCTGGGCGCCGATCGCGAACAGCGAGCGGCCGAAGCCCGTGCAGTGCAGGGCGATCGCCGTACCGACGGCGAGCACGGCGAACAGCGCGACCGGATACGGGATGAAGGTGCCGGGCACCGTCTCCGTGTACGCCGCGTACCGGGCGTACGTCTCCGGGAAGTCGGCCACCGCCTCGTCGCCGAGGATGACGGACGCGAGCCCTCGGTAGAGCGTGAGTGTGCCGATGGTGACGGCCAGCGAGGGCAGCCCGACCCGTGTGACGAGCCAGCCGTTCAGCAACCCGCCCACCGCGCCCGCCAACAGGCAGAGGGGCACGATCAGTTCGAACGCGAAGCCCGCCTGCCAGAGCGAGCCGGCGAGCGCGCTGGAGAGCCCCAGCATCGAGGCGACGGAGAGATCGACCTGCCCGGCGACCACCAGCAGGGTCATCGGCAGCGCGATCAGCGCGATCTCCGAGACGTCACCGAGAGCGGCCGAGAGATTGTCCGTGTTGGCGAACCCCTCCGTGGTGCCACTGCCGGCGAGGAAGACCGCGATCAGCAGGATGCCGACCGCCGTGTCCCAGCGCAGATACTTCGACAGTGCGGTCATCGTCGGCTCCTCTTCCTGAGCGCGCTGGTGGTACGCACCTGCAAGACGCGGTCGGTGGTGATGGCCGCGAGCAGCAGTACGCCGGTGATGGCCTGCTGCCAGAAGGAGTCGACCTTGAGGACGACCAGTGCGCTGCCGATGGTGGTGAGCAGCAGCGCGCCGAGCGCCGCGCCCCAGACGCTGCCCGTGCCGCCCGTGATGGCGACGCCGCCGACGACGACGGCGCTGACGACCGTCAGCTCCCAGCCGTTGGCCGCGTCCGCGACGACGGTGCCGAAGCGCGCCAGCCACAGTGCGCCGGCGAAGCCCGCGATCGCGCCGGAGAAGGCGTACGCGGCCAGGATCCGGCGCCGTACGGGAATCCCCGCCAGCCGCGCGGCGTCCGGGCTCGACCCGATCGCGTACAGCTCACGTCCACTGCGATACGTACGCAGGAAGTAGCCGGTCGCGGCGAGCACGGCGGCGGAGATCAGCGGCAGATAGGGAATGCCGAGGACGCTGCCGGAGCCGAGGGCGAGCACCCCGTCGGGGACGTTGACGGCGTTGATCTGCTCGCCGTGCGCCCACGCGTGGTCGATGCCCTGGATGATGTAGAGCATGCCGAGCGTCACGACGAGCGCGGGCACCCGGCCGAAGCTGACGAGCGCGCCGCTGACCAGTCCGCAGAGGGTGCCGAGCGCGATGCCCAGCAGGACGACCGTCGGCGCGCTGTGGTCGGTGCCGGAGACGAAATGGCCGCAGGCGAAGGCGGTGAGACCCACGACGGAGCCGACCGACAGGTCGATGTTGCGGGTGATCACGACGACGGACTGACCGACGGCGAGCAGTACCAGGATCGAGGAGTTGAGAAGCAGGTCCTTGATGCCCTGGTCGTCGAGGAAACCGGGGTTGGCGATCCAGGTACCGAGGACGAGCAGCGCGAGCGCCCCGCCGATCGCGATCTCCCGGGCGCGGAAGACGGCGTCGACGAGCGACCGGGCCGACCGGCCTTCCTCGGCCGCGGCCTCCGGGGTGGGCTCCGGGGTGGGCTTGTCGAGCGTGGTGGTCATGGGGTCGGCTCCTTTGCCGCCGTGCCTCCGGCCGCCGAACGCCCGGTGGCCGCGGCCATCACGGTCTCCTCCGTCGCCCGCTCACGGGGTATCTCGGCGGTGAGCCGTCCCTCGTGCATCACGAGGATCCGGTCGGCCATGCGCAGCACCTCGGGGAGATCGGACGAAACCATCAGGACGGCGAGTCCGTCCGCGGCCAGGGACGAGAGCAGGCGGTGGACCTCGGCCTTCGTACCGACGTCGATGCCGCGGGTGGGCTCGTCGACGATGAGTACGGCCGGGTCGGTCGCCAGCCACTTCGCGAGGACGACCTTCTGCTGGTTGCCGCCGGACAGGACGGACACCGGATCGGTCAGCTTGCTGTACTTGAGCTGGAGCTTCACCGCCCAGTCGGCGGCGCGCCCGTGTTCGAGCGCCCGGCTGACCAGTCCCCGGCGGCGCACACCGCGCAGTCCGGTCAGACCGATGTTCCGCTCGATGGACATCTCCATGACCAGTCCGCGCAGCCGCCGGTCCTCGGGGACGAGCGCGAGCCCGGCGTCCATCGCGGCGGTCGGTGAACCGGCGGGCAGGACACGGCCGTCGACCTTCACCTCGCCCGCGTCCGCGCGGTCCACACCGAAGACGGCCTGCGCCACCTCGCTGCGCCCCGCGCCGACCAGTCCGGCCAGCGCGACGATCTCACCGCGCCGTACCTCGAACGAGACGTCCCTGAAGACACCTTCGCGGGTCAGCCGGCTCACGGACAGCACCGTCGAACCGGGCTCGCCCGCCTGCTTGGGATACAGGTCGTCCAGATCCCGGCCGACCATCCGGCGTACGAGATCGTCCTCGGTGAGCCCGTCGAGCGGTTCGGAGGCGACATGGCGGCCGTCGCGCAGTGTGGTGACGTGCGAGCAGAGGCCGAAGATCTCCTCCAGCCGGTGCGAGATGAACAGCACCGCGGCGCCCTCCGCCCGCAGCGTCCGTACGACGGAGAACAGCCGGGCGGTCTCGCTGCCGGTGAGCGCGGCCGTGGGCTCGTCCATGATCAGGACGCGCGCGTCGAAGGAGAGCGCCTTGGCGATCTCCACGATCTGCTGGTCCGCGATGGACAGTCCGCGCGCGGGGCGCTGCGGATCGAGCGCGACCCCGAGCCTGCTCATCAGCTCGGCCGTCGCGCGGTGTACGGCCTTGCGGTCGATGCGCCCGGCGGAGCGCCGGGGCTGGCGGCCCATGAAGATGTTCTCGGCGATGGAGAGGTCGGGAAAGAGCGTCGGCTCCTGGTAGATGACGGCGATTCCGGCGTTCCGGGCGTCGGCGGGGCCGTGGAAGACGACGGGCGCGCCGGCGAGCAGGATGTCCCCCTCGTCGGGTCGGTGGACTCCGGCGAGGGTCTTGATGAGGGTGGACTTGCCCGCACCGTTCTCGCCGGCCAGGGCGTGGATCTCACCTGGCCGCAGATCCAGCGAGACGTCGTGCAGGGCCCGTACGGCTCCGAAGGATTTGGAGACTCCCCTCAACGCCAGGACAGGGGCCGGGCCCTTGTCGGGCTTTTCCATGGCGGGCTCCTCGGCGGGGCTGGGTGTTCGGTGGTGTCGGCGACTCACTCATGAAAGGATTCAACTTTCCCGGAAGCTAGACGGGTCGAGCGGTTCGCGTCAATGGGCGTGCACCGGAAACCCTCGCCTTTTCGGTGTGAAGAGGCGGCAGCTCCACCGTGGGTGGATCGGGGCCTTGACAGGCTGGTTGGCCCAGCTCATCATCGCCCTTGATGAATCGATTCATGGTCTGCCGAATGGAGCGTTGAGAGATGACGAGCCGATCCGACATCTCCGCCGTGCGGGCGGCCCTCGCGACTCAGGCCGTCGAGACGCCGTCCTGGGCGTACGGCAACAGCGGTACCCGGTTCAAGGTCTTCGCCCGGCCCGGTGTCCCCCGTACCCCCGAGGAGAAGCTGGACGACGCGGCCCGCGTCCACGCCCACACCGGCGTCGCGCCCACCGTCGCGCTCCACATCCCCTGGGACAAGGTCGACGACTACGGCGCACTGGGCGCGTACGCCCGCGAGCGCGGCGTGCGGCTCGGCACGGTGAACGCCAATGTGTTCCAGGACGACGACTACAAACTCGGCAGCGTCTGCCACCCGGACGCGGCGGTGCGCCGCAAGGCACTCGGGCATCTCATGGAGTGCGTCGACATCATGGACGCGACGGGGTCACGGGACCTCAAGCTCTGGTTCTCCGACGGCACCAACTACCCGGGCCAGGACGACATCCGGGCTCGCCAGGACCGTCTCTCCGAGGCGCTGGCGGCCGTGTACGAACGGCTCGGCGACGACCAGCGGATGCTGCTGGAGTACAAACTCTTCGAGCCCGCGTTCTACGCCACCGACGTCCCCGACTGGGGGACGGCCTACGCGCACTGTCTGCGCCTCGGCGAGAAGGCACAGGTCGTCGTGGACACCGGGCACCACGCTCCTGGCACGAACATCGAGTTCATCGTCGCGATCCTGCTGCGGGAAGGGAAGCTCGGCGGCTTCGACTTCAACTCCCGCTTCTACGCGGACGACGACCTGATGGCCGGCGCCGCCGACCCGTTCCAGCTGTTCCGGATCATGTACGAGGTGATCCGGGGCGGCGGCTTCACGCCGGACATCGCCTTCATGCTCGACCAGTGCCACAACATCGAGGAGAAGGTCCCCGCGGTCATCCGCTCGGTGATGAACGTCCAGGAGGCCACGGCGAAGGCGCTGTTGGTGGACGCGGAGGCCCTGGCCGCCGCCCAGCGGGACGGCGACGTCCTGGCGGCGAACGCGGCGCTGATGGACGCCTACAACACGGACGTACGCCCGCTGGTGGCCGAGGTGCGCGCCGAACTGGGCGCGGACGCGGACCCGGTGGCGGCCTACCACGCGTCGGGCTACGGGAAGAAGATCGTGGGGGAGCGGGTGGGCGGCGAACAGGCGGGGTGGGGCGCGTAGGCCCTGTCCGGCGGACAGGACCCGGGCGCCCTGGCCCGACTCCCCGGCGGGACCGCCGTCACTCACGATCGGGTGGCGGTTCCGCACTCCTCGTCGTCGGCCTCCATGCGCGCGTCCATCGACGTGCCGCGGTCGTAGGGGTCCACCGCGGGGCCCTCCCCCGAACCCTTGGCCGCCCGTTCGGCGGTGAAGTCGGGAACGAAGTAGCCCGAGAAGTTGTCGCAACCGCCGTTGGTGGCGTCCACCTTGTAGGAGAGGAGGGAGAACGTGCCCGCCTCGGTGATCACCTTCGCCGGGTCGTCCCAGCTCATCACCGTCTCGCGGCGCGCGATCGTGCGCGCGACTTCGTCGCCGCCCGTCCCGGCGCGGACCACCGGGTAGACATAGGTGACGTCGCTGGTCACCTCGACCGCGCCCCGCTTGCCCTCACGGAACGTGAGCTGTCCCCGCGTCCTGACCACATCACCCACCAGCCGCACCTTCGTCTGCGTGAAACGGCTGAACAGCAGCAGAGGGTCGTTCTCCTGACTGGGCTCGCTGAACGCGGCCGCCAGGTAGTCCTGGACATCGCGCTGATGCGGATTGATCAGCGCGATCGCCTCTTTCGGGCGCTCCCCGCGCAGCACATCGGGATCCAGGCTGGACGCGGCGAGGAAACCCAGGGTCCTGTCGAGCGCCTGCGCGACCTGTTCCTTCGTCATCCAACCGGTCGCCCGCGCCTCGGGCACGCTGATCCCGGCCGTCCCGTCGAACCAGTCCGCCGCCGGCGATCCCCTGAAAGGCTGCTCCGGCGTGGGCAGTTGGGATGCCGACTCCACGGCGGGCGACGTACTTCCGCGGTCCCCGAACCATCCGACGACCCGCCCCGGATCCAGCGCCAAGGCCAACAGACCGACCGCGAGCAGCAGTCCGACCACGTGCCACGCCTTGCGCCGTCCGCGCCTGGGTGGTTGGTGAGTCCGCCATCCCGGGGGAGGTCCTGTCTCCTCCCGCAGCCGCCGCCCGACCATCCGGGCCCGCGCCGACGGCTCCACGGGCGCGCTCCGCGTACCGGCCTCGGCATCCCGCAGGAAGCGCTCCCATTCCTCGTCCGGTATGGACGGTCCATCCTTGGACATGACGTTCTCCCACCCCTTTTGCCGCGCGACCGGTTCCTCCCCAGGACCAAGTCGCGATCCGAATATCATCCCACGGCTGATCCACGGGGGCGGCGGCGGTTTATCGCTCCGGGAAGACGTCATGACCGTCACCCGAGCCCAAGACCCCTCCGATGTCTGAGAGTTCATCGCACCCCCTACCGGCATGGAACTCCCCGCCTCCGCCATGAGCAGCGGGACCGGCTCCGCTATGTCCTGGGCCGCATGTGCGACACCGACTGGGCTGCCGTACGCGCCGGGGCCCGCGCTCCCGCACCCGTACCGCCCCCGTAGCCTCGGCCGTATGTCCGACGGCCACCACGACCTGCGCGTACTGATCCTCGGCGGCACCACCGAGGCCCGGCGCCTCGCCGACGTGCTCGCCGCCGAAGCCCCGCACGTGCGCGTCACCACCTCACTCGCCGGGCGCGTCACGAACCCGAGCACCCCCGCCGGGGACGTCCGCGTCGGTGGCTTCGGCGGGCCCGACGCGCTCGCCGCGTGGCTCCGTGGGCACCGTATCGACGTACTCGTGGACGCCACACACCCCTTCGCCGCCACCATCAGCGCCCATGCCGCCCAGGCGGCAGCAGCCTCCGGCACCGAACTGTTCGCGCTGCGCAGGCCCGGCTGGCCGGCCAACCCGCGCGACCGTCGCCACCCCGTCCGCTCCCTCGCGGACGCTGCCGCGCTGCTCCCGGCCCTCGGCGCGCGCCGCGTCTTCGTCACCACCGGCCGTCAGGGTCTCGCCGCCTTCGCGGGTCCCGAACTGGACGGGCTGCACTTCCTCGTACGCACCGTGGAACCGCCCGAGCCGCCCCTGCCCCGCAGCACCCACATCCTGCTCGACCGGGGCCCTTACACCCTCGAAGGCGAGACCGCGCTCCTGCTGGAACACCGCGTGGATGCCCTGGTCACCAAGGACAGCGGCGGACCGGCCACCGCCGCGAAACTCACCGCCGCCCGCGAACTCGGCCTGTCCGTGGTGATGGTCGAACGGCCGCCCGCGCCCGAGGGCGTACCGGAAGTCCCCGACGTACGAGCCGCACTCACCCGGCTCGGGCTCAGTCCCGGGGCGTGTCCCGCCGCAGCAGATACGTGTCCATGATCCAGCCCTTGCGGGCGCGGGCCTCCGCCCGTAGCTCCACGATCCGGTCCGCGACCTCGGACAGCCGCCCCGACACCAGGATCTCGTCCGCCGTCCCGACGTACGCGCCCCAGTGGATGACCGGGTCCTCCGCCAGGTAGTGGCGGAACGACTGGTGCCCGTCCAGCATCACCACCACGTCGTCCACCCCCTCCGGCCACGCCTCAGCCAGCCGCCGGCCCGTGGTGATCTGCACCGGGCGCGCCACCCGGTTCAGCCCCGTGCGGTGCTTGGCCAGCAGCGCCGAGACGCTGCTGATGCCGGGGATCACCTCGTGCTCGAAGCCGACCGTGCCGCGCGCCAGGATCTCGTCCAGGATGCCGAGCGTGGAGTCGTACAGCGCGGGATCGCCCCACACCAGGAACGCCCCGACCTGGTCCTCGCCCAGCTCGTCGGCGATCATCCGCTCGTAGATGTCGGCCCTGCGGCTGCGCCAGTCGCCGACGGCGGGGGAGTAGTCGGCGCCGCCCGCCGTCCGGTTCCGCTCCGGGTCACGCGCCTCGACCAGCCGGTACTCCCGGCCCTCGGCGATGTGCTCGGCGAGGATGCCGTGCCGCAGCCCGATCAGGTCCGCTTTCGCCTCGCCCTTGTCGAGGAGGAAGAACACGTCCACCCGGTTCAGCGCCTTGACCGCCTGGAGGGTCAGCTGGTCCGGGTCGCCCGCGCCGATGCCGATCACATAGATCTGTCTCACCGGGCCGAGTCTGCCTCATGACACGGGAAGCTCCACCGCCCGCGTAGATACATCGGATGACTGCGCGGGTCTTACGTTCGCCGCAGGTCACCGCATATGCTCCGGCCATGCGTGTCGCCCTCTTCGTCACCTGCGTCAACGACGCGGTGTATCCGTCCACCGGGATCGCGACCGTGCGGCTCCTCGAACGCCTCGGAGTGGAGGTCGATTTCCCCGAGGCGCAGACCTGTTGCGGGCAGCCCCAGTTCAACACCGGCTACCGCGCGCAGACCGAGCCGCTCGTGCGCCGCACGGCCGCCGCCTTCGAGGGGTACGAGTATGTCGTCACCCCCTCCGGATCCTGTGCCGCCATGGTCCGGCAGCACTATCCGAAGATCGGCGACGCCTCCGCCGCCTCCCTAGCCTCCCGCACCTACGAGCTGACCGAATTCCTCGTCGACGTCCTGCAAGTGACCGACGTCGGCGCCTACTTCCCGCACACGGTGACCTACCACCCGTCCTGCCACGGTCTGCGCCTCCTCGGCCTCGGGGACAGACCACGCCGCCTCCTGGAAGCCGTCGACGGACTGGAGCTGCGCGAACTGCCCGGCGCCGACGAATGCTGCGGATTCGGCGGCACCTTCGCCCTCAAGAACTCCGATGTATCGACCGCCATGGGCCAGGACAAGGTCAGCAACGCCGTCTCCACCGGCGCCGACGTCCTGTGCGGCGCCGACAACTCCTGCCTGATGCACATCGGGGGCGTCCTGCGCCGGGAAGAAGCTCCGCTGCGCGCCCTGCATCTCGCCGACATCCTGGCGAGCACCCGAGAGGAGCCCCTCGTATGAGCGGGACGTTCGTCGGTATGCCGTCCTTCCCGCGGGCGGCCAAGGAGGCCGTGCACAACAAGACCCTGCGCGGCAATCTGCGCCACGCCACCCACACCATCCGCGACAAGCGCGCCAAGGCGGTGGCCGAACTCGACGACTGGGCCGAGCTGCGCGAGGCCGGGAAGCAGATCAAGGACCACACGCTGCGCCATCTCGACCGCTATCTGGTCCAGTTGGAGACTCAGGTCACCGCGGCGGGCGGCACCGTCCACTGGGCCGCCGACGCCGACGAGGCCAACCGGATCGTCGCCGACCTCGTCAAGGCCACCGGTGAGCGCGAGGTCGTCAAGGTCAAGTCGATGGCCACCCAGGAGATCGGCCTCAACGAGGCCCTGGAGGCCGAAGGTATCGCGGCGTACGAGACCGATCTCGCCGAACTGATCGTCCAACTCGGCGACGACCGGCCCTCCCACATCCTCGTCCCCGCCATCCACCGCAACCGCGGCGAGATCCGCGACATCTTCCGCGAGAAGATGGCCGACTGGGGGCGCGCCGCACCCCACGGGCTCTCCGACACCCCGGCGGACCTCGCCGAGGCCGCACGGCTCCATCTCCGGGAGAAGTTCCTGCGGGCGAAGGTCGGCATCTCCGGCGCCAACTTCATGGTCGCCGAGACCGGCACGCTCGTCGTATTCGAGTCCGAGGGCAACGGCCGGATGTGTCTCACCCTGCCCGAGACGCTGATCTCCGTGGTCGGCATCGAGAAAGTGGTGCCGACCTGGCGCGATCTGGAGGTGTTCCTCCAGACGCTGCCGCGCTCGTCGACGGCCGAGCGGATGAACCCGTACACCTCGACCTGGACGGGCACCGCCGACGGTGACGGGCCGCGTACCTTCCACCTCGTCCTCCTCGACAACGGCCGCACCGACACCCTCGCCGACGAGGTCGGCCGCCAGGCGCTGCGCTGCATCCGCTGCTCGGCGTGTCTCAACGTCTGCCCGGTGTACGAGCGGGCCGGCGGGCACGCGTACGGCTCCGTCTATCCCGGGCCGATCGGCGCGATCCTCAGCCCCCAACTCCGGGGCACGCAGAGCGAGATCGACGCCTCACTGCCGTACGCCTCGTCGCTCTGCGGCGCCTGTTACGAGGTGTGTCCCGTCGCGATCGACATCCCCGAGGTACTGGTCCATCTGCGCGAGCGGGTCGCCGACCAGGGCGGCAAGGGCCACCGGCTCGAAAAGGCCGCGATGAAGGCGGCGGGTTGGGTGCTCGACCATCCCGGCGTACTGGGGACGGGGGAGCGGGTCGCGTCCAAGACCCGCAAGCTGCACCCGTCGAAGCTGCCAGGTGCGGGCGCGTGGACGCGGACCAGGGAACTGCCGGAGATGCCGGCGGAGCCGTTCCGGGACTGGTGGAAGAAGAACCGGAAGCCGAAGACGGACGGGAAGAAGCCGTAATGACCACCGATCCGGCAACCGACCCGTCAGCCGCTCCGGGAAACAGTTCGCGCGAGCGGATTCTGGCCCGGATCCGCGCCGCCGTCGCCGACGCGCCCGACGCCCCCGAGGTCACGCGCGACTACCTCGACACGCACACCCCCGACTCCGCCATGGTCGACCTGCTGGCCGAGAACCTCGCCGACTACCGCGCCGTCGTCCACCGCACCGACTCGGCCGGGCTCGCGGAGCTGCTGATGCGCCTGCTGGCCGAGCACGGTTCCCGTACGGTCCTGGTGCCGCCGGGCCTGCCACCGTCGTGGCTCGCCTCCGCCGATCCGACCCGGATCCATGACCGGGAGGCGTCCACCGCCCAGGAGTTGGACGAGGTCGACAGCGTCGTCACGGCCTGCGCCGTGGCCATCGCGGAGACCGGCACGATCGTCCTGGACGGCAGCCCCGACCAGGGCCGGCGCCGTATCTCACTCGTACCGGACCACCACATCTGCGTGGTACGGGCGCCGGAGCAGGTCGTCGCCTCCGTACCGCAGGCGATGCCGCGGCTCGACCCGACCCGCCCGCTGACCTGGATCTCGGGTCCTTCGGCCACCAGTGACATCGAACTCGACCGGGTCGAGGGTGTGCACGGCCCCCGCACGCTGGAGGTCGTCCTGGTCGAGGACTGACCGAACGGAAACGCGGTCAGCTCCTCCGCCCCGGGGTGAACGGGCCCTGGAGGAAGGGGAATCGCACACCGGCGCCCCGGCCGCCCGGGGCGCCGTGCGGCACCCCGGGCGGCGGCCTGCGCCGTGTGTGACCACTCAGCGCACTCACGGGAAGTTCACCCACCGCCCATCGGCCGCGTCAGGCGCGGCGCTTCGGTGGCCGCGTCCACCGGGGCGTCCTCGATCCGTGCCGCCAGATCGCCGGCCCACGAGGTCAGTCCCGGGACATCGATCCCGTACGGCGCCTCGTACCCCGAGATCCGCTCGGCTCCCCGCAGCAGCAGCCGCGCCCCGCCCGTCAGATTGCCCCGGGCGGCATGCGTCAGCCCCACCGCGAGCTGCGCCATCCCGCGCCACAGCGCCTCCTCCTCGGCGGGGCCCGACTTCCACGCGTCCTCGAACACCTCGTGCGCGTGGAACGGCATCCCCGAGTCGAGCAGCCGCTGAGCCTCCCGCAACGTCTCGTCGGGCCCCCGCACCACCCCCTCGGGCTGACGCTCGACCCCGGGCTCCCCGTACGGCAACGGCCGCCCCAGCCCATCCCGCGGCCGCGCGTTCCGCGCCCGCCCTTCGACGTCCCGATCCCGCCGCTTCTCCGTCATGCCCCGATTGTCTCCCCATCCCGCCTCCGGCCCGTCGTCCACCCCACGTGGGGTAAAGTTCTCGACTGTGGCCGCCGGGAGATCTTCCGGGCGGCAGAACAGCGGGACGTGGCGCAGCTTGGTAGCGCACTTGACTGGGGGTCAAGGGGTCGCAGGTTCAAATCCTGTCGTCCCGACTCGAGAGAGTCGCAGATCAGGGCCGGTTTCGGAGAAATCCGAGACCGGCCCTTGATCTTTTTTGGGGACCAGGTGGGGACCAGTCGCGATCGACGGCACCGTTGGTGATCATTCGTACCGGGAGGTGCCCGAGAGCGGGGACGACGCGCTGCCACCATCCTGAGAGGTAGGGGCCGCGCGTCGTCAGTCCGTCAGCTGTCGTGCCGCGCCCGGCGACGGCGTACGACGAGGACGGTGCCCGCGCCCGCGACGACCGCTGCGGCGGCCGCGCCCGCGATCGGGAGTGTGGCGGAGGAGCCGGTCGCCGCGAGGTTGCCGCCGGTCGTGGCCGTACCGGCACCGCCGGCCGACGACGGCCCGCCCGTCGAGCCCGTCGAGCCGGTGGACCCGCCGCTTGACCCGCCGGTCGAGCCGGAGCCACCGTTCGGGCCGCCGGTCGTACTGCCCGACGTACCGCCCGTCGCGCCTGGCTCCCCGCCGGTGACCTCCAGCGTGATGGGGGCAGTGTCGTTGGCCTTGTCGGGGTCGAACGGCAGCTTCCTGTTGCTCAACGCCACCGAGCCCTTGGCGCCCGCCACCTTTTTGTCGATCTTCAACTTGAAGGTGAAGGTCGCCGTCTCGAGGTGTTCCTGCGGGCGGGTCGTGAGGCCGCAGTCGTACACCTTGGCCTTGGCCTTGCAGTAGAAGTCGGGCTTGACGACCGACGTTCCCGCGGGAAGCGTGACCAGGACGGAGGTCCACGGAGTCCCCGGCTTCGACCAGACCCAGCCAGGGCCGGTGTTGGTGAAAGTCGCCTTCATCGTCACCGTGTCGCCGGGCTTCCCCCGCAACGCCGCGCCCGTCACCTCGTAGTCGGCGGTGTTGACCGACGTGACGGGCACCGTGATCCGGTCCGTGGACCCCGTACCCCCGGTCGGCGACTCGATCAGTTCGATCTCCGGTGCGGTGCCCGGAAACGGATCGCTGTTCTCATCCGGTGACGGCTCGTAGTCCGTGACGGTCACCCGTATCTCGTCGTCGAAGGCGTGCTTCTCCGCCTTGACGGCGAACGGCTTCTGGGGCGTGTAGGCGACGCCCGGCTTCACCGCCTCGTCGAACGCGCATATCGCGATCCACCGCTCGGGCATCTCGTCGTACGCACCGACGTACTGCTTCTGGCAGTTGGAGGGAACCTCGGGGAAGGCGAGACCCCGGGTGGCGGTGTACTTGATCCACAGCTTCTCGACGGTCGTGGCGCCGTTGTTCACCACGGTGACCGGCAGATCGACCGGGCTCCCCGGTTTCACTCCCGTGATCGGCTTGATGTCTCCGAGGGCCAGGGAGGGCGGCGCCTCGTCGCCCACGGCAGCGGGAGCGGCGCCCAGCGCGACAAGCCCGGCGGCACCGAGGGTGGCGACGGCGGAACGGGAGACGCGGCGTCGGTACGGCGGGGTCGGCATTGACGGAATCCTCTGTCGGGACATCGCTGAACGGAAGGCGTCTTTCAGCAGAACGACAACCTGTAACCCTTAGACACATACCGGCCCCGAACAGTTGCACGTGTCGTGCCGACTGCTCGACATAGCCCGCGCCCCGGCCGTGATCCTGACGCGCTGTGCCGCAACCGGGAGTCGGCGGCAGCGTTCTCCGAGGCCGTCCACCAGCAGCAGGCGCGGGCCCGCCGGGACACCACCGAGGGCCGCAGAAGCCTCGAAGCCGGCATCCATGCCGGATGTAAGGCCGGTCGGCCCGCGCGGGCCTCGCGGCTCTGGCGCTGCGGGCGGCGGAAGAAGACGCACGGCGCCACGGAGCGAACGGGTTCAGGCCCGGCGGCAGACTCTCTCGACGAGGGTCTGCCAGCTGTCCCCGAGCGGGCGGGCGCGCCGCTCGAAGGCGGCGTCGGCCTCGGCGCTCGGCTCGGGCCCGGTCCCCGGCAGCGCCAGGAAGATCATGAAAGGGCCTTCGAGGGCGCTGGTGAGCTGGACGGTCAGGCTGTCCAGGTCGGCGACGCCGGTTCCCGCCTGGCCGAGCAGCATGCGGATATGGGCCTGGGTGAAGGCGCTGCCACCCTCGGCGGGGACAGCCCGGTGGTGGTCCAGGGCGGAGCGGACGATCGTGATGTGGCCAGTGAGGAAGGCGATGCGGGCCCGGCCGTAGGCGACAAGTCGCTGCAAGGGGCTCGCGCCGGGGCCGAGCGGAGGCGGGCCGGCCAGGACCTCGCGCTGGAAGGCGTGCTCGTCGTCGTCGAGCAGGGCGTGGAAGATGCCGGCGCGGGTGCCGAAGCGGCGGTAGACGGTGCCTTTGCCCAGACCGGCGCCTTCGGCGAGGCCGTCCATGGTGACCTTGTCCGCCCCCAGCTCGGTAACCATCTCGCGGGCCACCGCCAGGAGCTGCTCCCGGTTGCGGGCGGCGTCGGCGCGCTCGGCGCGGGGCCGTCCAAGAGGCAGGGGCGTTCGATCCATGCGGCAAATCTATCCCCGCTCCGCGGTCTGTCCGGGCGACCGGAATATAACCGGGGTGAAGTCCGCTTATGCTGTCCGAGGCTTCGCCACCGGCTCCTCGCCCCGGGCTCTGCACCCTTCATCGCAGCGCTCGGTACGCGGCGGCCCGCGCCGGGCCACGTCCCCTCCCGTCGAACGAAATCGGACTCCGACATGAATGTCTTCCTCTGGATCCTGCAGGCCCTGCTCGCCGCCGCGATGCTCGCCGCCGGCGGCGGCAAGCTCGCCCAGCCCTACGAGAAGACCGCCGAGTCGATGGCCTGGGCGAGGAGCTTCAGCGCGGGCCAGGTCAAGACCATCGCCGCACTGGAGGTGGTGGCCGCGTTCGGCCTGATCCTCCCGGCCGCGACCGGCATCGCGACCGTGCTCACGCCGCTCGCGGCCGTCGGCGTCGCACTGATCATGATCGGTGCGGTGATCACCCACGCCCGCCGCGGCGAATGGCCGAGCGTCGGCATCAACATCGTCCTGCTCGCTGTCGCGATCGTGATCGCCTGGGGCCGCTTCGGCCCGTACGCCTGGTAAGCCGCCCGAAGGCCTCCCCCTGCCCAGTTCCACCCCCTACCCAGTTCCTCCTCCGAAACGGAGCCCGCCATGTCCGCCGTCACGCTCGACGTCCTCTTCGGCCTCGACACCTTCGGCGACGTCCCCCAGGACGACCAGGGCCGTCCCGTGTCCTACGCCCGCGCGATCCGGCAGGTTGTGGACGAGGCCGTGCTCGCCGACTCCATCGGGGTCGACGCGCTCGCGCTCGGCGAGCACCACCGGCCCGAGTACGCCGTCTCCACGCCCGAGACGGTGCTGGCGGGCATCGCCACCCGTACCGAACGGATCCGGCTCGCCTCCGGTGTCACCGTGCTCAGCTCGGACGATCCGGTCCGCGTCCACCAGCGGTTCTCGACCCTGGACGCGCTCTCGAACGGCCGCGCCGAGGTCATCCTGGGCCGGGGCTCGTTCACCGAGTCGTTCCCGCTGTTCGGCTACGACATGGCCGACTACGACGTGCTCTTCGAGGAGAAGCTGAACCTGTTCGTCCAGCTGCTGGAGGAGAAGCCGGTCACGTGGGAGGGCACCCAGCGTGCCGCGCTGCGGAACGCGGACGTCTTCCCCAAGACCGAGTCGGGGCGCCTGTCCACCTGGGTCGGGGTCGGCGGCTCCCCGCAGTCGGTGATCCGCACCGCGCGCTACGGGCTGCCGCTCATGCTCGCGATCATCGGTGGCGACCCGTCCCGCTTCACCCGCTACATCGACCTCTACCGGCGCGCCGCCGAGCAGTTCGGGACCACCGCGCACCCGGTCGGGATGCACTCCCCGGGGTTCATCGCCGACACCGACGAAGAGGCCCGTGCCCTGCACTGGCCGCACTACAAGATCGTCCGTGACACGATCGGGGCCCTGCGCGGCTGGCCGCCGGTCACCCGGAGCGAGTACGAGGCGGAGATCGAGCACGGCTCGATGTACGTCGGCTCCCCTCAGACCGTCGCCCGAAAGATGGCCGCCGCCATCAAGCGACTCGGCGTCGGCCGGTTCGACCTCGTCTACACCAGCGGCGCCCAGCCGGTCAGCGCCCGGCTGCGGGCGGTCGAGCTGTACGGCACCGAGGTCATCCCGATGGTCCGCGAACTGCTGGCCGACTGAACGCGGTTGACCGCGGCAAAGGAGTACGCAATGAGCACTCGCCCCCTTGAGACGATCGGCATCCTGGGCGCGGGCAAGGTCGGCACGGTGCTGGCCCGCCTCGCCGTCGCGACCGGCTACCAGGTCAGGATCGCGGGCTCGGGCGTACCGGAGCGCATCGCCCTCACCGTGGAGGTTCTCGCCCCGGGCGCCGAGCCCGTCACCGCCGAACGGGCCGCCGCCGAGGCGGACCTCGTCATCCTCGCCCTGCCCCTCGGCAAATACCGCAGCGTCCCGGTGGAGGCACTGTGCGGCAAGGTCGTCGTCGACGCGATGAACTACTGGTGGGAGGTGGACGGATTCCGCGACGACCTCACCGACCCGAGCACCTCCTCCAGCGAGCTCGTCCAAGCCCACCTGCCCGGCTCCCGCGTCGTGAAAGCCTTCAACCACATGGGCTACCACGACCTGGAGGACGGCGCCCGCCCCGATCTCGCCACGGGGGCGCCCGGCCGCCGCGCCATCGCCGTCGCGGGAGACGCCCCCCGGGCCGTGGCCACCGTCACCGCGCTGGTGGATGCCCTCGGCTTCGACCCGGTCGAGGCCGGAGCGCTCGCCGAAGGTGTACGCATGGAGCCCGGCACCCCGGTCTTCGGCGCGAACACCCCGGCACCGCAACTGCGCGAACTGCTAGGGCAGTTCCCGGACTCCAAGCGCGGCCGGGCGCTGGCGACCTCTCGTACCACCGCTGCCTGACCGAGTTGGAGGGCGCTGAGCCCTTGACCGATCCGGGCCAAGGACCCAGCGCCCTTCGCGCGTTGCCGCGAGGCCCGCCCCCACAGACCCAGGACGATCGAGCAGACCGCCCGCGCGGATCGAGGCGTCGGAAGCGTTTGGGTAGGCGGAAGTGGCAAGGTCGGTCACCATTGCGGCTATGACAGGTGAGGATCAACGGGCGGGTGACTGCTTCGTCTGCCGGAAGCACGGGGATTCCACACTGATGCCTGGAGGGCCGGTCCACGAGGACGATCTCGTGGTGGTCTCGCACGTGTCTCCGCGGGCTCCTGGACAGTCGGGCGAGGTCTACCTGGGACACCTGCTGGTGGAACCACGTCGGCACGCAGCCGGGCTTGCCGATCTCACTGATGAGGAAGCCGGGCACGTGGGGCGTTGGAATTCAGCGGCCGCCCGGGCCCTACGAGACGTCGCGGGTGCTGAGCACGTCTACGCAGCTGTGATCGGGGATCAGGTGCCTCATCTGCATGTTCACCTCCTGCCGCGCTACCCCGGCACTCCCCGGCAATATTGGTGGACACGTGTTGACGAGTGGCCAGAGGCTCCGCGGGGCGGTGAGGAAGCTGCCGGCCAACTCGTTGAGCGTCTGAGAGCCGGCCTGTAGCCGACCACCACGGACGCCAGCGCCCGGTACGGAGGAGCTGGGGCGGGTCCCTGGGCGTCCTGGGCGACGCGTTCGTCATCGCCCAGCCGCTTCCCGACCCGCCGGGCGCCCGTGTGCTGGGCTGCATCCTGCGGCTGTTTTCAGCCCCGCCTGAGAGACGGTTCAGCTCTCCTTGGGGGGAAGGACCATGACGAGCCCAAGGGCCGTCGACCGGAGCAAGAGGCGGAGCCTCGGGGCGAAGTCCAGGGCTACGTGCCCCCACTCCGGTACCTCCTCATAGAGGGCGGCGAGCGTGGGTGTCGGGTGGGAGACCTGCCAGAAGCTGCCGGCGAAGGAGAGTGCCGCGGCGACGAGAGCGCGAAGCTGCTCGGCCGTCAGGCTGCTTGCGACCTCCAAGGCGGCGACGAGTGTGTCGTGAGCCGCGAAGGAACGGGTCTTGTACTGGCGCGCGCGTTCCTTGGGGACGTCCCCTTCGAGGCTCAGCGTCACATGCGTCAAAAGGTCACAGAAGACGGGCTGCTCGGCAAGGGTGTCGGCGAGCAGGGCACCCGTTTCCTCCGGCGCCAGGCCGGTGCGGCCCATGGTCCGCGACCGGACTGTCTCGCTCCAGCGGCGCCAGCCGTCCTCGGCCAGGGCGAGGAGGAGCTCCTCCTTGCTCGCGTAGTAACGCCGTACGCCCGTGCGGTGCAGTCCCGCCCGCTCAGTAACAGCCGCCAACGTGACAAAGCGCACGCCGCCGCGCTCGCGCGCCACGGCCTCCGCAGATGCCAGGAGCTCCTCCGAGCGGCGCGCCTTGTCCTCGACCGACCGGGCTCTTTGCTGCATGGGACAAGCCTAACGCACCCCATGATGCGCTATTCGGCAAGGCGTGTTAGCGTCGAGTTAACGCATCGTGGGGTGCGTTAAATATTGATCTTCGAAGGAGTGAAGTGATGAAGGCCGTACAAGCCACCGGCTTCGGTGCCCCGTCCGTGCTCACCGTCACCGAGATGCCCGACCCCGCGCCGGGGCCAGATCAGCTGACGATCGACGTGACGCACGCGGCGGTCGGGCTCATCGACGTCTTCCTGCGGCAAGGGCTCTACAAGGATCAGCCCGGGATGCCGCAGGCACCCTTCGTGCCGGGCCTGGAGGTCGTCGGCACCATCCGCGAACTCGGCCAAGGGGTGACCGGCTTCGCGGCGGGGGAGCGGGTCGTTTCGATGTCCGCCTCCGGCGGCACCGGCGGATACGCGGGGGTGTACCTCACGGACCCGACCTCCGTCGTCTCGCTCGAGGGCTACGACATCGACTCCGCGCTCGCCGTCTCGGTGCTCCCCAACGCGGCGATGGCCCACGTCGCCCTCACCCGCGTCGCCCACCTCGCGAAAGGAGAGAGCGTCCTCGTCCACGGTGCACTCGGCGGCTTCTCCGCGGCCTTCCCGGGCATCGCCAAGCAACTCGGCGCCGCACGCGTCGTCGGCTCGGTGCGCGCGGGCAAACTGGAGGCGGCAGGGCGCAGCCGGCTGCCGTACGACCGTGTAGTCGATTCCGCCGAGCTGGGCGACGCGCTCTCCGGGGAGAGCTTCGACATCGTCATCGACCCGGTGGGCGGAAACGTGCGTACGGAGAGCCTGAACCTGATGGCACCGGGCGGGCGCCTGCTCGTCTGCGGGAATGCCGGCGGCGACTGGGCCCATTCGATCGGCAGCAACGACCTGTGGCTGCGCAGCGTTACCGTGTCCGGTTTCAACGCCGGCGCGTACCTGCCCACCCACTCCGATGCGATCCGCCCCGGCCTCGAGGCGGCCCGGACGGCGCTCGCCGCGGGTCTCGGTGAAACGGAGGTCGAGGTCCTGCCCTTCTCCGAGGCGGTCACCGCTCACGAACGAATGGAAAGCCGCGCAGTGAACGGCCGCCTCGCCCTCGCTCCGGATGCGCGGCCATGACAGTACGGCCGGTCGTTCGGCACCCCGTCACCGTCGGGAAGGCACCGCATCTGGCATCGCCAGGGGGGGGCACTGGGGCCGGCGCACCTGCTCGGTGCCGATGAGCCCGGCGAGTTCCTGGAAGATCCTTGCGAGAGCTGCTTATCGACCCTGGATGGCGTCGAGTGCTTGGGTGAAGTAGACGGCGAGGGGCCGGTCGGCGCCGGCTCGGGACCAGGCTTCGCCGGCGGTGTCCAGGCACGTGATCATGCATGCCACGATGGCTGCGGCACGCAGGTCGGCCGTATCCTCCGGCCCACCGAGCCGTCGGCGCACCTCAGGGACGAGGTCTGCCTGCCACCGGAGATGCTTTTCGATGCTGCGGGCCCGTAGGGACGGGCTGCCGTACATCATCCGTGCGACCGCGAGCGTGCGCTCCTCGTCCGCTTCCGAGTCTCCGACGGCCAGGATCGCGGAGCGCAGCGCTGTCCAGAGGTCCTCTTCGTCGGGGTGCTTGGCGAGTTCGACGCTCACCCGCGCGCCCTCGTCGGCGAGACCACCGAGGACGATGTCCTCTTTCGTTCCGAAGTAGCGGAAGAAGGAACGCCGGGACACGCCCGCGGCCGCGACGATCTCGTCAATCGTGGTCTGTTCGAACCCCTTGCGGAGGAACAGGTCCATGGCAACTTGAGTGATCTCGGCATAGACCGAACGCCGGGACCGGTCCCACAGCCGCTCCACAGAACCTGCCCTCTCCGTCATGGGGTCAGCATAGTCACGCGTCACCGGTGCCTCGGATGGTCATTAACTCCCTGACATGGCGCGGGTCATCACGCGTCCGATGGTTCGTGTCATCCGACGGCGTCCCAGGAGGCGCGAGACGCCGGCCGTGACCCGGTTACCGCCCCCGACGATGACACTCGGCTGCGAATCGCGGCGGTCGAGCGCGGCCAGCGCGGTGCGGACGACCTCCGACGCGGGCATCCGCCGCGTGCCGCCGCTCGCGCTCTCACCTGCCACGTCAAAGAACTCCGTCTGCGTAGCACCTGGCGAGACAGCGAAGACTTTGACTCCTGAACCTCGTTCCTCGTACCAGAGCGCTTCGGTGAAGCTGAGCACGAACGCTTTGGACGCGCCGTAGACAGCCATCGTGGGACTCGCGTTGTACGCGGCCATGCTCGCGATGTTGATCAGGAACCCCTCTCCCCGCTCACGAAGGCACGGGAGGAAGGCATGACTGATCTCCACGACCCCGATGACATCGAGCGCGATCTCGGCCTTGAGCCGATCGAGCTGTTCGCTGCGGAAGAGCCCGTGGTTGGCGAAACCCGCGTTGTTCACCACTCCGGCGACATCGATCCCGAGCCGGTCGGTCTCGGCGCGCAGCGCTTGCCCCGCCCCCGGTTCGGTCAGATCCATCGGCAGGGCCACGGCCCGAGTGCCGTGGAGAGCGGACAGCTCCGAAGCCAGCGCCTCGAGACGTTCGGCGCGGCGCGCGACGAGCACGGTGTCGTAGCCGCGCCCGGCGAGCCGGCGCGCGAACTCCGCGCCGATGCCCGAACTCGCCCCGGTCACGAGTACCGCTTCAGATGTGTTCATGGTCGTCCCTGCCTTTGGGGGGTGGTCTGGAGGCGCGTCCAACAGGCCGTCAAGTGCCCTGCCGGAGCGGTAGGTGTGGGCTGTCGGTCCGCCCGAGCCGGACGAGAACGGCTGCCGCCAGCATCGTATGCCAGTCTGGCACCAAGTGCCAGGTTGGCATACGATGCACTCGTGGTCGGAGTGATACTCCGTCAGCCCCAAGGAGGAAACGGCAATGAGAAGAGCGACTTCCGCGTTCGGTTCGCTGTGGAGAAGCAGGGGTCGTCAAGTCCTGCTGCCAGTGGCGTCGTTGGCGGCCGTGTGGACTCTGGCGATGTCCACGCTCGCTCCAGCGGCCGGTACCCATGTGCCCGACGCTGCGCCAATGGGCAAGATGCCGGTTCGTTCGTGCCAGGGCCTGATCGACTTCAGCCTGCCCGGTCAGACGGTCAAGAGCGCCACGTCGGTCAGTGCGACGAAAGAGCGTCCGGCGTACTGCGACGTGCAGCTCACGGTCGCCGACCCTTCATCGGATGAGTCGTTCCGGGTCGGGGTGTTCCTTCCGTCGGCGACATGGAACGGGCGGTTCGTGGGCACCGGCGGCGGTGGTTTCGCGGGCGGGGGGCCGGACGAGCCGTGCGGCCGGTACGACCCGTGCGCACTGGCGGCCGGATACGCCACGGCGAACACCGACGCCGGTGTGCCGACGACGGGCAACAACGGGGCGTTCGCACTGAAGCCCGACAACACCCTCAACAAGTCCGTGATCGACATCTGGAGCCATCTGTCGATCCATCAGACAGCTGTCAGCGCCAAGAAGTTGATCGCCGCCTACTACGGAAAGGGTCCCATCTACTCCTACTTCCAGGGCGGTTCGGCCGGCGGTCGTCAGGCGATGATGGAGGCGCAGCGCTACCCGAACGACTACGACGGTCTCGCGGTGTTCTGGCCGGCGGTGAACTTGCCGCGGTTGCTCCCCTCTGTGGTCTGGCCGCAGGTCGTGATGAATGCCGCTGACCACTTCATCCCGCAATCGACCTTCGAGGCGGTGAACGACAGGGTGATCGCCAAGTGTGATGGGCTGGATGGCGTCAATGACCACATCGTCTCCGACCGGCGCGCCTGCGACGTGGATGCCCGGACGTTGATCGGCGATGAGCTCACCGCTCAAGAAGCCGAAATCATCAACAAGATCTGGAAGGGTCCGCGCGGCGCCGACGGCAAGTTCCTCTGGTACGGCCCGCTCCCCGGCACTCCGCTCGATCGCATCGCCGGCACCGTGACCAATGGCGACGGGACCATTTCACCGCGGCCGAGCCCGGATGCCCTGACATGGGTGACGCACTGGGTGCTTCAGGATCCTGCCTTCGACTGGCGCACCCTCACCTACGAGCAGTTCGCCGACCTCTTCGAACGGTCGGTCGCGAAGTGGGACAGAACTGTGGGTGCCGCAGACCCCGATCTCTCCGCCTTTCGCGCAGCCGGCGGCAAGATGGTCATCACCCACGGCACCTTCGACTCCTCCATACCTGTGCAAGGGACCATCGATTACTACAGCGAGCTGGCGGAAAAGATGGGCGGTGTCCGTGAGGTCCGCGATTTCGCACGGCTCTTCCTTGCTCCCGGAGGCGGACACGAAACTCTCGTACGGTCACATCCCCATCCGGGTCTGATGCCCGCCGGGTACTATGGCGCGCTTCCGAGTCCCGGCAGTGCCCTGGAAGCGGTGGTGAACTGGGTCGAGCACAACAGGAAACCCACGACCCTTCTCGGCGTCGGCGAGGGACCGAACGGAGAGACCGGCGTGACACGGCCGCTGTGCGTGTATCCACTTACCGCGCGGTACAGAGGCCACGGCAACACGGACGACGCCGAGAATTTCAGCTGCACCGGCAGCTGATCCGGAGATCGAAACGACCGGGACGCTCGTGGACAGCACGGCACGCTGATCTCCCCGATCTATAACCGTCTCTCCCCAGCCATGGCGCCGGAACGACACCCGACACCGGCGTTTTGACCTCATCTGCGCGTGGCGTCCCGTTCCCTGACGGCACGCGGGTGAGTATGTGCGGACCCAGCCCCTCTTCCCGCACCGAGGCGATGCGATGCCCGAGCGCGCCGACCATGTCCGCCGAAGGGGCGTCGCGCCAAGGTCGGCCTTGCCGCACCGGCCGCCGGAGCAGGCGCTGTTCAGTGGCATCTACGGCCTGGTGCTGGCCAGCGCGCTGGTGGCCGCGCTGGACGTGCCGGGCGAGAAGGCCGATCCCGGTTCGGACGTGCTGTGGGTACTGCTCACCGCGCTGGCGTCGGCCGCCGCCCATGGGTACGCGCACGTCATCGCCCAGCGTGCGTCGGCCGACGAGGCGGCCACCGTGAGCAGACTGCGGTTGGTGCTCGCCGAGTGGCCACTGGTCGCCGCCGTGCTGCCCGCGGTGGCGATACTGCTCGGCGCGGTGGCCGGGTGGTGGGCAGAAGCCGCGGCTGTGGACGCGGCCCTGCTGTTCAACACCGTCGCCCTGTTCGGCTGGGGCGCCTGGGCCGCCCGCACCGCCGGGCACGGATGGCCGTCCTCGTGCCGGGCGGGGTGCCTGGACATGCTGATCGGCCTGGTGATCATCATCGCGAATGCCCTGATCAAGTAGCGGGACGGGCGGGTGAAACGTCGGCGACGTCCCGTTGTGCGCGGGGGCCGGGCACAGCGCTGCCGGGCCCGGCCCCCGTCGCGCCCCCTACTGACCGAACACGCCGCGCAGCGCCGAGAGCTTGCGCGGCAGGTCGTACTCCGCGCCCCCCTCGTGGCCGTTGTAGGGGAACACCTCGATCTCGGCCGGACCGGCGTAGGCGTGGTAGGCCGCGTACACCGTCGATGACGGGCAGATCCGGTCCATCAGGCCCACCGAGAACCACGCGGGCGCGGTGGCCCGCGCCGCGAAGTTGACCCCGTCGAAGTACGACAGGGTGTTCATCGCCTCCTCGACCCGGAAGCGGTGCCCGGACAGCCAGCGGGCGATCTCCGCGTAGGGTCCCGCGTCCGTGATCTGCGACGCGCGCCGGTAGTGGCACAGGAACGGCACATCGGCGACCGCCGCCGCCACGTCCTCGCGCAGCCCGGCCACGGCCAGGGCGAGACCGCCGCCCTGGCTGCCGCCCAGGACCGCGACCCGGGAGGAGTCCACGGCTTCGTGGGCCTTCACCGCGTCGAAGGCCCGCACCGCGTCGGTGATGAGCCGCCGGTAGTAGTGCCGGCCGGGATCCTCGATGCCCCGGGTCAGGAACCCGGGGGAGGACGAGCCGTGCCCGTCCGGGCCGAAGTCCGGGGTGTCCGAGGTGTTCTTGCCGCCGCCGCCCTGGCCGCGGTTGTCCATGACGAGATGGGCGTAACCGAGCGCGCTCCAGGTCAGCCAGGAGTACGGGATGCCACGGCCACCGTTGTAGCCGATGTACTGCACCACGGCCGGCAGCGGTCCCGAGCGGACGCGCGGCAGCATGAGCCAGGCCTTCACCGGCTGCCCGCCCCAGCCGCGGAACGTCACGTCGAACACGTCCACGGTCGCGAATCCGGCATCGTACGGCACGAACGCGGCGTCCAGGTCGTGACGGGCCGTCTCGGTGAGCGTCTTCTCCCAGAAGGCGTCGAAGTCGGCCGGCTCCTCCGGCTGCGGCCGGTACTCGCGCAACCGCTCCAGGGGCATGTCGAACAGCAAGGGTCTAGCTCCTCTTCAGGGTGAGATTGAGCGTCGCACCGTGCAGGTTCGCCGTGTCGGCGGTGATCCGGATACCCCGTCCGGTGGCGGTGGTGCGTACGCCGGGGTCGGCCGCGACGACCGTCAGGCCGCGCCGGGCGAGGTCCACGACCACCGAGGACCGCAGCTGCGTCGGATCCGAGAGAGCCACGGTGACGGTCCGGCCCTCCGGCCGCACCAGCACCGAGACGGGGCCGTCCGCGGCGAGCTCCTGCGACGGCGCCGCACCCGCGGTCCAGAAGTTCGCGGCGAGCAGACCGTCCACGCGGCGGCGTACGGCATGTACGGCCGTCGAGTCGGAGACGAGCTCCACCGGGGGCGCGGCCGCCCACTGCCTGGTGCGCGCGGCGGACGCGGCCGGTGCCTGGAGCCAGAAGTAGCTCGCGCCGGCCGGCGCCGCCCCGTGGTCCTGCCACAGCGTCAGATAGGGGCGGGTCACGGGAGTGTCCGTGCCGTACTTGAGGTTGATCTCCCGCCAGGTCGCGGTGCGTTCCTCACGCAGAGCGCGCAGCGTGGCGGGCTTCGGGAAGACGTAGCCGCCGGTCCCTTCGGCATGCAGCCACCGCGCCCCGTCGAGCCGGGCCGACCAGCCGGCGTCGGTCGGGGCGGCCTTCCCGTCGACGAGGAGCGTGGCGTGCGGGTCGCGCAGCTTGCGGTTCTCCACGACGGTCTCCACCGGCCCCGCGTCCGCCGTGATGCCGGAGCCGACGCATGCGATCACATCGTCCAGACAGAACCAGCTCTTGAGGCCGTGCAGCGAACTTCCGTAAGACCGCAGCTCCATGCCGTAGGCGCCGAGGGTCGTCCCGGGCAGTACGGTGCCGCCGGCCCAGTCGGCCGTGCTCGTCGTGCGCTGTCCTGCCGCGTTCGCCGGCCTGCCCGCGACGACCGTGGTGCCGGGCAGCCTGGCGGGGTCGACGGTGGGCCAGTAGTCCTCGCTGTAGTGCCCGAGGTCGTCGGTGTACAGCAGCACCATGCCGTCGGAGAGATGCCAGCCGTGCAGATTCTCGTTCTGGATCGACTCGTAGTTGTAGATCCGGCTCGAGTACGCGGAGATGCCGAGCGCGAAAGACGGCCTGTGGTGCGCGGCCTTGTCCATCCGCGGGTGCTGCTTGTGGGCGACCAGCGGACCGCGCGCGGGGACGGGGGAGTCGAGGACGCGGCGGGCGGCGACGAGCGAGGCGAGGTCGGTGACGGCCAGGAAGTCCCGGTAGGTGTCCTCGGCGATCCACTGCTTGACCAGCGCCGTGAACCGGTCGGCCGTGTCGCCCGGGAAGCTCGGGATCAGCCGCACCACCGCCTCGATGACCGTCTGCGCCGAGGCGTGCCCCTGCTTGCTGGGACGCGCGATCTCACGGCCGCACACCGAGGCCATCACATCGCCCCGTGCCAGCAGTGGGTCGAAACCCTCGTCGACCCAGGCGCGGACGTTGTCGAGCTCGGGGTCGGTGACCGTCCACTCGGTGCCCGCGAGCAGGTTCAGCAGCCGGGAGAGGTTGTTGAGCAACTCCTTGCCGTAACCGCCGTTGTACGGGTGCTTGTAGTGCTGGAGGAACGAACCGTCGGAGTAGAACCCCTCGCCGGTGCCCGCCGAGCCGTCCGCGCGGTCGTTGAAGGCCAGGACACTGTTGGCACCTGAACCCTCGACGTCCGAAAGAGCGTCGCGCACCCGGATGAGGGCGTCCCCGTCGGCCCGCAGAACGGCGTTGACCGCGACCACCGTGGAGATCCACACCCGGTTCGCCCCGGTCGCGATCTGCCGGTCCGCCCGCCACAGGTTCGGATCGGGTGTGTAGTGCCGTACGGCCGTGGTGATCCGGGCGAGCCGCTCCGCGCCGAGCACGTCGTACAGCAGTACGGACGCGTCGTTGAGCGCGAGCGCCGATCCGATCTCCCAGTCCCAGTCGTTGTCGAAACGGGTGTGTTCGGGGCCGTATCGGTGTGTCAGCATCCAGTCGACACCCGCGAGCAGCCGATCCGCGAGGGCCGCGTCCCCGTACTGCGGGGTACCGGGCACCGCCCACGCGGTGGCGATCGTGGCGAGCCGCTTGAACGACGTGGTGACGTGGTTGGAGAGCGTGGTGCTCGTCAGGTCGGCGAACAGGCCGTCGGTACGGGACGGGTCCAGGCCCGTCGCGGCCGTGGTCGCGGCCCGGCCGGTCCGGGCGACGGCCGCCGCGATCCGCTCGTCCGTCAGATCGAGACCGGCGCCCCCGGTGAGCAGGGTGTGCCAGCGTGCGCGAAGCGCGGCCGCGTCCGCGACCGCCGCGTGCGCGGTGCCGGAGGCGAGGGTCAGGGGCAGGGTGACGGCCGCGCCGAGCGCCGCTGTTCCAGCCAGGATGGTGCGACGGGTGGTGCCTCTGCCGGTGCCTGGGTTCATGTGTCGGGCCCTCACAGGAGATGTCGGCGGTCGACGGCCGCGGCGAGCGCGGCGTGACCGGAAGGGTTGGGGTGCAGGCCGTCGCCGCTGTCGAACGCGGGCAGCAGGCGTGACGGCTGTGCGGGATCGTGCAGTGCCTTGTCGAAGTCGGCGACCGCGTCGAACAGCCGGCCGGTGCGCACAGCGCGGTTGATCCGCTGCCGGACCGCGTCGAGCTCCGGTGTCCAGCGGGTCCACCCCTCGAACGGGGTGATGGTCGAACCGACGGTCCGCAGCCCCGCGTTCCTGGCGCGCAGCACCAGTTGGCGGTAGCCGGCCAGTACGCGAGCGGGGTCCGTCTGGGCGGGCGGCTGCTGGAGGTCGTTGATACCGAGATGGACGAGTACGGTGCGCAGCCCGGGCAGCGAGAGGACGTCGCGGTCGAACCGGGCCTGTCCGCCGGGCCCGAACCGGGCGTCGTCCAGCAGGAGCCGGTTGCCGCTGATACCGAGGTTGGCGACGGCCGATCCGGGGATCCGCCGGGCCAGTTGGTCCGGCCAGCGCAGGTCCGCGTCGTCGGGTGTGCCGACGCCCTCCGCGATGGAGTCGCCGAGCACGGCGACGACCGGGCCGTGGGCGCCGGTCACCTCGACGCCGGTCAGCAGGAACACCGAGGTGGTGCGCACCCCGTCGACGGTGTGCGAGGCATGCGTGTTGCGGTGGAACGACAAGGGCCCGGTGGGACCGGGCAGCCGGGTCTCCACCGTCAGCCGCGACGCCGCCGGAACACTCAGACCGTCGACCGGATCACTGGTCAGGCAGGCGCCCGCGGCCAGCCACTCCTGCCGCTTCCCGCCGAACGTCACCGGACGCCCGCCCGCCGTCACCGGACCGATCAGGACCGGTACGGCTCCGAAGGCGCTCCCGTACCGCAGACGCACCTGTCCACCGGCCGACAGCCGCAGGACGGCGGTGAACACGCCGTCGGTGAGGCCGCGGGCCGCCACGGCGTCGGTCTCGGTCGGCTCGGTCTGTGCCGTCGCCCAGGACGTGGCCCAGCGCGACCTGCCGGCCCCGCCGCTGCCGCTGTCACCGCTCCGGGGCGTCGCCGCGGCCCGGGTTCCGGGCGCGGCGATCGCGACCGCCGCCACCCCCGCCGCCGTCAGTACCCCGCGTCTCGCGGGCCTCCGGCCGGTCACTGCGGGCACGCGCCGGTCGGCGCGTACTCGCTCGCGTAGGTGCCGACCGCGTCGCCGCCGGTGTTGCCGCTCATGGTGTTGGTGCACACCGGGCCCTGCGGGGTGCGCATGAACTTGATGCCGCCGCCCGCGTTGTTGGTGATCGTGTTGCCGTACACACTCGTGTCGATGCCGTCGGTCGCGGTGTCACCACCGAGCCGGACACCGGCGCCGACGTTTCCGTGCACGGTGTTGTAGCGGAAGATGTTGCCGCTGCCGCGTGCGTCGAGACCGCCGGATGAGGCGTCCTTCTGGCCGGTGCAGTCGTTGTACTCGACGTAGTTGTTGGTCGAGTTCTCCTTCACGTCGACGCACTCGTTGCCCTGGGTGGCGATGGTGTTGTGGTGGATGCGGTTGTTCCTGCTGATGTCCGCCGCGGCGTCCGGGGCGCCGTTCGCGCCCTGCTGCTCGGGTGCTGTGCCGAGGTAGATGCCTTCGCCGTTCTTGCCGCCGCCGCCGAACTTGAAGTCGGCGACCCCGCAGTTGGTGATCGTGTTGTCGTCCACCTCCGCGCCGGTGACCAGATAGCGCAGCCGCACGCATTCGTCGGCGGCGTTCTTGAGTGTCATTCCGGTGACGCGCAGGCCGCCCACCCCGTTTCCGGGAGTCGTGCTCATGACATATATAAGCTTCAGGCGGTAGCCCGCCACGTCGTCGGACGAGCCGTGCAGCCCGTCCACGGTGAAGCCGCTCAGCGTCGTGGAGTCGTGCCGCACCTGGATGATCCGGCTGTCACCCGCCCCCTTCACCACGGCGTTCGACGGGCCCGTGAGCGTGACGCCGGGGCGCTTGGTCACCACGTCCTGCCGATAGGTGCCGGCCCCGAGGTTGACCACGGCGCCCGTGGGGGCGAGGTCGAGGGCCTTCTGGATCGTGGCGAGCGGCGCCCCCGCCGACGTACCCGCGTTGGCGTCGCTGCCGGACGGCGCGACGTAGTACGCCGTCGCCGCCTCGGCGGCGACGGACGGCGACGGCAGGAGAAGCGAGGTGCCCGCGGCGAGTGCGGCGGCCAGGGCGGTGCGCAGTGCGTGGCTCATGAGGTGTGCCTCCTGGGATCGGCGAAGGACAGAGCGAGCAGTACGGGGATGCTGGGGCCCAGCAGAAGTGGCCCCAGCGGTACGACGAGGGAGAGCAGCACGGCGGAGATCACCGCGCCGAGCAGTGCGGTGCCCCGGGCCGGAGACCCGAAGCCGAGCGCCAGCGCCCCGGCCGACCAGGCGCGGACCGAGCCCCGCGGTGTCCGGCCGGCCTCGGCGGCGAGTGCGATGTGATGGATGACGAGCGCGGCGGCGATGCCCACCTGCGCGGCGAGCACGACGAAGGTCCATGGCTCCGAACGGGACAGCAGGTACACGATGTTCGCGCCGAGGACGACCGCGGCCGCCGTCGACACCAGCCCGTGCCGCCACAGCGCGCGCCAGTAACGGGGGAACGCGGCGAACGCGTTGACGAACACACGGTTGTCCCCTTCCGTACGCCACCGCTGCAACGCGTGCGCCATCGCCGCGAGCGCGGGCAGCCAGGTCACGACACCCAGCGACAGCACGGCGCACGCGGCCCCGGCGGCGGCCGGGAACGCGATGAACTCCAGACGCCGAAGCAGCGTCGGCCAGCCGGACGAGAGGGTTGCCTGCATGATTCAGCCGACCTTTCCTGTGTACGGCTCCGCCACATCGAGGAGCACGTGCCCGTCCAGCTCCAGCCGCGTGCACCGCACGACGTACGGCGCGGCGTCGGCGGAGGTCAGCAGGGCGGCGGCGTCGGCGCTCACCCCGGACGTACGGATCCGCCGGGCGACGGGTGACAGCAGGACACTCTCCCCGGCCTCCGCGAACGTGACGCCGTGCCCCTCCAGGCACGCGATCCGCTCGCCGGCCGGCGCCTCCCCGGGCGTGATGGCGGTGAGGAAGAGACCGTCCGACGACCGCGGGGCGGTCGAACGCAGTGTGTGGAGCGTCCGCGTGAGACGCAGCTCCGGCGTACTGGCGGTCGGATTGGCCTCGACCTCGGTGACCTCGCACGTGACCGAGGCGTCGTGAGGTGCGAACCGCTGTACGAGGGCGGTTGCCGCTCCCGACCTGATCAGTCGGGCGCCGTCCGGCCGCGGCTCCGTCGGGCGGTCGGTCTGGAGCAGGAACGTCCACTCCCGCTCGGCCTCCGCCTCGGCCAGGTCGAGCAGCACGAGCCGCCCCGACGGCGTGAACACCAGGGTCCGGTCCAGACGCCGGACGCCCAGCGCGGGGTCGTACATCGCGGCGATCTCCGCCGTGGCGTGCGCCCAGCCGGTCTCGGTGTCCACCAGCACATCGCGCTGCCTGGCCTGCCGCTCGTACGGAATGTCCTGGTAGACGTGGTAGCGGTCCTCGTCCGCGTACCCCTGTCCGTCCACCAGCAGCAGATTGTGGTGCGCCGCCCGCTTCCGGTTGCTGTAACCCTCGTCGACGGCGAGGAACGCCCCCTGCGAGATCAGCACGAAGGACCCCGAATCCGGGTGGTGGTGCCCCTGGTTCAGGGTCTCCCAGCCCAGCTCGGCCCGGTGCCGGGCCGAGGTCTCCCACGCGGTGTGACCGCCACCCGGACTCGCCTTGAACGACACCAGCGTGGCGTCGTCGTCCCACCCCGTGCGGGCCGCGAGCAGCCCGAGATCGGGGAAGTAGGCACGGGTCTCGGTGGGCCGGGCAGCCGGTACGGACGGGTCGTACCAGAGATACTCCAGATAGGCCTCCGGCAGGATTCCCGGCCGCACCCCGCTCTCCGCCGCCTCCTGCCACAGCAGTTCGCCCGAGGCCAGATCGCCCATCCACTGGGCCTCCGCGATGCCGTACCGGTCGGCGAGCCGGTAGTACAGCCCCGCGCTGTGGCCGCTGCGCCGGTCGTGGCAGTCCCCGTGGTCGACGTTGAACGCGAAACCGGGCGCCGTCTGGTGGAGCCGGTAGCGGAAGGTGTTGGCGAGGAAACCGCCGCGCTCCCACCAGTCGACACCCTCCGCCTCCTTCAGGAGATCCAGGTGGATCGCCAGGAACGGCACCCCGTAGCGCCAGTACACGACGCCTTCGGCATGGGAACCGTCGGCCGGCATCAGGTCCAGTACCGTGCCGAGGTTGTCCCTGGCGCGCTCGGTCCACTCCTCCTTGCCCAGGACGTACCCGGCGGTCGCCAGGCCCGCGTAGCAGATCCAGTTGTGGTTCTGCCAGTACGACGACGACCACCAGCGGCCCTCGCT
Source organism: Streptomyces sp. NPDC060366 (assembly GCF_042725135.1). NCBI lineage: Bacteria > Bacillati > Actinomycetota > Actinomycetes > Kitasatosporales > Streptomycetaceae > Streptomyces > Streptomyces sp. NPDC060366. The sequence goes on along the minus strand of NZ_JBHXDC010000001.1, from coordinate 84,304 downwards.
CGCCACCGCGAACTCATGCATCCGGCGGCCCTGTAGCAGCAGCTTGTGCCGCAGCAGCGCGCGTTCCCCGTCCGGCAGTTCGTCGCCGACCCACCGGAGGGCGAGCGACAGATGATGCAGCAGCCAGCCCGCGTCCAGGTCGTGGTCCGGCATATGGGCCCGGCCCCAGTGCGGCAGCCGCACCGCCGCTTCGATCCAGCGCCGGCTCTCGTCAAGATGCGCGCGGTCGCCGGTGACGCGGTACGCCAGAGCCGGGTTGGAGGCGGCGGGGCCCAGCCAGGTGATGCTGGCCGACGGGTGTGTGCGGGGCGGGGTGAGGTCACGGTGGCGCGCGGCCTCCTCCCGCAGCCGGGCCTCCTTCGCGGGACGCGGGCCCGGCGGCGGCGTGGCGGAGAGCAGCAAGGCTCAGCCCTCCGTCCGGAAGCGCGCGGTGGAGCCGTCCGTCAGATCCACCGTCAGCTCCTCACCGTCGAGTCGTACATCGGTCACCGCGGGGCCCGCGGAGGCCGCCTGGTACACCGAGGCGAAGGTGACCCGCTCCGCCTCGCAGGTGAAGTCGACCCGGGTGCGCACGCGCTGCGGATCGTCGGCGGGACCGGGGCCCGGCAGGGTCACCGGCCGCACCGGTACCCCGGGGGTGTGGGCGTGCCAGCCGTGCAGGGTCTCCTCGCCGTACCAGGTGGTGCGTACGGGGCCGTTGGCCTGTAGCTGGATGTCCAGTGCCGTTCCCGGGCGCAGCTGGGCCGTGACCCGGCGCGCCTCCGGGCCCGTCACCGTCAGCAGATCCACCAGGTAGCAGTCGCCGACCGCCACCCGCCGTACCGCGCGCACCCCTTCGTACGCGGTGGTGACCTCGGCGGTGACGGAGGCGGCGTCCGAGTCCAGCAGCGTGCCCGTGCACTCCGCCTGCTCGCGGCCGTCCACCCGGAACGCCGGATGTGCCTCGGTCGATGTGTACAGATCACGGAACTCGGCGTGCGCGTAGGGCACTTGACCTGGATCCGGCTGCCACGGGGTGGTGGCCCCGTACAGATACAGCGACAGCTTGTCGCGGTGCCCGTGCGACCCGCCGTGCGGGCCGAAGTCCAGCAGCGCGTGGATGCCCTCCGCGCGCACCACTCCGTAACCCGCCGACGGGAAGACGGTGACCGGGCCGGGCGCCGCCCGGCGGGGGAGCGGCGGCCCCGCGAACCAGCCGCCCAACTCCCGGTCCAGCCCGTCGTCGTGCTCGCCGAGCTCGGCCCGGGCCCGTACCGCCACCGCTTCCAGTGCCTCGGAGGGCACCAACTGCTGGGCGAGCGCGATCAGTTCGAGCCACTCCAGGGCCAGCGGGCGGCGCAGATACGGTCCGTCGTGCAGCGCGGGAAGAATGCCGCCGTCCGTCGCGATCGCCGCCAGGACGTCCGTCATCCCGGCCAGCACGCCGACCACGTCGGACGGGATCGCCGCCGGGTCGGTGGAACGCAGCGCCAGCAGGGCCGCCCGCAGCACGAACCCGTGGTAGTAGGTGCTGCCCTCCCACTCCCAGCCGTCCTCGGCGACCGCCACCCGCAGATGGGCGTACAGGCCGTGGTCGCCCTCCAGCCACCGCTTCGTACCGTCCCACTCCCGGCCGCGCACCGCGGCGGCCGCCCGGCTCGTGGCGACGCCTGCCGCGTTCAGCCACGCGGTGTAGTTGGACGCGAGGTGTCCCTGGCCGGTCAGCACGGAACGGGCGTCGAGAGCGGCCAGCTCCAGGTCGTCGAGCAGCGGCAGGACCGCCACCAGGTCCTCGGTGTCGGTCCCGGCGAGCGTGCTCACCGTGTGCCCGATGTTGACGGCCCAGATGGCGTCGGTCAGCGCCTGGTGGAACAGCCGGCCGCGCAGCATCCATGTCTGCGCCTCGCCGTGCCGCTCGGTGGCGAGGCCGGCGTACACGGCCGAGTACTCGACGAGCCGTGCCACCACCTCCGTACGCTCGCCGCGATGCGCGAGCACCCGCAGATGCCGCGCCCACGCCTGGTGCGACAGCACCAGCCAGGCGCCGCGCACCGCCTCCGTGTCCACCCGGCAGCCCAGCGCGCAGCGCGCACCGCCCTCGGGGAAGATTCCGCCGAGGAGATCACCGTGGTCGAGTTCCACCCCGTGCGCCGGGCAGACGTACGCGTGCCACCAGCCGCCCCGCTGCCGGGCGATCCGCCTCAACGCGGCCACGCGCCACCGTCGATGTCCACGGTGGTGGCGGTCAGGAAGCCCGACGCGGGCGAGGCCAGATGGACGACCGCGTGGGCGACGTCCTGCGGTGTGCCGGCCCGGCCCACCGGGATGCCCGCCTCCATCGCCTGCTGGGCCTGGGGAGCGGTGAACGTGTCGTGGAAGGCGGTGCCCTTGATGAAGCCGGGCGCCACCGTGTTGACCGTGACTCCCGTACCCGCGAGTTCCTTCGCCAGGCCCTTGGTGAAGCCGCGGACGCCGGCCTTGGCGGCCGCGTAGGCGACCGATCCGGGACCGCCGCCGTTGTGCGCGGCGAGCGACGACATGGTGATGACGCGCCCGGCCGATGACCGCGTCAGATGCGGCAGGGCGGCTCGCACCGTGCGGAACGTCGATGTCAGATTGACGGAGATGACCTGGTCGAAGTGGTCGTCCGACATGGCCGCGATCTTCTCGCGGCCGATCAGATGACCCGCGTTGCAGACGAGGACGTCCAGACCGCCGAGGAATCCGGTGGCCTCCTCGACCAGCGCGTCCACCTGCTCGCTCACGGTCACGTCGGCCCTGAACGCTTTGGCCCTGCGGCCCAGGGCCTCGATTTCGGAGACCGTCCTCGCGGCCTCGTCGGCGGACGAGTGGTAGTGGACGGCGACATCGGCGCCGGCCTCCGCCAGGGCGACGGCGATGGCGCGGCCGATGCCGTGGCCCGCTCCCGTCACCAGTGCGCGGGAGCCGTTGAGATCAGCAGACATGGGTGAAGCCCTTTCGGTGACCGGCCCATGAGGAGCCGGAACCGGTCACTTGAGACCGGCGGTTGCGAAGCCCTGTACGAAGTAGCGCTGGCCGATGAGGAAGAGGACGACCATGGGAAGGGTGGCGAGTGTGGTGCCCGCCATCAGGAAGTGCCACTGGGGGCCGTTCTCCGTCTTGAAGACGGAGAGCCCGACCTGGATCACCCGCATGCTGTCCGTACGGGTCACCAGGAGTGGCCAGAGGAAGTTGTTCCAGGAGGTCTCGAAGGTCAGCAGCGCGACGGTGATGAACGCGGGCTTGACCTGTGGGCTCATGATCCGGGTGTAGATACGGAACTCGCCGAGCCCGTCGAGCCGGGCCGCCTCTTCCAGCTCCACCGGCAGGTCCAGGTAGAACTGCCGGAAGAGGAAGACCGCGAACGGGGTGACCGCGCCCGGGATGATGAGCGCCCACCAGCTGTCCAGCCAGCCGCTGCCGCCCTGGCCGAAGATGTCGTTCCCGCCGGCCAGCGGCATGAAGCGGACGATCAGGAACTCGGGCAGCACCTTGGTGTACGTGGGGATCATGAGGGCCGCGATGAAGAGAAGGAAGATCATCTCGCTGCCGCGGAACCTGATGCGCGCGAGCGCGTACCCCGCCATCGACGCGACCAGCACATTGAGCACGGTGTGGCTGACCGCGATGACGAGACTGTTCTTGGCGTACGTGGCGAAGGGCGCTGCCTTCAGCGCGTCGGCGTAGTTGCCGAACTGCCAGTGCTCCGGCAGCAGTCCGGCTTCCTGCGACGCGATCTCCACGGGCGTCTTGAGCGAGGTGAGCACCATCCAGACGAACGGCACCACCATGAGCAGCGAGACCACGCTCAGCGTCACGTAGAGCGCGATCCGGCCGGCGGAGACCCGCTTGCCCTTGGTCACGGCCTTCGGCGCCGGAGCCGGGGCCGGCTTTCGCAGTTCAGCTGTGGCCACGGCTGCCTCCCATGATCCGCTTGTTGACCAGGGTGAAGCCCATGAGCAGCACGAAGAGCACGAGTGACTGTGCGCTGGCGTAGCCGACCCGGAACTCCCGGAAGGCGGATTTGTAGATCTCGTACGTCATCATCGTGGTGCTGTTGGCGGGGCCGCCGTCGGTCAGGATGTAGATCTGGTCGAAGGACTGGAAGGCGCTGATCATCGAGGTGATGAGCACGAAGAACGTCGCGGGCTTCAGCAGCGGCAGTGTGATCGAGAAGAACTGCCGGACCTTGGACGCGCCGTCCACGGACGCCGCCTCGTACAGCTCCTTCGGCAGGGACTGGAGCGCGGCGAGATAGATGAGCATCTTCATGCCGATGCCCTGCCAGATGCCCACCAGGATCACCGAGGGCATCGCCCATGTCGTCGAGGAGAGCCAGGCGGGTCCCTCGATGCCCAGGAACGACAGGAGGGTGTTGAGCAGTCCGTTGCCGGGGTTGTAGATCCACAGCCAGACCAGGGCGATCGCGACGGTCGCGGTGACCTGGGGCAGGAACACCGCGGTACGGAAGATGCCGCGTGCCTTGAGTCCGGTGTGCAGGGCCAGTGCCACCAGCAGGCCGAGGGCCATACCGAAGGGCACCGTGAAGAAGGTGTAGACGAGCGTGTTGCCGATGGACTTGACGAAGACCGCGTCGTCCAGCATGTCCCGGAAGTTGCCCAGACCCACGAACTCCGGTGCCGTCAGCACGTCGTACTTCGTGAAGGCCAGGGCTACCGAGACCACGACCGGAAGACCGATCCACAGCGAGGCGTGCAGCAGGGCGGGCGCCACCAAGAGCATGCCCGCACGGCGACGACGGCGTCCCGGGCCTGTGGGGACCCGGCCCTTACGCTTCGGCTTCGGTGCCTCTGGAGGGGAAGGCGGCCGCGCGGGCCGTGCCTTCACTACGGATGTCGCTGGCACAGTGTCGGGTCCTTACATCCGTCCGATGGCGGCCTCGGCGAGACGGCCGAGTTCCGCGATGGCGTCCTTCGCGGACTGACCGCCCACGATCGCGGGCTCCAGCGTCGGCTTGATCTTTTCCCGGATCTCCATCCAGGCCGCGGTCCCGCCCTCCGAGACGGCGTGCTCCAGGTTCTGGAGGGAGAGATCGACGAACTGGTTCTCCTTGACGTATCCGGACTCGTTGAGATCCCGGAGACCGGGTACCGAGCCGCGCTGCTTGGCCGCGCCGAGGATCGAGTCGGGTGTCGCCAGGTACTCGACGAGCGCACGGGCCGCGGCCGGGTGCTTGGAGCGCGCGGACTGGGTGACGAGCGTGCCGCCCTGGAGCATCGCCGGCCTGCGGTTGGCCAGGACGAACGCACCGAGTTTGTCGCCCTCGATCAGCTCCGGGTTCTGCTCCTTGGCCTGCACCCACAGGGCGCTCGTCGACATCATCATCGACGCTCTGCCCGTCTGTACGTTGGACGGGGCGCCGGCGTCCGTCTTCTTCGCGTAGTCGGCCGAGCCGTCCTTGATCAGGTCCTTGAAGAACTGAAGCGCCTCGACGCCACCGGCTTCGGTGAACAGCACCTTCTTGCCGTCCTCGCTGAACAGCCGGCCGCCGTTGGCGAAGAGGAAGGTCTCCCAGCACTGGCGCAGATCGATGGAGAACGGGTCGAAGCCGAGACGGCCGTCCTTCGTCAGCTGCTTCGCCACGGCGCGCAACTCCGCCCAGTTGGCCGGGGTCTTCTTGATCCCGGCCTCCGCGAAGTGGTCCTTGCGGTACACGACGATGCGGGTGTCCAGGACGACGGGCAGCGCGTAGAGCTTGCCGTCGTAGCGCGACGGCTCCAGGACCCGCTTCTCGTAGTCGTGTTTGGTGGCCAGCGACTCCGGCAGCTCGGCGATGGCCTTCTTCGCGGCGAACGGAGGGATCCAGCCGACGCCCATCATGAGCACGTCGGGCAGCAGCCCGCCGGCGAGACCGGTGGTGATCTTCTCGTTGAGCTGCGCGTACGTGGTGTAGTCCACGTTCACCTTGACGTCCGGGTGCTTCTTCCGGAATCCGCCCAATATCTCCTGCTCGAGGAGGGTCTTGCCGTTCGCGCCTTCGTAGATCGGGGTGAGCAGCGTGATCTCGCCCTCGGCGGGGCCGTCGGCCGAATCGGCAGCCGTGGAGCCGCCGCCGCAGCCGGAGAGAGCGGCAGCGGCGGTACCCGCGCCGATGGCTGCGAGCACAGATCGTCTGTTGAGTTCCATGGGACACCCCTTTTGAGGTGGAGTCAGTGGATCGATCCAGCGATGACTTCTCAGACATGGCTGGGAAGTGCTAGTAAATCGATGCACTGATGCTAGGAACGTCTCGAGAGTGACGTCAACAGCTGATGCACAACAATTTTCAGGGACGTTAACGGGTGTACCGGTGGAGCTCGTTCAGTAAATCGGTACACTAAGCTCGGCAGTGCGTTCCGAACCGGAGGTGGCATGAGCGGGGTAACGATCCATCAGGTCGCGGAGGCAGCAGGTGTCTCCGCGAGCACGGTCTCCAACGTCCTCAACGGACGTACCGACCGTATGCAGGCGGCCACCCTGGCTCGTGTGGAGCAGGTGATAGAGCAGCTCAGCTACCGGCCCAACCGGGCGGCACGCATGCTGCGCACCGGCCGCATCAAGGTCATCGGCCTGATCGTGCCCTCCGTCGCCAACCCCTTCTGGGGGGCGCTCGCGAGAGAGCTGGAGGCCATCGCACTGGCCGAGGGCTACCACGTACTGCTGTGCAACAGCGAGCGCGATCCCGCCCGTGAGCTCAAGTACGGGGAGGAACTGCTCGCCGACGGGGTCAGCGGGGTGGTCCTGTGCTCCTCCCTGCCCTCGCTCGACCATGTCGCCCCGCTGCTCAGCCGGGGTCTGAAGATGGTCGCCTTCGACCGCACCGCGCAGGCGGGCGATCCGGCGTCGCTGTCCAGCATCAGTGTGGACAACGCGATGGGCGCCGAACTCGCCACGAGCCATCTGATTGAACTGGGCCATCGAAGACTGGCGTTCGTCTCCGGTTCGGTGAGCAGCGTCAACCGCCGCGAGCGGCTGCGCGGCTTCCGGTCCGCGCTCGAATCAGCGGGCCTCGACCCGGCCGACGCGATCGTGTGGCCCGGCGCGGACACCAGCGAATTCGGCGACAAGAACGCGGCCGAGCTGGGCCGGAACGCGTCGCGCGAGCTGCTGTCGCGCCCGCGTCCGCCCACCGGCTTCGTCGCGATCAACGACATGTGTGCGATCGGCATCTGCCGTGGTGCCAAGGACGTCGGACTCCGTGCCGGGCGGGACGTCGCGGTGGTCGGGTTCGATGACATCCTGCTCGCCGATCTCTTCGAACCACCGCTGACCACGGTGCGCCAGCCGCTTCCGGAGATGGCGGCCGAGACCTTCCAGCAGCTGCGGGCCCGGATCGAATCGGCCCCGGCCGCCGGACGGTCCCTGCTGATCAGGCCCCGGCTGGTGATAAGGGAATCGACGGCACCGGCGCCGTCCACCGTTCCGGCTCAGTCCACCGCTCCCGCACTCGCCGGGGCGGGGGCCGAAGATTCGCCGGACAGGATCTAGCGACGGTCGGTTGGCCGATTCGGCGGACCCCGCCGGGATCCTGCCCGGCGGGCCGTGGCAGTCACGTCCGCGTCATCCGCGGCCGAGTATGAGCCTTCCGCAACGGTCGCCGATCATCATGGACGGGGCGTTGGTGTTGCCCGAGGTGATGCTGGGCATTATCGCGGCGCCGGCCAGGCGCAGACCACTGACTCCACGCACGCGCAACTGGGGATCCACGACGGCGAGCGCGTCGGTGCCCATGCGGCAGGTGCCCACCGTGTGGAAGTCGGCCTGGGCGAAAGCGCGCAGCGCGGCGATCCTCTCCTTCCTGGTCCTGACGGGTGTGTCGGGCACCACGTTCTCGCCCTTCACCCATTTACGGAGCCGACTTGCGTTGATCAGCTCCAGGGAGAGCTCGAAGCCCTCGAGGGAGTTCTCGAGGTCCTCCCGCGTCTGCAGGAAGTTCGGCTGGAGGATGGGCGGAGTGTGCGGGTCGGCTGAGCGCAACTTGACGTGGCCGCGGCTGGTCGGGTGCAGGTTCACCACCCCGATCGAGGTGGACTCGTCCGGAGCGGGCGGATAGCCGAGGCGCGAGTAGTAGGCCTGGAACTGGAACCGGGGCGTCCCGGGCACCCGGCCTCTGCCGGTGAAGACATTGACGTCCATCGCGGTGATGTGGGACTCCGGCTCGGGAGCCCTGAGCGCTCTCGACACGACGGAGACCAGGTGATCGTGCAGGTTCGCACCGACACCGGGCAGGTCGATCACGACGTTGATGCCGTGCGGCTCCAAGTCGCCCGCGGCGCCGACGCCGGACAGTTGAAGCAGGCGAGCGGTGTTCACCGCACCCGTGCTCACGACGACCTCCCGCTCCGCCTTGACTGTGTACTCGCGTTCGCCCGACTCGATGACGACGCGGTCGATCGCGTTTCGGCGGTCGAACGTCAGCCGCGTGACGTGCGCGTCTGTTACGACCGTCAGCCGGGGATCGGTGAGATGCGGAGCGAGGAAGGTGGTGAACGCGTCCTGCCGGATGCCGTTCAGCACGTTGAGCTGTGTGTAGGCGGCGCCGAACTGGCCGGCGCCGTTGTAGTCGGGGTTGTACCGGTATCCGAGGTCGACAGCGGCCTCCAGGGTGGCGCGTGACAGGGAGTTACGCCGCGTCAGCTCGTCCGACGGGCGGATGGGCCCCGTCATCGCGTCCAGCGACGGGCGCACACTCCCGAAGTCCCAGCCCTTGGCGCCCTGCGCGGCCCAGTTGTCGTAGTCGCCCGGATTGCCACGGACCCAGACCATTCCGTTGACGGAACTGCTGCCGCCCGCGAGCTTGCCGCACACGAACGACTGGGGCCTGTTCATCAGGGCGGGCTGCGGCTCCGACTGGAAGGGCCAGATGAGGGGAGAGCCGGGGGCCGTCAGCGTGCCCGACTTCGTGAAATCAGCCACCTCCGGCAGGTCGTTGGACCCGCCCGACTCGATCAGAAGCACACTCGCACGTGAATCGGCCAGTAATCGGGCGGCCAGCGTGCAGCCCGCCGAGCCGGCTCCCACGATGACGTAGTCGTAGCGCCGGCCGTGCGCGGAGGAGGGCGACTGCCCTGCCGCCACGAGCCCGGCCGAAGCCGCGGACACGCCGAACATCTTGAGCAGTTTCCGCCGACTGAGCGTGCCTGCCTGTACCTGACGAACAATTTCCTGCGGATCGAGCGACGTTGACCTGGTTATGTCGGACATACACACCCTTCATGCGAGTTGACCCTCATCGAGAGCCTGTGTGAGAACAGGGCAGAAGGAACGCGAGACGCGGAACGTGAACACGGCGGTACTCGTCGCCGGAGGGCGTCTGGTTCAGGCTGGATCGCCCTGTATGACCTGGCCTCGATCCTCGTGACGGCACGTCGGTTTGTCCAGTGGCGTTTCGGCTGTTCGGGCCGGGTGATCCTCGCTGATCAAGAAAGCGACGAGTGGGCCCGACTGTGGTGCGGCAGCCTCGGTGATGCACAGCGTGATACACCACAGAAGCTGCCAAAGTGGGCCTTAGCGGAGTTGAAGGGTTCTGCTGGGCTCATCGGAGTCCATGAAGAGAGGGGCGCCCCCATGCCGTTCGTCGAGATCTCACTGGCCCGCGGCAAATCGGCCGGGTACCTCGAAGCCGTCTCCCGGGCCGTGCACGACGCGTTGGTCGCCGAGCTGAACATGAAGCCGGACGACGGCTTCCAGCTCATCCGCCAGTGTGATCCGAACGAGATGGTGTTCAGCCGGAGTTTTCGGGGCGGCCCCCGGACCGGCGAATGGATCGTCTTCACGATCACCGACGGCGTCGACCGTGGTGACCGGGCCAAGCGGCGGTTCTACAAGACTCTTGTCCGCCTGCTGCATGAGGGGCCGGGCGTCGATCCGGCGGACGTGTTCGTGATGATCACCCTGACTCCGCCGGAGAACTTCTCCTTCGCGGACGGCGTGATCGGCTCGGACGTCCTGGCTGCCGAAGCCCTCGAAGAGGCGCGCGATGAATCCGCCGCCCGCTCCACGTACACGAAGGCGGAGATGGCCTACGCGCTCACCGAGCTCTTCGCGCATCACGACCGGGATCTGATTCTGCCGATGCTCCGCGACGACTTCGTGCTCGATGTGCCCACATCCCTGCCCTACGGCGGCGAGTTCGTCGGCCCGGAGGCCTTCGGCGGTTTCTTCGCGGGGGTACCGGGCGGCTCCGAAGTCTGGGAGTCCTTCGAGAGCAGCGTCGATCAGGTCCTTGGAGGCGATGATCACTTCACCGTTCAGCTGACCAACACGGCGGTACCGAAGGCGACCGGCGAGACGCGGGTCTTCCACAACCTCTGGCTGTTCGAGATCACCGGCGGCCGCCTCGCCGGTGCCCGGCTCTACGCCGACACCGCGGCCGCCACCACCGGCTGAGCGGTCCGGGGCGGCCGGCTTCTGCCGGTTTCCGCTTCGAAACAGCCGGTCAGTCGCCGATCAGTCCGTTCAGCGTGGGCACGCTCGCACCGAGGCCGACGAGTCCTGCGAGGATCGCGCCGGCCGTGTCGCCGGTGCTGAGGTAGGTGAGGGTCCCGGCGATCGCCCCCACGAAGGCGGCCGTCTGGAGGACGATGGCCGTACGTACGGGCAGAAACGGCTTCGGGTCCCCGGATCCCGGAACGGGTGGCGGGGTCGGGGCGGTGGTCACGAGAACCCCCTTGCGCAGAGCGGGTGTCGACAGCGCTCCTACGTCACGCGAGAAGGTCACGTGGCCCCTCGGACACGGGCCGGAACCGGCGAGACTTATGGCTTTCGACACCTCAATCCTAGCCGCCGGTGCCCTGTTTGCCCTTGATCGACACCTTAGGTCGAATGCGGCATTTCTTGGCGACTGTGACGACGAAGTCGACAAGGAGTCTGCCGCCGACAGGGCGTGGGTGCTGTCATGCCGTCTCGCGGGCGTCGGCGACCATGCGGACCAGCGTGTCGATGAGCTCGTCGGCGGTGGTGTGCAACATGCCTGTGCCGAGGTGGCCGCTGAGTTCCATCTCCGCGATGCCGTGTGTGCCGGCGAGCAGCAGAGTGCCGTAGTGCTGTGCGTTCCGCTCCCCGACGAGGGCGGTGACGATTGCCAGGAACTCGTCCTGGAAGCGTCCGGCCGCGCGGACGCGGTCCGCGGCCGGGTCGTCCCCAGGTCCGCACAGCTGACGCCGTACGCGATCGAGTCCTTCACCCAGCTCTTCGGGGCGGTGTCCGCGGCGCCTGAACAGCATCTGGTACAGGTGCGGCTGCGCCCGGCCGACGGCGAGAAGGGTGTGGAGTGCGCCGCGCAGCTTGTCGGAGGCCGACAGGGCCGGGTCGGTCCGCAAGGCGTGGACCGAGTCGCCGATCCGTTGCCAGCTCTCGGTCGTGACGGCGGTCAGCAGGCTGTCCTTGCCCGTGAAGTGGCGGTACGGCGCTCCCCGGCTCACGCCCGCCCGCGCGCCCACCTCGCGCAGGGTGACGGCTTCGGGGCCGCCGAGGTCGAGGAGTTCGGCGGCCGCGTCGAGCAGGGAGCGGCGGGTGAGGGCGGCGGACTCCGCGCGGGTGACCATGGCGTCGATCATACAGTTGACAGTGTCATCCGTACTGGTAGCGTAACCAAGGTGACAACGTCATCTGAAACTCAGAGGTCGGCCCAGAAGCTGGTCGTCGTGACCGGAGCCTCCACGGGCATGGGCGCGTCGGCCGCTCGCGAACTGGCTCGCCAGGGATTCCACGTCCTGGCCGGCGTACGGCGCGACCGTGACGCCGACGCCATCCGATCGACCGGCGTCGAGCCGGTCATCCTCGACATCACCAAGGCCGAGCAGGTGGAGGCACTCGCCGCGCGGGTCGCCGACGACCCGCGCGCGCTGCACGCGCTCGTCAACAACGCGGGCGTCCAGGTGAACGCCCCGGTCGAAGCCCTGCCGATGGACGAGTGGCGGCGGGTGTTCGAGGTCAACCTCTTCGGCCACATCGCCGTCACTCAGGCGCTCCTGCCCGCGCTGCTGCGCAGCGGGGGGCGTGTGATCAACATCAGCTCGGTCGGCGGCAAGGTCGCCATGGCGACATACGGCGCGTACGCGGGCGCGAAGTTCGCCCTGGAGGCGGTCAGCGACTCTCTCCGCCGGGAGGTCGCGCCGCTGGGCGTACAGGTGGTCGTGGTCGAGCCCGGCGGCGTCCGCACGGAGATGGCCACCCGCGGGATCGCGACGGCGAACGACCTGGCCGCCCGGATGACGCCTGAGCACGACGAGCGGTACGGCGGCCTGGTCCGGGCGAACAACACGTTCATGGCCTCGGGCACCGCGTCGGGCCTGACCGCCGACGCCGCCGCCCGGGTCATCGCGAAGGCCGTGACGACCCGCAGGCCGCGGACCCGCTACACCATCGGCCGGGATGCCGCCGTGGTCACCCGACTGGTCAGGATGCTGTCCGACCGCACGCTCGACCGCGTTCTCGCCGCCAACCTGCGCCGCCACTACCCGAAGCCGGCCGCGGCCTGACCGACCGCTGCTTCCACCTCGGCCGCCGCTGACCCGGGCGTCTTCCAGCGGCTTCGCGGCTCAGGAGTTCCGGCCGCCGCCCTGTGGTCCCGTGCGGGTCAGCCGGACAACAGCTGCTGGCCGCCGTCGATGTCGTACGTCGCGCCCGTCAGCGCTTCGTTGCGCATGATGTGTACAGCGAGAGCGGCGACGTCCTGCGGGCCGACGACCCGGCGGATGGGGAGCGCGGCGCGGAGTTCCTCACGCCGTGCTTCGAGCTGATCGCCCAGGAGCGAGGCCGACAGCGGTGTGTCGACGAATCCGGCGGCGATGAGGTTCACCCGAATCGGCGCCAGTTCGAGTGCCAGGCTGGCGGTGATGGCCGGGAGCGCCGCTGTCAGCGCCGAGGTGACGGTCATGCCCTTGCCGGGGCGCCGGGCGCCGGTGCCACCGATGAACAACAACGTTCCCGCGTCCCGGACCCTGCCTCGGCTGTACTTGGCCGTCCCGATCGTCATCGCGAGGCGGTCGCCGAAGTGCCGACTGGTCTGCGCCAGGTCCATGTCGGCCAGTGGCGCGTACGACGGACCGCCGGCGGTGGATATGACGTGGTCGACCGTGTTGGGCAGTTCACTGAAGAACTGTTCGAGACGGTCGGTGTCGGTCGCGTCGAACGCCATGGTGCTCAGCGGCTGGACTTCAGCCGCCGCCCGCTCCAGTCGCTCCGGATTTCGCCCGACCATGACGACCTGGCCGCCGGCCGCGCGGACTTGACGAGCGGTTTCGAGTCCGATTCCCGAGCTCGCGCCTATCACCACGACGGTCTGGTCGGCCAACTCCTGGTGTTGGTGCGGCTTGCTGCCCGTCATCAGCGCCTCCCATGATCTGGTCGGGGCAACGAGCTGACGGCGCGGGAGAGTTGTGCCGTCCCGCTCGGCGCGTCAGCCCGGCGGCTGCCGGACCGGCTACGTTCGCGGCCGACAGCTCGGAGGCGGCGAACCGCCCGGTCGTGACGGCCCGCCCCGGCGTGTCCGGCCTTCCGAAAGTACCTCGCACTGCTTCCCACCACCACCTGGAACCGCGTTCACGGCAGGTCACACCGGCCGGGGGACAGCCACGCCGCCATCGGACAGTTCACGATCCACCGGCCGGCTCGCGGGGCCCGGAGTGCGGTCAGTTCTCCTCGCGCAGGCCCCAGGGGGAGCCGTACGCGGTGAGGAGGTCGAGGAACGGACGGGGCGGCAGGGCCTCGGGGCCGAGGACTCCGCTGCCGGCCCATTCGCCGCCCGCGATCAGTTCGAGGGCGATGACCGGATTGATCGCGGTCTGCCAGACCACGGCCTGGGAGCCGTACTCCCGCATCGACCACTGATTGTCGACCACGTGGTAGAGGTACACCTCACGCGCGGCACCGTCCTTGACGCCCTTGACCCAGGTGCCCGCGCAGGTCTTGCCGGTCATGCGGTCGCCGAGCGTGGCCGGGTCGGGGAGGCAGGCGGCGACCACGTCGCGGGGCGAGACCTGGACCGGCCCGTTCCGCCCGGGGACCGTGACCTCGGCGGTGGAGTCCAGGCCCAGCTCGTGGAGGACCTTGAGCTTGGCGATGAAGTCGTCGCCGAGGCCGTACTTGAACGTCACCCGCCGCGCGTCGACCCAGCGGGGGATCAGCAGCACCTCCTCGTGCTCCACGTTGACGCACTCCACCGGGCCGATCCCCTCGGGGAAGTCGAAGACCTCCGGCTCGCTGAACGGCGCGGTGGTGAACCAACCGCGCTCCTTCTCGTAGACCACCGGCGGATTGAGGCACTCCTCGATGGTGGTCCAGATGCTGAAGGACGGGGCGAAGTCGTACCCCTCGACGGTCAGGTCGGCGCCGTCCCGGATGCCGATCTCCTCGATCTCGTCGAAGAGTTCGTCGGCCGCGTACCGTGCGAAGACGTCCGACAGGCCCGGCTCCACGCCGATGCCGACCAGAGCCAGGCGGTCAGACCGTTCCCACTCGGCGGCCAGCTCGAACTGCCCGTCGCCGAGCTTCACACCGCAGCGCTCGTAGGGGTGGGTGCTGTGCGGCGAAGACAGGGACATCGCCATGTCCAGATAGTGCGTGCCCGCCGCCAGGGCGGCCCGGAACAGCGGCATGACGAACCGCGGATCGGTGGCGTTGAGCAGGACGTCGCATCTGTTCTCGACGAGCGCCCGGCGAACCGAGTCCTCGTCGGAGGCGTCCAGGCGCAGAGCGCTGAAGCGGTCCCCGCGCTCCTCCAACGCGGCGACGGCCTTCTCGGCGCGGGAGAGGTCGTAGTCGGCGACGGTCATATGGGTCAGGAAGTCCCGGCGGGCCGCGATCCGGGTGACGGCGGTTCCGACGCCCCCAGCGCCCACGAGCAGTACACGCATGTCGCACACCTTTCGTTCCCGCAGGCGGGCGCCTGCCGGGGTGACCCGATGCAACGGGATGGCACCGGCTACGGTCAACTGTGTTGGCATAAGACCGGCCGACGGGACGGTGGGCGGCCGGCGGGGAACGGAAGGAGGAACGCGATGCCGAAACAGGTGGTGCCGGAGGGGGCGCGACGCAGGCGCCGTCCGACCCGGCAAGGCTCCGTACTGTCCGAGACGCTGATCGTGCACACCGCGCTGCGGGTGCTGAAGGAGCACGGCAGCACCGGGCTGACCGCCCGCCGGCTGGGCGCCGCCCTCGGCGCCGACCCGAGCACCCTCTACCGCTACTTCGCGGGCATGGACGATCTGACGCGGGCCATCGGCGAGGAACTCATGGGCCGGGCGCTGGACGACTGGACGGCCACCGGCCACTGGCAGGCCGACCTGCGCGCCCTCGGCCTCGCCATCCACGCCTCCTACCTCGCACATCCGCAGGCCGCCGTACTGACCGCCAGCCGGGTCACCGGCCGACCCCGGGAGATCGCGGTGGACGAAGCGATCCTCGGCGTCCTGCGCGTCGCGGGCTTCCCCGACGCCACGGCCGTCGGCGTCTACCACGCCTTCATCGACTCAAGTCTGGCCTTCGCCGCCCTGGACGCGGGATCGCTGGCCCTCACCGACGAGGCCCGCGAGGCGGACGACGAGATGTGGAGCTCCACGTACGCCCGGCTTCCCGCCGACACCCACCCCCACATCGCCGCCACCGCACGACTGCTGGCCGGCCGCATGACACAGAGCGCCTACCCGGTCGTCCTGGACACCCTGCTGAACGCCGCGGCGGCGCGACTCCCGACCGCCCGTCGCCGCCGCCGGCCCGCCCGGACCCAGCAGGCCCCGGCCTCCGACCCGGGCGGCCGGCCGTAGCCGTCGGCTGGTCGAGCGCCTGCGGTGAGCTTCGATTCCACTCGTGTGATGGGTTTGTCAAGGGAAGTCGCGAATGGGCCGATGCGGGCCCTTACGTTTCTTGGTGGCCGGGCTCGTTGAAGCCGGCGGACGTCCCCGGAGAGGACCCATTCCGCATGTTCAGGAACAGCAGCAAGGGAACCCGCACGGCAGTCTGGGTGACGGCCGCCCTCGGTCTCGTCACCGGAGGAGTGTGGGCCGGAGTGGCGGGAGCGTCGGCCGCTCCCGCGGCCAGGGCCGCGGCCCCCGGGACCAAGGTGGCGGCCCCGTACGCGCAGGCCGCCGCGGTGGTCAACGCCGACGGAAGCATCAACCGGTCCAAGGGGATCAGCAACGTCACCAAGCCCGCCGTCGGAAAGTACTGCGTGGAGTTGGAGGACAAGGATCTGGACCTCACCAAGCTCGTTCCGGTGGCGACGCTCCAGTACACGTCCTTCGAGTACGGGATCCGCATCTCCTACTGGCCGCACCCCGACTGCGGCACCCGCGCGGACACCATCCACGTCATCACGGGTCTGCCCAACAAGTGGGAGGACCGTGCCTTCGGGATCGTCGTCCCGTAGCCACGCACCTGTTCCGGGCGAAGCCGGAGGGCGATCCGCCGAGGACGTCAGGCGGACTCCTCGGCAATCACCGCGACTTCGCCCGCCGGAAGGGTGAGCGTGCCGGACGAGTGGATGCCCGACAGGAGATCGACCCCTGTCGCGGCCACCCGCACCGGGTGCCGGGTGTGGTTGACGGCGAAGAGCCAGGTCCCGCCCCCGGGAGCGCTCCGTCGGACGACCTCCACACCCTGGCCGGCTCCCTGAACGGCAGTGGCACAGCCGGCCTGCGCGGCCCACAGGGGGAGAAGGCGGAGGAGGGACGAGGCGTCGGGGCGTGTGGCGAGGTAGCGGACGTTTCCGTGACGGACCACGGCCGGGCCGTCCGTGGCCGGTCCGTCGGTGAATCGGGCCTCCACCTCGGTGTCCGGGTCGGGTACGACACGCTCGGCCCATATGCGGCCGGTCGTGCCGTTGTCCAGGCGGACGGATTCCCCGGCGGCGAGCGGCAGATACTCGTCCACGCGCACGCCGAGCAGGTCACGCAGCGCCCCGGGGTACGGGCCGGGGTGGACGCGGTCGTCCGGGTCGGTCAGACCGCTGAAGGGGCCGACGACCAGGTGGCCACCGCCCGCGGCGTACTCCTCCAGCGCGCGGGCCGTGCCGGTGGACAGCGCGTACAGCGAGGGGACGAGCAGCAGGCGCTGCGCGCCGGGGGTGGGGACCAGGTCGCAGGACAGGCCGAGGGTCCACAGGGCGCGGTGCCAGTCACGGAGCACGCCGGAGTACGTCAGGTCGGTGCTGGGGCGATGCGGCATTTCCAGGGCCCACATGGCCTCGTAGTCGAGCAGCAGAGCGATCTCGGCAGGCGGGCAGGTGCTGCCGGCGACGTCGGCGAGAGCGGCCACCGAGTTGCCGAGAGCTCTGGCCTCCCGCCAGATCCGGGTCTCCTCGCCGCCGTGGGGGACCATCGCCGAGTGCCACTTCTCCGGGCCGTGGACGGACTGGCGCCACTGGAAGAACAGAGCACCGTCGGCACCGCGGGCGAGGTGGGTCAGGGTGTTGCGGGCCATCTCCCCAGGAACCTTGGCTACGTTGCGCGGCTGCCACTGCACCGCGGAGGTGGAGTGCTCCATGACCATCCAGGGCCGGCCGTCCGCCAGACCACGGGTCAGATCGGCGGCGAGGGCGAGATCGGCGGCGCGGTCCGGGTCCTCGGACATGAGGTAGTGGTCGTTCGAGACGATGTCGACCTCGCGTGCCCAGCGCCAGTAGTCGGTCCAACCGAGTTTGCCGGTCATGAAGTTGGTGGTGACAGGACGGCCGGGGGAGTGGGCGCGGACGATGTCGCGTTCGGCGCGGAAGCAGGCCAGGTGTTCGGCGTCGCTGAAGCGGTAGAAGTCCATCCACAGACCGGGGGAGAGGCTGCTGGTGCTGGTACGCGGCACAGTCACCTGCTCCCAGTCGCTGTGGCGCATGCCCCAAACACTCGTGCCCCAGCGGTCGTTGAGGGCGTCCAGATCATCGCCGTACACGGTGCGCAGCCAGCCGCGGAACGCGGTGGCGGAGGCTTCGCACCAGCAATGGGCGTTGCCGTTCGCGTACTCGTTGTTGATGTGCCACATCACCACGGCCGGGTGGTCGCCGTAGCGTTCGGCGAGGCGACGGGTGACGAGCGCGGCACGGTCCCGATAGGCCGGCGAGGACGGGCAGTACGCCTGACGGGACCCGGGCGCGAGCCTCCGTCCGTCGGCGGTCACCGGCAGTGACTCGGGGTGGGCGTGGGAGAACCACAGCGGCGGCGCGGCGGTGGGCGTGGCCAGGTCGACGGCGACGCCCGCTCCGTGCAGCAGGGTGATGGCCTCGTCGAGCCCGGTGAAGTCGAAGACGTCCGGGCTCGGTTCGACCCAGGACCAGGCGAAGATGCCGAGCGAGACCAGGTTGACCCCGGCCTCGCGCATCAGACGGACATCGTCCTTCCATGTCGCCCTGTCCCACTGCTCGGGGTTGTAGTCGGCGCCGAAGGCGGGGCGCGGGACACGGCCCCAGGTGAGGCGTGGCTCGTCGGGGCGCGGCATGGGCGTGGGCATGCTACTGAGTCCTGACTTCGGGCGGGCCGTGGACGTCGAAGGGTGCCGCGTCGCCCGGTTCGGCGGCGGTACACGCTGGGGAGGGCCGCTCGACGGGGTGACGCGCGTCGGCGGACGCGCTCAACGTAGGCATGCCGCGTCGGAGTGTCAACGACCCCTCGGGCGAAGGCAGTTGGGCAGCTCCGGCTCAAGTCGAAGCGCGAAAAGCGGTGTTCGTCGAGGGGAATCACAAGTCGCCGCAGGCCGAAGCCCTGTTGGGCACATCGCTGGGCGGCGATGGCCGGAAAACCTTCCCGTCACACTCTTGACGCACCCTCGCAACGTCCGTACGTTTCCCGGTCATACGTAGAAGCAACGATCCGTTCACTTCTCACGCAGTTGCTCATACGTATGAGCACCGCGATAGCGTCCCGCACCGCCATCACGAGGAGCCAGGAGTCAGCCATGCCCACCAGAAGAGCCTTCATAGTGCGCGCCGCCGCGGCGGCCGTCGCCGTCCCGCTCGGAGCGAGCGCGTGCACCGCGGGTACGGGCGCCGGTGGAGGAGGGGCGGGCGGCGGGGGCGGGGACACGCTCGTGTTCGGCAAGACCGATGGCGGGACGACCTTCGTCCGCAACTACAACATGTTCGGACCGGCCACCCAGAAGTCGCCCAACGGTGAGCTGATCTACGAGCCGCTGGTGCGGATCGACTACAGCGACGGCGGAAAGGTCAAGCCCTGGCTGGCCGAGAGCATGGAGTTCGACGAGTCCGGGACCACCCTCACCATGAAGCTGCGCGGTGACGTGAAGTTCTCGGACGGCAAGCCCATGACCGCCGACGACGTGGTCTTCTCGCTGGGCATCCCGCTCAAGGACCCCACCTTCAACACCGGCGGAACCACCTACGACAGCGTCGCCAAGAAGGACGCCTCCACCGTCACCGTGCACTGGCCGAGCCCCGCCTTCAGCGAACTCGGGCAGCTGGCCTCCCCTCAACTCCCCATCGTGCCGAGGCACATCTGGGAGGGGAAGAACCTCAAGCGGTGGACCAACCCCGACCCGGTGGGCACCGGCCCCTTCACCCTGACCCGGTTCGCACCCCAGCAGGTCACCCTCGGCGCCCGGACCGACTACTGGGGCGGCCGGTTCGCCCTGAAGACCTTCAAGATCATCCCGACGAGCGGTGACTCGGTGAAGGCCCAACTGCTGCGTGACGACGTGGAGTGGGCCCTCGTGGCCTGGAACGGCGCGGAGCAGGAGTACGTCGCGAAGAACCCGAAGCACCACCTGTACCAGAAGTACGCCACCGGCGGCGCGTACTCCCTCTTCTTCAACGCCGCGCGAGCACCCTTCGACAACGTCCATCTGCGGCGGGCGCTGGCGATGACCCTTCCGCGCGAGGACATCGTCACCACGCTCCAGCGTCCCGGTACGGAAGCCGGCCCCACGGGCCTGGTCGACGAGATCTACGCGGATGTGATCCTTCCCGAGTACCGGGGCAAGGTGCAGAAGGTCGACGCCGAGGGAGCGCGGAGGGAACTGGCGCTCAGCGGCTTCGAGGTCAGAGGCGGCAAGCTGGTGAAGGAGGGCAAGTCCCATGCCCCCACGCTGTCGTTCAACCAGGACTTCGGCTGGGACCCGTACGCCAACATCATGGTCCGCAGCTGGGAGAAGCATCTCGGGATCAAGGTGAGGTCGGCCGGCGCCCCCGGTGCCAACCTGTTCGACCAGCAGCAGACCGGTGACTTCGACCTCACCATCAGCACCACGGGTGGCGCCGGCGTCGCCGGTATCTACAGCGCCCTGAGCAGTCGGGCCTACCGCCCGCCGGGTGAGAAGGCCGCCGCCAACATCGGCCGCTGGAAGGACGACGCCACCGACGCCGCGATCGGCAGACTGCTGGGAACCCAGGACCCCGCCGTGACGACGAGTGCCGGGCACGAGCTCCAGAAGATCGTCGCCGAGCAGGTGCCGTACAGCCCGATCTACAACAGCTACTGGTTCATGGCGATCAACGCCGCGAACTGGTCCGGCTGGCCGACGCCCGAGAACTTCTCGTACGTGCCGTTCCCCGGTCTCGGCCCCGACACGACGCTCACCCTGCTGAAGCTGAAGCAGGCCGGCAAGTGACCGCAGTGGCCCCGCCCGCCCCTCCCGCCCCGCCCACGGAGCCCGCCCCGCCCACCGAGCGCCGTGCCCGGGTTCCCCGCCGCTGGGGTTTCCTGGGCCGCCGACTGGGCTTCTACCTGGCCGCCGCCTGGTCCGCGATTACCCTGAACTTCTTTCTGCCCCGGCTGATGCCGGGCGACCCGTCCGCCGCGATCGTCGACAAGCTCCAGCGCGTCAGCGGTCAGCAACTGCCGCCGAGCGCCCTGGAGTCGATCCAGAAGGTCTTCGGCAATCCGGACGCCAATCTCGGCCGCCAATACCTCGACTACCTGGTCCAGTTGGCACACTTCGATCTCGGTACCTCGATCAGCAACTACCCCACCCCCGTGAGCGACCTGCTCCGGCAGGGCCTGCCCTGGACCCTGCTGCTGGTCGGCACGACCACGGTGGTCGCGTTCGTACTGGGCACCGGTATCGGCGCGATGGCCGGCTGGAAGGCGGGAGGCCGCTTCGACACCGTGATCAGCCCGCTCACCACCTTCGTCTCGGCGATCCCGTACTTCTGGATGGCGCTGGTGGGGCTGTGGCTCTTCGGTTTCGTGCTGGGCTGGTTCCCGCTGTCCGGCGGATACGACGCCGACCTGCCGATCGGCCTGTCCCCGTCGTTCCTCCTGAGCGTGCTGCACTACGGGGTGCTGCCCGCCGCCACCATCGTCTTCTCGGCCTTCGGCGGCTGGCTGCTCGGCATGCGCAACATGACGGTGACCACCGTCCGCGAGGACTATGTGCTGCTCGCCCAGGCCAAGGGTCTGTCCGGCCGCCGGGTGATGCTCCGTTACGCGGCCCGCAACGCCGTCCTGCCGAACTTCACGGGCTTCGCGCTCGCCCTCGGCCACGTCGTCGGCGGCGCGCTGCTCACCGAGGTGGTCTTCAACTACCCGGGCGTCGGCTATCTGCTCTTCACCTCGCTCCAGCAGCGCGACTACCCGGTGATGCAAGGGGTCTTCTTCCTCATCATGCTGACCGTCCTGCTGGCGAATCTGCTGGCCGACTCGGTGTACGCCCTGCTCGACCCGCGCATCAGAGAAGGCGGGTGACGGGCGTTGAGCACCGCATTCCTCTCCAGTTGGAAGGTCCGGATCGGACTCGGCATTCTCGCCCTGTTCTGTCTGCTGGCCCTGTTCGGCCCCTGGCTGGCACAGAGCCTGCTGGGGCTCGACCCGCGCGCCAACGACACCAGCCTCATCGCCCAGCCACCCGGCGGTGAACACCTGCTGGGGACCAACCAGTTCGGACAGGACGTCCTCGCCCAGGTCATCGCCGGTGCCCGTGGCTCGATGTACGTCGGGCTGCTCGGCGCGGTGGTCGGCACGGCCATGGCGATCCTGATCGGAGTACCGGCCGGATACTACGGCGGCCGCGTGGACGCCGCCCTGAACTTCCTGACCAATCTCTTCCTCGTGCTGCCCGCGCTGCCGCTCATCCTCATCGTGACCGGCTACCTCCAGGGCACCGGGCTCACCACCATCGCCCTGATCATCGGCTTCTTCGGATGGTCCGGCGGGGCACGTACGCTCCGCGCCCAGGCGCTCAGCATCGCGAACCGCGATTTCGTCCGCGCCATGCGGATGCTGGGTGAACGTGGCCGGCGGCTGGTCTTCGCCGAAGTGCTGCCCCATCTCACCGGCCTCATCGCCTCGATGTTCCTGCACGCGATGATCGGTGCGGTGATGGCCGAGGCGGGACTCGCGTTCCTCGGTATCTCCGACTCCTCGGCGATCAGCTGGGGAACGATGATCCAGTCGGCGCAGCAGCAGAGCGCCGTACTGCGAGGCCTGTGGTGGTGGTTCGTACCGCCCGGCCTGTGTATCGCCCTGATCGGTACGGCGGCGGCACTGGTCAACTTCGGTGTCGACGAACTGGCCAACCCCAAGCTGAGGGCCGCCCGCCCCGCGTCGGTGCGCAAGGCCAAGCGCCTGGCGCGAGCGGGAGGCGGGGTCCGATGAACATGTATCCCACGCCGCTGATGCCTCCGACTTCAGTGACCGTCCAGCCCGGAGGTGAATCCTGATGACCGTACAGGCCGAGCAGCGGAGGCCGTCCATGGCGCCGGCGGGGCAGGCCGTCCTGCAAGTCCGTGACCTGACCGTCGAGTACGTCACCGGCAGCGCACCCGTACGCGCCTGCGTCGACGTCTCCTTCACCCTGCACCGAGGCGAAATCCTGGGCGTCGCGGGGGAGTCGGGCTCCGGGAAGTCCACCCTGATCACCGCGCTGACCCGGCTCCAGCGACCGCCCGCCGTCACCACCGCGGGGGAGATCCTCTTCCACGGACGGGACGGCGCCGAGCCCGTCGACCTCGTCACGCTCGACAGCAGGCGACTGCGCCGCTACCGGTGGACGGCACTGTCCATCGTGCTGCAGTCCGCGATGGACGCGCTGAACCCGGTGATGCGGATCGGCGCCCAGTTCGCCGACGTCCTGCGTGCCCGCGACCGCTCGATGAGCAAGCGGGACGCCTGGACACGGGCGGCGGGGCTGCTCGCCCTGGTCGGCATCTCCGCGGACCGGGTCCGCGACTACCCGCACCAGCTCTCCGGCGGGATGCGCCAGCGCGCCGCCATCGCCCTGGCTCTGGCCTGCGGTCCCGAACTGGTGGTCATGGACGAGCCGACAACGGCCGTCGACGTGGTGATGCAGCGGCAGATCCTGGCCCAAGTCCTGCGACTGCGCCAGGAGTTGGGGTTCGCGGTCATCTTCGTCACCCATGACCTGTCGTTGCTGCTCGAACTGGCCGACCGTATCGCCATCATGTACGCCGGCCGCGTCGTCGAGGTGGGTGAGTCTGCGGCTCTCTACAGCGACCCGAAACACCCGTACACCAAGGGGCTGAGGGACTCCTTCCCTCCGTTGCGCTCCCCGCTGCGCACGCTGAACGGCATCCCCGGAACCCCGCCCGACCTGCGCCGTCCACCGCCCGGCTGCCCCTTCCACCCGCGTTGCGCACGCCGGACGGTGGGCTGCGACGAGCGGCTGCCGGCGCTCCTGCCGGTGGGGCCCCGGCCGGGCCACGAGGCGGCGTGCCTGCTCAACGAGACCGGCGGCGAGAGCGACCACGAGACCGGCCATGAGAACGGCCACGACACCGACCACGAGACCCACGACGAGACGGGAGGCGGGATCCGATGAACGAGTCCCCGCACGCGGAGGAGCCCGCCGCACGGCGGCAGGCGGCCCCGGCGTCCGAGGCGGTGGCGGTCGCGGAACCGGAGTACGTCCTGGAAGCGCGTAACGTCTCCAAGCACTTCACCGTCCGCGGTCCGCTCGGCCGTACCTCCGTCGTCCGCGCAGTCGAGGACGCGACCGTATCCCTGCGGCCCGGTCAGATTCTGGCGCTGGTCGGGGAGAGCGGCAGCGGCAAGACCACCCTCGCCCGGATGCTGGCCCGCTTCCACGAACCGACGCGAGGAGAGATCCTGTTGCGCGGTCGGCCCATCGGCACCAGCCGGCGGGCACAGCGCGCCTACCACTCCGAGGTCCAGCTGATCTTCCAGGACCCCTTCGGATCCCTGAACCCGCTGCACCGTGTCCGCTACAACCTCGACCGCGCGCTGCGCCTGCACCAGCCGCGACTCACCGCCGCGGGACGGGAGCAGCGGATGACGGAGCTGCTGGAGCGGGTCAGCCTCACCCCGGCCGCGGAGATCGCGGCGAAGTTCCCGCACGAGCTCTCCGGCGGCCAGCGCCAGCGCGTCGTGATCGCCCGTGCGCTCGCCGTGGAACCCAAGGTCCTGCTCGGCGACGAGCCGATCTCCATGCTGGACGTGTCGATCCGGCTGGAGATGCTCAACCTGCTCCAGCGGCTGCGCACCGAGGACGGGCTGGCCCTGCTGTACATCACGCACGACATCGCCGGCGCCCGGTATCTCTGTGACGAGATCGCCGTGATGTACGCGGGTCAGATGGTGGAGTCCGGGCCGAAGGAGGAGGTGATATCGGCGCCGCAGCATCCGTACACCAAACTGCTCATAGAGTCCTCGCCGGACCCCGAGCGCGGCGTGGGGGACCGCGACGAACTCTTCGCGGGGGCCGACGAACTGGGTGAGCCGCCCAGTCTGATCGACCCGCCGACGGGCTGCCGGTTCCATCCCCGTTGTCCGTTCGCGATGCGGGAGTGCGCCGTCGAGGCCCCGCCGCGCACGGAGTTGGGCGACGGGCACTGGGCGAAGTGCTGGCTGCACGCCAAGGGCCGGGCCGGGGAACTCGCCGAGACGACACATGCCGCGGCGACCGCCGCCCGGCGGGAGACGCTCCAGGGGGCATCATGACAGCGCGACGGCGCGGCAAGGCACCCAGCCAGGCGGACGTGGCACGGCTGGCCGGGGTGTCCCAGTCGGCGGTGTCCCGTGTGATCAGCGGGAACGCGGCGACCGCGCGGATCCCCGAGGAGACCAGGCAGCGGGTCTTCGAGGCGGTGCGCGAGCTGGGGTACGTCGCCAACCCGGCCGCGCGGGCCATGCGCAACCAGCGCAACGACCTGCTGGGCGTGCACACCTTCGAGCGCGTCTTCCCGCGTGCCTCCGAGGACTTCTACTTCGAGTTCCTGCTCGGGATCGAGGAACGGGCCGAGGAGACCGGCTTCGACCTGGTGCTGTTCACCTCGACCGGGTCCGGAGGCGGCGGCGAACGCAAGATCTACCGGAACGGCACCAATCGGCTCAACCTGGCCGACGGCAGCATCCTGCTCGGTGTCTCCACCGACCGCGGCGAGCTGGCCCGGCTCTGGTACGAGGGATATCCCTTCGTCCACATCGGCCGCCGCGAGGTGCCCGGCGCGGAGATCCCGCAGATCATCCCCGACTACCGGTCGGCGAGCGAACAGATCGTGGAACGGCTCGCGGAGCACGGTCACCGGCGGCTCGGCTATGTGCGCGAGTGGATGGAGATGGAGCCGTACGAAGACCGCCGCGTCGGCTACGCGGAGACCGTCGTACGGCTCGGGCTGACCGACACGTCTCCGGGTGTCCTCGGCCGCGAGGGCGTCGAGGAGCCGTGGCTGGACGAGGTGGCGCGCGGCGCGGTGACCGCGATCGTGGTGGAGAGCGTGAGACTCGCGGAGCAGCTGCGTGAGCGACTGGCCGCCCGTGGACGGAAGATCCCCGACGATGTGTCCGTCGCCGTGCTGGAGGCGGCGCCGGCCGATCTCTCCGGACAGTGGGACTCCCTTGTGATTCCCCGCGTCGAGATCGGCCGCATGGCCGTCGACCGGCTCCAGGACATGCTCGCCGACCCCGAGCAGCGGACCGGGAGCCTGCTGGTGCCGTGTCCGCTGGTTCCCGGCACAACCATCGCGACGGTGAGCGAGTAGGGCGCGTCCCGCCGGACAGCCACGGCGGGCCCGATCACCCGGCGATCCGGGACGCGTCGCGCGACGCGCGGCGCCGTCCGCCGGTCCCGGCTGCCCCGAAACGGACGACCGACGGGCCGCGGACGCACGTACGCCCTTCCGTGCGCGTCCCGAACACCGCTCGAACGCAGGCCAGTTGAGCAGAACGTGCCCCTGTACCGACCACTCCAGCCGGTGGAACCGGCAGAAGGAGCCCCCGGGCCATGACAGAGATACGAACCGAGATCCTCGTCGTCGGCGGTGGACTGGGTGGCGTCGCCGCAGCGCTCACCGCCGCCCGGCTCGGCCGGACGGTGGTGCTCACCGAGGCCACCGACTGGCTCGGCGGACAGCTCACCGCCCAGGCGGTGCCGCCCGACGAGCATCCCTGGATCGAAGGCTCGGCCTGCCCGCCCGGCTACGCCGAACTGCGCCGGCGGGTGCGCGACTACTACCGCCGCAACTATCCCCTCGGACCGGAAGCCGCGCTCGATCCGCTGCTCGATCCCGGGCTCGGCGTCGTGAGCCGGATGTGCCACGAGCCGCGCGTGGCCGTCGCCGTCATCGAGGAGATGCTCGCCCCGTGGCGCTCCGCCGGTGCGATCACCGTCCTCACGGGCTACGAACCCGTCGCCGCGCACACCGACGGCGACCGTATCGAGGCGGTCACGCTGGCCGACAGACACGACGGACGCGAAGTCACCGTCCACGCCTCGTACGTCGCCGACGCCACCGAGCTGGGCGACCTGCTGGAGCTGGCCGGCGTGGAGCACGTCATCGGCGCGGAGGGCCGCGACGAGACCGGGGAACCGCACGCGCCCGAGACCGCCGATCCCCTCGACCAGCAGGCCGTGTCCTGGTGCTTCGCCCTGGATCACCGCCCCGGTGAGAACCATGTGATCGACCGGCCCGCCTCCTACGACCACTGGCGCGACACCGTCGCCCCGTTCTGGCCCGGTCCGCAACTCTCCTTCACCGACATCGTCCCGATCACCCTCGAACAGCGCACCTGGGCGCTGATGGGGGCCGACCGGGAGGCCGGGGAACACTTCGACCTGTGGCAGTTCCGACGGGTCCTGGCCCGCGAGGCGTTCGCGCCCGGTGCCTTCGCCTCCGACGTCACCGTCGTCAACTGGCCGCAGATCGACTACTGGGAGGCGCCGCTGCTCGGCGTCGACGCGGCGGCCCGACAGGCGGCGCTCACGGCCGGCCGGGAGCTGTCGCTGTCCTTCCTGCACTGGCTCCAGACCGAGGCGCCCCGCCCTGACGGGGGCACCGGCTGGCCGGGCCTGCGCCTGCGGCCCGATGTCACCGGCACCGCCGACGGACTGGCCAAGGCGCCGTACATCCGCGAATCGCGCCGTATCAAGGCCGAGTTCACCGTCGCCGAACAGCACGTGGGCGTCGAGGCCCGCCCGCCCGGCTCGGGGAGCGAGGTGTTCCACGACAGTGTCGGCCTCGGCAGCTACCGCATCGACCTGCACCCCAGCACCGGCGGCCGCACCTACATCGACATCGAGTCCTACCCCTTCCAGATTCCGCTGGGCGCCCTGATCCCCGTACGTGTCGACAACCTCCTGCCGGCCAACAAGAACATCGGCACCACGCACATCACCAATGGGTGCTACCGGCTGCACCCGGTGGAGTGGGCCATCGGGGAGGCCGTGGGCGCCCTCGCCGGGTTCTGCCTCGAACGGGCCCTGCCGCCCCGCAAGGTCCGCTCCGACCAGGGCCAACTGGCCGACTACCAGCGGCTGCTCAGCCAGACCCTCGGCATCCAACTGGCCTGGCCGGAGGAGATCCGCAGCAGGCCGCACCACTACTGAGCCGCGGCCCCGATCCACACCTGAGAGGAACCTGCCATGAGCGGCCACGCCCACGAGTCCCGCGTCAAGGAACTCCTGGACCGGATGACCGTCGAGGAGAAACTCGGCCAACTCCAGCAGCTCGCCTGGGCCTGGGACACCGGACCGGGCGGCGGCGGCACCGAGTCGGCCGAGACCGCCGCCCGCGAGGGCCTGCTCGGCTCGGTGCTCAACGTCGTCGGCGCGGAGGCGAGCAACGCCCTTCAGCGCATCGCCGTCGAGGAATCCCGGCTGGGCATTCCCCTGGTCTTCGGCCTGGACGTGATCCACGGCTTCCACACCACCTTCCCGATCCCGCTCGCCCAGGCCGCCGCGTTCGACCCTGCGGTGACGGAGAAGGACGCCGAGG
The DNA here is from genome assembly GCF_042725135.1 of Streptomyces sp. NPDC060366. Lineage (NCBI taxonomy): Bacteria > Bacillati > Actinomycetota > Actinomycetes > Kitasatosporales > Streptomycetaceae > Streptomyces > Streptomyces sp. NPDC060366. The sequence goes on along the minus strand of NZ_JBHXDC010000001.1, from coordinate 56,175 downwards.
TCTCCGCGCGTGAGGCCCGTTCCAACGGCATCCACTGGACGTTCTCCCCGATGATGGACGTCACCCGCGAGCCGCGGTGGGGCCGGATCGCCGAGAGCACCGGTGAGGACCCGTATCTGACCACGTGTTACGCGGTGGCCAAGGTGCGCGGCTACCAGGGCGCCGACCTGACCGCGCCCGACCGGATCGCCGCCTGCGCCAAGCACTTCGTCGCCTACGGCGGCGCGGAGGGCGGGCGCGACTACAACACCGTCGACGTGTCCGAGCAGCGGCTGCGCAATCTCTACCTGCCGCCGTTCCGGGCCGCCGTCGAGGCGGGCGCCGCCACCGTCATGGCCGGCTTCAACACCGTCAGCGGCGTCCCGGCACACGCCAACCCGCACACCCTGACCGGCATTCTCAAGGAGGAGTGGGGCTTCGACGGCGTCGTCGTCAGCGACTGGACCGGCGTCCAGGAACTGATCGCGCACGGCAGCGCGGCGGACGAGGCCGAGGCGGCGCGGCGGGCACTGACCGCCGGAGTGGACATGGAGATGGTGTCCACCACCTTCGTCGACCACGGCCGGGAACTGCTCGCCGCCGGGACGCTGAGCGCGGAGCGGCTGGACGACGCCGTGGCCAGGGTGCTGCGTCTCAAGCTGCGACTCGGCCTGTTCGAGCGCCCTTACGTCGACGAATCCGTGGCCCTCACCGGCCCGACCGCCGAGACGCGTGCGGCGGCGCGCGAGGTCGCCGGGCGGTGCATGGTCCTGCTGAAGAACGACGACGGTGTCCTGCCCCTCGACGCACCGGCCCTGCGTTCACTCGCCGTCGTCGGCCCCTTCGCCGACTCCGATGATCTGCTGGGCACTTGGACCCTGCCCGGCGCACCCGCGTCGGCGCCCGTGCTGCGCGCCCTGCGCGAAGCACTGCCGTACGCCTCCATCACCCATGCCGTCGGAGTGTCCCCGGAGGGGTTCGACACCACCGGCATCCCGGAGGCCGTGGCCGCGACCGAGGCCGCCGACGCCGTCGTGATCGTCGTGGGCGAACCGCCCGCGATGAGCGGCGAGGCGGCGGTACGCGGTGAACTCGGCCTGCCCGGCGCCCAGGAGCGGTTGATCGACGCGGTCACCGCGACCGGCAAACCCTGTGTGGTGGTGCTGGTCGGCGGACGCCCGCTCACGATCGGCGCCTGGGCGCGGAGCGCGTCGGCGATCCTGATGGCCTGGCACCCGGGCATCGAGGCCGGCCCCGCCGTCGCGGACGTACTGACCGGTGCCGTGAACCCGGGCGGCAAGCTGCCGGTGACCTTCCCCCGGGCCGTCGGCCAGATCCCGCTCTACTACAACCACGAGCGGACCGGCCGCCCCTACGATCCGGCGGCACCCGAGGTGAAGTACGTCTCGAAGTATCTCGACATCGCCGACGGACCCGAGTTCACCTTCGGCCACGGCCTGAGCTACACCACCTTCACGCTGGGCGAACCGCTGCCGAGCCGGGAACGGATCGGGGCGCGGGAGTTGCGGGAGGGCGCGACGGTGGCGGTGACCGTCGCTGTCCGCAACACCGGCGACCGGGAGGGCGAGGAGGTCGTCCAGCTCTACGTCCAGGATCCCGCCGCGACGATCACCCAACCGGTGCGCCGGCTGCGTGGGTTCCGCAGGGTCCGGCTGGCGGCGGGGGAGGAGCGGGAGGTCAGCTTCACCCTGGGGGCCGACGACGTCGGTTACTGGACCAACGACCCGGCCGGGACCTTCACCGTGGAGCCGGGCGAGATCCACATCCACACCGGCGACAGCTCGCGGACACAGGCCCGGCGCACGCTCCTGATCACCTGACCACTTGGTCACATGACCACCGGGAACAGGCCGGCACCGGAAGGACCGTCTCGACCCGGACGCCCAAGCCGTCCGCCGAAGGGAGCGATGCGCCGAGGAGATTCACTCGACCGTTCTTTGAACCATGCCTCAACACGAGTCGTCATCTGCGGGTCCGTGCGTCGTCACGCTCCCGCAGTGAGGAGAAGCATGAAAGCGAAGACATGTGCGGCAGTGGTGGCCCAGGCAATGCTGGGCCTGCTGCTGGCGGGTGCCGCCACGGGCACCGCGCACGCCGCCGCCGCCACTTACTACGTGTCACCCAGTGGCAGTGACAGCAACAGCGGTCTGTCGCCGGACCAGGCCTGGAAGTCGACCGGGAAGGTCAACGGCTTCACGTTCCCGCAGGGTGGTGCGACCGTCTCGTTCCAGGGCGGGCAGACGTTCACCGGCTGCCTGGCCTTCAACGGGGACAAGGTGCCCGGGTCGTCGGCATCGACGCCCTTCAAGGTCACCTCCTACGGCACCGGACAGGCCACCATCAAGTCCAACTGCACGGGGGACTACTCGGCGGCGGTCGCCGCGGACAACGTGAGCGGCTTCCAGTTGCACAACCTGAAGCTCGTCAACGGCGGCACGACCGCGGCCGGTGTACTGCTGCAGAACCAGAAGACGTCGACGGCGACCAAGAGCCTCAAGGTGACCGGCTCCGACATCTCCGGCTTCGCCACGCCGAGCGGCAGCGGCAGTACCTTCGGCGGCCAGATCATGGTGCTCGGATACGCGGTGAACGCCAACAGCGGGCCGTTGGACGACGTGCAGATCCTCAACAACAAACTGCACGGTGCCAGTGTGACCTCGAACGCCGGACCGGGCATCTACGGCTGGGGTTCGGGGGTCAACATCACCAACGTCAGGGTCGAGGGCAACACCGTCTACAACCTCGGCATGGCGGCCCAGAGCACGGGAGCCGCGCTGACCGCAAACGGCTGGGACGGCGCGGTCATCCAGCGCAACCTGGTCCACGACATCGGTGCCAACGTGACGTCGTGCGGCGGCGCCAGCGGCATCATGACGTACACCTCGAACAACGTGAAGATCCGTCACAACGAGGTGTACAAGGTGCAGCCGGTTCCGGCCTTCACGGCCGGGTGCGACTGGGACGGGATCGACCTCGACGGCGGCACCACGAACTCGGTGGTCGAGTACAACTACACGCACGACAACGCGGGCAGCGGTCTGCTGGCCTACACCTCGACAGCCGGCTCGCGGGTGTGGGGACCGAACACCTACCGCTACAACGTCTCCGAGAACGACGACTGGGCGAACGCCCAGGGCGGTCTGTTCGACGTGGTGCCCAACGCGCCGAAGAACCCGCTGTCGATCTACGGCAACACCTTCTTCACCAACAAGGACCAGAGCGCGAACAAGCGGACGGGCGCCAGCGCGTGCTTCATGTTCGGTTACGCCTCCGGGACCTGGGCCAGTGGTTCGCAGATCAAGGACAACATCTGCCACATGGCCAACAAGGGCACGTACGGCAAGACCGGCCAGCTCTACTACAACCCCAACGGGCAGACCGGGATGACGCTGTCGAACAACCTGTACTACGGGACGAACACCGGCGGTTGGCGCTGGGGCGGTACGACACACGCCGACTTCGCCGCGTGGAAGGCGACCGGCCTGGAGTCGGGCTCGGTGTGGGGTGACCCCCTGTTCACCTCGCCCGGTGCGGGTGGCGTCTGCTCGTGGTCGCCGACCTCGGGCACGGGGCCGCAGCCGTGCCCGCAGGCCTACACCCTCAAGTCCGGTTCCCCGGCGCTCAAAGCGGGCACGGCCGTGTCCGGCAACGCCGGGGTGGACTACTACGGGACGGCCATCCCGGGCACCCCGAACATCGGGGCCGACGCCGGATAGGCCCTGACCGCACCTCGACCGGCGGTCGGCATCGGCCCGCGACGCCCACGGCGACAAGGGCCGGCGCCGACCGCGCGTGAGATCACAGCGTCCAAGAAGCGGGCGTGCTCTGTTACGGGCTCTGCCGCGACGGGCCGGCCGTCGCGACGGCGGCTGATCCTTCACCACTCGGTCACGCCTCCGACGCCCCACGGCCATCAGTAGCGCCCAACTGCGGCTTTGTCGTTGGCAGTTCGTATGATGCCGCAATGGCAAGTCACGGGGATCTCATAGCGGGGCGCTACCGCATCACGACGCCGCTCGGACGCGGCGGCATGGGCACGGTCTGGCGGGCGGAGGACGAACTGCTCGGCCGGGCCGTCGCCGTGAAGGAGCTGCACATCGACGCGGGCCTCTCGCCCGTCGAAGCGGAGAACAGGCGCGGACGCACTCTGCGCGAGGCGCGCTCGGTCGCGCAGGTGAAACATCCGGGCGTCCTCGTCCTGCACGACATCGTCCAGCACGACGAGCAGCCCTGGCTCGTGATGGAGCTGATCGACGGCTGCTCGCTCGCCGACCGGATCGTGGAGGAGGGCCCGGTCGCGCCCGCCGAGGCCGCCCGGATCGGCCTCGCCCTGCTGGCCGCGCTGCGCGCCGCGCACACGGCCGGAGTGCTGCACCGTGACATCAAGCCCGCGAACGTACTCCTGGAGGCGGCCACCGGGCGGGTGGTGCTCTCCGACTTCGGGATCGCGCAGGTCGACGGGCAGGCGACACTGACGGAGACGGGCGCGTTCGTCGGCTCCCCGGAGTACACCGCTCCGGAGCGGATGTCGGGGAAGCGAACCGGTCCGGAGTCCGATCTGTGGTCGCTCGGCGTGCTGCTCTGCGCCGCCGTCGAGGGCGAGTCGCCGTTCCGCCGCGATTCGGTGGTGGGGGTGCTGCACGCGGTCGTGATCGACGAGATCAAGGTGCCCGACTCGGCCGGTCCGCTGCTTCCCGTCCTGAGCGGACTCCTTGAGCGGGATCCCGGCCGGCGGCTCGGTACGGACGAGGCGGAGCGGGCGCTGCGCGGTTTCCTCGCGGAGGAGCGGCTGCCCACCGTGGCCCACACGCCGGTGGCCCGCGTGTCCGGTGCGCCGCTGCCTTCCGGAGATCCGGTCGTGCTCGGCGCCACCTCGGCACCGGCCGCGCGCACCCGGGTCCGTACGGCGCTCCTCGTCGGAGCCCTGGTGACCGCCCTGGCGGTGGGCGGCACCGGCGCGTGGGTCATGACGAGGGACGACTCCGCCGCGGGGTCGGGGGCGACGGAGGGCGGCGGTTCGGCGGACAAGGTGCGGGAGCAGCAGTCCGAGGGGGCGACGGAGAAGGCTTCCGACGCCCCCGAACCGCTCACCGACGACACCGGCAAGCCCACACCCGTGCCCTCCAAGAAGGCTCCGAAGGACCCTTCCGAGCCACCCGCCGACCCGGCCCCCAAGGGCTATCGGACGGTCTCCGACCCGGCCGGCTTCACGATGGCGGCGCCCACCGGTTTCGTCCGCTCCAACGAACCGCCCCGCGTGTTCTACAACTCCCCGGACAACGCCTTCCGTATCGGTGTCCACCCCCAGCCGCTGGACCCGAACGGCCCGGTCGCGGTGATGAGGGCGGCGCACGAGAGCGGCCCGTCGGACTACCCCGGCTACCGGAACGGTTCGGTGCGCGAGACCACGCACAACGGATTCCCGGCCGCCGTCTGGGAGTTCACCTGGGACGGCGGCGCGGGCGACGGCGGCCCGCGCCACACCTACGACCTGAGCTGGGACGAGGGCGGCAAGATGTACGACCTGTGGGTCTCCGCCCCGGCCGGGCGGGCGGCGGAAGGCGAACGCCACTTCGTCGAGGCGCACAGGTCGTTCGCACGGGCGGGTTCCTGACGCGGGACGAGACCCTGCCGACGCGGCCGTCATTTCAGGTAGTTGTAGACGGTGGCGCGGGAGACGCCCAGGATGTCGGTGAGTGTGCGAACCGCGTTCTTCACGTCCAGGAAGCCCTCGTCCCGCAGATGGCGGACCATCTTCCGCTTCTCCGTGGAGTCCAGGGCGTGCGGCGTCCGGCCCCGTTCGGCAGCGAACTCCTCGGCCAGCGCGCGGAGTTCGACGGTCGTACGGGCCCGCAGGGTTTCGGTGAAGGACCGCTCCTGCTCGTCGGTGCGGACCAAGTTGTGCAGGCTGCGGGCGACGGTGGTGAACAGCGAGACGTCGAGATTCAGGCAGATCGCGGCGACGTACTCGCCTTCGCTGTTCCTGATTCCGATGGAAGTGCTCTTCGCCGGGCGGCCGTCGGGAAACGTGTTGGGGTAGTTCTGGATGACGTTGGGATAGTTGGGGTCCCGGATACGGGCGATACCGAGTTCGGTGGCCGGATCGCCGACGGAGCGGCCGGATTCATTGTTCTCGATCGCGCGAATCGAGTGCTCCGGATTCCGCAGGTCGTGCAGGACGACTTCGCACAGGCCCGGGAACATACGGCCGATCGCGGTCACGATCGTCTCGGCCTCGCGAAGCAGCAGTTCGTCCTCGGTCATGTGACGATCCTCCCCATCGCGGCGGCGGCCTTGAGACCGGACCCGGTCAGTACGACAACGGTCTTCTCACCGGGGCGGATCGCTCCCCGCGCGACGAAGGTGTCGATCGCGGCGGCGGCCGAGGCGGAGGTCGGTTCCGCGTACAGTCCGATCCCCGCCAGCCGGCGGGTCGCCGCCATGATGTCGTCCTCCGGGATCGCGACGGTGTCCCCGCCCGACCGGCGGATGGCGTCGACGACCTCGGGCAGACGGATGGGCGACCTGATCGCCGTGCCCTCGGCGACGGTCGGCCCGAAGCCCCCGATCTCGCCGCCCTGGAACGCGGCGTGAATGGGTGCGCACCGTTCGGGCTGAGCGACCAGCAGCCGGGGAAGCCGCTCGATGTGGTCGGCGGCGAGGAGTTCGCCGAACCCGAGATCGCAGCCGAGGACGATACTGCCCGCTCCGGCCACCGTGACGACCGCGTCCGGCGCCACGAAGCCCAGGTCTTCCCAGAGTTCGTAGGCCAGAGTCTTGGTGCCCTGGAGGAAGAAGGGGTGCCAGTTGTGGCTGGCGTAGACGGTGCTCCGTGCCTCACGCACCGCCCGCTCGGAGGTGGCGGCCCGGTCGCCAGGCACCATCGCCACCTCGGCGCCGTACGCCCGCGCTTGCAGGACCTTCGCCGGGGACGTCCCCTCCGGGACCAGGATCCGGGCCCGGATGCCGGCGGCGGCGCAGTAGGCCGCGACCGAGGAGCCGCCGTTGCCGGAGCTGTCCTCGATCACCGACTCCACTCCGGCCTGAGCGAGCAGCGACACCATCACGCTGGTTCCGCGGTCCTTGAAGCTCCCGCTCGGATTGAACCATTCGAGCTTGAAGCGCACGTCCTGGTCGCCCCAACGCCCCTCGATCAGTGGGGTACAGCCCTCGCCGAGCGACACCGGCCGGGCGAAGGCACCGGGCAGCGCGGCGCGGTAGCGCCACAGGGAGCGGGTGGCCCTGTCCACGCTCTCCGGCCCGATGCCCGGCCGTGGCCGGACGGTGAGGGGCGCTCCGTCGTCGCCCTGCCAGCGCCGTGCGTCGAGCGGGTAGGTCCGGCCGGAGCGGGGGTCGAGATAGACGTCCATGGTCACTCCCCAGGGGTAGACGACAAGTCTAGCCATGGACGAAACGTCCATGACGTGGGGTCGTCGACAGACATTGAATTTCGCCCGTCGAGTACCGGTGGGAATGCCGCCACAGCGACCTGGGCGGGGGCCTCACCGGACGCGTGCCTACGATCTGGAGGACGGGTCCGCCCCGCGTGTGACCGGCCCGTCGAGCGCCCGTCACACCTTCCACCTCACCCCGTCTGACCTGGTCTTTCATGGTGTCGGACCGTACTGTCGTCGGATCGGGAAGGGGATCTGATGGACCGGAACATACGCACGGTCGACGATGTGCTGAAGCTGCTGGACGGCCTGTTCGCGCCGGAGGCCGACCGGTGGACGCGCGGGGCCTCCGACTGGTGGGACGCCTTCTACGTCGACCGCTCGCGGGAGGTGCCGTTCTTCGTCGGGAAGCCGGACGAGAACCTGGTCTCGTATCTCGACCGGGGCCTGGTCGCTCCGCCGGGCCGGGCGCTCGACCTGGGCTGTGGACCGGGACGAAACGCCGTCCAACTGGCCGCCGCCGGCTTCGAGGTGGACGCGATCGACCTCTCACCGACCGCCGTCGCCTGGGCCGAGGAGCGAGCCCGCGAGGCCGGAGTCGACGTACGGTTCCGCCAGGGCGACGCCTTCGATCCCGACGGGCCGGGTCCGGAGGGACCGTACGACCTCATCCACGACTCGGGCTGCTTCCACCATCTGCCGCCCCACCGCCGTATCAGCTATCTCGCCCTGGTCGAACGAGTCCTCGCGCCCGGCGGACATCTCGCCCTCACCTGCTTCGCGTCGGGCGCGATGGGATCCGAACTTCCCGACCGCGACTTCTATCGACGCTCCGGGCTGCACGGCGGTCTCGCTTACACACCGGACGCACTGCGCCGGATCTTCGCCGGCCTGACGGAGATCGAACTGCGCCGTATGCGCGACGAACCGCCCGAGTCCGCCAGCTTCGGCGAACCCTTCCTCTGGACGGCTCTCTTTCAAAAGCCGGGCGGGCATCAGACATAGGCTGATATGCGGCGTATCGGGCGCCGTTCGAGGTGTGACGTATGCGCTGCGGACGGGGCGGCGGGGGGCGCGGGGTGCCGCCCGCCGGTGATGTTCATCCGCGCGTAATCGGAAGCCGAAGTCGGGCGCCGACACTGGAGTCGAGGGCGCGTGGCGCGCGGTACGGGGGCTGGGGCGGGGTTCGTTGGCCAGGTGGCGGGACCTCGAGGCCGTCGCACCGCTGTGAGCTGCGGTTCTGTCGGACCGGGAGGTATTCGGAGTCGGCTGTTCCGGGTGTGATGTGCCTTGTGTGTCACGGCCTGGCGCGAAAGGGCGATGCTTATCAATTGTATCGGGAACGGACCGGAATGGGTGAAAGTTCCCGTGCGGGGGTGGTGTTGGGGTTGAGGGGGCGTGCGGAACGGGAGGCCCGTGCTCCGCAAAGAGGCCTTGGATGAGAGGGAGTCCAGTGGTTATGGTAGGTACCGGCCGGTGGTGAGGGAGGCGGGGACGCGGCGTGCTGCCCCATTCGGTAATCATTTTATCGTTTTTGACCCCAGATTGCCGACAGCGAGGCAATTGAAGCCGGCTGCGGACCCTTGAGGTCGGTTCATTTGACTAAGCGATTGTGGCTGGTGGAGCATGTTTCCTGCGACAGGATTCGCTCTTTCGGCAGCTTCTGACCAGAGTTCGCCCAACGGGTCCTGATGTCGCAGGTTCAGAAGTGTTCGGGGGAACAGGGGGATAGGCGTGATACTCGCCGAACGAGCACGTGTGCTTTCCGAACTTCAGGAATTGTTGCAGGATGCCCGAGCGGGTGACGGAAGCGTCGTATTGATCACGGGGCCCGTTGCAGTGGGGAAGACGGAATTAGCGCACTCACTGGCCGGTAGTGCGGAGAAGGAAAGTCAGCTGCTCGTGCTCCGTGCGCAGGCGTCCGCCTCCGGTAAGAACCGGAATGCGGATCTGCTGGAGCAGTTGACGGAAAGTCTTCAGTCGACGAATTACTGGGCGGACGACGAACTCCCGCTCACCCGACGTGGAGTCGACCGCACTCCGTCTCGTGTCGTGTACGAGATCGCCCGCTGTTCGAAGACGATTCCGCTGCTCATCGTGCTGGACGATCTTCAGCACAGCGATCCCGAGTCGCTCGACGCGATTCTCCATCTCATCCGGCTGTCGCGTACTTCCCGCATCATGCTCGTGCTGGTGGTGGCCGAGGGGTCCCAACTCCTCATTCCGCTCATTCACGCCGAGCTTCTGCGTGCGCCGCACTGCTGGCGCAAACGGCTGTCTCCGCTGTCGCCCTCGGGTGTGGCAGAGGTGGTGACCCGGGCCTTCGGCCCGGACGTGGCGGCGCGGACGGTGGACGACTACTACCGGTACAGCGGCGGGAACCCGCTCGTGCTGCGCGCGCTCATCGAGGAGCAGAGCTCGACCTCGATCCTGCGCAGGGCGGACGGGGAGCCGGCGGCAGAGGCCGTCGGCGAGCTGGAGGCCGGCCAGGTTTCGGCGTTGGCCGTCTTCACCTCGCTGCACCGTGGCGGTGCCGAGACCATGGCGGTGGCCCGTGGTATCGCGCTTCTCGGTGTCGCGGCGTCGGTGGAGCTGCTGGCGCTCGTCCTGAAGGCCGACGTCGACCACGTCGCCGGGCGCGTCATGGCGCTGGAAGAGGCGGGATTGTTGAATGGAGGTCAGTTCCGCCATCCGGGAGTCGCCGAAGCGGTGCTTTCCGACCCGGAATTCACTCAGCTCCAAGTGCTGAGGTACGAAGCGGCGAGAGTGCTGGAAGCGGAAGGGCACAGCCGGCAAGTTGTTGCCAGACAACTGGTTGCCTCCAGGGCTGTGACCGAGCCCTGGACGGTCGACGTTCTCCGTGAATCCGCCGTGGAGGCGGTCAGTCAGAACGACTGGTCCTTCGCTTCCAAATGTCTGGACCTGGCTCTGCAGGGACAGATGAGTGAGGCGGACAAGGGCCTGCTCATCACGGACCTGCTACAGGTGCAGTGGAAGCTCAATCCGGCCCGGTTGATCAAGTACTTGCCGGAATGCTTCCAGCTTCAGCAGGCGGGACACATTCCGGATCTGCGAGTCGTGGCCGTGCTCAAGCTGTTCCTCTGGCACGGTCATGTCGACGAGGCCGCCGAAATAGTGCTCGACATAGCGCGCCGGGGCGAGGGGAGCGAAGTCCAGCAGCAGTTGTACGGATTCCTGGAGTGGGCGCGCATGGGCCATCCGCCACTCTACAAGCGTGTGCGGGAGGCCAATCGTTCCCTTCTTCCGGCGCTCGCGGAATCAGCCGGATACGAACTGCCGCGTCCTGTCACCGCCCTGCGAACAGCGTTGTCCGACGAGAATCACCGTGAGGCCGCGACAATCGCGGAGGAAATTCTCGCGGCGGAGCCGGCGGACAGCGATTCGGCGACCTCCGCGCTCCAGGCCCTGCTCTACGCGGACGAGCTGGTGCTGGCGGAGAGCTGGTTCGAGCGGACGATGCGGGACATGGAGGCGTTCGACTCCATGGGCTCGCGTGCGATCCACTACTCGATCTGGGCGGAGACGGTGCGCAGGCGAGGAGACCTCCAGGCCGCGGAGCGGAACGCCGCGACCGCGCTCAGATACATGGCCCCACGTGCCTGGGGCGTCGCGCTGGGGCTTCCGCTGGGAACGCTGGTCGCGGCCCACGCCGCCCGGGGGAGCCTGGAAAAGGCCCAGGAGTACCTCTCCTGGGTCGTGCCCCGCGGCATGTTCCTCACCGTCTTCGGTCTCAACTACCTGGAGGGGCGCGGACGTTACTTCCTGGCCGCCGGTCAGTACGCTGCCGCGCAGCAGGATTTCCTGGAGTGCGGCGAGTTGATGAAGAGGTGGGACCTGGACATACCGTCGCTCGTCTCCTGGCGGGTGGGTGCGGCCGAGGCGGCCCTGGCGCAGGGCGACCGGCGCGAGGCCCGGCGCCTCATCGGCAAACAACTGCACCATCCGAGGGCGCAGTCGCCGCGTCTGCGCGGCATGGCGCTGCGGGTGTACGCCCCGCTGGTCGGGCGCCATCACAGGGTGGCGATGCTCCAGGAGGCGGCCGATCTGCTGTCCGACGGCAGTGACCGCTACCAGCACTTCCTCGCCCTGACCGATCTGAGCCGGGCCCACCAGGGCTCCGGGGACGCGGCCGAGGCGCACATCACGAGCCAGCGGGCCTGGCGTGGCGCCGTACGCTGCGGAGCCGAGCGGGTGGCCCGGACGCTGCTGCCCGAGAGTGCGCGAACCGCCCCGGTGGAACCCGAGGAGCCACCCGCGGACAGCCAGGACGCGGTCCAGCTCAGCGAGGCCGAACTCCGTGTCGCCAAGCTCGCCGCGGCGGGCGAGACGAACCGGGAGATCTCCGTGAAGCTCTTCATCACGGTCAGTACGGTCGAGCAGCACCTCACCCGCGTCTACCGGAAACTGCAGGTCTCCGGCCGCGCGGACCTGCGCGACTGCCTTGCCTATCGCCTGACTTGCGGCTGACGGGCGGGTCGGAGGGCCGGCGGGCTCCGGTGGGAGACCGTCGGCCCGGTCAGACGTCGTAACCGAGACCGGCCCAGAGCTCCCGTTCGCCGGGGGACGCGGGCCGGGCCTCCAACGTGTCCGGGTGCCCGGCGGGCGGCCCGTCGCACATCCGTGGAGCCGCGCCCTCCTCCGGGCCGGTCCCGGCCGGGGCCCGGTCCGGCTCCTCGTCCGCGGTCGGTACGGCCATGCCGCCCCACGCGCCGGGGCAGAAACTGAGCCCGAAGATCGCGAACTGCTGAGCGGCCCAGCGGAGGAACGGGAGCATACCCATGTCTGGAGCCCTTTCGTCGGGCCCGCCGGTTCTCCTTCAGGCACTCGATGCGGTGCCATGTTCGGTCGTGACTCTAAAGCGGGAATTAAGAGGACGCACCGCTTCCCGCCGTTGCCCCCTCGCCGGCCGACGCACCGAACTCGGCCGGAGATTAAGGCAGTTCGCCGCTTGCCGACGCTGTGACGCACTGGCAGACTCCTCAACAACTGTTGAGCACATGCATCCCTTAACTGGGGTTTTCTTCGTCACGAGGAGTCCTACGGTGCCGTCCCCCACAACCGCTCCCGACACCACCGCGCCGCCGCCCGTACCGGCCCCGGACACGGCCGCGACGCGCCGGATGCTGCTCGGCCCCATGGCCATCGGTCTGTTCCTCGTCCTCGCCTTCGCGGGGCTGATGATTCCGGCTCTCCAGGACCCGAAACCACATGACGTGCCCATCGGTGTCGTCGGCCCGGCCGGCACCGGTGACAAGATCGACCAGCAACTCCAGGCGGGGAGCCCGGACGCCTTCGACGTCACCTCCTACGGTTCCGAGGGCGCCGCCCGGGACGCGCTGATGGACCATGAGATCTACGGCGCCATTCTGTTCACCGCTCCGCAGGAGCCCCCCACGCTCCTGGTGGCAGGAGCGGCCGGTGACGCGCCCGTGCGCGTCGTGACCGCCGCCTACGAGGAACTCACCCGCCAGGCGGGCGCCCCAGGAGAGATACAGGACGTGGCGCCCCTCCCCGAATCCGACTCACGGGGCGTCAGCGGCCTGCTCCTGAGCATCGCGCTGGTGATCGGAGCCCTCCTCTTCCAAGCGGTGCTCAGCCTGATGGCCGCGCGCCTCCCGGCCCGCAAGCGGTTCCTCGCCGGACTCGGTTACGCCGTGATCGCCGGAGGCGTCGGCGCGCTGCTCGCCGGACCCGTCATCGGCGCGTTCGACGGCAGCTTCCCGCAGCTCTTCGGTGTCGCCGTACTCCTCTCACTGGCCGTCATCGGCGTCGTCGCGGCCTGCCAGGGCCTGCTCGGTGTGCTCGGCGTGGCCGTTGGCGCGCTCGTGGTACTGCCGCTCGGTGTCTCCTCCTCGGGAGGCCCGGTGGACTACCACTTCCTTCCCGACTTCTACTCGACCATCTCCCAGTACATGCCGATGGGCAGTGCCATCACCTCGCTGCGGCGCATCTTCTACTTCGACGGCAACAACGTGATGACCCCGCTGCTGACGCTCGCCGTGTGGGTGGCCGCCGCCTGGATCATCGCCCTTGTCGCGGAGCGCGTGCGGCCCTTCCGCCCGGCCGTGCTGGTGGTCCCCGTCTCGGAACTGCCTCCCGGTTACCTTCCCGACCGCCGTTCCGGGCGGGCGAGTTGACGACCGCTTCCCACGGCACGGAGCCGGGAGTCCCGCCCACCCGCCGGGAGCTGATCCTCCAGGCGGCCGTCGAACTCTTCGGCCGGCGGGGCTTCCGTGGCACCACGGTCCGTGCCATCGCCGAACAGGCGGGGGTGGACCCGGCCCTGGTGATGCACCACTTCGGCAGCAAGGAAAAGATCTTCTCGGTGGTGATCCGGGAGGCGATGCGCGCCGACGCGTTCCTCCCGGAGCCCGGCGAGGGCACCGACTCCGCTCCCGGGCGGAAGCTGCTGCGAGCCTTCCTCGTCCGCTGGGAGGCTTCGGCGGCCAAGCCGTCACCGCTCATGGTCGTCTTCCGCTCGGCGATGGAACACCCCGAGGCGTCGCGGCTGTTCAGCGAAGTGGCCAGCGGGGAGTTCCTGCTCCCGCTGGCCACTCGGCTGCGCGCCCCCGATCCGCACCTCCAGGCCACGGTGCTCGGGGTCCTGCTGGTCGGACTGGTGACCGGGCGCTACGTGGTCCGTGTCGAACCACTGGCGAGCCTGTCACTGGACGCCGTGGTGGATCTGTTCGGACCCCATGTCGACCGGATGATCGGCGACTGGATCACTCCGGAGACGGAGACCGCCTAGCCGGGGACGGTGCGCCGGGCCGCTTCAGGACTTGCGGCCCAGCGTGCCGTTGAGCAGCGACTCCACGACCTTCAGCCGCTGCAACTTGCCGCTCGGCGTCTTCGGGAGCGACCCGCGGGGCACGATCTCCACCCGGTCGGGACGCAGACCCGTCTCCTCGGAGACGCTCCGCACGACCGCTTCACGCAGGGCGTCGGCCTCGTCGCTGGCGTGGAGCTTGGACTCGACCACGATGGTCAGCGCCTCCGTGCCCAGCACGGGGTCCGGGCAGCCCACGGCGGCGACCGCGCCCGGATGGGTGCCCGCGGCGTTGCTCGCCGCGGTCTCGAAGACATACGGGTGGTAGTTGCGGCCCCCGATGATCACGACGTCCTTGACACGGCCGGTGACGTAGAGCTGGCCGTCGTCGAGGAATCCCTGGTCGCCGGTGTGCAGCCAGCCGTCGCGAAGGACCTTGTCCGTCTCGTCCTTCTGCTGGTAGTAACCGGACATCAGGGAGGGGCTGCGGAGCAGGATGTCGCCCTGCACCCGGTCGGACACATCCGTACGTGACTCGTCCACGACCCGTATCTCCGTCCCCAGCACGGGTGTTCCCGACGAAGCCAGCTCCTGGCGGTCCGGGTCGTCAGGACCGGCCTCCACCACCTTGCCGGTGTCGGCCAGTACGTCCCGGCGCACCGTCGTGGTGATCATGGGGTCCCCCGGCACACACATGGTCGCCGCCAGCACGGTCTCGGCCATGCCGTAGCACGGCATCATGGACGTCGCCCGGTAGCCGTAGGGGCTCAGCCGCTCCGCGAACCGGCGGAGCGTGGCCGCGTTGACGACCTCCGCGCCGTTGCCGGCGACCCGCCACGCGCTGAGGTCCAGGCCGGCCAGCTTCGCGTCGGGGATCTTCGTGGCGCACATCTGGTACGCGAAGTTCGGCGCCGAGGTGAAGGTCCCCCGGTAGCGGTGGATCGCCCGCAGCCACCGTTCGGGCCGCAGCGCGAAGGACAGCGGGGGCATGGAGGCCACGGGAAGGCCGTGGAGGAACGGCGCGAGGTTGCAGCCGATCAGACCCATGTCGTGATGCAGCGGCAGCCAGGTGACGATCAGCTCGCCCGAACGGAAACAACGGTCACCGATCGACGCGGCGTTGGACATGATGGCCCGGTGCGTCAGCGCCACCCCACGGCTGTTACCGGTGGTCCCCGAGGTGAACTGGATCAGGGCCAGGTCGTCCGCGTCAGCCCGTACCGATGTCGGCACGTAACCGCCCTCGAAAGGCGGCTCGATTATCTCGACGCCCGCTTCCTGGCACGGACCCGTCACCGCGTCACGGAAGGACGGCGCGGAGATCACGGCACGCGGCTCGGCCCTGCTGATCAGCAGGCGCAGCCGGTCCGACCAGCGCTGACGCCGCATCGTGGACAGCGGGGGCTCCGACACGAACGGGACGGCGCCGAGCAGGAAACAGCCGTGCAGCGCGGCGTAGGCGTCCGCGCTGGTGTCGAGACAGATACCCACCCGGTCCCCGGGCCGGACGCCCGCCTCGGCGAGAGTGGTCGCCGCCGCGCCCGCACGCTCGACGAGTTCGGCGGCGGTCAGCCGCACGGTCCGGCCCTCGGACTCCTCGATGTAGCACATCGGCTGGTCGGGGTAGAGCTCCGCTCGCTCCAGCAGGGCGGCGCCGATGGTGGGGGCAGACGTCAGGGCGACGCGCTCCGCCGGCGCATCGGGCCGGTACTCCGCCCGGTCCTCGTGCACGTCCTCGATCGCTGCGACAGATGTCATGAATTCATCCCTGTGATTGTGCCCGGTGACGTACTCCGCGCGCCGCAGGGTGACGCGGCCGTCCGGAGACAAGGAAAGAAATACTGCTTTGTGCAGGGCGCGTGAGATTTCCTCGCACGGCTCGTGCACAAATTTACGCCGCTTATCTCGGGGTGACATGCGGCAAGCCTCAACCTTGCCCAAGGGGAGTGTCGCAGTCAAGAAGTTCAACAGCGCCGTGCGTCAGCTTTAGGGCTGTTTAAGAAAGACGCTAGACGCTGGCCGGAAACTATGGCCAATAGTGTCGCCGCGTGCTGTTCGATCAGCTACCTCGAAGGGTACCCATACTGTGCTCGCTCTAGTCTTTCCCGGTCAGGGTTCGCAGCGTCGAGGTATGGGTGCGCAGCTCTTCGAGGCGTTTCCCGAGCTGGTCGTGCAGGCCGACGAAATCCTGGGATATTCCATCGAGACCCTCTGCCGGGAGAATCCGGACGGAAATCTGGAGAAGACCCAGTACACGCAGACGGCGTTGTATGTCGTCAGTGCGCTGAGCTATTTCGAGCATCTGGATTCCTCCGGCGAGATCCCTGACTTCCTGGCCGGACACAGCCTCGGTGAGTACAACGCGCTTCTCGCCGCAGGCGTATTCGACTTTCCCACCGGATTGCGGGTGGTCCAGAAGCGCGGAGAGCTGATGTCGCGCGTGAACGACGGCGGAATGGCCGCCGTCGTGGGCCTCGACGCAGACCGGGTGGCCGAGGTACTCGCCGGCCCCGGACTGGAATCGCTGTCCGTCGCCAACTACAACAACCCCGCCCAGATCGTGATCGCCGGACCCCGCGACCGGATCGAGGCCGCCCGGTCGGCGTTCGAGGAGGCGGGGGCCGGGCTCTACACCGTCCTGCGGGTCGGTGGAGCCTTCCACTCCCCCCATATGGCCGGTGTCCAGGAGGAGTTCGCGGAGTTCCTGGGCGGGGTCGAACTGGCCGCCCCCACCGTGCCCGTGCTCTCCAACGTGACCGCGCGACCGCACGGGCCCGACGTCGCAGACCTGATGGTCAGTCAGCTCACCCGGCCCGTGCTGTGGACCGACAGCGTGCGCCACCTGATCGACCAGGGCGTCGAGGACATCCGGCAGATCGGACCGGGGCGCGCCCTCATCGGACTCGTACAGGCCACCCAGCGGGACGCGGCCGAGCGCCGCGCGCAGGAGCGGAGCGCAACCGAGGACCGGGCGGACGACACGACGCCCACCCCCGCGCAGCCCGACACCACGCGGTCCGCCACCCCGACGCCCGACACCGCTGCGACGGCGACCGCCGATACCGCCGGGGAGCGGATCCGTACGCTGCGGCTGCGCCGTCCCGCACGGGACCGCGCCCAGGGCACCGGCCACACCGAGGAACAGCTCACCGCCCAGCTCCTCGCCGATCTGCGGACCATCGTCACCCGCGTGCTGACGACCGACCCCGGAGCGCTGCGGGCGGAGACCGAACTCAGCGCCCTCGGCTTCGACTCCATCAAACTGATCGAGTTCGCCGACCAGCTCCGCGAGGAGTTCGGCGTCGACCTGACGCCGTCGGTCTTCTTCGAGTACTTCACCATCGGCGCGTTCACCGCACACCTGCTCGCCGAGCACCGGGACACGGTCGTGGCCCGCTACCGGGACAGCGCAGCGGGCGGCGCGGTACAGACGCCCCGGGCGCCCGCCGAGGCCGCCGGGCGTGCCCGGTCCGGCGCCGTACCCGCGCCCCGTGACGGCACCGCCGCCGCGGCGGGCGGCGCACCGCCCGCCGCAGGTACCGGCGCCGACGCCGTCGCCATCGTCGGGGTGAGCGCCGTCCTGCCCGGCTCCGCGGACCTCGACGAGTTCTGGCGGCACCTGGTCGACGGCACCGAACTGGTGACGGACACCCCGGCCGACCGGTGGCGGGACTGGGCCGGACCGGAGCGCGCCCCCGGGGCGCGGGGCGCGCTCATCAAGGACTTCGACACCTTCGACTGCCGCTTCTTCGGAATCTCGCCCGGCGAGGCCGAACTGATGGACCCTCACCAGCGGATCTTCCTCCAGACCGTGTGGAAGGCGTTCGAGGACGCGGGACGGCGCCCAACCGAACTCGCCGGCACCCGCACCGGTCTGTTCGTGGGCCACGGCTCCATGGACTACGTCGAGGTCCTCGCACACAGCGCGGCGGGCACCCAGTCCCACACCGCGACCGGGCTCGCGCACTCGATCCTCCCCAACCGGATCTCCCACCAGCTCGACCTGCGCGGACCGAGTGAGTCCGTCGACACCGCCTGCTCCTCCTCACTGGTCGCCCTGCACCGGGCCGTACGGAGCCTGCGCGAGGGCGAGTGCGACCTCGCCGTCGCCGGCGGCGCGAGCATCCTCATGAGCCCCACCCCCTTCGACTCCTTCCAGCAGGCCGGAATGCTCGCGCCGGACGGGCGCTGCAAGACCTTCGACCGTGCCGCGGACGGCTACGTGCGCGGCGAGGGCGTCGTCGCCGTCGTACTCAAGTCACTCGACAAGGCCCTCGCGGACGGCGACCACGTCTACGCGGTCGTGCGCGGCAGCGCCGTCAACCACGGCGGGCGCAGCGCCTCGCTCACGGCGCCCAGCCCGGACGCGCAGGCCGACCTCATCGCCACCGCGTGGCGCCGGTCCGGACTCGACCCGGCCACCGCCACCTACATCGAGACCCACGGCACCGGGACCAGCCTCGGCGACCCCATCGAGATCGAGGGCCTCAAGAAGGCGTTCGCCACGCTCTACCGGGACTGGGGCCACACCGAGCGGGCCGAACCGCACATCGGTCTTGGCTCGGTCAAGACCTCCATCGGTCACCTGGAAGCGGCGGCGGGACTCGCGGGCGTCGTCAAGATGCTGCTGGCGCTGCGCCGTGAACGGCTGCCCGCGCTCCGGCACTTCGGCGAACTCAACCCCTTCATCCGCATGGACGACAGCCCGTTCAGGATCGTCGACCGCACCGAGGCGTGGCCGCGTCTGACGGACGGTGAAGGGGCCCCGGTCCCACGCCGCTGCGGTGTCAGCTCCTTCGGCTTCGGCGGCACCAACGCACACGTGGTGCTGGAGGAGTTCATCGCCGCGCCGGCCCCGGACGAGGCCGCGGACCCGGCGGCCGGACCGTATCTGGTGCCCCTGTCCGCCCGTACCCCCGGCGCCCTGCGCGAGTACGCGGACGCGGTGGTGCGCTGGCTGGACGAGCACGCGCCCGAGAACGGGGCACCGGCCTTCGATCTCTCCGCGCTGGCCGACACCCTCCAGCTCGGCAGAGACGCCATGGACGAGCGCCTGGCCCTCGTGGTCGCCGACACCGACGACCTGTACGACGGGCTGGTCCGCTATCTGCGCGGCGAGGACGCCGACACGGCCTGGTACGCGGGCAACGCGGCCGGCGCCGGCGCGCTCTCCGGCGTCCTGCTGAGCGACGCGGAAGGGGCCGCCTATCTCCAGGCCCTCCTGGACCGCGGAGCGACGGACAAACTGGCCCGGCTGTGGGCCGCCGGCGCGGACCTCGACTGGCGGGAGCTGCGCGGCGACCGCCCCGTCCGCCGGACACCGCTGCCGACCTACCCCTTCGAACGGCGCCGCTGCTGGCCGCAGGACCTCGCACCCCGGCAGGCCGTGACGCCGACCGGAGCCGCGCCCGTCTCCTTCGCGGGCGTGCCCGTCGCCCCGGCGGGCCCGGCCGCCCCGGTGACGGACGAACAGGTCGGCGCCCACCTCGCCGCCGTGTTCGCCGAGACCCTGAAGTGGCGCCCGGAGGAGGTCGACCCGGGCGTCGCCTTCGACGAGCTCGGACTCAACTCGCTGGTCATCGAGCAGCTCCGGCGTCGCCTGGTGGCCCACTACGGCCCCATCGACAGCACGACGTTCTACGTCTACAAGAACCTCGCCGACCTGACCAGGTACGTCGCGGGGAAGGCACGCGCCGAGGGCCTGACACCGCCCGCCGTGGGAGGGCAGGGAACCGCCCTCGCTCCCGCCCCGGCACTCGCTCCCGCCACCGCCGTCGCGCCCTCGCCCTCGCGCCCTGTCTCCACCCCCTCCGCCGCGGCCGGCACCGGCGGCGGTGACATCGCCATCATCGGCATGAGCGGGCGCTATCCGAAGGCCTCGTCCCTGGCCGACTACTGGAGGAACCTCCTCGACGGACGCGACTGCGTCGGCGAGATCCCCATGGACCGGCCCGGCTACCGGCGCTACGCCGAGCTCGCACGCGAGCGCTACGGCGACAAGTGGTACCGCTGGGGCGGGTTCCTCGACGACGTCGACGCGTTCGATCCGCAGTTCTTCCAGATCTCGCCGCGCGAGGCACGGGCACTCGACCCGCAGGAGCGGCTGTTCCTGGAGACCGCGTGGGAGACGCTGGAGGACGCCGGCTACACCAGGAAGAGCCTGGCCGACCCGACGGCGGGCGACGCGCGGGGATCCGTCGGTGTCTTCGCCGGAGTGACTTTCAACAACTACCAGATGTTCGCGGCGAACGATCTGGAGCACGGGCAGTGGCAGCCCATCAGCTCGCAGACCTTCTCGATCGCCAACCGGGTGTCCTACCTGTTCAACCTGGGCGGCCCCAGCCTGACCGTGGACACCGCCTGCTCGTCGTCGCTGTACGCCATCCACCTGGCCGTCGCGAGCATCAGACGCGGCGAATGCGAGACGGCGCTGGCCGGCGGCGTGAACCTCTCGCTCCACCCGAGCAAGTACATGATGCTTGCCGAAGCCGGTTTCCTGGCCGAGGACGGCCGCTGCCGGGCGTTCGGCGACGGCGGCACCGGATACGTACCCGCCGAAGCCGTGGGCGCGGTGCTGCTCAAACCGCTGGAGCGCGCCCTGGCCGACGGAGACCAGGTGTACGCAGTCATCAAGGGCTCCGCGGTCAACAGCGACGGCCACACCTTCGGCTACAGCGTGCCGAACCCCGTCGCCCAGAGCGAGCTGATCACCGCGGCACTGGCGGACGCCGGAGTCGGCGCGGAGACGATCAGCTACGTGGAGGCCCACGGCACCGGCACCAGCCTGGGCGACCCCATCGAGATACGCGGTCTCACCGACGCGTTCGCCGCTTCCACCGACGCCCGCCAGTTCTGCGCCATCGGGTCCGTCAAGTCCGGCATCGGGCACGCCGAAGCCGCGGCCGGTATCGCTCAGGTCACCAAGGTGGCGCTCCAGATGCGGCACGGCGAACTGGTGCCCTCCCTGCTCCACTCGGCCACGACCAACAGCAACCTGGAACTGGAGAGGACACCGTTCAAGGTCCAGCGGGAGAGGACACCCTGGGAGCGGCCCCGCACCTCCGGCCCGGCCGGGGGTGAGCTGATCCACCCCCGCCGCGCGGGCATCAGCTCCTTCGGCGCGGGCGGCGTCAACGTACACCTGGTGCTGGAGGAGGCACCGGCCGTCGCCACCCCGCCGGCGCCCGCGCGTGACCTCGTCCTCCCCCTGTCCGCCCGCGAGCCCGAGACCTTGCGGGACCTGGCCGCACGGATGGCCGGCCATCTGCGGAGCCTGCCCGCCGGAGCGATCCGGGTGGCCGATGTCGCCCACACGCTCCAGAGCGGTCGTGAACCGATGGAGCACCGCGCGGCGTTCGTCGCCGACGACCTCGCCGGGATCCTGAAGGGGCTGGACGAGATCGCGGCGCCGACCGGCGGCCCCTCATCCGTCAGCACGGGGCACTGCGAACCCCGTTCGACCCCGCCGCCCCTGGCCGACGGCGCGTCACCCCGCGAGGTCGCGTCCGCGTGGGTCGCGGGCGCGGCACCGGACTGGGCCGCGTACCTGCGGGGACTGTCGCCCCGCCGCGTCTCCCTGCCGACCTACCCCTTCTCCCGCCGCCGGTACTGGATGGCGGAAGCCGGACCGACCGCCCCGGCGCCCATAGCCGCGCCCCCCGCGGTCGCGGCCGACGCCGACGCCCGGCCCGGTGACACGGGCGAGACCCTGCTGAACCGGCTCGCCGACCTCCCCGAAGGGGAGCGCAATCCGGCGCTCGCCTCCTACCTCCAGACCGAACTCGGCCGCCTCCTCGAATTCCCCCCGGACGCCCCGCCGGACCGCCGGCGCGGCTTCTTCGACCTGGGCATGGATTCGGTGATGTCGGTGCGGCTCGGCAACACCCTGGAGGAACTCCTGGGCATCGAGCTGTACACCAGCGTCACCTTCGACTACCCCTGCGTGGACGACCTCACCGGGTTCCTGCTGGAGCAGCTCGACCTCGACACGCCCGAGCCCGCCGCGGAGAGCGTCACGCCCACCCGCGTCGAGACCGTGCCCGTCCAGCGCACCGTCCACTACCGGGTGGACTGGGAGCCGGCGGCCGGTCCGCCGGAGAGTGACGCCCGGCTCACGGGCTCCGTACTGGTCTTCGACCCGGACGGACGGCTCTCCGAACTGGCGCGGGAGCGCGCCGGGGACGGCGCGCGGATCGTCACCGTGCGCACCGGCGACACCTTCGACGGCTCGGCGGACTCCTACCGGATCCGGCCGGACCACGACGAGGACTACGCGTCGCTGCTCGCCGCCCTGGGAACCACACCCACCACCGTCATCCACGCCTGGCCGGGCCCCGAGGCCGGTCTCACCTCGGCGTTCCGCCTCACCCAGGCGCTGATGCGCGGCCGAGTCTCGCGCCCGCTGCGGCTGCTGCGCGTCGAGACGTTCGGCGGTGAGAACCCCGACGCGATGGCGGAGGCGTTCGGCGGATTCGCCCGCTCCGTCCGCCACGAGAACCCGAATCTGGTCTACCAGGCGCTGACCGTCGCCGTCACCGGCGACCCGGCCGCGGACGTCCTGCGCGCCTGCGTCGACGAACTGGCCTTCGACGACGCGGTGGAGGCCGAGGTACGGCACGACCGGGCCGGGCGCTGGACCCGCCGGCTGCGTGAACTGGCGCCCGCCACCGGGACGCCCAAGGTCGCCGTACGCGACGGCGGCACCTATGTGATCACCGGCGGCGGTGGCGGCCTCGGCCTCATCTTCGCCGAGCACCTGGCACAGCGGTCCCGGGTACGACTCCTGCTGCTCGGCCGTTCCGAACTGGACGCCACCCGCCGGGAAGTACTCGACCGGATCCGTTCGCTGGGATCCGAGGTGGTCTACGAGAGCGTGGACGTCAGTGACGCCGCCGAAGTCACCCGCGTACTGGACGAGGCCCGGGGCCGCTGGGGCCGGCTGCACGGCGTCATCCACTCGGCCGGAGTCCTGCGCGACGCGCTGATACTGAACAAGAGCGCCGGGGAGATCGGCACCGTCCTGTCCGCGAAGATCGACGGCGCACTCGCCCTGGACGAGGCGACCCGCCTCGACGAACTCGACTTCTTCATGACGTTCTCGTCCCTGGCCGCACTCGCGGGCAACCCCGGCCAGGTGGACTACGCGTTCGCCAGCCGGTTCCTCAACGCCTTCAGCCGCGGCCGCGAGCGGCAGCGCGCACAAGGCGAGCGCTCCGGCGCCAGCATCACCGTCGTATGGCCCTTCTGGCGGGACGGCGGAATGCGCGTGGACGCCGAGACCGGCGGCTTCGTCCGCAGGCGGCTCGGACTGGAACACCTGCCGACGGACGCGGGTGTCGAAGCGTTCGACATCGCCCTGCGCACCGCCGAACCGGAGATCGGAGTGGTGCTCGCCGACCGCGAGAAGCTCGACCGGGTCCTGCGGATCGAACGTCCCGAGGAGAGCCCCGACGACGTCTCTCCCTCCCGCACCACCGCTGTGGAACTGCTCGACACCTTGGAGGAACTGGGGCTCTGAGAGCCCCGCTGGATCGGGCCGTACCGGCGGGCGACCCCCGGACGCCCCCGGGCAACGTCCCGGACCCGCCGCCCGGACACGGTCGGCACCGACGAGTACGGCTCCGACCGAGGAGGACACGAGCGATGACCGACGATGTGCTGCTGAGGCGTTCGCTGAACGCCATCCGAGTCCTCCGCGAGCAGATGCGGGAGCTGCGCTCGGCCGCCGAGGAACCGATCGCTCTGGTCGGTATGGGCTGCCGGTTCCCCGGCGGCGCCGACAGCCCCGAGCGGTTCTGGGAGCTGCTGCGCGACGGCAGGGACGCCATCACCGACGTACCGCCCGAGCGCTGGTCCGCCGACCGGTTCCACTCGCGGTTGCGCGACGAGCCCGGTACCGCCTACACCCGCAAGGGCGGCTTCCTCACCGAGGACGTACACGCCTTCGACGGGCCGTTCTTCGGCATCACGGACGCCGAGGCACGCGAGATGGACCCCCAGCAGCGTCTGCTCCTGGAGACGAGCTGGGAGGCACTGGAGAGCGGCGGCCTGCTCTCCAACGCCCTCAGCGGTGAGCGGATCGGCGTCTTCGTCGGCGTCTCCGGCTCCGAGAGCTCCCTGCTGAACCGCCCGCTCGACGACACCGGTCCCTACACCGCGACCGGTGTCGCACCGAGCATCACCGCCGGCCGCATCGCCTACGCCCTCGGGTTGCGGGGCCCCGCACTGGCCGTCGACACCGCCTGCTCCTCGTCCCTCGTGGCGATCCACCTCGCGGTCGAGAGCCTGCGCAGGGGCGAGTGCACGGCCGCCGTCGCGGGCGGTGCCAGCGCCATGATGTCGCCGGACGTCTTCGTCGCCCTCTGCCGTATGGAAGCACTGGCCGCCGACGGCCGCTGCAAGGTGTTCGACGCCGAGGCCGACGGCTACGTCCGCTCCGAGGGCGCCGGCATGGTCGCCCTGATGCGGGCCTCCGACGCCGCCGCGGTGCGCGCTCCCGTCCTCGCCCTGATCGCGGGCTCCGCCGTCAACCACGACGGGCACACAGCCGGTCTCACCGTCCCCAACGGACGCGCCCAGCGCGAACTCATCACCGCGGCCCTCGCCGCCGCCCACACCCGCCCCGACGAGGTCGACTACCTGGAGGCGCACGGCACGGGCACCCCGCTCGGCGACCCCATCGAGGTCCGCGCCGCCGCCGAGGTGTTCTGCGCCGACCGGGACCCCGCAACCCCCCTGCTCATCGGGGCGGTGAAATCCAACGTGGGCCATCTGGAGGCCGCCGCGGGAGTCGCCGGTCTCATCAAGACCGTACTCGCGCTCCAGCACGCGCAGGTGCCGGGCAATCTGCACCTGAACCAGCTCAATCCGCAACTGCGCGCGGACCGGCTGCCGGTGGACTTCTGCGACTCGGCCCGCCCCTGGCCCGCCTCCGCCGACCGCCCGCGCGTCGCGGGAGTCAGCGCCTTCGGATTCAACGGCACCAACGCACACCTGGTGGTACGGGAGGCCCCCGCCGCCCGCACGCCACAGACGGGCACCGGCGACCGTCCCGCGCACCTGCTCGCACTCTCCGCCCGCGACCCGCGCGGACTGCGGGACTCGGCGCTGCGGCTCGCCCACTGGCTCACCGAACACCCGGAAGCCTCCGTGGCCGACGTCTGCCACACCGTCAGCGCCCGCCGTCCCGCGTTCCCGTACCGGACCGCCCTCGTCGTACGCTCGGCCGACGGCCTCGCGGACCGTCTGCGCGCCCTCGCGGACGAACCGGCCCGCCCGCCCGAGCGGACGACCGGCCCCGTCGCCTTCCTGCTCAACGCCACCGGGGACCGCGCGTGGCGGTCGGCGGACCGCCTGTACGCCTCGCACCCCGCGTTCCGCGACCACTTCGACCGGTGCGACGCGCTGCTGCGGCCCGTCGTCGGTGAGCCGCTCGCCGCCGCGCTGGCCCAGGGCCCCTCCGGTTCACCGCTGTTCCGGGACGCCGTCGCCCTCGCGTACCAGATCGCGCTCGTGCGCGCGCTCGACGGCTGGCGGGTGTCGGCCGGCGCCGTCGCCGGCTCCGGACCGGGTGAACTCGCCGCCGCCTGTCTGGCGGGAGTCTTCGACGCCGGGACGGCGGGGCGACTGCTCGCCGCGCGGCACGAGGACGCGCCGGCGCCGGCGCTCACCGAGGCACGCGGTCCGCGACTGCGTCTGCTCCACGGCCCGCGCGCCGACGCGGTGACCGCCGAGCGCGCGGCCGACCCCCTGTTCTGGGCCCGCGAGAGCGAGGGCACGACGGCGCGCGCGCTGACGCAGGCGCTCGCCGGCCACGGGTACGGCACGCTGGTGTCCCTCGGCGACGCCGGCACCACTGACGAAGCCACGCATCACGGGAACGCGCTCGCCCACTGGGCGGTCCCCGGCGACGACGTTTGGGAGGAGCTGCTGACGGGCGCCGCCGGCAGATATCTGGCCGGAGCCGATGTGGACTGGTCCGATCTCGACCTCGGCCACGACCGGGCACGGCTCACCCTGCCCACCTACCCGTTCCAGCGGCGCTCCTACGGCCCCCTGGGCACGGCCGCCCCCGCCCCCGCACGCGACCCCGGAAGCGCGCGCCCGACCGGGGAACTCGGCCTGCGTACGGTGCCCTCACCCCTCGACCAGCACCAGTTCGACACCGTCGTCAGCCGTGCCCTGCTGCCCGAACTCGCCGATACGGCGGGCGTTCTCCACGTCGGCTACTACCAGGAGATGCTCGCCGCCGCGATCGCCACGAACGGCGCGCGCGACGGCTTCCAGGTGCGGGACGTCAACTTCCACCAGGCGCTGCGGCTGTCCGGCCGTCAGGAGCGCACCGTACAGCTCGTCGTGGAGCCCGCCGAAGACAAGGGCTGGGCGGACTTCGCCTTCTACAGCCGTCCCACGGCGGGCACCGAATGGGACCGCCATGTGCGCGGCAGCGTACGGCCGGGCCCCGCCGACCGGACCGAGGAGGAGTCGGCGCCCCTGACCGGGACGGAGCGGGAGCGGGTACTCGACCGCTGCACCGAGCGGATCGGCGGCGAGGAGTTCTACAAGCTGATGCGGGACCGGGGCGTGGCCCTCGGCCCCTCCGTCGAATGGGTCGAGGAGGCATGGGCGGGCAACGGCGAAGTGCTCGCCAGGCTGCGGCCCGCGGGCGAGGCCGCCGTGCCCGCCGGTCGGCCCGGCCGCGCACTGCCCGCCCACCCGGGAGTGCTGGACGCCTGCGTACAGCTCTACGCGCTGGCAGCCGGAGGGGCCCTCGCCGACGACGACCTGTTCATCACCGCCCGCCTGGGTGAGGCCGACGCCGTGAGCGCTCCGGTCACCGGGCCTCTCTGGTGCCATGTACGGCTGAGGTCGGCGGTGGGACAGCGGCTCGTCGGTGATCACATGCTGTGCGACGACCGGGGCCGGATCGTCGCCTCGGGCCGGGACACCGAGGTCCAGGTCATCAGCCCGCAGGAGAGCCTCAGCCTGCTGGCCGTGACCGACGGCGAGCAGAGCGGCGACCACCCCGGCGCGATCCTCGCCCGCTACCGGGCCGTCGCTCCCGCCGATCGCCCCCGGGTACTGATGGACTTCCTCGCCGAGACGGCCGCGGGTCTGCTGCGGCAGCCCGCCGACGAGATCCCGGCCGGCCGGCCGCTGGCCGAGCTGGGCCTGGAGTCGCTGGCGGCCATGGAACTGCGCAAGCGGATCCGCACCGGCACAGGTGCCGATCTGCCGGTCGAACTCCTCGTCGACGGACCGTCGTTGGACGAACTCGCCCGGCACATCGCCTCGGAGATCGACACGGACGACGAGCCGGACACCACCCGCTCCGCACCACGCGACTACGACCTGGACAGCGCCCGCTGGCTCGGTACCGCCGTACGGGAGACCTCACGGCTCAGGCTGTTCTGCCTGCCCTACGGTGGTCGCGGCGCGTCCCTGTACCGCGACTGGCCGCGCGAGCTCGACGGCGGCGTCGAGGTCTGCCCGGTCCAGCTGCCGGGCCGCGAGGAGCGCGCCGACGAACTGGGAATCGTCAACGTGGACGAGGCGGTCGAGAGCATCGCGCAAGTCCTCAAACCGTATCTGGACCGGCCCTTCGCCTTCTACGGCCACAGCATGGGCGGCCTCCTCGCCTACCGCCTGGCGCACCGTCTCGGCGCGGAGCACGGTTCACTGCTGCGCCACCTGTTCGTCGGCGCGTTCAGCGCGCCCACCGGCGCCGTCAATCCGCTGGACGACCGCATCCTCGCCGTGATGCGGTCCCTCGGGTTCCCCGGCATGCCCGCGCAGCAGGACCTGCTGCGGCTGCGGCGCGAGCGGCCGGGGGAGTACGAGCGGGCCCTGCGCCGGGAGTTCGACGACCGGGTGGCGGCCAAGCTGGACGCGTCGACCAGCGGCTGCGGCTACGGAGACCTGCGGATCGTGCAGAGCTACCGGCACGATCCGGTGGAAGCGCCGCTGGCGACCGGGGTGACCGCCTTCCACGGAGCCGGCGATCCGGTGGTGCCGGAGGCCGACATGCGAGCCTGGGAGGGCGTGACCAGCGGTCCCTTCGAGCTGCGGGTGGTACCGGGCGACCACTTCTTCCTGCACGGCGACCAGAGCGGCCCCCGGCTGCTGGAAGCCTTCTCCGAGACACTGCGCTGAAGGCGCGTCAACCCACCGACGAGGTAAGGAAAGAACAGTCATGGCAGGAGCTACCGAGGCGACCAGCCCGTGGATCATACGGTTCCACCCGGTCCCGGAACCCCGCGTCAGGCTGGTGTGCTTCCCGCACGCCGGGGGATCGGCGTCGTACTACTTCCCGGTCTCGCGCGTGCTGTCGTCCGCTGCCGAGGTGCTGGTCCTCCAGTACCCCGGCCGGCAGGACCGCCGCGACACCCCGTTCATCGGCACCATCACGGAACTCGCCGACGCCGTCACGGCCGAGCTGCGCGGCGGACCGGACATCCCGACCGCGCTCTTCGGGCACAGCATGGGCGCGACACTCGCCTTCGAGGTCGCGCGGCGGCTGGAGCGGCTCGGCGAGAAACCACTCGCGCTGTTCGCGTCCGGCCGGCGGGCCCCGGCGGAGGTGAAGGACGAGGGACTGTACAAGTCGACCGACGCCGAACTCATCGAGCATGTGGCCCAATTGAGCGGAACGGGCGTGGAGGTTCTGCGCGATCCGGACATCGTGCGCATGATCCTGCCCGTCATGCGCAGCGACTACCGGGCGGCCGAGACCTACCGCTACCAGCCGGGCGAGAAGCTGACCTGCCCCGTCTACGCGCTGACCGGCGACAACGACCCGCAGGTCAGCACGGTGGAGGCGGACGCCTGGACCCACTACACCGACGGACCGTTCGAGAAGAAGGTCTTCGAGGGCGGCCACTTCTTCTTCACCACGGGGCCCGAGAAGCCGCTGGCGTACGTCGCCGAGTGCCTCGCGGCGCTGACGTCCGGCACCGCCTGAGGGTGCTCCCACGGCACGACGGCGGTCCCGTCGGCGCGCACCGGCGCGGACGGGACCGCCGGGCTACGGCGTGTCGACGGAGATCACCTGGGCGGGGCAGTTGCCGATCGCGGCGCGCACCGCGTCGTACTGGTCATCGGCCGGATCGTCCCGCAGGACCACGACCACTCCGTCCCGCTCGTCCTGGTCGAAGACCTCCGGTGCGCTGAACACGCACATGCCGGAGGCCACGCACCGCTCGGCGTCCACCCTCACCCGCAGTGTCATCCGTCCTCCCCGGCGGGCAGGACGGCGTCCCACTCCACGGGGAGCGCGGCCGGGCCGACCACCGGCGTACCCGTCTTGAACGGGATGTCGGCGAGGTCCGCCGCCAGGCGCAGTGACGGGATCCGCCGTGTCAGGGTCTCCAGCACCACGCTCATCTCCAGCCGCGCGGTCTGCTGTCCGACGCACTGGTGCGGCCCGTACCCGAACCCCAGATGCCCCTCGGTCCGCCGGCCGACATCCAGCCGCTCCGGATCCTCGAAGACGGCGGGGTCACGGTCGGCGGTCTGCACGGCGCAGACGACGTAATCGCCCTTGGTCAGCGGCTGTCCACCGATCTCCGTGTCCTCGGTGACTTCACGGGTCAGGCCGGCGGCGCCCCCGAAGTAGCGGGCGAACTCCTCGACCGCGGCCGGCAGGAGCGACGGATCGGCCCGCAACCGCTCCCATTCCCGGGACGCCCCGGACTTCCCGGAGTCGACCAGCAGGGCCAGCAGGCCATGGGTCAGCGTCGTCGCCGTCGTGTCGAAGCCGCTGATCAGCAACCCGGCGCTCATCATGACCAGTTCGGTGTCGGTGAACGGCTCCGCCGACGCGGCGCTGCGTCCGATCATCCGGCTGATCGCGTCGTCGCCGGGGTTCTTCCGCCGGTCCTGGACCAGCCCGTGCACATACCGGAACAGCGGCTCCGTGCTCGCCCTGATGCCCTTCTCACTGGTCGCGGAGCCGAACATCGCCGCCGCCGCGTCGTGGAACAGCCCCCGGTCGGAGTACGGCACGCCGAGCAGGCCGCCGATGGTGGCCGTGGTGACCGGGACCGCGAAGTCGCCGTAGAACTCGGCCGACCCGCCGGCCGCCGCCATCGCGTCGATCCGTTCGTCGACGATCCGCCGTACCAGCGGGCGCAGTTCCAGCAGCCGCCTCGGCATCCCGATCTCGGGTCCGAGATGGTGCCGGAAGCGCTGGTACGCCGGCCCGTCCATCCGGGTGAACTCACCTTCGGCGACCGGGCGGTCGGGGTTCATATGGGCCAGGACGTGCGCCGCCTGCCCGGGGCGGCTGCTGAACCGCTCCGAGTCCCCCAGCACCTCACGGACGTCGGCGTACCGGGTGATCAGCCAGGCGGTGATGCCGGTCGGGCACTTGACCCGGATCACCGGGTCGGTCTCCCGCAGTCTCGTCATCTCGGGCGCCGGCCCGAAGGGGCACTCCTCCAGCCGGGGAGTGGGCAGCGCCGGGAGTTCTTCGGTCGGTCGTGACATGGAGACTCTCTTCTAGAAGCGGTCGCGCAGCTCGCGGCGGAGGATCTTTCCCGCGGCGTTGCGCGGCAGCGAGTCCACGAAGGTGTAGGCCGTGGGGATCTTGTAGGGGGCCAGCAATTCGCGCAGGAACAGCATCAGTTCACGGGCGGTGAGCCGCTCGCCCGCCCTCACCACGACACAGGCCCGTACGGCCTCGCCGCGCACCTGGTCGGGCGTGGCGACCACCGCGGCCTCGGCGACCGCCGGGTGCTTGCTGAGCGCGTTCTCCACCTCGGCCGGGTAGACGTTCTCGCCCGCGACGAGGATGACGTCCTTGATGCGGTCGTGGAGGTAGACGTAGCCGTCCTCGTCGACATGGCCGGCGTCGCCGGTGTACAACCACCCGTCGGCGAGGGCGAGTTCCGTCTCCTCGGGCCGCTGCCAGTAACCGGTCATGACGGCCGGGGTGTCGATGCGGATCTCCCCGACCCGGCCCGGCGGCAGCGGGTCCCCTGACCGGTCGACGGCCTGCACGGCCACCCCGGGGTAGGGGCGGCCGACCGCCTTGAGCCGCGAGTTTCCCGGCACATGGTCGGCCGGGGGCAGACAGACCGCGGAGGCACAGGTCTCGGTGAGACCGTAGATCTGCGCGAACTCACAGCCCATCACGTCCAGGCACTGTTCGAGCAGCGGTTCGGGGATCGGCGCGCCGCCGTAGACGACCTTCCGCAGACCAGTGAAGTGCTCGGGTCCCACCCCTGGTTCGGCCAGCAGGATCCGCAGCATGGAGGGCACCATCAGCGTGGTGGTGATCCCGTCTTCCGCGAGCAGAGCGAGAGTGCGTCGGGCGTCGAACCCCTGAGCCACGACATGCGTGGCACCTGCGCGGAAACCCTGCATGAACCACCAGGGACCACCGATGTGGTGACCGGGCAGCACCTGGAGGAGGCGGTCCTCCTCCCGCCAGTCGATCCAGTCGAGCCCGTGCCTGGCCAGCAGGTCGTTCACCGCCCAGAAGGTGTGCTGGCCGAGCACCACACCCTTGGGCCTGCCGGTGGTGCCGCTGGTGTACATCTGGGCCAGCGGTCGCCTGGCGCCGGCGGGGGCGCCGGGCGGGGTGTCCGGCCGGTCGGCCTTCCAGTGGAGGAATCCGCCGGGCCGCGCGCCGTCGTCGTCGAGCGCCAGCACCGTACGCAGGGACCCGAGCTCCAGGCTTTCGACCACCGGCAGTTTCTCCTCCTCGGTGACGAGGAGTTCGGTTCCCGAGTCGCGCAGCACATGCTCGATCTCACCGGGTGTCAGCCGGGGGTCCACCGGGACCAGGACGGTGCCACCGGCGGCGCACGCGAGCAGCAGGTCGTAGTAGTGCTCGGTGTCCTTGGCCAGATACCCCACCCGGCTGCCGGGGACGAGGCCCTCGGCCAGCAGCGCGTGCGCCGTACGGTTGCCGCGGAGGTACAGCTCCAGGAACGTCACCTCCCTGTCCCCGCACCGCACGGCGACCCGGTCGGGGCGCGTCTCGGCGTGGTGGGCCGCGGTGGCGGTGAGGGTGGGAAAGCGTCGCACGGCGGGACGCGCGGCGTGGGGAGCGTTCATCGCGTCTCCTCCGGTGTGGTCAGGCGCTGCTCGATGAACTCGGTGAGCAGTGCCACGGACGGGTGGTCGAAGACGCTCGACGTGGACAGGGGGACGCGGAACTGGAGCTCCAGCCGGTTCTTCAGTTCGACCGCGGCCAGGGAGTCCAGGCCCACCTCGAAGAATCGCGCGTCGGGCGGGACGTCGTCGGCGCCGTCGAAGTGCAGCAGGTCCGCGATGGCACCCCGCAGCACCTCGGAGACCGCCTCCAGCCGCTCACCGCGCGGCAGGGCCAGCAGGACCCGCGGATCGACCTGGACCGTCACGTCCGCGGTGCGGCGCCCGACCTGGAGGTAGAGGGCGTTCGGTTGCGGCCGGGTCGCGGAGTACCGGTCCCAGTCGACCTCGGCGATGACGATCTGGGCGGCGGGCCGGTCGAGGACACGGAACAGGGCGCGGATGCCGACGGTGGGCCCGAAGAACGAGAAGCCCTGGTCCTCCACATTCGCGATGTGCCGCTGTTCCATTCCGCTGGCCAGCCCGATGTCGCCCCAGGCGCCCCAGTTGACGCTCAGGGCGGGCAGCCCGGCGGTGCGGCGGCGGCACATCAGCGTGTCCAGGAAGCTGTTCCCGGCCGCGTAGTTCGCCTGTCCCCGCGAGCCCACGACCGAGGCCACGGACGAGTAGCCGACGAAGAACCGCAACGACGGGAAGTGCTCGGTGGCCCGGTGCAGCAGCCAACTGCCGTACACCTTGGACCGGAAGACGGTGTCGATGTTCTCCCATGTCTGGGCCGTGACCGGGGCGTCGGCGAGGACACCGGCCGCGTGGACGACACCGCCCAGAGGCTGGGGGAGAGCGCCGAGGACCGCCGTGATCCGGCGGACGTCGTCCGGGTCCCCGATGTCCCCGGTGAGGGTGGTGATCTCGGTGCCGGCCCCGAGGCGCTCCCGGAGCGCGTCCAGTGCCCCGGGCGCCGGGGCGCGGCGCCCCAGGAGCGCCAGATGGCGGGCTCCCAGATGGACGAGGCGCTCCGCGACGACGCCCCCGAGCGCGCCGAAGCCACCGGTGACCAGATACGTCTCGTCGGGCCGGATTCCGGTGTCGGCCGTCTTCTCCGGGGCGCGTTCGCCGAATCCGATGACGACCTTGCCGATGTTGGCGCCCCTGCTGAGCACGCTGAAGGCTTCCTCGACCTCGTCGAGGGTGTACGCGGTGGTGGGGATGGGCGTCAGCTCCCGGCTGTTCACCATCTCCATCACGCTACCGAGCACGTCACGGGCCAACTGCTGGGCCTGAGCGGGATCGTAGACGCCGAAATCGACCGTGTGGTAGGTCACGTCGGGCCGTTTGCGGCGCATCTCCTGCGCGGTCCACGCACTCATGGTGCCGAGTTCGACGAACCGGCCGCCCTCGGCCAGCGCCCGGACGCTCTCCTCGATGAACTCCTGGGCGAGGCTGTTGAGGACGATGTCGACCCCCGCCCCGCCGGTCGCCGCGAGGATCTCGTCGGCGATCTCCGGGGTGCGCGAATTCGCCAGACGGGTGACGCCCTGGGCGCGCAGCAGCGGCCATTTGTGCGGGCTGGCCGTGGCGAAGATCTCCGCTCCCGCCAGCTTGGCGAGCCGGACCGCGGCCTGGCCGACACCGCCGGCGGCGGCGTGGATCAGGACCCGGTCACCGGGTTTGATCCCGGCGAGGTGGTGCAGCCCGTGATACGCGGTGAGGAACGCGGTGGGCAGGGCCGCCGCCTCGGCGAACGACAGATGCGCCGGTTTACGGGCCGCCATCGCCGACGCGCACGTCACCGACTGCCTGAGACAGCCCGGATGGGCGAGGACGACCTCGTCACCCACGGAGAACTCCGCGTCCGGGCCGGCCGCGGTCACCACTCCGGCGCACTCCAGACCGAGCGGCAGTGCCGTGTCGTCCAGTCCGGCTGCCTTCGCGTGCTCCCGGTGCAGACCGAGCGCGTTGAGGACGTCCTTGAAGTTGAGACCCGCGGCGTGGACCCGTACCTGGATCTCGTCCCCCTCGGGGGCGGGCGCCTCCTGGAGTGGCACCGGGACGATGCCGTCGAGCCGGCCGTACTCCTTGACGACCAGTTCGACGTCCGTGCGCGGACCTCCCGTCTCCGCGTACACCCGTCGCACATGGCGCAGCCCGGAGCGGTAGGCGATCTGGTACTCGGCCGAATCGGGGGCCGACCACTCGGCCAGGAGCGGGCTCAGGTCGCGTCCGCCGCCGGGAAGGTCCACCAGCGTCACGCGGTACGCCGGGTACTCCGTCCACATGACCTGGCCGAAGCCCCACAGCGTCGCCGCGGCCGGGGGCGTACCGGTGTCCCACGCGCTGTCGCCGGGCACCCACTGACCGCCCTCGGTGATCAGCCAGAGACGCCGGCCGCCGCCGAAGCGCGCCGCGTCCAGGCCGTCC
Organism: Streptomyces sp. NPDC060366; assembly: GCF_042725135.1. Classification (NCBI taxonomy): domain Bacteria; kingdom Bacillati; phylum Actinomycetota; class Actinomycetes; order Kitasatosporales; family Streptomycetaceae; genus Streptomyces; species Streptomyces sp. NPDC060366. The sequence continues at coordinate 21,516 of NZ_JBHXDC010000001.1, read as the reverse complement.
CGCAGCGCCAGCAGGTCGCGGTAGTTGCGTTCGCACTCGGCCCGCAGCCCCGCCGCGTCCTGATCCCCGCCGTCGGGTACGGAGCCGTTGCCGCGCCAGAACCAGCACACGTCGGTGGGCCGGTCCGCCAGCAGCGCCAGCGCCTGCTCCGCGTCGGCCGCGACCGCCAGCTCGGTGTTCTGCCCGGCCGCGGCCCCCGCGAGTTGGTCGAGGCTCTCCCGTCCGGCGCCGACGAGCAGCACGCGGCGCGGCTCGCGGTTCTCCGTGCGCAGGGACCGCTTCACCCAGCGGACCTCGGAGTACATCCGCTCCCGGTCGGGAGCCGCGTTCGTCACCCGGCGCAGGGCCAGGCCCTCCAGGACGAAGACGGTGCGGTCCCCGTCCAGTATCAGCAGATCCGCGCGGGGCAGGTCGTCCGGATCCGGGGCAGGGGTACGGCGCAGCACGCTGCGCAGTGCGGCGCCGCGCGGCTTGCGCAGCAGCCGGCAGCGGCGGAAGCCGACCGGCATGGCGACCGCGTCACCCTCGCGCGAGAGCGCGGCAAGGGTCTGGAACGCACAGTCCAGTACGGCGGGGGGCAGCAGCTCGGCGGGGGCGGCGGAGACGCCGCGCAACCGGCCCACCACGAGGTCGTCGCCGTGGAGCCCGACATGTTCCAGGCCCCGGAACCCCGGGCCGTAGTCGACGCCCAACTCGGCGAACTCCGCGTACAGATCGTCGGCCCGGTGCTCGGCCCGCGGTGTGCCCGCAGCGTCGGACGCGCCGCGGAGCCCATTCTCCGTCGCCGCCAGCGCGTCACCGTCCCCGGCGTGCCCGTCCGTGGCGATGGTGGCGGTGACATGGAGCCTCTCCAGCGCGGGCCGGTCCCCGTCCCCGTGCCCGGCCTCGGCCAGACTGACGATGTCGACCCCGGCCGTACCGCCCTTCCGCGGGTACAGCCGGGTGCGGATCTCGGTGGTCGCGCTCTCGTCGAGGAACAGTGCCTCGTGGATCGTCACGCCGGTCAGTGGCAGACCGCTCTCGCCGTGGACGGCGTCCTGGAGGGCCAGCAGGATCTCCAGATAGCCGGCCCCCGGGAAGACGATCTTGCCCATCACCTTGTGGTCGGCCAGGTACGCGGGCTGCCCGGCGCCCAGCCGGGCGGTGAACTCCCTTGTACCGGCGGCGCGTTGTTCGTCGGTGGTGATCTCCCGACCCAGCAGGGGGTGCGTGTCGCCGCCGGTGCGCCGCGGCGCGGCGGCGGCCTCGGGGAGCCAGTGCCGCCGGCGGTCGAACGCGTAGGTGGGCAGGGTGATCGTGCGGCGGGGCCGACCGTGGTGGGCCGTCCAGTCGACCGGCGCGCCGCTGACGTAGAGCTGCGCGAGGGACTGCCGCACGACGGTGCCGTCGGTGTCCTCGGGGTGCAGGCTGCTCAGCCAGAGGTGTTCGTCGGCGGGCAGGCACTGCTTGCCCATGCCGATCAGGTCGGTCGCCGGACCGATCTCGACGAAGGCGTGCCGCCCCCGGGCCGCGACGGCGCGCAGACCGTCGGCGAACATCACCGGTTCGAGGAGGTGGCGGGCCCAGAAGTCGGCGGAGGCGAGTTCGCCGGGCGCGGCGACCGCGCCCGTCAGATTGGACACCAGGGTGAACCGCGGCTCGTGGAAGGTGAGTCCGGCGACGACCTCGCGGAGCCGCTCGGCGGCCTCGGCCATCAGCGGGGAGTGCGAGGCGCAGGAGACCGCGAGCCGCTTCGTGCGGATACCGCGTGCCGCGAGGACCTCCACGACCCGGGCGAGGGACTCCTCGCCGCCGGATATCACCAGCTGGTTCGCGCCGTTGACGGCGGCGAGCGAGAGGTCGGGGCGTTCGGCCAGCAGCGGGGCGACCTCGTCGGTGGTGGCCTCGACGGCGGCCATGGCGCCCGGCGGTGACTCGTGCATCAGCTCACCACGCGCCGCCATCAGGGTGACGGCGTCCTCCAGGCCGAAGACTCCGGCCACGGTCGCGGCCACGATCTCGCCGATGCTGTGTCCCACCACGACGGACGGGGTGATGCCCCATGACATCCACAGCTCCGCGACCGCGTACTCCAGCGAGAACAGTGCCGGCTGCATGTAGCGGATCTCGTGGATGAGTTCGGCGTCCTCGACGTCACCGAGGATCATGTCCCGCAAGGATCTGCCCAGATGCGGGGCGAACAGCCGGTCGCAGGTGTCCAGACGGTCCCGGAACACCTCGAACCGCTCGTACAGCGGGCGTCCCATGCCCACGTACTGCGAACCGCCGCCGGAGAAGAGGAAGGCCACCTTCGCGGTGTCCGGGTTCCTTCCGGTCCTGGCGGCGCGGGTCCGGCTCCGGTCGAGCAGCCGGGCGACATCCTCCTGGTCACGCACCACTCCCGCGACGCGCAGCGGGAAGTGCGCCCGGCCGGCGCCGACACCGGCGCACAGCTCGCCGACGTCCAGCTCCGGCCGGTCGGCGAGCAGTTCCTGATAGCGCTGGATCTGGCCCCGGAGCGCCGGAGCGGTCTTCGCCGACAGCGCGAAGACATGCGGGCCGGGCGGCACCTCGCGTCCCCCGTCCGTCTCGGCGGGCGGCCCGGCCGGTGCCTCCTCCAGGACGACCGAGGCGATGGTCCCTGCGAAGCCGAAGGAGTTGACGACGCCGCGACGGGTCGCCGCCTTCCAGGGCCGCAGTGTCGTCGGCACGGTCACCGGGGCGGTGTCCCACGGGATCTGCCGGGAGGGGGTGGTGAAGTTCAGATGCGGGAAGATGGTGGCTTCCCGCAGTTGGAGCGCGGTCTTGACGAGCCCGCCGATGCCGGCGGCGGCCTCCATGTGCCCGAGATTGGTCTTGAGCGAGGCGACGGTCACGGGGGCGTCGGGGGAGTGCGACCGGCCGAACACGGAGCTGATGGCGCCCATTTCGATGGGGTCGCCCAGCGAGGTGCCCGTTCCGTGCGCCTCGACGTAGGAGATGTCGGACGGAGTCAGCGCGGCGCTGTCGATCGCCCTGCGCATGACGCTCTCCTGGGCGGCTCCGTTGGGCACCATGAGCGCGCTGCTCTCACCGTCCTGGCCGACGGCGGAGCCTCGGACCACGGCGTAGACACGGTCGCCGTCCCGCTGTGCGTCGGAGAGCCGTTTCAGGGCGATCATCGCCCCGCCCTCGCTGCGGCAGTAGCCGTCGGCGGAGTCGTCGAAGGTCTTGCAGATCCCGTCGGGCGCGAGCATCTTCGACTGGGAGGCGATGATGTGCCCGCGCGGGCTGTGGATGGTGTTGACGCCGCCGGCCAGCGCGATGCCGCACTCGCCCGAGCGCAGTGCCCGCGCCGCGAGGTGGACGGCGACCAGTGACGCGGAGCAGGCGGTGTCCACGGTGATGCTGGGACCGCGCCACCCGAGGAAGTAGGAGATGCGGCCGGACACGGCGCTGTGCGCCATGCCGGTGCCGATGTAGCCGTTGAGTTCCGCCACGGGCAGCGCCATCATCTCGGCGGCGTAGTCCATGTTGCTGACGGCGACGTAGACGGCGCCGTCCCCGTGGCGCAGCCCGGTGGGGTCGATACCCGCGTCCTCCAGGGCCTCCCAGGCGACCTCCAGCGCGAGCCGCTGCTGGGGATCGATGTAGTCGGCCTCCTTCGGCGAGATGTTGTAGAACTTCGCGTCGAAGTGGTCCGGCTTGTCGAGGAATCCGCCCTGCGCACACCGCATGGTGCCCTTGGCGTCGGGGTCGTCGGACGTCAGGCCCTCGGGGTCCCAGCGGTCGGTGGGGACCGGGCCCAGGCCGGACCGTCCGGCACGCAGGAACTCGGTGAGCCCGTCCGGCGTGTCGTTGGCGCCGGGCAGCCGCAGGCCGATACCGACAATGGCGACGGGCTCGTCGTACGTGGTGGGCAAGGCTCCTACTTCCGGTCGGCCGGTCGGCCGGGAGGGCCGGACGGCTGAGTGGGCTGCTGACGGGAGTACGGGGTCAGGCCGGGGCCGTGACGGCCGGGCGGGGGTTCTTCAGGGCGAGGCGCACCGTGCCGTGGCAGGCCGTCTTCTCGTCCTCGCCGTACCGGCAGGTAGTGCTCAGGATCAGCAACGGGCCGTTCCCGCCGTCGCGTTGCACGACATCCACGATGTCGAGCTCACCCCAGAAGTGCCGGCCGCGCATGGCGCGGCGGAACGTGCTGCGGAAATCGACGATGAACATGTCGGGGAGCTGCCGCGTCCAGTAGTCCTCCATGGTCCAGTCGGCGAAGGCACGGATCAGCCGCTCCTTGACCGCTTTGGCCATGATGAAATAAATCATCTGGTTGAAGCAGAGATTGAACTCGACCGCGTTGAAGTGGCCGGTGTCGTCGATGTAACAGGACTCCGGAATGTGGAATTGGCCGCGCACGCCGACCCGTCCGCCCTGGTCCGCGGGGTCGCCCTTGGCCGTCACGACGGTCGACGTCAGATACCGGCAGTGGGGCTTGTACACCCGCAGCGCCCGCTCCAGCAGGTCCTCGTCATGGCCGAACTGCACGTCGCCCCCTCAGCCGATGCCGGGATAGAAGTTGTGCTCGTCGTGCACGGTCACCCGGAACGAGACGGTCGGCTCCGGGTTCACCGTGTGCAGGGCCCGGTGGACCAGGCTGCGGTTGTCCCACAGGAGCATGTCGCCCTTCTGGAAGGTCTGGAGGTGGATGTTGTCGTGGGTGAAGGTGGTGTCGGCCTGACCGCACGCCTCGAACAGCTCTTCCAGCAGGCCCTGCCTGAGTCCGTTGCCGGCGGCGTCCTCCAGCCGGTAGGTGACGGCTTCGCTGATGTAGAGCACCTGCTCACCGGTGACCGGGTGGGTGAAGACGGTGGGGTGCGCGGCGGCCGGTGTGACCGACTCGATCTCGGCGAGGACTTCGGAGATCGGGCGGTAGACATCGGTGGGCCGGATCTTGAAATAGCGGCGCACACTGTTCAGACCACGGCTGCCCCGGATCTCGGCCTTGAGCCCGGCGGGCAGATTCTCGTAGGCCCGTGCCATGTCGATGAAGTATGTGCCGCGGTGCCGCTGGGGCACGACTTGCGGGTATATCAGCGTCAGTCCGAAAGGACGAGGCATGAACGAGTAGTCGTGGTGCCAGAATTTCCCGGTCTGCGGCACCCCGACCTGAGCCCCGTCCTCCTTCACGTTCGAGGAGACAAATATTTCCTTGTGCTCGGGGTGGTGGTACATCGGCTGGTAGTAGGTCTCCACCTCGCCGAGCCGCCTGCCGAATTCCACGAACTCGGCAGGCGAGAGGCGCTGGTTGCGGAGGACCACGATCCGGTCGGTGTAGATGAGTTGTTTCAGTGCGGTCAGATCCTCCGCCGCAGCGGTCATGGCATCGAATTCGTCCACGTGGACTCCGATGCGGGAGTCTTTCTGCGGGATGGTGATCATGGTTAACCTGCTTGCCGGGTTCGGGATGTGAAATATGCCGGAAATCTAAAAGGCACCTGTGCGGGACGACAGCCTCAGGAACTCGATTAGGGGGTGTCCGCCGTCGGTCTAGGGGGGCGGAGGGGGGTGTGAGCCGGTGGGCGACCGCGACTCTCCGTACGACCGCCGGTGAAACGGCCCGGTAAGGAGGGGTGCGTCGGCCGGAGGGTGCTTCGGCCGGAGGGTGCTTCGGCCGGACGGTGCTCGGGCCGGACCCCCGGTGTCCGGTGATCCGGCCTGTGTCGAGCCGATCTCTACGGGCCTGCGGGCCCGTACGGCGCCGTCGAGCGACGCCGCGGTCCCCGCGGCGTCCTCTCGTGGTCCGTGTCGGTCACGCCGCGGTGGCGATTTCGAGCCGCTCGTCGTTGACGAGGATCGCCCGCTGCATCTCCCGCAGTGCACGGCAGGGCTCCAGGCCCAGCTCCTCGTTGAGGATGCTCCGTGCGTGCTGGTAGACGCGCAGGGCGTCGGCCTGCCGCTCGGAGCGGCTGAGGGCGAGCATGAGCTGGCGGTAGAAGGCTTCCCGCAGAGGGTGTTCGGCCGTCAGCGAGTACAGGCGGCCCACCAGTTCGAGGTGGCGGCCGAGACTGAGCTGGGCCTCCACGAGCAGCTCGGTGCACTCCAGCCGTGTCTCGTGGGTCCAGGCGGTGAAGCCCTCCAGGGCGGGTCCGCCGTGGAGTTCACCCAGTACGGGCCCGCGCCACAGGGCGAGCGCGCTCTCGAAGGAGGCCGAGGCGTCGGTGTACTGACTCGCCTTCATGGACTCGCGGCCCTGGTGCATCAGCGCCTGGAACTGATGGACGTCGATCTCGTCGTCGCCGAGGTTCAGGAAGTAGCCGGGTGGCTGCGTCAGGATGGGACTCTCGGCCCGGTCGGGCCGGGTCAGGAACTTCCGCAACTGCGAGATGTACACATGGATGCCGGCGGTGGCCCGGCGCGGTGGGTTGGTGCCCCAGATCTCGGTGATCGCCTCGTCTATCGAAACGACCTGCTTCGCCCTGATGAGCAGCAGGGTGAGCAGGACCTGCATTTTCCTGGCGTTGATGAAGTAACTGCCGTTCTCGTCAGTCACTCGCAGTGGCCCAAGTATCTCGTACTTCATACGAGCCTCTTCCTGATTGATCGCTTCCTGAGATGACGGCTCCGGTCGAGTGCCATGGGCGACCGTGCCCACAGCACTCGACCGACTCCCCCGTCGTGTCTTCGCCCCAGGACAGTCGAGGCGGCACGCACCCGGCACTGTTCGGACAGTGAGGGGGTGCGGCGAGAAGGACACTAGGAGACCGGGTGGCGGGCTCATAACCCCTACCCCCGCCCCTAGTCGGGCCCAAGGCCCCCTTAAGGATCGTGACTGTTTGTCAGCCCTGTTACGCGTATGTTTCGGGGTCCTGATCCCGCGCCGCGCCGGGGGTCGGGGGGTGCCCGGCGCGGCGCGGGGAAGTGCCGCGGGACGGGGTCCGGGTGGGGTTCCGGACGGGGCCTGCCCCGTCGGCACCCGGTGTCGGTAACCCGGTGCGGGGTAACTCCGTTGATACGACCAGTAGTTGGCTGCGCTCACACATTTCACAAGTTCGCTGATGTTTGATATATGTTGAGAGTGATGAACTCCATTCATGTGTCGAACCTGGTGAAGACTTTTGGTCCGGTGCGAGCACTCGACGGGCTGGACCTGACAGTTGCCAGAGGGGAGGTGCACGGCCTCCTCGGCCCGAACGGCGCGGGCAAGTCCACGACGATCCGCATCCTGCTGGGTCTGCTGCGGGCCGACTCCGGCACCACCGAACTGCTTGAGGGCGACCCCTGGGCCGACGCGGTCGGACTGCACCGCAGACTCGCCTACGTGCCCGGAGACGTGAACCTCTGGCCGAACCTGTCCGGCGGTGAATCCATCGATCTGCTCGGCAAGTTGCGCGGAGGGATCGACAAGGGCCGGCGCGACGAGCTTCTGGAGCGGTTCAAGCTCGATCCGACGAAGAAGTTCCGCACCTATTCCAAGGGAAACCGCCAGAAGGTGGCCCTCGTCGCCGCGCTGGCCTCGGACGTCGAGCTGTTCATCTTCGACGAGCCCACCTCGGGTCTCGACCCGCTCATGGAGTCCGTCTTCCAGGAGAGCGTCCTGGAGATCAAGAACGCCGGGAAGACCGTCCTGCTCTCCAGCCACATCCTGGCCGAGGCCGAGGTCCTGTGCGACCGGGTGAGCATCATCCGCGACGGCCGGACCGTGGAATCGGGCACCATGAGCGAGCTGCGCCACCTCACCCGGATGACCATCTCCGTACAGACCGAGCGTGAACTCGACGGCCTGGAGGGGCTGGCGGGCGTGCACGACCTCAAGAGCGACCACGACGGTGTGCACTTCGACGTCGACACCAGCAACCTGGACGCGGTGCTGCGCCACGTCACCCAGTACGGGGTCCGCTCGCTCACCAGCACGCCGCCCACCCTGGAAGAGCTCTTCCTGCGGCACTACGGCGACGAGCTGCCCGGGCCGAGGTCAGAGGTCGGAGCCAAGCTGTGAGCTTCACCGGAACGGGAAACCTGCTACGGCTCGCGCTGCGCCGCGACCGCATCCAACTGCCGGTGTGGATCGTCGCGCTGACGCTCGTCACGTCGTCGACGGTCTCCGGTGTCATCAGCCTGTACGCGAACGAACAGGAACGCGTCAGCGCCCAGCAGGGCGCGGCCGAGAACGCCGTGGCCCTGGTCTTCAACGGCCTGGTCTCCGGCACCAGTGAAGGCGCCACCGCGATGACGCAGGCGCTGCTGCTCGTCCTGGTCGCCGCCGCGCTGATGAGCTCACTGACCGTCGTACGGCACACCCGGCAGAACGAGGAGACCGGCCGGGCCGAGCTGATCGGCTCCTCCGCCGTCGGCCGGCACGCCGCCCTCACCGCCGCACTCATCCTCGCCGTACTGGCCAACGTGGTACTGGCGCTCGTCACCGCCGTGACGCTGATCGGCAGCGGACTGTCCGCCGGCGGCTCCCTCGCCGCCGGCGCCGCGATCGGCGCGGTCGGCATCGCCTTCGCGGGTGTCGCCGCCGTCACCGCGCAGATCTGGGAGAGCTCACGCGCCGCGAACGGCGCCGCGGCCGCCTTCCTCGGACTCGCGTTCCTGCTGCGCGCGGTCGGCGACGCCGCAGGCACACTCAGCGAGAACAGCACCCGGGTGTCGAGCTCCTGGCCGTCATGGCTCTCGCCGATCGGCTGGGGCCAGCAGATCCGCCCGTTCGACGACAACGCCTGGTGGGTGCTGATCCTGCCGGTCGCCGCCTTCGCGGGGCTGGTGGGCGCGGCCTTCGCGCTGACCAAGGTACGGGACGTGGGCATGGGCCTGCGGGCCGTCAAGCTCGGCCCGCCGAGCGCCGCACCGTCACTGCTCAGCCCGTTCGGCCTGGCCTGGCGGCTCCAGCGCGGCGCCCTGCTCGGCTGGGCGGTGGGCGTCGTGATCATGGGCTTCGCCTTCGGAGCCGTGGGCGACGAGATCAACGACCTCGTCGGCGACAGCGACCGCACGGCCGAGATCGTCGAACAACTGGGCGGCGCCGGCTCGCTGGTGGACTCCTATCTGTCCGCGACCGTCGGACTGCTGGGCCTGGCCATCGGCGCGTACGCGGTGCAGCTGCTCAACCGGATGCGCTCCGAGGAGACCACGGGCGGCCTCGAATCCCTGCTCTCCACCTCGGTCAGCAGATACCGGTGGCTGACCAGCCAGATCGCCTGCGCGGTCATCGGCATCGTGGCCCTCACCCTGCTGAGCGGGCTGAGCGCCGGTCTCGGATACGGCATCGCCTCCGGCGACATCGGCGGCGGCCTCGTCGACCTCACCGCCGCCGCCCTGGCGCGGCTCCCCGCCGTACTGGTCCTGGCGGGTGTCACCGTCGCCGCCTTCGGAATGCTGCCGCGACTGTCGGTCGTACTGCCCTGGGCCGTCTTCGCGATCTGTCTGCTGATCGGTCAGGTCGGCGCCGCGCTGGAGCTTCCGCAGGCGGTGCTGGACCTGTCGCCTTACAGCCATGTCCCGCAGATGCCCTCCGCGGAGTTCGCCGCGGGGCCGGTGCTGGTGCTGCTGCTCATCGCTGCCGTGCTCATGGCCGGTGGCGCCGCGCTCTTCCGGCGGCGGAACCTGAGCATCTGACCGCCCGGGGAGAACCAGAGGGCCGAACCGTCGCCGACGGTTCGGCCCTTCGGCGCGGGACGGCGGAAGGAAGCGCCCCTGAAGACACGGGACCCCGCGGCACGGGAATCACAGCGCGGGAGGCGGTGGGCCGGGAACAACACGGCCGACAGCCGGGGGAGTCGCCCTCGCGACTCCGGCGATACACGGTCCCGCCCCGGCGCACTCCGGAGTGGGAGAGGGGGACGCTACTTCTCCGTCACGCCGTGACGGCCACTGGACTCCTGCCAGCGGCGCAGCATGTCCGCGACCTCGGTCCTGACGAACTCCATGAACCTGCGCGTCTCGTCCAGTCGCTGCGCACCGGAGGAGTCCGGGCCCAGCGCGTCGGACCCGGCGGCCAGCAGTTCCTCCATCTGGAGGAACGCCTCGTCCCGGCGGGCGAACATCTCGTACCAACCCTCGTCGTGCAGACGGTAGTTGTCACGGCGCTGACCGGGCTCGCGGTCCTTGGAGATGAGCCCCACCTGCTGGAGGTACTGCACCGACTGCGAGACGGCGGCCAGGCTCACCTGCAGGGTGTCCGCAAGCTCACGGGAGGTCAGACGGCCCTTCTCGGAGATGAGAACCGCCACGAACACACGGGCGGCCATACGCGGGAAGGCGAACGCGGACAGGCTCAACGCGAACCGCTCGACGAACTGGGCGACCGCCGCGTCCTGCGCCGCCTCGGTATCGGGCATGGCCGACATATTTCGTCCTCTCTTGTCGGTACCTCGTACCATAATCCACTATCTGCTAGAACTTCATGAATCCTTGAAAAGTATAGGTGATCCACTTTCGTTTAGGATCACCACCTTCGTCGGCCAAAGGTCTTGGTAAGAGTGCCTTTAGCCGAGGTGCCGAGCATCTAAGCGGACAGCCGGGCAGTGTCAGTCCTTGCCTGCCTGGGCCACGTGGATGGTCGATGGGAGTGCCGACGATGTCGGTTGCCGGACAGGAATCCCACCAGGACGCGGACCGGGACGGCAGCGCCTTCGCGGATCCCGCGGCGAACCGACGGCCCATCGCCGTCGTCGGCATGGCCTGCCGACTGCCCGGAGCGGGAGGCCCGGACGACTTCTGGACCCTGCTGCGAGAGGGCCGGGACGCCGTCGGCCCGGCCCCCGAAGGCCGCTGGCCCGAGGGATCGCTCTCCCCCCAGGCACTGGTGGACGCCGGCCTGCTCAGCACCGCGCGGGCCGGATACCTGCCCCGCGTCGACGAGTTCGACCCCGCCTTCTTCGGCATCCCGCCGAAGGAAGCCGCCGCCGTCGACCCGCACCAGCGGCTCGTACTCGAACTCACCTGGGAAGCCCTCGAAGAGGCCGGTATCGTCCCCGCCACCCTCGACGGCGCCCCGATCGGTGTCTTCGTCGGCGCCATGGAGGACAGCTACGCGGCCGTCACCCGTGACCACGGCCCCGACGGCATCGGCAGGCACACCGCCACCGGACTCAACCGCGGAGTCATCGCCAACCGCGTCTCCTACACCCTGGGCCTGCGCGGCCCCAGCCTCACCGTCGACACCGCCCAGTCCTCCTCACTGGTCGCCGTCCACCTCGCCTGCGAGAGCCTCCTGCGCGGCGAATCCGACGTCGCCCTGGCCGGCGGCGTGAACCTCGCCCTGGCCGGCGAGGGCTTCCTCACCGCCGCCCGCTTCGGCGCCCTCTCGCCGACCGGAGCCTGCCGCACCTTCGACGCCGGAGCCGACGGTTACGTCCGGGGCGAGGGCGGCGTCGTACTCGTCCTCAAGCCGCTGGACCGCGCACTCGCCGACGGCGACACCGTGCACTGCCTCATCAGCTCCAGCGCGATGAACAACGACGGCAGCACCCAGGCACTCACCCAGCCCAGCCCCGAAGCGCAGGAGCAGGTACTCAACGCCGCGTACCGGCGGGCGGGCCTCACGGCCGCGGAAGTGCAGTACGTGGAACTCCACGGCACCGGCACACGGCTCGGAGACCCCGTCGAGGCGGCGGCCCTCGGCGCCTTCGCCGGATCCCTGCGCGACTCCGAGGACCCCCTGCTGGTCGGCTCCGTCAAGACCAACGTCGGCCACCTCGAAGGCGCGGCCGGTATCACCGGCCTCCTCAAGACCATCCTCGCCGTACGCCACCGGCAGCTCCCCGCCAGCCTCAACTTCACCGAGGCCAACCCGCGCATCCCCCTGGAGGAACTGCGCCTGGAGCTCGTCCGGGAGACCCGCCCCTGGCCCCACCCGGACCGGCAACTGACAGCCGGCGTCAGCTCCTTCGGCATGGGCGGCACCAACTGCCACGTGGTACTGCGGGAGTACGCCTCCGACACCACGGCGGCCACCACCGAGGACATCGCACCGGCCGCGCAGACCACCGGCACACAGACCACGGGCGCGCCCGCGAACGGCCCCCTGCCCTACGTCCTGTCGGCCCGCAGCGAACCCGCACTGCGCGACCAGGCCACCCGGTTGGCGGACCTCCTCGCCGAACAGCCCACGCACCGTCTCGCCGACGTCGCGCACTCCCTCGCCGTACACCGGTCCGCCTTCGAACAGCGCGCCGTCCTCTTCGCCCCCGACCGCGGAACACTCATCACCCACCTCACCGAACTGGCCGGGGGAAGGACCCCCGCGGGAGCCGCACTCGGCACCTCCCTCCGGGGCGGTACCGCCTTCCTCTTCGCCGGACAGGGCAGCCAGCGGCCGGGCATGGGACTCCAACTGGCCGAGGCCTTCCCCGCGTTCCGCGCCGCCTTCGACTCCGCCAGCGCCGAGTTCGACCGACACCTCGAAGTCCCGCTGCGCCGCGTCATCGCCGCCCCCGAAGGCACTCGCGAAGCCGCCCTGCTCCACCGGACCGCCTACACCCAGCCCGCCCTCTTCGCCTACGAGACCGCCGCCTTCCGGCTCCTGGAGAGCTGGGGTGTACGGCCCGACTACCTCCTCGGCCACTCGATCGGCGAAATAGCCGCCGCCCACACCGCCGGTGTCCTGTCCCTCACCGACGCCTGCACGCTCGTCGCCGCCCGCGCACGGCTGATGCAGGAACTCCCTTCCGGCGGAGCCATGGTGGCGATCGAGGCCACCGAAGCGGAACTGGCCACCGAAGCGGAGGCGGCGGGGGAGACCGGCCGCGTCGCCGTCGCGGCCGTCAACGGGCCCAACGCCACCGTCATCGCCGGCGACGAGGAACCGGTACTGGCCGTCGCGGCCCGCTGGCACGCCAAGGGCCGCAGAACAAAACAACTCCGGGTCAGCCACGCCTTCCACTCCGCCCGCATGGACGGCATGCTCGACGCCTTCCGCGAGGTCGCCGAATCACTCACCTTCCACGCCCCGGACATCCCCGTCGTCTCCAACCTCACCGGACAGCTCGCCGACCCCGACGAACTGCGCACCGCCGACTACTGGGTGCGGCACGCGCGGCACACGGTGCGCTTCGCCGACGGCGTGGAGCGGCTGCGCGAGGCCGACGTCACCACCTTCGTCGAAATCGGTCCCGACACCACACTCACCACGATGGCGCGTGGCTGTGTCGACGACCCGGAGCCGGCCTTCGTACCCCTGAGCCGCCGGGCCGGCCGGTCCGAGGCGGACGACATGCTGGCCGCCGTAGCCACGGCGTACACGCACGGTGTCGCGGTCGACTGGAGCGCCGCGCTCCTGCCCACGGGGGCGGCCAGGGTGCCGCTGCCCACCTATCCCTTCCAGCGGCGGAGCCACTGGCTGGCCCCCCGGCCGTCCGCAGGCTCCGTCGTGCGCGAACTCGCCGACGTACGTGAACTCCCCGACGCACCGGACGCGTTCGCGGAGGAGACCGGCGCGTCATCGCCCGACAGCCCGGCCCGGTCCAAGGCGGAATCCTGGCGAAACCGGCTCACCGGCCGGGACGCTCACGACAGCCGACGGCTCGTCCTCGATCTGATCCGCAGCGAGGCCGCCGCGCTGCTGGGCCACGAATCCCCGGACGCCGTCGAGGAACGCCTGGCCTTCCGTGACCTCGGCTTCGACTCACTCGGCTCCGTCGAACTGCGCCACCGGCTGACGCTCGCCACCGGACTCGGCCTGCCCTCGTCCCTGCTGTTCGACCACCCCACCCCCCTACGACTGGCCGCCGCGCTCCGCGACCAACTCCTCGGCGAAACAGCCGACTCGACGCCGGTGACGGCGGCCGGAGCAACCGACGAACCGCTCGCGATCGTGGGCATGGCCTGCCGGTACCCGGGCGGCAGCGACTCACCTGAGGCGCTGTGGCGACTGGTCGCCGAGGGCCACGACGTGATCGGACCGTTCCCCCGCGACCGGGGCTGGGATCTCGACGCCCTCTACCAGCCCGACCCCGAGAGCGCGCGGAACGGCACGTCGTACGTGCGTGAGGGCGGTTTTCTCCACGAGGCGGCCGAATTCGACGCCGCGCTCTTCGGCATCTCGCCGCGTGAGGCGCTGGCGATGGACCCGCAGCAGCGGCTGGTGCTTGAGACGGCCTGGGAAGCCTTCGAACGTGCCGGTGTCGACCCGCAGTCACTGCGCGGCAGCAGGACAGGCGTGTTCGTGGGCGGCACCTTCCAGGAGTACGGGCCACGGCTGAGCGAACAGGGCGACGGGGTGGCGGGGCACCTGCTGACGGGCAGTGCGCCGAGTGTCGCGTCGGGTCGGGTGTCGTACGCGTTCGGTCTTGAGGGTCCGGCGGTGACGGTGGACACGGCGTGTTCGTCGTCGCTGGTGGCGCTGCATCTGGCGTGCCAGTCGCTGCGCAGCGGCGAGTCGTCGCTGGCGCTGGCGGGCGGTGTGACGGTGATGGCGAGTCCGAGCATGTTCGTGGAGTTCAGCCGGCAGCGCGGGCTGGCGCCGGACGGCCGGTGCAAGCCGTTCGCGGCCGGTGCGGACGGTACGGGCTGGTCGGAGGGTGTCGGGCTGCTGTTGGTGGAGCGGCTGTCGGACGCCGTACGGAACGGGCATGAGGTCCTGGCGGTGGTGCGGGGTTCGGCGGTCAATCAGGACGGTGCGTCGAATGGTCTGACTGCTCCGAACGGGCCGTCGCAGGAGCGGGTGATCCGTCAGGCGCTGGCCAACTCGGGTCTGTCGGCGGCGGATGTGGACGCGGTGGAGGCGCATGGGACGGGTACGACGCTGGGTGACCCGATCGAGGCGCAGGCCATCCTCGCGACGTACGGAAAGGACCGGCCGGAAACGGCTCCGTTGTGGCTCGGTTCGCTGAAGTCGAACATCGGGCACACGCAGGCAGCTGCCGGTGTCGCGGGCATCATCAAGATGGTCATGGCGATGCGGGAGGGCGTACTCCCGCGGACGCTGCACGTGGACGAGCCGACGCCGCATGTCGACTGGTCGGCGGGAGCGGTCGAACTTCTGACGGAGAACACCGCGTGGACGGTCGGGGAGGGCCCGCCGAGGCGGGCCGGTGTGTCCTCGTTCGGAATCAGTGGCACGAACGCACATGTGGTACTTGAGCAGGCCCCGGCGATTGAACCCGTCGAGTCAGTAACAGAGCCCGGGTCTTCGGGTGTGGTGGTGTGGCCGGTGTCCGGTCACACGGCCGAGGCTCTGACCGCGCAGGCTTCGCAGCTGCACGCGTGGCTGGAGGAGCAGCCTGACGTTGATCTTCCGGCGGTCGCGGATGCTCTTACGGGGACGCGTGCGACTCTCGACCACCGCGCGGTCGTCTTCGGTACCGGGCGCGGGCAGTTGATGGACGCGCTGGCCGCTGTTGCCGCCGGGACTCCCACCCCGCAGGCAGTGACCGGGCGGTACCGGGCGGGGAAGCTCGCCGTGCTGTTCACCGGCCAGGGCTCCCAGTACGCGGGGATGGGGCACGACCTCTACACCACGCACCCCGTCTTCCGTGACGCACTCGACGAGACATGCACGGCACTGGACCCGCATCTCCCGGTGCCTTTGCTGACGGTGATGTTCGCCGAGCCGGGCACGCCGGAGGCGGATCTCCTGCACCACACCACGTACACCCAGCCCGCCCTCTTCGCCCTGGAAACAGCCCTTTACCGGCTCGTCCAGTCCTACGGGGTGCGCCCCGACGCACTCGCCGGACACTCCATCGGCGAACTCACCGCCGCCCACCTCGCCGGCATCTTCACCCTCAACGACGCCGCCACCCTCGTCACCACCCGCGCCCGCCTCATGGGAGAACTCCCCGCCGGCCAGGGCACGATGCTCACCCTCCACACCACCCCCGACGACGTGACCCCGCTGATCGAGGGCACCGGGCTGGAGATCGCCGCCCGCAACTCCCCCACCAACACCGTCGTCTCCGGAACTGTTCAGGAGATCGAGACCCTCACCACCCGCGCGGCCGAAGCGGGCATCCGTACCCGCGCGCTGAACGTCAGCCACGCCTTCCACTCCGCCCACATGGACCCCGTCCTCGACACCTTCCGCACCACTCTGACCACCCTCGACCCGCAACCCCCCACCCTGCCCGTCATCTCCAACCGCACCGGACTGCCCCTCACCCCCGAACAAGCCGTCTCACCCGACTACTGGACCCAGCAGCTCCGCCACAGCGTCAACTACAGCGGCATCACCGAGCACCTCGACACCACCGGGACCACCACCTACCTCGAACTCGGACCCGACACCACCCTCACCACCCTCACCACCCAAACCCTCCCGAACGCCACGGCCATCGGGACCCTCCACCCCAAACACCCCCACCAGCACACCCTCCACACCGCACTCGCCACACTCCACACCCACCACACCCCCCTCACCTGGCCCACCACCACCCAGCCCACCAACCACCACCCCAACCTCCCCACCTACGCCTTCCAACACCACCACTACTGGCTCAACGACACACCCGCCACCAGGGACCTCACCTCCGCAGGGCTGACCACCACCGACCACCCACTCCTCGGCGCAACCGTCGAGCAGGCCGAGAGCGGTGGCACGCTGCTCACCGGGCGATTCGCCCAGGCGGACCACTCGTGGCTCGGGGACCATGTCATTCTCGGTGCGACCGTGCTCCCCGGAACCGCCCTCATCGATGTGGTGATGCACGCGGCGGAGCACGTCGGGTGCGACACGATCGAGGAGTTGACGCTCGAAGCGCCCCTCGTGGTCACCGAGACGGACGCGGTGCAGATTCAGGTCGCGGTCGGTGCTCCGGACGAGACCGGCGGGCGTCCGCTCGTGGTGTACTCACGTCGGGCCCCTGCCCCGGTGGACGAGCCCTGGTCACGCCATGCGCGCGGCCGGCTGGTGGCCGAACCCGTCACCGCTCCCGTTGACTTCGACTGGCTGCCCGCCGGGGCGCAGCCGCTGTCACTCACCGACGCGTACGACATGCTGGCTCTCCGGGGCTATGAGTACGGTCCGCAGTTCCGAGGGCTTACGGCAGCCTGGCGTTCGGACGACGATGTGTTCGCCGAGGTGCGGCTGCCGCACGACGAACTCGACGCCGCCGACGCCCCGTTCGCCTTTCACCCGGCCCTCTTCGACGCGGTTCTGCACGCGACCCTGCTCTTTGGCCTCGCGCCCGAATCGCCGGACGAGGCGCGGGACGGCCTTCGCCTGCCCTTCGCCTGGTCGGGGGTGCGTGTCCATGCCGTCGGCGGCTCGGCGGTCCGGGCTCGTATCCGCCCCACGGGTGAGGACACCGTCTCCCTCACCATCATGGACGAGACCGGCGGGCCGGTCGCGTCCGTCGAGTCGCTGGCTTTCCGACGTGCGTCGGCCGCCCAGCTCTCTTCAGCCCGGTCGAACGCCGACGTGGCCGCCCACTACGTCGTCGAGTGGAACACGATGGCAGTCGGTGTCTCCCAGCCGGCCCTGTCGACGCAGTCATGGGCCAGTGTCGGCGCGCCGACACGCGGTCTTCCGGATGAATCGGCCCTCTACGGGAACATGACCGAGCTCGCTGCGGCCGTCGCCGAAGGCGCGACCGTGCCGGACTTCGTGTCGCTCATCGTTCCCTCGGAGGCCGCCGACGACCTGGCGGACACGGCGAAGCGCACAACTCGGCACGTTCTGAGCGAACTTCAGATCTTCGCGGCGGATACCGGGCTGGTGGACGCGACGCTGGTCGTCGTGACGCGGGGCGCGGTGGCGGCGGGGGAGGGAGAACTGCCGGGGCTTTCGGCCGCGCCCGTATGGGGCCTGGTCCGCAGCGCACAGGCCGAGAACCCGGGCCGCTATCTGCTGGTCGACCTCGACCCGGAGGCCGCTGAGGAACTTCCCCAGCACCAACTCACCGTCGCTGTGCAGAGCGCCGTGGCGGCTGGCGAGCGGCAGCTAGCCCTGCGGGGCGAGACGGTCCTCGTGCCACGCCTCGGCCGTCTCGACCTATCCCCGGAGCAGCCGGAGAACCCCTGGGACGGTGCCGGTACGGTCCTGATCACCGGCGGTACCGGAGCGCTCGGCGCGGCGGTCGCACGGCATCTGGTCGTACGGCATGCCGTCCCGAGCCTGCTGCTGACCGGCCGCCGGGGTGCCGAGGCCCCCGGCGCCGCCGAACTACGTGCGGAGCTCCGGGCGTTGGGCGCCGAAGTCACCATCGCCGCATGCGACACCACGGACGCCGATGCGCTGGCCGCGCTGCTCGGCCAGGTCCCCGACACATATCCGCTGACGGGTGTCGTCCACGCGGCGGGTGTCCTGGACGACGGTCTGATCGACACCATGACACCGGACCAGCTCGAACGCGTACTGCGCCCGAAGGTGGACACCGCGACCCACCTGCACCACCTCACCCGGGACCTGGACCTCTCGGTCTTCGTCACCTTCTCGTCGGTCTTCGGCGTGCTCGGCAACGCGGGGCAGGCCAACTACGCCGCCGCGAACTCCTTCCTGGACGCCCTGATGCAGCACCGCCGGGCCGCCGGGCTGCCGGGTACGTCGCTGGCCTGGGGTCTCTGGGACACCGAATCGGGTATCACCCGTCATCTGAACGCGGCCGACGTGGCGAGGATGGAACGCAGCGGCGTACTGGCGCTGGCACCCGAGGACGCCCTGCCGCTGCTCGACTCGGGCTGCGCCGCCGACAACGCCCTTGTAGTGCCGACGCGTTGGAACCTCAACTCGTTGCGCGCACAGGCCCTGGCCGGCCAACTCCCGCCCGTACTCGGCTCGCTCGCGCCCTCGACCGGTCGCCCCGGCAGCGCGTCTGGCCGTCCGGGGACACGTAACCCTTCGGCGTCGCTCACCGTCCGGCTCACCGGTCTGAACAAGGCCGAGCAGGAGACCTTGATCCGCGACCTGCTCCGTACGGAGGTCGCCGCCAGCCTCGGGCACGTGGCGTCCGAACAGGTCGACCTGGCCGACAGTTTCAAGGCTCTCGGGTTCGACTCGCTCACATCGGTCGACCTGCGCAACCGGCTCAGTTCGAGCACGGGTCTGCGGCTCCCGGCCACTCTGCTGTTCGACTACCCGACACCTGCCGCACTGATCGAATATGTATGGTCGTCCGCCACCGAGGCCGCTGTCACCGCGATCGCCGGGGGCGCCGCCGTCGCGGTGACCACACCCCGGTCGGACGACGAGCCGATCGCGATCGTGGGCATGGCGTGCCGCTTCCCCGGCGGAGTGACCTCGCCTGAGGACCTGTGGCGCCTCGTCGCCGAACACACCGATGCCATAAGCGAGTTCCCGACCAACCGGAACTGGAATCTGGAGGAGCTCTACAGCCCCGACCCCGACCACTCCGGCACCTCCTACACCAGCGAGGGCGGTTTCCTGCACGATGCCGATGCCTTCGACGCGGCCTTCTTCGGCATCTCGCCCCGAGAGGCGCTGGCGATGGACCCGCAGCAGCGGCTGCTGCTGGAGACGGCGTGGGAGACGCTGGAACGCTCGGGCATCGACCCCACCTCGCTCAAGGGGAGCGCGACCGGTGTCTTCGTCGGCGCGATGTACCACGACTACGCCCACTGGGCCGAGCAGGCGCGGGAGAGCGCGGAAGGCTTCGCGCTCACGGGCACGTTCGGCAGCATCATGTCCGGTCGGATCGCTTACAACCTGGGGCTCCAGGGCCCCGCGCTGAGTATCGACACGGCGTGTTCGTCGTCGCTGGTCGCGCTGCATCTGGCCTGCGAGTCGCTGCGCAAGGGCGAGTCGTCGCTGGCGCTGGCCGGCGGAGTCGCGGTGATGTCGACGCCGAACACTTTCGTGGAGTTCAGCCGGCAGCGTGGGCTGGCGCCCGATGGCCGGTGCAAGCCGTTCGCGGCCGGTGCGGACGGCACGGGCTGGTCGGAGGGTGTCGGGCTGCTGCTGGTGGAGCGTCTGTCGGACGCCCAGCGCAACGGGCACCAGGTACTCGCGGTGGTAAAGGGTTCGGCGGTCAATCAGGACGGTGCGTCAAATGGTCTGACGGCGCCGAACGGGCCTTCGCAGCAGCGGGTGATCCGTCAGGCACTCGCGAACGCGGGGTTGTCGGTGTCGGACGTGGACGCGGTGGAGGCGCACGGGACGGGTACCACGCTGGGTGACCCGATCGAGGCCCAGGCGCTGCTGGACACCTATGGCAAGGATCGCTCTGCCGAACAGCCGTTGTGGTTGGGGTCGCTGAAGTCGAACATCGGGCACGCACAGGCGGCTGCGGGTGTGGGCGGTGTGATCAAGATGGTGATGGCGATGCGGGAGGGTGTGCTTCCGCGGACGTTGCACGTGGACGAGCCGACGCCGCATGTCGACTGGTCGGCGGGGGCGGTGGAGCTCCTGAGGGAGAACATCCCGTGGGCGGTCGAGGGGACACGGCTGAGGCGGGCCGGTGTGTCGTCGTTCGGGATGAGCGGTACGAACGCGCACGTCATCCTGGAACAAGCTCCGGAAGTTGAAGTCACCGAGCCCGGAGCGGAGTCCGGCCCTGAGATTGGGTCGGGTGTGGTGGTGTGGCCGGTGTCGGGTCACACCGCTCCGGCGCTGGCCGAGCAGGCATCCCGCTTGCACGCGCACCTTGCCGCGCACCCCGAGATCACGGCCGGTCAGGTCGCCCACGCCCTGATCACGACTCGCGCTGCGCTCACCCACAGGGGCGTTGTGGTCGCCGCTGACCGTGGCGAGCTGATGGAGGGGCTGGCGGCTCTGGGCGAGGGTGCTCCGAGTGCGCATGTGGTGAGCGGTGTGACTCGGCCGCAGGGTAAGACGGTGTTCGTCTTCCCGGGCCAGGGCGCCCAATGGCCGCTCATGACCGCTGATCTCCTGACTACCGAGCCAGTCTACGCCCAGTCCATCGACGCATGCGCGAAAGCGCTGGCCCCGTATGTCGACTGGTCACTGCGAGACGTCCTGACCGACCCGACCGGGGAACTGCTGGAGCGCGTGGACGTGGTTCAGCCGGCGTTGTTCGCGGTCATGGTGTCGCTGGCGCGGCTGTGGGAGCACCACGGCACCAGCGCTGATGCTGTCATCGGTCACTCGCAGGGTGAGATCGCCGCAGCACACATCGCCGGGGCGCTGAGCCTGGAGGACGCGGCGAAGATCGTCGCGCTGCGGAGCAAAGCCCTGACCTCGCTGACCGGGCGCGGCACCATGGCATCGGTCACCCTGCCGCACGAGCAGGTCACCGAGCAGATCGCCACGTTCGAGAGTCTGTCGGTCGCGGTCATCAACTCCCCGACCCACACGGTCATTTCCGGCACGACCGAGGACGTCCACACCTACCTCGACCAGTGCCAGCAAAACAACATCCAGACCAGGCTCCTCCCGGTCGACTACGCCTCCCACAGCCCCCACGTCGAAACTCTCGAATCAGAACTGCTGGTCGCTCTCGCGGACATCACACCGCAGGCCGCGCAGATCCCGTTCCACTCCACCACCCGCCCCACCACCCAGCCCACCGACACCACCACCCTCAACAACACCTACTGGTACGACAACCTCCGCCAGCCCGTCCACTTCCACACCACCCTCACCCACCTCAACAACACCGGCCACACCACCTACATCGAAACAAGCCCCCACCCCACCCTCACCACCCCCAT